>NZ_JBEYZF010000002.1:0-533642 GCF_040645915.1 Nonomuraea sp. NPDC046570 | reverse complement strand
ACGCTCGGCGGAACTCCAGCGAGCCGAGCTCGTTGGCGTACAGATCCATCTGACTGCCTCCTTCCCGCTCGGACCAGGCGGCCCGAGGTGGTAGCACGGCTGGCGGCCAACCCCACTCCGCTGACCATCAGCCGCGCGTCTTGGGGGTTCACGCAGCTTGCTCATGAACGCCGATCTGCGCGGGTTGCACGTCGCTCAACCGGACCAGCAGTTCGCGGGCTATCGCGTGCGGAAGGCTGTAATCATCAAACCTCAAGACGACATTGCGCTCGGCTGGCTGGATCGGTGCCAGGTAGGGCAGAAACACGTCCGCGCGCACCCCGTACAGAGAACAGCGGCCCACGGTGAAGACTTCGGCGTTGCGCCGCAGGTGCGGGCAGAAGGCGATCGCCTCGGGGATGCACGCCCGGCACGTCGGCGGCGCGTTGGTGTAGCCGTCGCCATAGTCGCCGTCGCCGGTAGACGACAGAAGCCACCAGGTCCGGCCCGTGTCCCGGTCGACCGCCGAGCGCCCGCACACCTGGCACAGCCGCTTTTCCATGCACCGCCACTGCCTGCGGGTGTTGACCGTCTTGAAGTCCGGTCGCCCCGTCCGCTTCTGACTCTGCCGAAGACGCAGCACACCATGGCTGTAGTCACCCCTACTCGGCAAGGCGTCATAGGCCAGCCGCATCCCGTCCCAACTCTGCATCCACATCAGGGGGTGATGTCGCTCAACCTCCCCCGTGAACCCGATGACGAAGGGCACGCGAAAGCCAGTGGCCGCGGTCATGCCGCACCCGACCCGGAGGGGCGGCAGACCCCGTCGGCATCGATAACCCATCCGATGGTCGGACGCTTCTCCAAGATCCCGCACGCCCCAGCCAGAGCGATGTACCCGTCCATCCCCAAAACGGACTCGTCGCGCGTCTCCGTGATGCCAAGTCTGAGCATCTGGGCGCGATACTCCTCACGCGACCAAGTCGGCCTCGGCGCCGAGGCAGGTGTCGGGCCTGTCGCGTCCCGTTCCTCAGGTGCGAGTTCACCGACGAGCCAGACGCGCTCCTCAAGGGGCAGTGTCTCTGCGAGGGTCATGCAAACGACGGTAAGGAGTTGCGACACCCTTCAACAAGGAAGTTGCTCGCAATTGCTTCAAGTGGTCCAGGTTCTCAGGAAAGCTCGGAACTCTGAGCACTACTCAGGTCTTCCATCGCCCGGGTAATGACTTGTCGAGCGTGAGGCCCGTAGTGGGCAACTTCGGCCAACCAGCCGAAGAGCCGGGAGTATGTTTCGATCTCCTCTGGAAGGGTCAAGGTCAGCTCCGCCGCTACCGTCTCGACGTGTACCGCTCGCTGGTCGAAGATCCAGAACCCGTGTTGTGGAGCGAAAGGCAACTGCGCGTGCATGGGCACGATGCCAAGCCGGATGCGGGGCATGAGCGCAACGGCGATCAGCCGGTCCAACTGGTCGAGCATGATGTCAGGAGGGGCCATACCGAGTCGTAGAGCACTCTCCAACAGCAGGAAGTGAAACGACTTCCCTCGGTCGTACAGAACTTCTTGGCGGCGAATGCGTGCTGCCACGCCGTCATCCAGATCATTGGGGATGTCGTGGAAGGCGATCACCTGCGAGAGCCTTAGGCGTGCGTACTCGCTCGTCTGTAGCAGTCCAGGGATGAGAACAGACTCAAAGACGCGGAACGATGCGGTTTCCGCTTCCATGTCTGCCCAACTCTTCTGCCCGGTCGTGGTGCCAAGCCTTAGCTGCCGCCGCCACTCGGCGTACAGCGTCTCCATTGCGCGTAGCGAAGTGATGAGGTTCGGCACGTCTTGCGGTCTGCCCACAGCGTCACACCAGGCGCGAATGTCGGCTTCCGACGGTGTCTGGCGACCGTTCTCAAGCTTGCTGACCTTGGAAGCCTGCCAGCCATACCGGGCGGCAAGCTTCCGCCCGGTCATACCGGCCTCTAGCCGTAGTTCCTTGAGCTGTGCTCCCATCTGCTGACGGGCGCGGGCAATGTCACGCACCGAGATTCACGAACTCCTCAAGGGGGATCGCATGTTGCCAGGCAACGTCACGCCAGCGGCGATGCCTCTCAACGGCTTCGGGATCCGTGATGATCTCGGCTCCATGAAGGATGTCTTTCTCGTCCAGGTGGAGGAGGGCGAGGCGTTCATCGTCGAACAACCACCAGTCCGCCTCAGGCAGGCCCAGTCGTCCGGCCTCAGCCCGATCGAGATAGTGGATCTGATCCCCGGCGGGGATGCTGTGCCGTGCCACAGCCATGCTGAACCGGGTGTACTCGGAGAATGGGCGTGAAACCACGCGGACGCGGCGAAAGGTTCGACCATGCCTTGCATGCTCCCGCATGAGGTCATGCCACTCTCCCATCCAGCTCATGTCCTCGGGCTCACCAGCGAGGAACCGCCGAAGCGGTTCCTCTTCATCCTTGGCCAGGTGATAGCGCTCCCGCGTCTCCAAGCGGAACGCAGAAGCCTTGAACGAGGAAAAGAGCCTCACGAACTCGTCACCAGACACTAGATCCATGCTGATCACCCTAGGAACTTGAACAACTCCTTGGGAACCTCTACGAACGCTTCGCCGGCGAGGATGTCTCGTGCGTCGGACAGCGTGGCAGGGTCCGTTACCTGCATGCCTTGGATGACCAAGGTGCCACGATCCGTCTCGTAGATCGTGGGGCATCCACCCTGATTGGACGTGCTACCCACGAACCGTAGTCGCATGTGCTTACCCTCAGAGGTAGTTGCTTGGGGTTTCTCATCCATACTGCGGATGTTCCGTCCTGCCCGATCAGACGTCAAGAGCCTTCAGCCGAAGTGCTGCCATCAGGGGTCAGCACCACGACTTAAAACAACCAGAAATGATCGGGACCAACCCGCACATTCGCCATCCGGCAGGCACTCTGACCTGTGCACTCGACGTGGGAAGGACGGCTTCCCGGTCGCAGCGGATCGACATCGTCGGGTCGCCGTCCTATTTTGCCTAGGGACTGTGTCTCTGCCCGAGCGTGGACGGTGAGGACGTGGAACAGCGGTTCCCCTGGACGGGCGCGGACGCGCTCATCCCCCGCCACCCCGGAGGCGGCCCCAGAGTGCTGTCGTTCGCCCAGGAGCGGATGTGGTTCCTGGAGCGGTTCTCGCCGGGCACGGGCGCCCACACGCTGCCCGTCTCGGCCCGGCTGCGCGGCCCGGTGGACGCCGAGCTGCTGCGGTCACGGCTGGACGCGCTGGTGGCCCGGCACGAGAGCCTGCGGATGACCTTCCCGCCGGGTGCCGACGGGCTGCCCCGGGTACGGGTCGCCGCGGCGCCGAAGGTGCCGTTGCGGGTGGTCAGGGTGAAGGGGCCGGGGCTGGCCAGGAGTGTGCTCAGCGCCGACGCGGCGCTCGCCTTCGACCTGGCCGAGGGGCCGCTGCTGCGCGCGACGCTGGTGCGGTACGCGCCGGACGAGCACGCGCTGCTGATCGCGGTGCACCAGATCGTGTGCGACGCCTGGTCGGCGGAGCTGATCATGCGGGAGCTGCTGGCGTCAGGGCCGGTGCCCGGGCCCGCGGTGCGGTACGGCGACTACGCGCTGTGGCAGCGGGAGCGGCTGGCCGGGCCGTACCTGGAGCGGCATCTGGCGTTCTGGCGGGCCGAGCTGGACGGGCTGCCGGCGCTCGACCTGCCGCTGGACGCGCCGCGCCCGGCCCGGCAGGGGTACGCGGGCGCCTGGTACGAGGTGTGGCTGGCGGAGCGGCTGACCTCGGCGGTGAAGCTGCTGGCCGGGAAGCAGGGGGCGACGACCCATATGGCGTTCCTGGCCGCCTTCCAGGCGCTGCTGGCGGGCTGGTCGGGGCAGCGGGACTTCGCGGTGGGCTCGCCGGTGGCGGGGCGGAGCAGGCCGGAGCTGGCCGGTCTGGTGGGGCTGTTCGAGAACCTGCTGCCGTTCCGGGCGCGGCTGGCGGGCGATCCGACGTTCGCGGAGCTGCTGGAGCGCACCAGGTATGCGGCGCTGGACGTGTACGCCCACCAGGAGCTGCCGTTCGAGAAGCTCGTCGCCGAGCTGGACCTGAGCAGGGACGTCGGCCGGCCGCCGGTGGCGCAGGCGCTGTTCGCGCTGCGCGGCCACCGGGAGGGTGCGGCGCCCGAGCCGTTCCGCCTGGAGTCGCCGACCACCCGTTTCGACCTGGAGCTGCACGTCACCGAGACCACCGGCGGGATGACGGCGCGGTTCGTCTACAACCGGGCGCTGTTCGGCGCGGACACGGTCGCGCGGCTGGCGACGCGGTTCGTCGCGCTGCTGGAGTGGGCGGTGACCGCGCCGGACGTGCCGGTGGGCGAGCTGGAGATCCGTACGGCGGACGAGCAGGCGCTGGTGGACGGGTGGAACGCGACGGCGCGCCGGCATCCCGGCGGCACCCTGCACGGCCTGGTCTTCGAGCAGGCCGCCCGCACCCCCGACGCGCCCGCGGCGGGCTTCGAGGGCTCCTGGCTGACCTACCGCGAGCTGACCGAGCGCGCCCAGCGCGTCGCCGCCGCGCTCAGGGCCGCCGGAGCCCGCCCGGACCAGCCCGTGGGCGTGCACCTGTCCCGGTGCCTGGACCTGCCCGTCGCGCTGCTGGGCGTGCTGGCGGCGGGCTGCGCCTACCTGCCGCTGGAGCCCGGCCATCCGGAGGAGCGTCTGCGCGGCATGCTCGCCGACGCGGGCGCGACCCTGGTGGTCACCAACCGGGACCTGGCCTTCCCCGGCGGCCTGCTGGTCGAGGACGCCGAGCGGATGCTGGAGGCGGCTCCGGTGGACGTCCCCGAGGACGCCCTCGCCTACGTGATCTTCACCTCGGGCTCGACCGGCCGCCCCAAGGGCGTCGCCGTCTCCCACCGGGCCATCGTCAACCGGCTGCGCTGGATGCAGCGCGTCCACCATCTCGACGGCAACGACCGCGTCCTGCACAAGACCCCCACCACCTTCGACGTCTCCGTCTGGGAGCTGTTCTGGCCGCTCGTCGCCGGCGCGGCCGTGGTCATCGCCAGGCCGGACTGCCATCGCGACACCGCCTACCTGCGCGATCTGCTCCACCAGGAGCAGGTCACCACGGCCCACTTCGTGCCGTCCATGCTCGAACCGTTCCTCGCCGAGAAGGGCGGCGGCGGCCCGCTGCGCCGGGTCATCTGCTCGGGCGAGGTCCTGCCGCCCGGTCTGGTACGGCGCTTCGCCGAGCTGTTGCCGGGAGTCGAGCTGCACAACCTGTACGGCCCGACCGAGGCCGCCGTCGACGTCTCCTGGCACCGCTGCACCCCGGGCGAGGAGGTCGTCCCGATCGGCCGCCCCGTGGACAACACCCGCCTGCACATCCTCGACCGGCACCTCAACCCCGTCCCCATCGGCACCCCCGGCGAGCTGCACATCGCCGGAACCCAGCTGGCCCGCGGCTACACCGGCAGACCCGGCCTCACCGCCGACCGCTTCCTCCCCGACCCGTACGGCCCGCCGGGCAGCCGCCTGTACGCCACCGGCGACCTGGCCAGATGGCGGCGCAACGGGGAGATCGAGTTCCTCGGCCGCCTGGACGACCAGATCAAGGTCCGCGGCATGCGCGTCGAGCCCGGCGAGGTCGAGGCGGTCCTGCGCGAGCAGCCGGGCGTCCGCGACGCGGTGGTGACCGGGCACGACGGCGGACTGATCGGCTATGTCGTCGGCGAGCCCCCGCCCGGCCTGCGCGACCGGCTGCGCGCCACGCTCCCCGAGCACCTGATCCCCACCGCGTGGGTGAGACTCGACGCGCTGCCGCTCTCCACCAGCGGCAAGCTCGACCGCTCGGCGCTGCCGCCGCCCGCGCCGCCCGCCGACGTGCCGTGGGAGCCGCCGGCCGGTGAGGCGGAGCTGGCCGTGGCGCGGGTCTGGCAGGCCGTGCTCGGCCTGGAGCGCGTCGGGCGGCGCGACGAGTTCTTCGCGGTGGGCGGCGACTCCATCCGCGGCGTCAAGGTGGTCGCCAGGCTGCGGGCGGCGGGTTATGAGGTGGACCTGCGGGATCTGTTCGCCCATCCGGCGGTGGCCGAGCTGGCCGCCGTCCTGCGCGTCCGCGAGGACCCCGCGCTCGGCCTCGCCGACCGGAGGAGGTTCAGGGGGTGACCTTCACCCATTCGGCGCAGCCGCCGGTCTGGAAGGCCTTGTCGGTGGGCTCGATGGTGACGGTCTCCGGGCCCTTGGGCATGCCCGCCGTGATCACTCCGCCCACCGTGTCCTTCAGCCGCGCCCAGTAGCACATGGGCTGGCCGAGAGCCGGTCCCGTGGTCTTGTAACTGCCCGGCTGGATGTCCACGCCGACCACGAGCGTGCGGTTGCCCCCGGAAGGCCGACCGGCCATGTCCGCCTCCGGCGAACCCGGAGGCGGACCCGTGGGACCCCCGGTAGCGGTCCCCTCTGAGGTGGGGACGCCTCCGAGAGGTGTCCCGGTGGCGGGTGCCGTAGGCTGCTCTGCCGGTGGCGTCGAGTCCTCCATGGTGACCGTCATCCTGGGCGCCGCGTACGGCGAGGCCCGCGGCGGCTCCGACGACCCCAGCCCGGTGAAGAAGCCGATGAGAAACCCCAGCACCCCGGTCAGCCCCGAGGCGAGCAGGAGGATCGTCGGGCTGCTCGTCGCCCGAGGGTAATCGGGAGGACCGTACGTCACGGGACCAAGCGTGCCATACCACAAGCACCCTTATTGCGACCAGTTCGCAAGTGAGAGTTATGCTCGGCACGACATCCCGAGCCCTGGAGGTTCCCCCATGAGGCTGGCCCGGCCCCTCGCCGCGCTGACCGTCGCGTTCAGCCTGTTCGCCTGCTCCGCCCCTGCGGAGCCCGGCGGACCCGCCCCCGACGACACGTTCGTGATCGGCCTCAGCTCGGAGTTCGAGAACCTCAGCCCGGTGCTCGGCTACGCCGCCGACGGCGGGTCGCTGATGTTCGACGGCCTGATGACGCGCGCGGCCGACCTGTCGCTGAAGCCGGCCCTGGCCGCCGCGGCCCCGGTCACCTCCGAGGACGGCAAGACGGTGACCTTCACTCTGCGCGAGGGCGTGAAGTTCCACGACGGCCGCCCGCTCACCGCCAAGGATGTCGTCTACACCTACGAGACGCTGCTGGCCGAGAAGACCAACTCGCCGATCAGGAGCGACTACTCGGCCATCGAGAAGGTGACCGCGCCCGACGCGAAGACGGTCGTGTTCACGCTCAAGTACGCCTACACCCCGCTGGTGCAGCGCACCACGCTGGGCATCGTGCCGGACGGCGGGATGGAGCCGACCAAGCCTGTCGGCACCGGCCCGTTCCGGTTCGTCTCGTGGACGCCCGGCGACAAGATGGCGATGGCGGCGAACAAGGACTACTGGGGCGGCGCGCCCGCGATCGGCAAGCTGGTGGTGGCCTTCGCGGGCGACGACAACGTGCGGGCGACCCGGATGGCGGCCGGCGAGTTCGACGCGACGATCCTGCCGCCGAAGGCGGCCAAGCGCTTCGAGGGCCAGCAGGGCGTCAAGGTCTACAAGCAGGACAGCGCCGACTACCGGGGCATCATGTTCCCCTTCAAGGAGAAGGTGACCGGGGACCGGGCGATCCGCAAGGCGTTCAGCCTGGCGATGGACCGGCAGGCGATGGTCGACACGATCCTCGCCGGCGCCGGCAAGCCCGCCTTCGGCCCGATTTCTCCCGATATTTCGTGGCATAACGGGGAAATTTCGAGTCAGACTGCTGCTGACCCGGCCGGGGCCGCGAAGCTGCTCGACGAGGCGGGCTGGATCAAGGGCGAGGACGGCATCCGCGCCAAGGACGGCCTCAAGGCCACCTTCACGCTGATGTACCCGGCCGGCGACTCGCTGCGCAAGGAGCTGACCCTGGCCGCCGCCTCCGACGCCAAGAAGGTCGGCCTCGACGTCAGGCCCGCCGGCCTCGACTGGGACGCGATCGAGCCGCGGATGGCCAAGGACGCCCTGATGATGGGCTACGGCAGCCCGTTCGACCCCGACTACCTCAACTACGAGCTGTTCCACTCCGCCTACGCCGGCCAGGGCTTCTTCAACCCCGGCCACTACAGCAACCCCGAGGTGGACGCGCTGCTGGCCAAGGGCCGCGAGTCCGCTGACGAGGCCGTCCGCAAGGAGGCGTACACCGCGTTCCAGAAGGCCATCAGGGACGACGAGGCCTGGACGTACCTGGTCTTCCTCCAGCACGTCTACGTGGTGCGCGGCGACTACCAGGGCGTCCAGCAGAGCGTCGACGCGCACGAGCACGCCACCGGCGGCCTGTTCCGCGACGTGCACACCTGGAAGCCCGCCCGGTGACCAGGCTCGTCCTCTGGCGGCTCGCCTTCGCCGTCCCACTGATCCTGGCGGTCACGGCGGGCATGTTCGCCCTCGCGCACGCCTCGCCGTTCGACCCGGTCCGGCAGTACCTCGGTGACCGCGCGATGACCACGGCCCCCGAGGTCGTGGAGCAGATCCGCGCCAACTGGGGGCTGGACCGCCCGATCGTCGAGCAGTACACCACCTGGCTCGGCAACCTGCTCCAGGGCGAGCTGGGCGAGTCCCGCTCGTTCAACCGGCCGGTGGCCGAGATCGTCGCCGAACGCCTGCCGTGGACACTGCTGGCGACCGGCTGCGCGATCGTGCTGATGCTGGCCGGAAGCCTGGTCGTGGGCACACTGGCCGCCTGGAAGAAGGACTCGGCGCTGGACCGCCTGATCACCGGCGGAGCGTTCGCGAACGAGTCCGTCCCGGTGTTCTGGCTGGCGCTGCTGGCCGTCTACGTGTTCGCGGTACGCCTCGGCTGGCTGCCCGCGGGCGGCCTGACCGACGCGGCCTCCACCACGCTGGACCCGCTCGACGTGGCCAGGCACATGGTGCTGCCGGTGCTGGTGCTGGCGGTGTCCCAGTCGTCGTGGCTCGTGCTGTACGTCCGTGAGTCGGTGATCGGCACGCTGCGCGAGGACTTCGTGGTCGGCGCCAGGGCGCGCGGGCTCAGGGAGCGCACGGTCGTCGTCAGGCACGCGCTGCGCTCGGCGCTGCTGCCGTTCCTCACCCTGCTCGGCGCCCGGGTGCCCGAGCTGGTGACCGGCGCGATCCTGGTGGAGACCGTCTTCTCCTGGCCCGGCGTGGCCTCGGCGTCGGTCCGCGCGGCGCTGTCGGTGGACTTCCCGCTGCTGGCCGTGCTCACGCTGCTCGGCACGCTCGCCGTACTCGCCGGGAACCTGCTGGCCGATGTGGCCTACACGGTCGCCGACCCGCGCACCCGGACGCTGGGGGTGAGCTGATGGGCGGGCGGATCGCCGCGGCGACGCTGGCCGTGCTCGGCCTGGCGGTGCTGCTCGTGCCGTTGCTGATCCCGGTGGACCAGCAGCTCGTGGACCTGCGCGCGGCCGGGCTGCCGCCCTCCCTCGCGCATCCGCTCGGCACCGACGAGGTCGGCCGCGACGTGCTGCTGCGCTGCGTGTACGGCCTGCGCGTCTCGTTCCTCGTCGGCCTGGTCGCCGCGCTGGTCAGCATGGTGATCGGCGGCCTGGTGGGGGTGCTCGCGGGCAGTTTCGGCGGGCTGCCCGACCGCCTGCTGATGCGGGTGGTCGACGGGTTCTCCTCGCTGCCGCACCTGCTGTTCGGCATCTTCATCGTGGCGATGTTCGCGCCGAGCGCGACGGCCGTGGTGGTGTCGGTGGGCGTCACGCACTGGACGACGGCGGCGCGGATCGTCCGCTCGGAGGTGCTGTCGCTGCGCGGGCGGCCGTTCATCGAGGCGGCGGTGTCCGGGGGCGCGAGCCGTGCCCGGGTGATGCGCAGGCACCTGTTCCCGCATCTCCTGCCGCACCTGCTGCTGGCCACCGTGCTGATGGTGCCGCACGCGATCTGGCACGAGACCGCACTGAGCTTCCTCGGACTCGGCCTGCCGCCGCACCTGGCCTCGCTGGGCAACATGATCAACGACGGTCAGCGTTCGCTGCTGGCGGGCGACTGGTGGTCGAGCCTGGCGCCCGGCCTGTTCATCCTGGCGCCGACGCTCGCGGTGTCGGTGCTGTCGCAGCGCTGGCGCGACCGGCTCAACCCTCGCATGCGATCGGAGCTTGCCCTGTGAAGCTGGACGTCCAGGGACTGACGGTGAGCTTCCGCATCCCCGGCGCGACCGTGCGGGCCGTCACCGACGCCTCCTTCCAGGTACGGCCCGGCCGCTGCCTCGCGCTGGTCGGCGAGTCCGGCTGCGGGAAGTCCGTGCTCGCCCACGCGCTGCTCGGCCTGCTGCCCGGCAACGCCGAGGTGTCCGGCAGCGCCGTACTCGACGGCGAGCTGGACCTGGTCGCGGCGGCGCCGGCCGTACTGGCGAAGAAGGTGCGCGGGCGGCGCGTCGGGCTGATCCCGCAGAGCCCCGCCACGCACCTCACCCCCGTCCGCACCGCCCGCGCGCAGCTCGAGGAGGCGTCGCGCGAGCTCGGCTCGGCGCAGCGCGCGGATGAGCTGGCCGAGCGGTTCGGGCTGCGGGCCGGGGACCTGGACCGCTACCCGCACGAGCTGTCGGGCGGCATGGCGCAGCGGGTCGCCAACGCGATCGCGCTGGCCGGCGACCCCGGGCTGCTGCTGGCCGACGAGCCGACCAGCGGGCTGGACCGGCCGCTGGTCGACACGTCCATGGCGGTGCTGCGCGAACTGTGCGACGAGGGCCGCGCGGTGCTGCTGATCACGCACGACCTGCGCGCGGCCGAACGGGTGGCCGACGACATCGCGGTGATGTACGCCAGCCGCCTGGTCGAGATCGGCCCCGCGGCCGACGTGCTCAACCGCCCCCGCCACCCGTACGCGGCCGGTCTGGTGGACGCCCAGCCCGACCGGGCGTTCACCCCGATTCCCGGCATGCCGCCGGAGCTGACCAGGCTGCCCGGCGGCTGCGCGTTCGCGCCCCGCTGCGGCCGCGCGTCGGCCGCCTGCGCGAGCGTCCCGCCGCTGCGCGGCGCCGCCTGCCACCATCCGCTCTGGGAGGACCCGCGTGCTGCGAGCGCATGAGATCACCGTCAGGTACGGCAGGCGCACGGTCCTCGACCGGCTCTCCCTCACCGTCGAGCCCGGCGCCGTCCTCGGCCTGGGCGGCCCGAGCGGCTGCGGCAAGTCCACGCTGGCCAGGGTGCTGGCGATGATGCTGAAGCCGTCGGCGGGCACGCTCACCGTCGAGGGCCGGCAGGTGCGGCGCTGGCGGCAGCGGGCGCCGCGGGACCTGCGCACCCGGGTGGCGCTGCTCTACCAGCAGCCCCGGCTCGCGGTGGACCCCCGGCTGACGCTGCGCGAGATCATCGCCGAGCCGCCGGCCGCCGCCGGACGGGTGGACGAGGCGAAGACGGCGGCGCTGGCGGAGGAGGTGGGGCTGACCGCGGATCTGCTCACCCGCAGGCCGCACGAGGTCTCCGACGGGCAGTTGCAGCGCGCCTGCCTGGCCAGGGCGCTGACGCTGGAGCCCGGCTACCTGATCTGCGATGAGATGACCACCATGCTGGACGCCTCGACACAGGCGCTGCTGGTGTCGGTGGTGAACGCCTACCGGAACCGGACGGGCGCCGGCGTCCTGGCGATCAGCCACGATCGCGTGCTGCTCGACCGCTGGGCCGACGCCAGGACGGACCTGGACCAACTTGGTTTCGATCGGCCCGCCGAGCCGGTTCACCCGGCTCAGCTGGCTCAGCGGTGAAGGTAGTCGACCAGGCTGGCCTTCTCCGTCTCCAGCTCCTCGATGGCGCTCTTGACGATGTCGCCGATGCTGACGATGCCGACCAGCGTCCCGTCCTCGACGACGGGCACGTGCCGGATGCGGTGCGTGGTCATCGTCATCCGCAGGCCGTCGACGTTGTCGCCCGGCGTGCAGGTGCGCACCTCGGTGGTCATGATCGTGCCGACGGGCGCGTCCAGGATGTCGGCGCCCCTGTCGTTCAGCCGGCGCACGACGTCTCGTTCGGAGACGATGCCGGCGATCACGCCGCCCTCGTCGCAGACGACCACCGCGCCGATGTTGTACGTGGCCAGCGTGACGAGCAGGTCCCGCACCGTGGCCTCCGGCCGTACGGTCGCCACGTCGCTGCCCTTACTCCGCAGAATCGTCCCAATGAGCATGGTCCACCACCTCGGCTCTCTGGTACCCCTGAGATTCCCCGTCAAGCCTCCCGCGTAAGCGCGGGCCGCGGCAAGTATCCTCTGTCGCGACCTCCCCTTTATCTGTAATATGTGAAATACCACTATTCCTCTCTGTCTTGGGAACACGATGACCGAGCAGCTCAACGTCGGTAGCCACGACCTCCCCATCACCGACGCCCTCGCCGCCTACATGAGCACCGGCTGGGCCGACACCCGTCAGACCGACCTGGCCGCCCTGCCCGTCGCCGCGTGGACCGCCAAACGCCGGGCCACCCTGGCCGCCCGCTTCCCCGGCGAGCGCCTGATCATCCCGTCCGGGACGCTCCAGGCCCGCAGCAACGACGACGACCACCGCTTCCGGACGCACAGCGCCTTCGCCTACCTGACCGGCGACACCCAGCCCGACGACGTCCTCGTCGTCGAGCCCTCCGGCGAGGCCGTCCTCTACCTGCGCCCCCGCTCGCCGCGCTCGTCCGGGCAGGAGTTCTACCGCGACCGGCGCTTCGGCGAGTTCTGGGTCGGACGCCGTCCCGACCTCGACGAGGCCGCCGCGCTGTACCAGATCGAGTGCGCGCACATCGACAGCCTCGACCTCGACGCGCCCGCCCGCGTCCTGCGCGACGTCGACGCGACCGTGGACGCGCGGGCGCCGCGCGGCGGCGGGGACGCCGAGCTGGAGATGTACCTGTCGGAGATGCGGCTGATCAAGGACGAGTGGGAGGTGGGCGAGCTGCAGTTCTCCGTGGACGCCACCGTCCGCGGGTTCGAGGACGTGGTACGGGCACTGCCCGAGGCCATGCGGCACGCGCGGGGAGAGCGGTACCTGGAAGGGGTGTTCGGGCTGCGGTCGCGGCTCGAGGGGAACGCCGTCGGCTACCAGAGCATCGTCGCCTCCGGGGCGCACGCGTGCGTGCTGCACTGGATCCGCAACGACGGGCGGCTCGACCCCGGCAACCTGCTGCTGCTCGACGCCGGCGTGGAGACCGACTCGCTCTACACCGCCGACATCACCCGCACGCTGCCGCTGTCGGGCCGGTTCAGCCCGGTGCAGCGGCAGATCTACGAGCTCGTGTACGAGGCGCAGAACGCGGGCATCGCGGCGCTACGGCCCGGCGCGCGGTTCCGGGACTTCCACCTCGCGGCCATGCGGGTGATCGCCGAGGGGCTGCACTCGTGGGGGCTGCTCAAGGACTCGCCGGAGTCGCTGATGGAGAGCGGCCTGTACCGGCGCTACACGCTGTGCAGCAGCGGGCACATGCTCGGCCTGGACGTCCACGACTGCGCCAAGGCCAGGAACACGGCGTACCTGGACGGCGTTCTCGAAGAGGGCCAGGTCCTCACCGTCGAGCCCGGCCTCTACCTGCAGCCCGACGACCTGACGCTGCCGGAGGAGTTCCGCGGCATCGGCGTCCGCGTCGAGGACGACCTGGTCATCACCTCGGACGGCGCCCGCCTCATGTCCGCCGCCCTCCCCCGCCACCCCGACGAGATCGAGACCTGGATGGCCACCCTCCTCTCCTAGCGGAGCGGCGGCGGACCGGAGCGCTAGGGACGCTTGCGGGCCCGGAGGACGGCGTCGTGGATGGTGATCTCCCGGTCTTCGGGGTCGCGGGCGGAGCGTGGCCTGGCGTCGGCGACGAGGACGTCCCACCGGTCAGGGTCGAGGGAGAGCGCGACCTCGTCGGCGGTGAAGTACAGGTCGGGCTCCTGCGGGCGGGGCACCGTGGTCTGCAGGTCGTAGGGGTGGTGACCGACGATGAGCAGGGTGCCGCCGGGAGCCACCGCCGCGGCCAGCCGGGCGAACAGCTCCCGGCGCGGGCCCTCCTCCAGGTGCATGAACTGGGAGGAGACCAGGTCGAAGTGCCCCTCGGCGGGCTCCCAGACGGTCAGGTCGGCCTGCGTCCAGCTGATCCGCCCGGCCACCTCGCCGCCGAGGGCGTCGGCGTGCGCGGCGCCGCGCCGCAGGGCGGTGGTCGAGAAGTCCACCGCCGTGACCTGCCAGCCGCGCGAGGCCAGCCAGATCGCGTCGGCCCCTTCCCCGCTGCCGACGTCGAGCGCCACACCTGCGGTGAGCTGGGAGGTCTCGGCCACGAGCTGGGGGTTGGGCCGCCCACTCCAGACGGCGTCACGCGAGCGGTAGCGCTCCTCCCAGAACTGCTCGTCGTACGTGCTCACGGTGCTCCTTGTCGTCGAAGTGCTGGGGCTTGACGGTGTCGTGCGCTTCGTGCGTCCGTCGGTCAGCGTTCGCCGCGCTTGTCCCACGGTCGCGCCACCACCGCCCGTCACGAGATCACACCGCTCGGCTCGTCGCAGCACTATCCATCCACGGCCTCAAGTATGACAAGTTGCGTTGCCGAGTTGGCAAATCCCGCCCTCAATCCGGACTGCCTTGCACCGTCGGCCCCACTCCGGACTGCCTTGCACCCGCTGGCCCCACTCCGGCGTCTTCACGGCGAGCCCGCCGAGCGCCTGGCGCGCGGCGGAGATCTAGGCTGGGCGGATGAGTGATCCACTGGTGATGGCCGGATCGGTCGCCGATGTCGCGGGTGACGAGCGGTGGCTGACGCCGGTCGAGCGGGAGCGGGCCGCCCGGTTCCGCCGCGACTCCGACCGCCGCGCGTTCGTGGCCGCCCATCTTCTGGTACGGCACTGCGCCGCCGCCTACCTCGACCTCCCCCCGGACCGGGTCACCTTGCTGCAGCACTGCGAGGTGCACGGGCCCGGGCACGGCAGGCCGTACCTTGAGCAGGCCCCCGAGCTGGGTGTCAGCCTCAGCCACAGCCGGGACCACGTCTGCGCGGCGGTCGGCGCGGGCCGGGTCGGGGTGGACTGCGAGCAGATCCCGGAGGGGCCGCTCGACGAGGGGCTGGCGGCGCAGGTGCTGGCCCCGCGCGAGCGGGCCTGGGTGCGCGACAACGCCGACCTGATCCGGCTGTGGACGCGCAAGGAGGCGCTGATCAAGCGCGGCGAGCTCACCTTGGACCGCCTGCGTGAGATGGACCTCTCCCCCCTGGACCCACACGACACGCCCCCGCCCGCACCGGACCCGCACGATACGGCCCCGCCCACACCGGACCCGCACGATACGACCCCCACCGGCCAAGGCCCGCGCGAGGCAGCCCCGTCCGGGCCTGGCTCGCAGCGGACGGACCCGGCGGGGCGCCAGAACCCTCACGAGCGAGCGGCGAGCCGGGCGCGCGCCTGGTTCACCCCCCACGGATGGCACCTGCTGGAATGGCGCACGGAGGGCGGGGTCGTGGTGAGCATTGTCACCGATGGCCCCCCAAGGTACCTGCCCATACCTCGACTAAGCTGAAAGCGTGTTCTATCGCAAGCCCATTGAGGAGCGCATCGCCGAGCGGCAGGCCAAACTCAAGCCGCTCGAAGAAGGCAAGCTCTTCGAGCACGGCCCGGCCAAGTTCGTCTTCCTCTTCCTCATCATCGGCGTCGTGCTCATCCACGTCGTCGGTCTGGCCGTGGTGATGCACTTCTACGGCTGACGTCTCGTCGGGGTCGGGTCCAGGAAGACCTGGCTGATCCCGGGAACGCGGCTGCGAAATCGGCGGTCGAGTTCGTCGCCGGCGTTCTCCAGCCCGGCGGCGGTCGCCTCCTCCCGAAAATCGATCTTCACTGCGACCATGATCCGGCCAGGCCCGAGGATCATGGTGAGCAGCTCGACCACGTCCTCCACCTCGGGCCGGGCTTCCGGAATAGTTGAAAGTTAACTCAGGTTAAACGGGACGAACCATGACAAATCGTCCCAGGAGTACGAGCATGATCAGGTTGTCCGACGAGGCCCAGGACCTTCTCTTCCGGGAAGCGCGCACCGCCAACAACTTCACCGGCGAGCCGGTGGACGACGAGCTCATGCGGGCCGTCTACGAGCTGGTGAAGTTCCCGCCGACGGCCATGAACGCGCAGCCGCTGCGGATCGTCCTGGCCCGCTCCCCCGAGGCGCGCGAGCGTCTGGTGATACACATGGCCGAGGGCAACAAGGCCAAGACCGCCGCCGCCCCGCTCGTCGCGATCCTCGCCGCCGACCTCGACTTCCACCACGAGCTGCCGAGGACCTTCCCGATCGCCCCCGGCGCCCAGGACAGGTTCGCGGCCGACGAAGCCAGGCGTGTCGCGACCGCCAGGTTCAACGCCGCGTTGCAGATCGGCTACTTCATCGTGGGCGTGCGGGCGGCCGGCCTGGCCGCGGGCCCGATGACCGGGTTCGACGCCGAGGCGCTGAGCAAGGAGTTCTTCCCCGACGGCGACCACGCGGTGCTCGCCGTGGTGAACCTCGGCCGTCCCGGCGAGAACGCGTGGTTCGAGCGGCAGCCTCGCCTCGACTACGACGAGGTCGTCACCACGCTGTGAGAGGTAGATTGGGATCATGAGCTCGCCTCGCTGGCTGACCGCGACCGAACAGCGCGCCTGGCGTGCCCATCTGGCGGTGCACAAACTCCTGTCCCACCGTCTCGACCGGGAACTGCAGGAGCACGGCCTGTCGCTGAACGACTACGAGATCCTGGTCAACCTCTCCGAGAGCCCCGGCCGCCGCATGCGGATGAGCGACCTGGCCGACGCGACCATCCAGTCGCGCAGCCGGCTCTCGCACCAGATCTCCCGCATGGAGACGGCCGGGCTCGTCGTCAGGGAGAACTGCCGGGACGACCGCCGCGGCACGTTCGCGGTGCTGACCGAGGAGGGCTGGGCCACCACGCAGCGGGTGGCGCCGCACCATGTGTCCAGCGTGCGCGAGCACTTCGTCGACCGCCTGACCGACGACCAGCTCGAAGCGCTGGAGCGGGCATACGCTCCCATTCTGGAACACCTCAAGGGCATGCGCTGAGCCCGGCCGCTCGCTACGATCCGGCCATGCTCCGTAAGCTGCTGCTCGTCCTGGCCATCGCCCTGCTCTCGGCCTGCTCCACGGGCGAGACGGCCCTGCCCGGCGGGCCCGACTTAATGAGGAAGTCCGCCGAGGCGATGAAGGCGGTCAAGAGCGCCTCCTTCTCGATCGCCACGGAGGGCAAGCTGCCCGTCCCGCTGAGGAGCGCGGACGGGCGGATCGTCGCGACCGGCGACGCCGACGGCACACTGCAGATCCAGGTGTTCGGCAGCCTGCAGGAGTTCGCCTTCGTCCTGCTCGGCGACAACGTGCACTTCAAGGGGCCGACCGGCGGCTACCAGACGATGAAGCGGCAGGGCCTGCTGCAGGCGATGAACTACGACCCGTCGGCCATCCTCGACCCCGCGAAGGGCGTCTCGCTGCTGCTGACGCAGACCCAGGACGCGCGCACCGAGGCCGAGGAGGACGGCTCGTACCGGGTCGCCGCCACCTTCCCCGCCCAGCCCCTCGCCACGCTCATCCCCGGCGTCGCCCAGGACGTCAAGGGCCAGGTCTGGCTCGACAAGGCCACGAGCAGGCTGACCAAGGCCAGGCTGCCGCTGGAGGGCGGCTCGATCACCGTGACGCTGGCGGACTTCGACGCGCCCGTCCAGATCACCGCCCCGGCCAGTTGATGGCCGTGGCCTCCCGCCGCAGGGTCGCCCTCGGCGTCGGCGGCACCGCCGTCCTGCTGGCCGCCCTCGACGCCTACGTCGTCGTCACCGTCCTCATCGACGTCGCCGCGGACGTCGGAGTCCCGCTCAACCACGTGGAGCGGGCCACCCCCGTCGTCACCGGCTTCCTGCTCGGCTACATCGCGGCGATGCCGCTCCTCGGCCAGCTCTCCGACCGGTACGGCCGGCGCCCCCTCATCCACGCCTGCCTGGCCTTCTTCGCCCTCGGATCGGTGCTCACCGCGCTGGCCGCCTCGCTGCCGATGGTCGTGACCGGCCGGGCGATCCAGGGCATCGCGGGCGGCGCGCTGCTGCCGATCACGATGGCGCTGGTCAGCGACCTGTGGGAGCAGAGGGAGCGTCCCGTCGCGCTGGGCGCGGTGGGCGCGGCCCAGGAGCTGGGCAGCGCCCTCGGGCCGCTGTACGGCGGGCTGGTCGCGCTGGTGCCCGCCGTACAGGTGCTGGGGGTGGAGCTGGGCGGGTGGCACGCGATCTTCTGGGTCAATGTGCCGCTGGCCGCCGCGGCGGCGGTGGCCGTCCAGCTCACCGTTCCCGCGCCGCGCCCGCGGGCCGCCCGTACGGCCGCACCCGTGGACGTCACCGGCGGCGCCCTGCTCGCGCTGGCGCTGGGCCTGCTCGTGGCCGGGTGCTACAACCCCGACCCGGCCGGCACGGTGCTGCCCCCTTGGGGGCTTCCGCTGATCGGCCTGGGCGTCGCGGCCGGGGCGGTGTTCGTGTGGTGGGAGATCCGCTCCCCGGTGCGGCTGCTGGACCTGTCGCGGACGCGCAAGGGGCCGCTGCTGGCCTCGCTGGCGGTGAGCTTCCTGAGCGGCGCGGCACTGCTGGTGACCATGGTGTTCGTGCAGTTCGCGGCGCAGACGCTGCTCGGTCTGGAGGCGCTGGACGCCGCCCTGGTGCTGGCCCGGTTCCTCATCGCGCTGCCGGTGGGCGCGCTGCTCGGCGGGATGCTCGCCAGGAGGCTCGGCGACGCGGTCGTCACGGTCGCCGGGCTGGTGATCGCCGCCGTCGGCTACGGGCTGATGAGCGCGTGGCCACTGGACCTGGCCTCGGCCGGTCTCCAGGTCGACGTCGCCCTCGTCGTCGCCGGAGCCGGCCTCGGCCTGGTCATCGCGCCCGTCTCGGCGGCCGTGCTCCGGGTCAGCCCGGCCGACCAGCACGGCGTGGCCTCGGCGGCGGTCGTGGTGGCCAGGATGATGGGCATGCTGATCGGCCTGGCCGCGGTGGCGGCGTGGGGCTTCCACCGCTTCCAGACGCTGACCGCCGACCTGGACACCCCGCTGCCCGTCGGGGTCGACGCGATGACCTACGCCGGGCAGCTCGCCGAGTACACCGCGAAGCTGAAGGCGGCCCTGCACGTGGAGTACACCGAGATGTTCTTCATCACGATGTGGATCTGCGTGCTGGCCGCCTTCACGGCGGCGTTCATGCCTAGGGCACGAGGCGGTGCAGGTCGCGCGGGAACAGCGTCGTCTGCCTGACGTTCGCCGCCCCCGTCAGCCGGGCGGTCCAGCGTTCCAACCCGATCGCGAACCCGCCGTGCGGCGGCATGCCGTGCGCGAACGCGGCCAGATACCCCTCGTACGGCCCGGCGGCCTCGCCCCTGGCGGCCAGCGCGGCCAGGTAGTCGCCGTGCCGGTGCAGCCGCTGCCCGCCCGTCACCAGCTCCAGCCCCCGGAACAGCAGGTCGAAGCCGTTGGAGTAGCCGGGCCTGGCCGGGTCGGGGTGGGTGTAGAAGGGGCGCTTGGCCATCGGGTAGCCGGTGACGTACAGGAAGTCCGAGCCGTGCTCGCGCAGTGCCCACTCCGACAGCCAGCGCTCGTGCGCGGGCGCCAAGTCGGGCTCGCCGCGCGGGTCCTCGCCGGTGTGCGCGGCGAGCAGTTCCTGGGCCTCGGTGAAGTGCACGGCCGGGATCTCGGCGGGCACCTCGGGCAGCGTCAGGTCCAGCAGCCGGACGGCGGCGGGGGCGCGGCGCCGTACCTCGGAGACCATGCCGGCGAGGGCGTCGCGGAGTACCGCCATGACGTCGCGGTGGTCGCGGACGAAGCCGAGCTCGGCGTCGAGGCTGGTGTACTGGGCCAGGTACCTGGCGGTGTCGTGCGGCTCGGCGCGGAAGACCGGCCCGACCTCGTAGACGCGCTCGAACACGCCGACCATGGCCTGCTTGAAGAACTGCGGCGACTGGGCGAGGTAGGCGGGCTCGCCGAAGTAGTCGATGCCGAAGACGTTCGCGCCCGACTCGGTGGCCGAGGCGACGATCTTCGGCGTCTGGATCTCGGTGAAGCCCAGGCCGTCCAGGGCGTTCCTGAACCCGGCGACGGAGGCGGCGGCGATCTCGAAGGGCGCCTTCAGCGCCGGATGGCGCAGCGCGGCGGGCGCGTGGTCCAGGATCGTCGGCAGCGCGGCGGCGACGGACGGGCGGTAGAGGTCGAACGGCGGCGGCTGCGCGGGCTCGGCCAGCACGGCGATCTCGGGCTCGGTGAGCTCGACGCCGCCGGGCGCCTGCGGGGCGGCCGTCACGAGGCCGGTGACCTCGACGACGCTCTCCTCGCCCGGCAGGTCCTCGCCGGTGCCGACGACCTGCGCCAGGCCGGCGCGGTCGCGGACGACGAGGAAGGACACGGACTTGAGCCGGCGGCGGCGGTGCACCCAGCCGGCGATCTTCACTCGTTGGCCGGCGTGCTCGGAAAGCTCCGCCGACAGGACACGAGAGATCATCACAACTCCTCGGAAGGATCTTGCTCTGACCCCTTGGGAGTGCGCGCGAGAAGGGAACTCGCGGTACCAGCGCACTTTCGCCGCCCCTGAGAGGCGGCCTCGTGGCGACCCGGTGACGGGGGTCAGACCGGCGGGGCATTGCCTCCCCGCAGCTCAGGAGTGTCTTCGCCGTGGAGCGCGGGTCCGCCTTCACAGCTTCCGGCGGCTCTCTCGGCCCGCGTGGGTCCCGGTTACTCGTCTCCGTCAACGCTCTGCCGGAGAGGATAACAGGCGAACATGAGTATGGGGCTACTCATGTGCGGAGGCGGTGACGCGCCCACGATGGACCTCGTGCGGACACTCTGCCTTTGAGGAGCACCCCATGCGCAAGGCTCTGGTGGGGTTCACGCTGGTGCAGCTCGCCCTCGTGATCCTGCAGTTCTACCTGGCGACGTTCGGCGCGTTCGAGCGGCCGACCCCGGCCGTGGGCGCGGAAGGCGCCGCGATCGGCTGGCACGCGATGAACGGCACGATCGCCATCCCGGCGGTCTCCCTGCTCACCACGATCATGGCGGCCATCGCGCGGGCGCCGGGGCGGATCATCCTGCTGAGCGCCGTTCCGCTGCTGGCGGCCGTCGTGCAGATCATGGTGCTGTTCCCGCTGGCCGGGATGGCCGGCGCGACCGAGACCAAGACCAACACGGGCGGCCTGGTGGTGCTGGGCTTCCACGCGATCGTCGGCGTGGCCATGCTGTGGGCGGCCGTGCTGGCCTTCCGCGGCGCCCAGGCGCACGACAAGGCCGCGCCCGGCGCGAAGACCACAGAAGCGGTCTGAGTGTCCTCAGCCGCGCTGATCGCGCTCGACCAGATCCTGGTCATTCTGGTCGCCGCGCTGTGGGGCTGCGCGGGAGGCTATGCCCTGGCCTCCCGCAAGGTCCCGCGCCTGGCCTGTGCCGCCGCCGCGCTGCTCGCGGGGGCGCTGCTCGGCACGGCGGGCCGGGTCGCGACCGTCGCGCTGCTGGCCGGGCACGGCTGGTGGTTCGCCGGTGAGAAGGTCCTGCTCGCGCTCCCCCTGCTGTTGCCTCCCGCGATCGCCGCCGCGGTGGTCAGCCTTCCCCGGCTGCCGCGGGTGGCGAGGGGGACGGCGACCCTGCCTCCCGCGGTCGCCGTCCTTCCCCTCGCCGCCTGTTACGCCGCGGTGGCGGGGGTGCTGATCACCTTCTCCGTGGGCTACCCGATCCGGGGGTATCTGGCGGCGGTGCTGGTCGCGGCCGTCTTCGCGGGCACGGCCGCCACCTGGCGGATGCTCACCCGCACGGGGCCGCCGGGGCGCCTCTGGCGGGTGGCGGGCAGCGTCGTGGCGCTGCTCGCGCTGGCCTGGACGGGGGCGAGCCTGTGGAACGCCCGCCCGCCGTACGAGTTGCGGCTGGCGGGTGGCGGCGGGGTCGACGTCACCGCGCTACGGGGCGGCGACGGCGGCGGCGAGGTGCGCAGGTTCACGCTCACGGCCAGGCCCGCGACCGTCACGCTGCGCTCGGGGCGGAAGATCGAGGCGCTCACGTTCAACGGCGGCTCACCCGGACCGCAGATCAGGGTACGGCAGGGCGAGACGGTCGAGGTCACGCTGGCCAATGAGCTGGCCGACAGGGGCGTCACGCTGCACTGGCACGGCTACCATGTGCCCAACGGCGAGGACGGGGTGCCGGGCGTCACGCAGGACGCGGTCCGGCGGGGCGGCCGGTTCGTCTACCGGTTCACCGCGGACCAGCCGGGCAGCTACTGGTACCACACGCACGAGACGCCCAACCTCGGCCTGCAGAAGGGGCTGTTCGGGGCGTTCATTGTCGACGCCGCCGCGCCGTCGGGGTTCGACGAGGCGGTGCTGCTGCACTCCTTCGACGGGACGCCGACCACCTCGGTCGGGTCCGGGGGGCCGGACGACGGGGTGGTGTCGCGGACGGTCGCGCCCGGTACGGCGGTGCGGCTGCGGATGGTCAACACCGACAACGGGCCGCACACGGTGGGGGTGGCGGGCGTGCCGTACCGGATCGGGGCCGTGGACGGGATGCCGGTCGAGGGGCGGGAGCTGGCCGGTGAGCGGGCACAGCTCGCCGCGGGCGGGCGCTACGACCTGACCTTCACCATGCCCGCGCGCCCGGTGGCGCTGTCGACGGAGAACCCGGGCACGGGCCTGCTGCTCACCCCCGGCTCCGGCGCCGCACCGCCCCCGCCCTCGGGCCCGCTGATCGACATCACCCGGTACGGCACGCGCGGCCCCGCCGTCCCCGCCCGCTTCGACCGCGACCACACCTGGGTCCTCGACCGGCTCCTGGTGCCGCGCTTGGGCCTGCCGCTGCCGTCGTACACGGTCAACGGGGAGGTGTGGCCGCGCATCCCGGCGCCCGTGGTGGCCGAGGGCGAGTGGGTGCGTTTCACCGTGGTCAACAGGAGCGGGGACCTGCATCCGATGCACCCGCACGGCCACCATGTGCTGGTGCTGTCGCGCGACGGCGTGCCGGCGGCGCCGCTCTGGATGGACAGCTTCGACGTGGCTCCGGGCGAGGTGTGGGAGGTGGCCCTCAAGGCCGACAATCCGGGCGTGTGGCTGTCGCACTGCCACGAGCTCAAGCACGCCGCCGAGGGGATGACGCTGCACTTCACCTACGAGGGGGTGCGCAGCCCGTTCGCGGTGGGCGAGCGCATGGCCAACCATCCGGATTGACATCCTCCCCCGCCTGAAGGGCGGGGATTCCAACGGCGACTACCCCACGGGGAGGAGGTCGTGTTGAGATTCACGGTTCTCGGGCTCGCCCAACGGCGGGCCTCCCCGTGCGGCCACCGCATGCCCTGCGGCGGTATCTCGAATATTGCGGGCCGCGTTCACGTCGGCATTGTCCCACCACCCACAGGCCACACACAGGAAGAGAGCTTGGCTCTCACGACTCTCCCCGGCGACATGCTTGCAGGCGTTGCAGGTCCGCGACGTGAAACGCGGATTGATCTTCCGGACCCGGCCGGGAGCCTTGTGCTCCAGCCGTTCCACGAGCAGGCCCCAGCCGCCTGCGAGGATGCCCCGGTTCAGGCCCGCCTTCTGCCGGACGTTGCGGCCAGGTGCTTCGACGGTGCCCTTGGCCGACCGGGTCATGTTGCCGATCTTGAGGTCTTCCACCGCGATCACGTCGAAACGGCGGGCCAGATCGGTGGACGTCTTCTCGCCCCAGTCCTTACGCCGGTCCACCTCACGCGCCTTCAGCTTCGCGATCGCCGTCTTGACCCTGCCGCGCCGCTTCGAGCCGCGCTCGGCCCGCGCCAGCCCGCGCAACAACCGTCCCAGGCGGGACTTCTCGCCATCGCACAGCGCGGGCGCTTTCAGCAACTCGCCCGTGGACAGCGCCGCCGACACGCTCACACCACGGTCCACCCCGACAACCTCACCCTTACCAGGAGCGGGGATCGCCTCGGGGATCGCGGCGAACGCCACATGCCAGCGCCCCGCCGCATCACGGGTGACCCGATACGACCTCACCCCGACAGGGACGGCACGCGACCAGCGAAACCGCACCCAGCCCACCTTCGGGACCCTCACCTCACCCACGTTGCGCGACAGGCGACGCACATCGCCCGCCCTGACCGCGACGATCCGGAAACCCTCACCCCGCCCGCGCCGACGCCACCCCGGCCTGCGATGCGTTCCCGCGAAGAAGTTCGCCAACGCCTGCGCGAAATCCTTAAACGCCTGCTGCTGCACAATGACCGACCCGCCGCGCAGCCACCCGAACCCCGCCCGCGCCTCCGTCAACTGACGACACTGCTCGGCGAACCCCGGCCCGGACCTCAGGCCCGGACGCCAATGCGCATGCTGCTCAACGGCGAGATTCCACACGTATCGGGCGTGCCCGCAGTGCTCCAGCAACGCCGCCTCCTGAGCGGGCGTCGGCTGAAGCCGGTAACGGGACACGCCGAACAAACTACCGAACGTCACCGACAGAATCAGGAGAACACCATGACCCGAAGCCCCGCGATTCCTCCCCGACCTGAAGGACGGGGCCTCCACGCTGTAGGTGCTCGGTGAGGCCGCCGCCGGGTGCTGCCCGGCGGCGGCCGCTGCTCACTTCTTCTTCGGGGCCGTGCCGCTCTTCTTCTTCTCGCGGATCTTCATGGTCACCTCGATCGGGGAGCCGGCGAAGCCGAACTCCTCGCGGATGCGCCGCTCGATGAACCTGCGGTAGGTGTCCTCCAGCCAGCCCGAGGTGAACAGCACGAACTTGGGCGGTTCGGTGGCCGCCTGGGTGGCGAACAGGATCTTCGGCTGCTTGCCGCCGCGCACCGGCGGCGGGGTGGCCTGCACCAGCTCGGTGAGGAAGGCGTTGAGCCGGGAGGTCGGCACCCGGGTCGCCCAGGAGTCCAGCGCCTTCTCGATCGCCGGGACCAGGCGGTCCATGTGCCGGCCGGTCTTGGCGGAGATGTTGACGCGCAGCGCCCACGGGGTCCGTACGAGCTGCCGGTCGATCTCCTTCTCCAGGTAGTAGCGCCGGTCCTCGTCGACCAGGTCCCACTTGTTGAAGGCGACGACCATCGCCCGACCCGACTCGATCACCAGGCTGATGATGCGCAAGTCCTGCTCGGTGAGCACCTCGCTGGCGTCGATCAGCACGATCGCCACCTCCGAGCGCTCCAGCGCGGAGCGGGTGCGCATGGCGGCGTAGAAGTCGGCGCCCTGCAGCTCGCGGTCGCGCCGCCGGATGCCCGCCGTGTCGACGAAGCGCCAGGTGGTGCCGCCCAGGTCGATCAGCTCGTCGACCGGGTCACGGGTGGTGCCGGCCATCGGGTCGACCAGCACCCGCTCCTCGCCGGCCAGCCGGTTCAGCAGCGAGGACTTGCCGACGTTCGGCTTGCCGAGCAGCGCCACCCGGTGCGGGCCCTTCTCGGCGTCGAAGCGCAGCTTCGGCGTCTCGGGCAGCTTGTCGAGCACCACGTCGAGCAGGTCGCCGCTGGAGCGGCCGTGCAGGGCCGAGACCGGCTGCGGCTCGCCGAGGCCGAGCGACCACAGCGAGCTGGCCTCCAGCTCCATCTGCTGGTTGTCGACCTTGTTGGCGGCCAGGATGACCGGCTTGCCCGACGAGCGCAGCACCGAGCCGACGATCTCGTCGGCGTCGGTGGCGCCGACCACCGCGTCCACCACGAACATGATGACGTCGGCCAGCTCGACCGCGACCTGCGCCTGCTCGGCGATGCGCAGGTTCATGCCGGTGGCGTCCGGGTCCCAGCCGCCGGTGTCGACGACCGTGAAGCGGCGCCCGCGCCAGGTCGCGTCGTAGGTGACGCGGTCGCGGGTCACGCCCGGTACGTCCTCCACGACCGCTTCGCGGCGGCCGATGATGCGGTTGACCAGCGTGGACTTGCCGACGTTCGGCCGCCCGACGACGGCCAGCACCGGCAGCGGGCCGCTGAAGGCCTCGGTCTCGTCGCTGTGGTCGATCTCGAGTTCGGCGAGTTCGGCTTCGATCCAGCCGGAGTCGTCGTGCTCCCCCGTTGTCACGTTTCTCGTTCCTTTGAGTACCGCACCTTGCTCAGGTGCGCTCCTTGATCAATCCCAGCACCGCCGCGATGACCTCCTCGAGGTTCAGCGCGGTGGTGTCGAGCTCGACGGCGCCAACCGCCATCGAGAGTGGGTCGGTCTTGCGGGTGGAGTCCAGCGTGTCCCGGGTGGCCATCGCGGCCTGCTGCGCCTCCACCGTGGTGCCGGTCAGCTCCGCGGTGCGCCGCTGGGCGCGGGCCTCGGCGCTGGCCGTGAGATAGACCTTCACGGTGGCCGCGGGCGCGACGACCGTGCCGATGTCGCGCCCCTCCACCACGATGTCGCCCGAGCCGATGATCTCGCGCTGCATGGCGACCAGCCGGGCCCGCACCTCGGGTACGGCGGCGACCACCGAGACCGCGGCGGTCACCTCCGAGCCGCGGATGGGCTCGCCCACGTCGACGCCGTCGACGTGGATCGTGGGGCCGTCGGGGTCGGTGCCCGAGGTCAGGACGGGCTCGTGCGAGCGGGCCGCGATCGTGGCGGCGTCGCCGAGGTCGACGCCCTGCTCGATCATCCACCAGGTGATCGCGCGGTACATCGCCCCGGTGTCCAGGTAGCGGAGCCCGAGGGCGCGGGCCACCCCGCGCGACGCGCTCGACTTGCCCGACCCCGAAGGTCCGTCCATGGCGACGACCAGTCCCGTCACGGCCTCTCCCTCTTCACGTGTGGCCCAACCTCAAGAGGCTACCGCCTCGCGACCATTCGATCCGACGTGAAGAAATCACCCCAGACCGGTTGCGGGGCCTTCAGGCGTGCGGCCTGCCTGGACGGCGAGGTCGGCCTCGATGCGGGCGGCGGCCTCCGCCAGCGCGGGCAGGACGTCGCGGCGCAGGTCGTCGGGGGTGCCCCGGCTGACGTGGGTGGCGACGTTCACGGCGGCGATCACCTGGCCGGCGTGGTCGTGGACCGGTACGGCGATGGACCGCAGCCCCTCCTCCAGTTCCTGGTCCACCAGCGAGTACCCGTCGCGCCCGGCCACCGCCACCGCCGCCTCCAGGTCCGCCCGGCTGGTCACGGTGTGCGGGGTCAGCGGGGTGGGGTCGATGCCGGCCAGGTGGGCGGCCAGCTCCTGCCGCGGCAGCCCGGCCAGCAGCACCCGGCCCATCGAGGTGGCGTAGGCGGGGAAGCGGGTGCCGACGGTGATGCTGACGCTCATGATCCGGACCGTGGGCATCCTGGCCACGTAGAGCACGTCGGTCCCCGACAGCACGGCCACCGAGGCGGAGTCGCGCACCCGCTCGACCAGCTCGGCCAGGTGCGGCTGGACGATGTCGGGGAAGGCCAGCCCCGACAGCCTGGCGTAGCCGAGCTCCAGCACCCGGGGCAGCAGGACGAACCTCTTCCCGTCGGGCGCCTGGGCGGCGTAGCCGAGCTGGGCCAGGGTGAGCAGCGAGCGGCGTACGGTGGCCCTGGGCAGGCCGGTCCGCCGGGCGGCGGCGGCGAGTGTCAGGCCGCCGGGGGCGCCGAGGGCCAGTAGCACGGCCAGCCCGCGGGCGAGGGTCTGCAGGAACTCGGGCCCGAGCTCCTCCTTCGACACCCGCGACCACTCCGCCGCCCCCGCCACCGGAGCGGTGGGCTCGGCGGGCTCAGGCGGCTCCTCGGCGAGCGCCGCCTCCATGGCGGTGGCGCAGGCGAGCAGTGACGGCATCGCGCGCTCGCGCAGCGTCTGCACGGTGTGCCTGCTGGTGTGGCTGACCACGCTGACCGCGCACACCAGCCGCCCGCCGGGCTCGCGCACGGGCACCGCGACGGCGATCAGCCCCGGCTGGATGAGCTGGTCGTCGACCGCCCACCCGGCCTCCCGCGCCGCCGCCGCCCGCTCGCCGAAGCCCACCGGCCCGGCCTCGAAGCGCCCCTCGGGCCACTCGGCGGCGAAGAGCGCGCCCGCCGCGCAGCGCTCGGCGGGCAGCAGGTCGCCGATGCGGAAGGCGACGGACATGGTCCTGCGGCGGGTGAACTGGCTGACGAAGCGGGCGGCGTCCCCGTCGGGGACGGCGACGGACACCGACTCGTCGAGCTCGTCGGCGAGCCCGGCGGCCAGGTCGTCCAGCGCGCGGGGCAGCCCCGAGCAGGACAGGTAGGCGTTGCCCAGCTCCATGAGGCGGGGCGCGAGCAGCAGGTCGCGCTCCTCCAGGCGGACGTAGCCGACCCTGGCCAGCGTGGTGACGATCCGGTCGACGGTGGATCGCGCCAGGCCGGTGGCGCGCACCAGGTCTCCCGCGCGCATCCGCAGGCCGGGGTGGGCGGCCAGGGTGCGCAGCACGGTCAGGCCGCGCTCCAGCGTGCCGCCGAGCTCCTCGGGCGACGACGACTCCGGCTCGGTCACCGACTTTCGCATCCGCCCTCCTCCCGCCAGTGGTCCAGCATCGTATACGCTCCCCCCTAACACCATAATGAACGAAAGTTCACTGAACGAACACTCCTACGGAACGGAGCCCCCCGCATGGACAAGGTGGTGAGCTCGGCGGCCGAGGCGGTGGCGGACGTGCGTGACGGCGCGTCCTTCGCCGTCGGCGGTTTCGGCCTGAGCGGCGTGCCGAGCGTGCTCATCCAGGCCCTGTACGCCGCGGGCGTGCGCGACATCGGCGTCGTGTCCAACAACTGCGGCGTGGACGGCGGCGGCCTCGGCCTGCTGCTGGGCGCGGGCCGCATCGCCAAGGTCACCGCCTCCTTCATCGGCGAGAACCGCGAGTTCGCCCGCCAGTACCTGGCCGGCGAGCTGGAGGTCGAGCTCATCCCGCAGGGCAGCCTGGCCGAGCGGCTCAGGGCCGGCGGCAGCGGCATCCCGGCGTTCTTCACCCCGGCGGGCGTCGGCACCCAGGTCGCCGACGGCGGCCTGCCGTGGCGTTACGGGAGCGACGGCTCGGTGGCGGTCACCTCGCCGCGCAAGGAGGTGCGCGAGTTCGACGGCCGGGAGTACATCCTGGAGCGGGCGATCACCACCGACTACGCGCTGGTCCGCGCGGCCCGGGGCGACCGGTTCGGCAACCTGTCCTTCAACAGGTCGGCGCGGAACTTCAACCCGCTGGCCGCGATGGCCGGGCGGATCACCGTCGCCGAGGTGGAGGAGCTCACCGAGCTGGCGCCGGACGAGATCCACCTGCCGGGCGTGTTCGTGCAGCGGGTGCTGCCGCTGACCCCCGAGCAGGCGGCCGACAAGGGGATCGAGAAGAGGACGGTGCGCGGCTGATGGCCTGGAGCAGGGACGAGATGGTCGCGCGGGCCGCGGCCGAGCTACGCGACGGCGAGTACGTGAACCTGGGGATCGGCCTGCCCACCCGCATCCCCGGCTTCCTGCCGCCCGGGGTGAACGTGGTCCTGCACTCGGAGAACGGCGTGCTCGGCGTGGGGCCCTATCCGATGGACGACGAGGTGGACCCGGATCTGATCAACGCGGGCAAGGAGACGGTGACCGTACTGGCCGGGGCGTCGTTCTTCGACTCCTCGCTGTCGTTCGGCATGATCCGCGGCGGTCACATCGACACCGCGGTGCTCGGCGCGATGCAGGTGTCCGCGCGCGGCGACCTGGCCAACTGGGCGGTCCCCGGGAAGATGATCAAGGGGATGGGCGGCGCGATGGACCTGGTGCACGGCGCCCGCCGGGTGCTCGTGGTCATGGAGCATGTGGCCAGGGACGGCAGCCCGAAGATCGTCGAGGAGTGCTCGCTGCCGCTCACCGGCCGGGCGTGCGTGCACCGGATCATCACCGACCTGGGCGTGCTCGACGTCACCGCGGACGGCCTGGTGCTGGCCGAGACCGCGCCGGGCGTCACGATGACCGAGCTGCGGGCGCGTACCGCGGCCAAGGTGAGGGAGTCCTGATGCGCGAGGTGTACGTCGTCGACTCGGTCCGCACCCCGATCGGCCGCTACGGCGGGGCGCTGTCCGGCGTCCGCCCCGACGACCTGGCCGCCCACGCGATCAGGACCCTGCTCGGCCGCTCCCCCGGCCTGGACCCGGCCACGATCGGCGACGTGGTGTTCGGCAACGCCAACGGCGCGGGCGAGGACAACCGGAACGTGGCCAGGATGGCGGCGCTGCTGGCCGGGCTGCCGGTGAGCGTGCCCGGCGCGACGGTGAACCGGCTGTGCGGGTCGGGCCTGGAGGCGGTCGTGCAGGCCTATCGCGCGATCGCGCTGGGCGACGCCTCCGTCGTGGTGGCGGGCGGCGTGGAGTCGATGAGCCGGGCGCCGTGGGTGCTGCCCAAGCCGGAGCGCGCCTTCCCTGCGGGCGGCGCCGAACTGGTCTCCACGACGCTGGGCTGGCGGCTGGTCAACCCGGACATGCCCGCGGAGTGGACCGTCCCGTTGGGCGAGGGCGCCGAGCTGATCGCGGACCGGCACGGCCTCTCCCGCGAGGCGCAGGACGCCTACGCGCTGGCCAGCCACCAGAAGGCGGCCCGCGCCTGGCGGGAGGGCGCCTTCGACGCCGAGCTGGCCCCGCTGGCGGAGCTGCCGCGCGACGAGAGCGTCAGGGACGGCACCTCGCTGGAGGCGCTGGCCAGGCTGAAGCCCGCCTTCCGCAAGGGCGGCTCGGTGACGGCGGGCAACTCCTCCCCGCTGAGCGACGGCGCGGCGGCGCTGCTGCTGGCCGACGAGGAGGGCCTGGCGGCGATCGGCCGTGAGCCGCTGGCCCGGATCACGGCGAGCGGCGTGAGCGCGATCGAGCCGCAGTACTTCGGTCTGGGGCCGGTCGAGGCGATCGGCCGGGCGCTGGCCAAGGCCGGCCGGAGCGCCGGCGAGCTGGCGGTGGCCGAGCTGAACGAGGCGTTCGCCGCCCAGGTGCTCGGCTGCCTGGCCGAACTGCCCGGCCTGGACCCGGCCGTCGTCAACCCCCGGGGCGGCGCGATCGCGATCGGCCACCCGCTGGGCGCGTCCGGCGCCCGCATCACCGGCGCGGTCGCCCACCAGCTCGCCGCCGCCGGATCCGGCACCGGCCTCGCCGCCCTGTGCATCGGCGTCGGCCAGGGCCTGGCCCTCGTCCTGGAACGTTAAGGAGCCACTGGTGAGTGAGCAGGACCAGATCAACGGCGAGATGGCCGATCTGCACGAGGCGTACGCCAAGCGGCGGGCGGCGGGCGGCGCGCCGCTGCACCACGCGGCCCGCGATTTCGCCCCCTACCGCAGCAGCGTGCTGCGCCACCCCAAGCACCCGCTGGTCGCGGCCGGAGGAGACCCGGAGGCGGCCGAGCTGAGCGGCCCGGTCTTCGGCGTCACCGACGTCACCGCGCTCGACTCCGACCTGACCCGCCAGCACCCCGGCGAGCCGCTCGGCGAGCGGATGACGGTGTCGGGCCGGGTGCTCGACCGGCACGGCCGCCCGGTACGCGGCCAGCTCGTCGAGGTGTGGCAGGCCAACGCCGCCGGCAGGTACCCCCACCAGCGCGACGACCACCCCGCCCCGCTCGACCCCAACTTCTCGGGCGTCGGCCGCTGCCTGACCGACGACGAGGGCCGCTACACCTTCACCACGATCAAGCCCGGCCCCTACCCGTGGCGCAACCACCTCAACGCCTGGCGCCCCGCGCACATCCATTTCTCCCTGTACGGCGAGGCGTTCACCCAGCGCCTCATCACCCAGATGTACTTTCCGAACGACCCGCTCTTCCCGTACGACCCGATCTTCAACTCGGTCCTCGACGAGCGGGCCAGGCAGCGGCTGATCGCCGCATACGACCACGACCTGTCGGCGCCCGAATGGTCGCTCGGCTACCGCTGGGACATCGTGCTGGACGGCCCGGCGGCGACCTGGATGGAGGAAGGCCGTTGACACCGCTCGATCCCACCCCCTCGCAGACCGTCGGCCCGTTCTACGGCTACGCGCTGCCCTTCCCCGGCGGCGGCGACCTGGCCGCCGAGGCCGCGCTCACCGTCCACGGGTACGTCTACGACGGCGATGGCGCGCCCGTCCCCGACGCGCTGCTGGAGTTCTGGCAGTCCGACCCGTCCGGGAGTCTGCGCGGGGCGCCCGGGTCGATGCGCCGGGACCCGGTCACCGGGGCGGTCGCCGGGCGGCACGGGCTGGACTTCACCGGGTTCGGGCGGGTGGCGGTGGACGCCGACGGGCACTGGGCGCTGCGGACGCTGCCGCCGGGGGGCGCCACGCCGTACATCAGCGTGTGCGTGTTCGCGCGCGGGCTGCTGCACCATCTCTACACCCGGATCTACCTCGCCGAGCGGGCGGGTGATCGGCTGCTGGGCGGGCTGGAGCCGGAGCGGCGGGCGACGCTGCTGGCCGCCGGGGAGCGGCCGGGGGTGTACCGCTTCGACGTCCACCTGCAGGGGCCGAAGGAGACGGTGTTCCTTGACTTCGGGTGACGAGGCGGGACTGCTGCCTCCGGGCGGGCCCGCGCCGGACGACGCGGCGTTCCTGCGGGCCATGCTGGACGCGGAGGCGGCGCTGGCCCGGGCGCAGGCGGCGCTCGGGCTGATCCCCGCCGAGGCGGCCGAGGCGATCACGGCCGCCGCCCGCGAGGGGCGCTTCGACCTGCGCGGGCTGGCGGAGCGGGCCCGGCGGGGCGGCAACCCGGTGATCCCGCTCGTGGCCGAACTGCGCGCGGCGGCGGGCGAGTACGCCCACCACGGCGCGACCAGCCAAGACATCCTCGACACGGCCATGATGCTGCTCGCGCACCGCGCGCTCGGCCCGGTCCTGGCCGACCTGGACCGCCTCGCGGACTCGCTGGCCGCGCTGGCGGCCGAGCACCGCGACACACCCATGCCGGGCCGCACCCTCACCCAGCACGCGGTACCGACCACCTTCGGCCTGAAGGCGGCCGGCTGGCGAGCCCTCACCCTGGACGCCCACGACCGCCTGCACGCGGTACGGCAAGCGCTGCCGGTCCAGCTCGGCGGCGCGGCGGGCACGCTGGCCGCCTTCGGCCTGGGCGACGACCTGCGCCTGCTCGGCGAGTACGCCAGGCAGGCGGGGCTGGCCGAGCCCGCGCTGCCGTGGCACGTGCTGCGTACCCCGGTCGCCGACCTGGCCGCCGCGCTGGCGTTCACCTCGGGCGCGCTGGGCAAGGCCGCCGCCGACGTGCTCGTCCTGTCGCGCACCGAGATCGGCGAGGTGGCCGAGGGGTCGGGGGGCGGCTCGTCGGCGATGCCGCACAAGAGCAACCCGGTGCGGGCCACGCTGGTCGCGGCGGCGGCCCGGCAGGTACCGGCGCTGGCCGCGGTGCTGTTCGGCTCGATGGTGGCCGAGGACGAGCGGCCCGCCGGGGCGTGGCATGCCGAGTGGCAGCCGCTGCGCGAGGCGCTGCGGCTGGTCGCGGGTGCCGCGCGGGACATGGCCGAGCTCGCCGGCGACCTGCGGGTGCGTCCGGAGCGGATGCGCGCCAACCTGGACCTCACCGGCGGCCTGATCGTCTCCGAGCGGCTGGCGGTCCGGCTCGGCCGCGTCCGGGCCGGCGAGCTGCTGTCCACGGCCGCCGCCGAAGGCGTGCCGCTGGCCGAGGCGCTGGCCGGGCTCGGCCTGGACGAGCCGCTGGATCCCGCCGCCTACACCGGCTCCGCCGCCGCGCTGGTGGACCGGGCGCTGCGCCGTACCCGCGCCGACGAGAGGGAAGAGAACCGATGACGCTGCTGCACCACCGCCTGGACGGCCCCGAGGGCGGGCCCCGGCTGATCCTCGGGCCCTCGCTCGGCACGTCGATCGCCCTGTGGGACCCGCAGGTGGCCGTGCTGGCCCGCACGCACCGGGTGCTCCGCTACGACCTGCCGGGGCACGGCGGGTCGGCGGCCTCCGCGCTGCCGGACCCGGCGCCCGGCGCGACCACGATGGACGACCTGGCCCGGCTCGTCCTCGACCTGGCCGACCACCACGGCTGGGCGCACTTCCACTACGCCGGGGTCTCCATCGGCGGCGCGATCGGCGCGACGCTGGCGCTGCGGCGTCCGGCCAGGGTGACCTCGCTGGGCATGGTCTGCTCCTCGGCCCGGTTCGGCGAGCCGTCGGCCTGGCGGGAGCGGGCCGGGCTGGTGCGGGACAAGGGCACCGAGCCGCTGCTGGAGGCCACCGCCTCCCGCTGGTTCGCCGGGCCGGTGCACGAGAGCATGGTGGCCGAGATGGCCGCCGCCGACCCCGCCGGGTACGCCGCCTGCTGCGACGCGCTGTCCGGGTACGACGTGCGGGCCGAGCTGGCGGCGATCGGGGTGCCCGTGCTGGTCGTGGCCGGGCGCGAGGACCCGGCGACCCCGCCCGCGCACGCCAGGGAACTGGCCGACGGCCTCCCCCGGGCGACCCTCCTGGAGGTGGCGGGGGCCGCGCACCTGGCCAACCTCGACCAGCCCGAAACGGTCACCGCCGCCCTGACCGCCCACCTGAGCGGGGCCTCCGGCGACGGCGAGCGGCACGCGCGCGGCATGGCCGTACGGCGGGCCGTGCTCGGGGACGCGCACGTGGACGGGGCGATCGCGCGGACCACCCCGTTCACCGCGGACTTCCAGGACCTCATCACCCGGTACGCCTGGGGCGAGATCTGGACCCGGCCGGGACTGGACCGCCGTACCCGTAGCTGTGTCACGCTGACCGCGCTGGTCGCGCACGGCCATCTGGAGGAGCTGGCCATGCACGTGCGGGCGGCGCTGCGCAACGGGCTGACGGCCGAGGAGATCGGCGAGGTGCTGCTGCAGAGCGCCGTGTACTGCGGTGTCCCGGCCGCCAACGCCGCCTTCGCCGTCGCCCAGCGCGTGCTGCGCGAACAGGAGTCCTGAGCCTCGGTCAGTCGGCGACCCAGCTCCCGTGGAAGCCGAGCGGGACCCGGGCCGGAAGGTGCACGACACCGACGGGCTCGCCGGTGAAGTCCCGCGCCGACAGGATCACCAGGTCGGCGGCGCCCCGGGCGGGGTTGTTGACGAACGCCAGCACGTAGCCGTCGTCCTCCTCCTCGCCAGCGGCCACGAAGACCGGCTCGCCCACGAACGCGCCGCGGCCGAACTGCCGCGCCTCCTGCCGCCCGGCCCGCAGGTCGTGCTTGATCAGCGTGTTGTCGAAGGCCTCGTCCGGCAGGTCCTCCAGCTCGGTGTCCCCGGGGTAGATGACGTCGACCAGGTCGCGGGCGGCGGCGGTGTAGCCGTACCGGTAGGGCAGCGAGGTACGCCGCTCGTCCATCCGGGGGAACTCCTGCGCCCGGTCGTCGAGCCGGGTCTCGCTGAGCTTGCCACTCGGCACGTCGATCGTCCACCGGTCGAGCGTCGGCGCCCCGCCGAGATCGAGCCTCGCCTCCACGAACCGCTTCGGGTACCGGACCACGTCGACCACGACCTGGTCCCCGTCGTCATAGGCGTTGAGCGTGTGGAAGACCCAGCACGGGTCCACCTCCGCCCACACGATCTCGCCCCCGTCGCGCGGCAGCAGCCCGATGCGCGCGGCGTGGTCGTCGTTCCACACGTACGGCAGCGGCGTCCCCTTCTCGGCGGCGGCCATGCTGAAGGTGACCGGCAGGTCGTACAGCACCACATACCGCTCGGTGAGGGCGAAGTCGTGCACCATCGGCGCGTCGGCGACCGGGATGTCCCGGGTGTGCGTCACCGTGCCCGACGGGTCGAGCACCACGTGCTGGTGGTGGTCCCAGCCGAAGAAGTAGGCGATGGCGTGCAGCTCACCGGTGTGCGGGTCGAGCTTGGTGTGCGCGGCGTAGCCGCCGGGCAGGGTGCCGCCGAAGTCGCAGGGTCCGATCGTGTCGAGCTCATAGCTCAGCTCGTACGGCCGCGCCCCGGCCTCCACCGTCGCGAAGGTACGGCCCGCGTGGCCGATGACGTGCGTGTTGGCGGCGAAGTCCATGCCCGCGTGCACCGGGCCCGGCCGGGGCTCCTCGCCCAGGCGCCGGGCGACCTCGGCGCTGCGGACCCAGCGGTTGCGGTACCACTCGGCTTTGCCGTCGCGCAGCCGTACTCCGTGGACCATGCCCTCGCCGAGGAACAGGTGGGCGGCGTGCGGGTCGTCGAGGCTGAGCGGGTTGGGGCCGTTGCGCAGGTAGCGGCCGGTCAGCTCGCCGGGGATGCGGCCGGTGACCTTCAGGTCGAAGGCGGTGATCTCCTCGGTGGCCGGGGCGAATCCGCCTCGGTATGGGGTAGCCATGGCACTGTCCTCTCCTGGGAGGGTCGGAAGGGGCTGAGCACCGAGGAGCAGAGCAGGTTGAAGCGTTCCTGCGCCTCGGCCGTACCGAAAAAGCCCGAAATTTCGAGACTTACTGCGCCGTGTACTGCCATCCAGATCAGGTCAGCGATCTCCGCCGCGGGCGCCCCGCGGAGTCTGCCCTGGTCCAGGCACTCCTGAACGACGGAGACGAGGATGCCGAACGAGCCGCGCGAGGTGTCCTTGGCGCACGCGCTCGGCTCGAACCCCCGCATCACGCCGTGGAACATGACCCGGTAGTAGTCGGGCTCGGCCAGCGCGTAGGACCGGTAGGCGGCACCGATGTCGCCCAGCCGGTACAGCGGGTCGGGATCTCCGGACGCCTCCAGCAGCCGCCGCTCGAACCGCGCGAACCCCTCCAGCCAGAGCGCCTCGACCAGTCCGTCCTTGCCGCCGAACATCGTGTAGATGACCTTGGTCGAGCAACCGACCTCGGCGGAGATCCGGCGCACGGTGAGCGCGGCGGGCCCGTCGGTGACGAGCAGGTGGGTCGCCGCGTCCAGGATCGTCGCGCGCACCGCACTCTGCCCGACCTGCTGCGCCTGCTGATATGCCGTCATGAAGGGGTAACACCGTTGCTAGTCGGTAACACTGTTACCGCCTTTCTACGCGCCTCCCGCGCTCCCGTCAAGAAGCCCCGCGCTTCGAGCTCGTCGCAACACCCCGATCTCAGGGGATGCGATGGACGATCCAGGCGCGATGACTCCAGAGGCCGAGGCGCTGGCCGGGGCGGAGGCCGTGCTCATCACGCACCAGCACTTCGACCACCTCGACCCCGACCGCCTTCGCGCTGCCGCCGCGGAGAACCCGAGCCTGGCCGTCTACACCTGTCCCGGCGTGGCCCGCGAGCTGCCCGACCTCGCCGACCGCGTGGCGGTGGTGCGTGACGGCGACACCTTCTCCGTTGCGGGCTTCCAGGTGAAAGCCGTAGGCGAGAAGCACCATCACGACGGACTGCTCAACGAGTGGGGCCTGCGGGTCCTGGACAGCGTCCTCGCCAGTGAGGCGACCGGCCTGGGCGCCGACATCAGACGCCTCAGCCCAGGCGAGTCCGTAGACCTCTGACCACCGCCCACGCGAGGCCGGCAGCCGTCCCGCGTTCCGCGCGGTGCCGGCGTCGCGCACAGGGAGGTTGTTCAACCGCGGCAGCCCGTAGCGCTTACGGCACCTGCCAGCCCCGCTCGTGCAGGGCCTGGACGAGCACGGGGGCGGCATCGGGCTGGACCGACACCTCGGCGATGCCCAGCGGCAGGCCGGGGGCGTGCTCCAGGCGTACGTCCTCGACGTTGACCCCGACCTCGTCGCACACCTGGAACAGCCGGGCCAGCTGGCCGGGGCTGTCCCCGATGATCACCTGAACGACGGTATAAGCGGGGGCCGGACCGCCGTGCTTGCCGGGAATCCTGCCGTGCCCGGCGACGCCGCGCTTGAGCAGATGGGTGACCTCGCCACCGGCCGAGGTGTCTCCCGAGGCGAGCGAGCGCAGCGCGGTGGCCGCGTCGGCCAGATCCCGGGACACGGCCTCCAGCACCTCCGCGACCGGAGCGGCGTTGCCGGACAGGATGCCCAGCCACAGCCCGGGGTCGCCGCCCGCGATCCTGGTGACGTCGCGAACCCCCTGCCCGGCCAGGCCCAGCGCCACATCGGTGGCCTCGGCCAGCCGGGCGGCCACGGCGGAGGCGGCGACGTGCGGCGCGTGCGACACCACGGCCACGGCCTGGTCGTGCTCGGCCGCGTCCACCTCGACCGGATTGGCGCCGCACAGCTCGATCAACCGCAACACGGCCTGGACGGCGGACGCCTGCGCCTCGGGCGCGGGACACAGCGCCCACGGACGCCCCAGGAACAACTCGCCCCTGGCCGCCCCCGGCCCCGACCTCTCCCGGCCGGCCAGCGGATGGGAGGCGACGTAGGTGCCCAGGTCGCAGCCCAGCTCCCTGGCCATGGCGATCGGCTCGGCCTTGACGCTGGCCACATCGGTGTAGAACCTGGCGACCTCGCCCTTCTGCAGCTCCAGCAGCTCGCCGGCGACGAAGGCGGGCGGCACCGCGATCACGGCGAGGTCGACCGTCTCGAACTCGCCGCCGTCCCCGGACGCGTCCGGCCGCCACTCCTCGCCCGCACCGAGTTCGCGCGCCAGCCGTACCGCGCCCGGGTCGCGGTCGGCGAGCAGGACGCGGACGCCGTGCTCGCGCAGCGCCAGCGCGACGGAGGTGCCGATGAGGCCGGTGCCGACGACGAGGACGGTACGGATGTCCTGCTCGGGATTCATGAGGTCGTTCCTGCGCGATCTGTCGAGAGGTCGGGAGTTACTGGGCTATGTCCTGGCGCAGCGCCACCGCGCCGCGCAGATAGACGTGCTGGATCTCGCCGCGCGGCCGGTCCGTCTCCACGTGCGCCATCAGCCGCACCACGCGCGGCAGCGCGCCGGGCACGTCGATCTCGGTGCAGCAGATCAGCGGCACCTCGTGGAAGCCGAGCTTGCGGGCCGCCAGCGCGGGGAACTCCGCGGTCAGGTCCGGGGTCGCGGTGAACAGCACGCTGATCACGTCGTCGGTGGTGAGCCTGTTGCGCTCCATCACCTCGGCGACCAGCTCCGTCGTGCCAGCGATGATCACGTCGCGGTCGTTGGCGTCGACCTGGATCGCGCCACGGATCGCCCGAACCATGTGTGCCGTCCCCCTCATATGGATCGGAGCCCGCGCGGAGTGCTTTCCGCACGGGCTCCTCGGTCTCTCCGGGCGGGTAGGCCGGTCCGGCCTTCCCTCCCTGCGGCCAGGTTACAGCTTGACCGCCGCGTAGAGGTCGCCGACCTCCTTCAGGGACAGCGCCCTGATGGTGCCCGCCTTGGTCCTGCCCAGCTTCACCGGGCCGAACTCGATGCGCGCCAGGTCGATGACCCGGTGGCCGGACTCCTCCAGCATGCGCCGGACGATGTGCTTGCGGCCCTCGTGCAGCACGATCTCGACCAGCGCCTGCTGGCCGTGCTCCTGCACGATCGAGAAGTCGTCGGCCTTGGCCAGGCCGTCCTCCAGCTCGATGCCCTTCTTCAGGCGGCGGCCCAGGTCACGCGGGATCGGCCCCGGCACCTTCGCCCAGTACTTCTTCTGCACCCCGTAGCTCGGGTGCGTCAACCGGTTGGCCAGCTCCCCGTCGTTGGTGAGCAGCAGCAGGCCCTCGGTCTCGGTGTCCAGCCTGCCCACGTGGAACAGCCTCGGCGCCAGCTCCTGCACGTAGTCGGCCAGGCACGGCCGGCCCTGCGGGTCCTCCATCGTGGACACGACGCCGATGGGCTTGTTCAGCGCGTAGTAGACCAGGTCGGGCGCGGTCGGGATACGCCGGCCGTCGACGTGGATCACCTGCGCGGCCGGGTCGACCTTCGCCCCGAAACGGCGCACGACCTGCCCGTTGACCGTGACGCGACCGTCACCGATCATCTCCTCACAGGTACGCCTGCTGGCCACGCCCGCCTGGGCGAGCACCTTCTGCAGCCGCACACCGTCCGGAACCTCAGTGGTGTCGCGCTCGTCGACGTAGTCGTCCGGGTAGAAGTCGCGATCCCGGATCGGCTGACGAGCCGTCTTGAAGACGTTCGCCCCCTTACCACCGCGCTGCTGCCCCCCGGTCGGCCGTCCCCACCGATTCTTGGTACGGCTGTCGCCGAGCGTCTGCACACTGTCGCGCCCGCGACCGGCGCCACCGGCGCTCTTGCCGTACCGCCCACGGGTCTCCCGGAGCGCGTCGCCCCGCCCGGCACCGCGCTCGTCCCGGCTCGCGGAAGCCCCGCCACCACGGTCGTCCCGCGAGGCCGAGAACCCACCCGCACGCGAGCCACCCTGCGACCCACGCGAGTCGGCACGGAAACCGCCACCGTCACGCGAACCACGCGAATCGGAGCGGAAACCACCACCATCGCGCGAACCACGCGAATCGGGACGGAACCCGCCACCATCACGCGAACCGCGCGAATCGGGACGGGAGCCACCGCCAGCGTGGGAAGGGCGCGAGTCAGAGCGGAAGCCACCACCGTCACGCGACCCCTGCGAACCAGCACGGAACCCGCCACCATCACGGGAACCACGCGAGTCCGCACGGAAACCACCACCATCGCGCGAACCACGCGACTCAGGACGGGAGCCACCGCCGGCGTGGGAAGGGCGCGAGTCAGAGCGGAAGCCGCCGCCGTCGCGGGAGCCGCGTGAGTCGGAGCGGAAGCCGCCGCGGTCGGAGCGGGAGTCGGAGGGGCCGCCGTATCGGGTGCGTGAGCCGCCCCGGTCGGCGCCGAAGGACGCGCGAGCGGAACCGGAGTCGTCACGGCGGAAACCACCGTCACGAGCCCCGCCACGGAAGTCGTCACGGCTGGAGCCGCGCTGGTCGTCACGGCCGGAGGCACGGAAGTCACGCCCCGGCCCGCGCTGCTCGTCACGGCCGATGGTCCGGAACCCCGCATCACGCTGGTCTCCGCCACCGGACGCACGGAAGTCACGGCCGGACCCGCGCTGGTCGTCGCGACCGCCGCCGCGGCCGGAGGCGCGGAAGTCGCCGCCCCGCTGACCGTCGCGGCTCGGGCCGCCACGCCTGTCGTCACGGCCGGAACCGCGGGAATCGTCCCGACCCGAGCTGCGGAAGTCGCCGCGGCCGGAACCGCGGGAATCGTCGCGACCCGAACCGCGGAAGTCGCCGCGGCCGGTGCCGCGGGAGTCGTCGCGGGTGGAGCCGCGCTGGTCATCTCGTCCTGATGCGCGGAAGTCGCGGCCGGTGCCGCGCTGGTCGGCGCGGCCGGTTCCGCCGCGCCTGTCGTCCGAGCGGAAGGCGGGACGCCCGCTGCCGCCGCTCCTGGAGCCTCCGCTCCCGGAGCCGCCGGTGCGTCCACGACCGCGTCCATCACCGGACGGGGTGCTGCGCCTGTTGATCACTTCGTTGTCTCCTCAAGGTTTTCCACGTCGTCGGGCAGGAAGGGCGCGAGCTCGGGGAGCTCGTCGACGCTCTTCAGGCCCAGCCGTTCCAGGAAGTACGAGCTTGTCCGGTAGAGCACGGCCTGGCTCTCCGGGTCGGCGCCGGCCTCTTCGACCAGCCCTCTGGCGACCAGCGTCCGCATGACGCCGTCGCTGTTCACGCCGCGTACAGCGGCTACGCGGGCGCGGCTCACCGGTTGCCGGTAGGCCACGACCGCGAGGGTCTCCAGTGCGGCCTGCGTCAGCCGCGTCTGCTGGCCGTCGCGGATGAACCGCTCGACCAGCGGCGCGCAGTCGGCTCGCGTGTAGAACCGCCAGCCGCCCGCCACCTCTCTCAGATCGAAACCCCGCCGGGCTTCGGTGTATTCCGCGGCCAGCGCCCGCAGGGCCGCCGCGACCTCGTGGGTGGGCCTCTCCAGCACCTGCGCGAGGGTCACCTCGGCGACGGGTTCGTCGACGACGAGCAGGATCGCCTCAAGCGCCGCGGGCAACCCCGGCCCATCTTCCAGGACCCGCGGGTCCTCTTCAGATGGGGAGGGCGGCGACGTGAGGGCGTCGTCGCGTTGGTCAGGCATCTGCAGGCTTCTCCGCGCTCTCTTCGTAGTCATCGCCCACCGAGACGTCCCCGTCGTCGGCTCCGGTCCAGGTCACGTGCAGATCGCCCAGCGGTTCAAGCTGGTCGAAGGTGACGGCCGACTCCCTGAACAGCTCCAGTACGGCCAGGAATCGCGCGATGACCTCGAAGGTGCCGTCGCAGTCGGCGACCAGGGCCCGGAAGGTGGCCTTGCGCATGCGCCGCAACCGCTGGACCAGAATAGCGGCTTGCTCGCGGACGCTGGCGAGCGGTTGGTAGATGTGCCCGACACCGACGGTGGGCGGCAGCTTGGGGATGAACGCCTTGGCCGCGATCTTCGCGAGCTGCTCCGGCCCGATGCCGAGGACCAGCACCGGCAGCAGGTTCGCGAACTGCGGCTCCATGGTGACGGTGCGCGGGAAGCGCAGCGCCTCCTCGGCCATCCGCGCGGAGAAGACCTTCGCCACCTCTTTGTACGCCTTGTACTGCAGGAGCCGGGCGAACAGCAGGTCGCGGGCTTCCAGCAGCTCCAGGTCCTCTTCGTCCTCGACCTCGCCGGTCGGCAGCAGCCGGGCGGCCTTCAGGTCCAGCAGCGTGGCCGCGACCAGCAGGAAGTGGCTGGTCTGGTCGAGATCCCATTCGGGGCCGCGCGACTTGATGTAGGCGATGAACTCGTCGGTGACCTGGGAGAGCGACACCTCGGTGATGTCGAGCTTGTGCTTGGCGATCAATCCGAGCAGCAGGTCGAAGGGCCCCTGGAAGACGTCCAGGTGTACCTGGAATCCGTCTGTGGTCTGCTGCTCGGTCACCTGGCCATTGTGGCAGGCACGCTCCAACGCGCCAGCACCTCGCGGGCGAGCTCCCGGTAGGCGTTGGCGCCGAGTGAGGACGGGTCGAAGCTGGTGATCGGCTCTCCGGCGACGGTCGCGTCGGGGAAGCGCACGGTACGGTTGATCACGGTGTGGAACACCTTGTCGCCGAACGCCTCGACGACGCGGGCGAGCACCTCGCGGCCGTGCAGGGTACGGGCGTCGTACATGGTGGCGAGCAGGCCCTCGATCTCGAGGTCGTCGTTGAGCCGCTCCTGCACCTTGGTGATGGTGTCCATCAGCAGGGCGACGCCGCGCAGCGCGAAGAACTCGCATTCGAGGGGCACCATGACGCCGTGCGCGCAGGTCAGCGCGTTGACCGTGAGCAGGCCCAGGGAGGGCTGGCAGTCGATCAGGCAGACGTCGTAGTACGGCAGCAGCGGCTTGAGCACCCGGCCGAGCACCTGCTCGCGGGCGACCTCGGTGACGAGCTGGACTTCGGCCGCGGACAGGTCGATGTTGCTCGGCAGCAGGTCGAGCCCTTCGACACCGGTCTCCAGCAGCACGTCCTGGGCGGCGACGTTGCGGTCCATGAGCAGGTTGTAGACGGTCAGGTCGAGCTGGTGCGGGTTGATGCCCAGGCCGACCGACAGCGCGCCCTGCGGATCGAAGTCGACCAGCAGCACCTTCAGCCCGCACTCGACCAGCGCGGCGCCCAGGTTGATGGTCGTGGTGGTCTTGCCCACCCCGCCCTTCTGGTTGACCATCGCGACCACCCGGGCCGGGCCGTGCGTCTCCCGCGGCGGCGGCTCGGGGAACACCGGGCGCGGGCGCCTGGTGGGGCCGAGATTCACGCCAGTGGCAGGCGCGTCGATCTTGGTGTCGCCCCAGGGGTTCTCGGGGGTCCCCGGGGTCGAACCGTTGGTGGTCACAGTCACCAGCTCGAACCTCCCTGACGGTCTCGAACCGGACCGTCCGGACGGACACTATGGCGTCAGCACGTATGCGGCAAGGCACCACGCCCAGGCACGGCGGAATGCCGCACGCCGCTCAGAACTATAGATCACTGCCGCGCACGGGGGTGCGCGGCGGCGTAGACCTCGCGGAGTTTGTCGACCGTGACCAGGGTGTAGACCTGGGTGGTCGTCACCGAGGCGTGGCCGAGCAACTCCTGGACAACCCTAACGTCCGCACCGCCGTCAAGGAGGTGAGTTGCGAACGAATGTCGGAGGATGTGCGGAGAGATCCCTTCGAGTCCGGCCCGCTCCGCGGCGGCCTGGAGCACCTCCCAGGCGCCCTGGCGGGTCAGCCGCCCGCCCCGGGCGTTGAGGAACAGCCCCGGGGTGCCCCGGCCGTGGGCGATCAGCAGGGGCCTGGCCCTGACCAGGTAGGCGTCGAGCGCCTGCCGGGCGAAACGGCCGAGCGGGACCAGCCTGGTGCGCCCGCCCTTGCCGCGCAGCCTGAGCTGGTCGGGTTCGAGGTCGTCGACGGCCAGGCCGACCGCTTCGGAGATGCGGGCGCCGGTGCCGTACAGCAGCTCGAGCAGGGCCCTGTTGCGGAGGGTGAGGGGGGCGCCGTCGGGGCCGGAGGCGGCGATCAGGCGTTCGACCTCGTCGACGCTGATCGCCTTGGGCAGGCGCCTGAGCTGTTTGGGCGGGCGTACCTGGTGGGCGGGGTCGTGCCGGGTGACGCCTTCGCGCAGGGCGAAGCGGTGCAGGCCGCGGACGGCCGAGACCGCCCTCGCGGCCGAGCTGGCGACGAGGGCGGGGTGGTCGACGTCGCCCTGGCGCAGCGCGGCGAGGAAGGCGAGCACGTCGGACTCGCCGACCTCGTGCAGCTCGCACAGGCCGAGGGCCTTCAGGTGGTCGAGGTAGCGCCGCAGATCCCGGCGGTAGGAGGCGAGGGTGTTGGCAGCCAGGCCCCGCTCCACCGCCAGATGGGCGAGGTAGCTGGAGAGCACCGCCTCCACGTGTCCTGCCTCCTGTCACTCCTCCGGAGCGTCGGGGGGCCGCAACAGGGCGAATCCCTCAACCGAAGCCGCATATGCGGCGAGGATACCCGCCACCGTCGGGGAATTGTGGATCATTCCCATCAGCGCCTTCTCGACCGCGTCGGCGAGCGGCACCCACACGACCGGCATGTCGGCTTCCTCCCACCTGCGGATGAAGTCGTTCTCCTCGTCGGGGATCTTCGTCAGCCCCGTGGCCAGGAAGACGCGGATGCGCTCGTCGCTCATGCCGGGCGAGGTGTAGAGGTCGAGCAGCGTGTGCCAGATCTCGGCGCGGTAGCCCGCCTCCTCGGCCAGCTCCCGGGCCGCGCCCGCGACCAGGGTCTCCCCGTCGACGTCGCGCAGCCCGGCGGGCAGCTCCCAGAGCAGCTGCCGGGTCGGGTGGCGGTACTGCCGCAGCAGCAGGACCCGGCCCCGGTCGTCGAGCGCGACGACCGCGACGGAGCCGGGGTGGACGACGTAGTCACGGTCGACGACGTCGCCGCCGGGCATGACCACGGTGTCGGTGCGGACGCCGATCACCCGCCCCTGGAAGTGCGCCTGGGTGGCGACGACCTCCCACTTCTCGGGCGTGTCATGGACTCTCACTTGGCACGCCCCGCCCGGGGGACCCTGGTGTCGGCGTAGACGAGCGCGGCGGCGACCAGACCCTTGAACAGCGGGTGGGCGCGGGTGGGGCGGGAGCGGAACTCGGGGTGCGCCTGGGTGCCGATGAAGAAGGGGTGCTGGTCGACGGGCAGCTCGGTGTACTCCACCAGGCGGCCGTCGGGGGACAGACCGGAGAAGACCAGGCCGACCTTCTCCAGCTGCTCGCGGTAGGCGTTGTTGACCTCGTAGCGGTGGCGGTGCCGCTCGTCGGCCTTGGCCTTGCCGTACATCTGCCGGGCCAGGGTGCCGTCGCCGAGCTTGGCGGTGTAGAGGCCGAGGCGCATGGTGCCGCCCATGTCGCGCTCGCCGGCGACGACGTCCTGCTGGTCGGCCATGGTGGAGATGACCGGGTGCTTGGTGTCGGGGTCGAACTCGGCGCTGTTGGCGTCCTCGACTCCGGCCAGGTTGCGGGCGGCCTCGATGACCATGCCCTGCATGCCGAGGCAGATGCCGAGCAGCGGGATCTTGTTCTCCCGGGCGTGCCGGATCGCGCCGATCTTGCCCTCGATGCCGCGTACGCCGAAGCCGCCGGGGATGAGCACGCCGTCGACGCCGTCGAGCTCGCGGGCGGCGCCCTCCTCGGTCTCGCAGTCGTCGGACTTGACCCAGCGGATGTTGACCCGGGCGTCGTTGGCGAACCCGCCGGCGCGCATCGCCTCGGTCACCGACAGGTACGCGTCGGGCAGGTCGATGTACTTGCCGACGAGGGCGATGGTGACCTCCTTGGCCGGGCGGTGCACGCGGCGCAGGAGCTGCTCCCACTCCTTCCAGTCGACGTCGCGGAAGGGCAGGCCGAGGCGGCGCACGACATAGGCGTCCAGGCCCTCGGAGTGCAGCACCTTGGGGATGTCGTAGATGGAGGCGGCGTCGATGGCGCTGACCACGGCGTCCTCGTCGACGTCGCACATCAGGCTGATCTTGCGCTTGAGCGCGATGGTGATCGGCCGGTCGGAGCGGCAGACGATGGCGTCGGGCTGGATGCCGATGCTACGCAGCGCGGCCACGCTGTGCTGGGTGGGCTTGGTCTTCAGCTCCCCGCTCGGCCCGATGTACGGCAGCAGCGAGACGTGCAGGAAGAACACGTTGTCCCGGCCGACTTCGTGGCGGATCTGGCGCACCGCCTCCAGGAACGGCTGCGACTCGATGTCGCCCACGGTACCGCCGACCTCGGTGATGACCACGTCCACGTCGGGCGAGGCCATGCCGCGGATGCGTTCCTTGATCTCGTTGGTGATGTGCGGGATGACCTGGACGGTGTCGCCGAGGTACTCGCCGCGCCGCTCCTTGGCGATGACGTTGGAGTAGACCTGGCCGGTGGTGACGTTGGCCGAGCCGTGCAGGTCGGTGTCGAGGAAGCGCTCGTAGTGGCCGACGTCGAGGTCGGTCTCGGCGCCGTCGTCGGTGACGAAGACCTCACCGTGCTGGAACGGGTTCATCGTCCCGGGGTCGACATTGAGGTAGGGGTCGAGCTTCTGCATGGTGACCCGGAGGCCTCGCGCCTTGAGAAGGCGGCCCAGGCTGGACGCGGTCAGCCCCTTGCCGAGACTGGAGGCGACACCGCCGGTGACGAACAGATGCTTGGTTTGCGATGCGCTGCGCAAGAAGGGCTCCCGTGGCTCGATGTGTGGCCGTGCGTCCACGGGCTCTCAGGATATCAAACAACGCCCTCTACATGCCCGAACGGCATAACCAGGGGGTAACTTTGGGCGTTATGTCACTTGTTCGACGGGCGATGGGCGCACTGGTCCACCGCGGCTACAGCGCTGTGCGGGCGGTGGGGGCGATCACTCCGGCCACCCCGGCCGGGTACCGTTTCCGCCGTCTGGGCGAAGGTGTGAGCATCGCCTTCCCACCCGGGGCGATCTTCGGTGAGCGGTGGATCGAGATCGGCGACCACACGCTGGTCGGCGAGCGGGTGTCCATCTCGTGCGGCATGATGCCCGGCCCGGATCTCGGCCCGGACTCGATCGTCCGGATCGGGTCGAGCTGTTCGATCGGGCGCGGCAGCCACATCGTCGGCCATCAGTCGATCGACATCGGCGACCACGTGTTCACCGGCCCGTACGTGTACATCACCGACCAGAACCATGTCTACGACGACCCCGAGACGCCCATCGGCCGGCAGTGGCCGCGCAACAATCCGGTCTCGATCGGCGACGGCTGCTGGCTCGGCGCGGGCGCGATCATCCTGCCCGGCACCCGGATCGGACGGCAGAGCGTGGTGGCCGGCGGCGCGGTGGTGCGCGGCGAGTTCCCCGACCACAGCGTGATCGCGGGCGTGCCGGGCAAGGTCGTGCGCCGGTACACGCCCGGCGCCGGCTGGCACGCGCCGGGCGTCGCGCTCGCCGTGGAAGCCGACGCCTCCTAGACCGAACAAGGCTCCAGGCATACCGTCACCTCATGCGGACCGCGATCTCAGAACGCCTCGGCATCGAGTTCCCCCTGTTCGCCTTCAGTCACTGCCGCGACGTGGTGGCCGCGGTCACCAACGCCGGCGGGTTCGGCGTCCTCGGCGCGATCTCCTACTCCCCCGCGCGCCTCGACACCGAGCTGTCCTGGATCGACGAGCGGGTGGGGGGCAGGCCGTACGGCGTGGACGTGCTGGTGCCCGGCGGGGTCGACGCCGCCGGGCTCGACCACGGCTTCATCCCCGACCGGCACCGCGACTTCGTCACCCACCTGTTCGGCAAGTACGGCGTCACCGCGCCCGCGAGGTCGTACGGCGGCCCGGCCGGCGAGGTCGGCCGCCGGGTCACCGCGTCCGGGGCCACCGACCTCATCGAGGTGGCGCTGAAGCACCCCATCGGGCTGATCGCCAGCGCGCTCGGCCCGCCGCCCCCGGAGATGGTCCGCCTGGCCCGCGCGGCGGGAGTGCCGGTCGCCGCGCTCGTGGGCACGGTGGAGCACGCCCGCCGGCAGGTCGAGGCGGGCGCCGACCTGATCGTGGCGCAGGGCACCGAGGCGGGCGGGCACACCGGGGAGGTGTCCACCCTGGTGCTGGTCCCCCAGGTGGTGGACGCGGTCGCGCCGGTCCCGGTCCTGGCGGCGGGAGGGATCGCGTCCGGCCGTCAGATGGCCGCGGGGCTGGCGCTCGGCGCGCAGGGCGTGTGGTGCGGCTCGGTGTGGCTGACCACCGAGGAGGCCGAGACGCCGCCCGTGGTCAAGCGCAAGCTGCTGGCCGCCACCTCTCTGGACACCGTCCGATCCCGCTCGCGTACCGGCAAACCCGCGCGGCAGCTCAGGTCCGCGTGGACCGCGGAGTGGGACTCGGCGCCGGAGAGCCCGGGGGCGCTGGACATGCCGCTGCAGATGCTGCTCGCGGAGGGGGCCATGCGCGGCATCGGGGCCGCTGCCGAGCAGGGCGAGCCGGGGGCTGTGGAGCTGGCCAACTACTTCGTCGGGCAGGTCGTGGGACAGCTCGACCGGGTCAGGCCCGCGCGGGAGGTGGTCTACGAGATGATCGCGGAGTTCGCCGACGCGGTCGAACGGCTGAACGGGACATTCACCACGGAGTAGGCGCTCGTGGTTCGGCGCCGCGTCCTCACCATGCTCCCCGTGCTCGCCCCGCTCCTCCGCCGCGCCCGCCCATGAAGGCCCCGGGTGTCGCCGTGCGCGCCCGCGTCGGCGACGCATGAGACTGTGGACGAAAGCGACGAACCTGGAGGTGCCGCATGCTCGCCGCGCTGACCGGGCTGGGACTGTCCACGGCCGCGGGCCTCAACGCCTATATCCCGCTGCTGGTGGTGGGCGTTCTGGCCAACTTCACCGACGCGGTGAAGCTGCCCGACGGCTACGCGTGGCTGTCCAACTGGGGCGTGCTGGCCGTCATCGCGGTCCTGCTGGTGGCCGAGGTCGTGCTGGACAAGGTGCCGGTCGTCGACAGCGTCAACGACGCCGTCCAGACCGCGGTACGACCGGTGTCGGGCGGCGTGGTGTTCAGCGCCACCTCGGCGGCGGCCGAACTCGACCACTCCACCTGGATGACGGAGAACCCGTGGGCGGGGTGGCTGATCGGGATCGTGCTGGCGGCGGCCGTACACGCGCTGAAGTCCGCGGCCCGGCCCGTCGTCAACGCGGGCACCGCGGGTGTGGGCGGGCCCGTCGTCAGCACGGTCGAGGACGCAGGCTCGCTCGGTCTGAGCCTGATCGCCGTCTTCCTGCCGCTGCTCGTTCTCGTCGTGCTGCTGGCCGGGGCGCTGCTGGCCTGGATGACGCTCAGGCGGGTGCGCCGGCATCGCGCCGCGCGAAGGGCCAGGTCCGCTCACCCGCCCGGATGACCGCGCATCCGCCGCGCGAGTGATTCGCGCGGCCCCTCCCGCCTCCTACGGTGATCACCGGGGAGGGACACACAGTTGACATCCTCCCCACGGATAAATCCGGGGGATTCCAGCCCTCACGGGTCGGATCTTCCTGCTTCACGGGCGACTGCCCACGCACACCCGAAGGCGGGCGACCGGTCTCACGTGGCCTCCACAGGCTTCACATCCCACCAGCCCGGCGGTAGGTCCGAACAGGCCAGCTTGGTTATCACCAGCCCATCCGAACACACGAACGATAGCAAGGAAGGGGCCGCTGTAACGCGGAACAGAAAAGGTCACCGCACCGCTCGGGCCTTGATGGCCCTCCCTCGCTCCCGATTCCTCCCCAGGGCTGAAGCCCGGGGTCTCCTCGGGAGTCGCTGATGGAGCGCGTCATCGCCGTCGGGGGAATCGCGGCGCTGAACCTGGCCGGCACGGACACGCCCGCGTCGGCGGGCACCGAGGCCACGGTCACGGTCGTGGCCAAGAAGCTGGACAACCCGCGCGGGCTGGCCTTCGGCTCCGACGGGGCGCTCTACGTCGCCGAGTCGGGCCACGGCGGCTCGCTCAAGTGCACCACCCTGCCCGCCGAGCCGGGCAGCGAGGCGGAGAAGATCCGCCTCGGCCTGACCGGGAAGTTGACTTCCTCCGCAGGCTGACCAGGAGACTCGTGCGGGCGCACGCAGGCCCCCGCCCACCCGCGCCCGCACGACAGACGGCCCGGCAGCGCTTGTGCCCCGCTGCCGGGCTTTCCCCTGCCCCCGGCGGCCGCACCGGCGGGCTATCCTCAAAGGGATAGACGCAGACTGGAGGTCCGGCGATCAGCGAGTTGCTCACCATCGTGCTGGTGATCCTGGCGTTCCTCCTGCTGGCAGGGGCGGTCGGGGTTTATTTCCTGGTCAAGCTCGGCAAGCGGGCCGCGCGCTCGGCCAGGGCCGCGACCACGCGCCTGACCACCCACGTCAACGCCATGGGCACCGGTGACGCGGCCGAGGTCGAACGGCTCCGCCTCGACCTGCGCCGCGAGGTCTCCATGACCCGCCAGGCGGTGGAGTCCGCCCAGCGTCAGGGGTGGGACCTCGGCGACCTGCCCGGCCTGATGGGCGAGCTGGGCCGCCAGGCGGACGTGCACGACACCCAGCTCGGCATGTACGCCCAGCAGCGGCGCACCTCGCCGTACATCGACCATGTGACCCTCGACCGGCTGCGTGAGCACCAGGCGAAGCTCACCGCTACCTGCGCCCGGATCCGCGCCGACCTGCTCGACTCGCAGGTGGGGCACGCCTCGGCCGGGATCGCCGACCTGCACCAGCGGACCGAGCTGGAGATCGAGGCACGGCGGCGCACGGTGGACCCGCTGGACGAGATCGACGAGCTCTACCGCAAGACCATCCAGGAGCGCCGCGAGGGCCCGTGACATCGCGGTCAGGCGCTCGTAGACGGGCGCCGCGGATGATCATACGCTGACGATCTCGCCGCTTCCCCCCGCCTGGTGAGGTCATCGATGTCGAAACCGTCACTTGTCGAGCCCCGCCGCAGGCCTGATCGTCGTGATCTGGGGTCTGGTCGCGGGTCTGTGGACTCCGCGCGGCCCGGCGACGGCGAGCCAGGCCCTGGCGTCCATCGGCATCAGCCTCGTCGTCGGACTGCTGGCCGGGTGGCTGAGCCGATCGCGGTGGGCGATGCTGCTCGCGCCTACCTGCGCGAGCGTTTCCGGCGCGACCGGATCTACCTGCTGGCGCATTCGGGCGGCATGGTGCCGAGCGTGCTCGCCGTCCAGCGCCACCCCGAGCTGTTCCGCCGTACCAAGGTGAGCGGCGACAGACTTCGGGCATGAACGCATATGCTTTCGAGCCCGCCACGGCCGCAGTGCGGTCGAGTGAGCTGCTGGGTTTCCCCGCCGACGCCCGGGTGCTCATCGTCAACTGCGACGACTTCGGGATGTACGACGCGATCAACACCGCGGTGGTCGACTCGATCGAGAGGGGGATCGCCAGTTCGTGCAGCCTGATGGTGCCGTGTCCATCGGCGCCGCACGCCATGCGCCTGCTGCGCGAACAGGCGGAGATCCCGTTCGGGATCCACCTCACGCTGGTCTGCGACACGCCCCACTACCGGTGGGGGCCGCTGACCGCGAAGGAGAACGTGCCCTCGCTGCTCGACGACGCGGGCGAGCTGTTCATATCCACAGCCGCCGGGCGTTCCGAGTTCCTCGCCCAGGCCCGTCTCGACGAGGTGGAGCTTGAGTTCCGCGCACAGATCGACGCCGTGGCCGACGCCGGGCTCGCACCGACGCATCTGGACTTCCACTGCCTCGCCGACGGCGGACGCGCCGACATCCTCGACCTGACCGTGGGACTGGCCGCCGAGTACGGCTTGGCCGTGCGGGTCTGGCTCGAACCCGGACGTCAGAAGGCGCGACAGCAGGGCTTGCCGGTCACCGACAACGAATTCCTGGACAGCTTCTCCCTCGACCTCGACGGCAAGTCCGCCCAATACGCCCGTCTGCTGCGCGACCTGCCGTCCGGGCTCAGCGAATGGGCGGTCCATCCCAGTGTCGGCCGCGAGGAGTCGCAGGCGATCGACAGCGGCTGGCGCGTGCGCCGAACCGACTACGACTTCCTGACATCCCCGGAGGCCCGCGCACTCCTCCAGCAGGAGGGCATCGTCGTGATCGACTACAGGACCGTCCAACGAGCCTGGCCCAGCGCGCCCCGGTAGAGCCACCCCCGCCCGCCCGGCCAGGCGCATCCGCCGAGGCGATCACTGCTTGGCGAACTGCAGCAGCGTGATCTGGCCCGCGGTCCACGCGCCGTCGACGGCCAGTTCGGCGCCCGTCACGTACGAGGACTCGTCCGACAGCAGGAAGACCGTGGCCCTGGCCACCTCCTCCGGCCTGCCCGCTCTCCCGAGCGCGCTCAGCGGGAAGCCGCCGTGGCCCTCCCGGACGGTGTTCGCGGTCGTCGGTGTGAAGACCATGCCGGGGTGCACGGAGTTGACCCGGATGCCGCTGGCGCCCAGCTCCAGCGCCACGACCTTGGACAGGCCGCGCACGCCCCAGTTCGACGCGCCGTACCCGGAGGTGAGCGGCATGCCGGTGAGTCCGGCGGCGGAGGAGATGTTGACGATCGAGCCGCCGCCCGCCGTCTGCATGGCCGGGATGACGCTCTTCATGCCCAGGAACACGCCGACCAGGTTGACCTTGAGGACCTTCTCGAAGCTCTCCAGCGTGTCGTTCTCGAACAGGGTGTTGACCGTGATGCCCGCGTTGTTCACCAGGCCGGTGATCGAGCCGAACCTGGCCAGGGTGAAGTCCACGACGCGCTCCCACTGGGCGGGATCGGTGACGTCCTGCTGGATGAACCTGGCCGAATCGCCGATCAGCTTGGCCGTCCGCTCGCCCTCGGTCAGCACGTCGGTCAGGACGACCTTCGCCCCCGCCTCCGCCGCCAGCCTGGCGGTGGCCGCCCCCATGCCCCGCGCCGCGCCGGTGATGATGACAACCTTGCCCGCGAGCGTCGCCACGACGATTCCCCCTCTTCGCCCAGGCGCCGCGCGCTCGCGGGGCCTTCCTTGAGGTATCGCCGCTGCCCGGTCACCCGAGCTTCAGGGCCCCCCAAAAAACACGTTGCACGGCCTTGGCGGATGTCGGCATACTCTGCGGAGCCGATTGCCAGAGGTGAGGGAGGTGGAGACCGTGATGACGACTGTTCGCGTGCCCTTTTCCGCGTCCTCATCCCTTTCCACCGGCCGGTCGCCGCTGAGCTGACCGCCTCGCCGGTGGGCTGCCCTCAGGAGTTCTCCACCGTGCCGAAGCAGTCCGAGTTCCGCCGCCGTGGCAAGCACGCCCTCGACGACGACGACATCGAATGGCTCACCACCACCCCCGAAGACCTCGACGGCCCGCCGTCGGGTGACCGCTGGTCCACCTGGGACCAGAGCACTCCCACCGAACGCGGCCCCCTGCCGCACCCCTCCTGGCTGGTCACCGAGCTCGCCGCCGTCGACACCGAACTCGGCGTGCTCAAGACCGGCAAGGAGGCCGACGTCCACCTCATCTCGCGCGGCGTTCCGGACACCGGGCGGGAGTGCCTGCTGGCCGCCAAGCGGTACCGGTCGGCCGATCACCGGCTGTTCCACCGCGACGCCGGGTACCTCGAAGGGCGGACCATGCGCGACAGCCGGATGAGCCGGGCGATGGCGAGCCGTACCGAGTTCGGCAAGAAGGTGATCGCCGGGCAGTGGGCGGTCGCGGAGTTCGAGGCGTTGTGCCGGTTGTGGGGGCTGGGTTTGCCTGTGCCGTACCCGGTGCAGATCGTCGGGACGGAGATCCTGCAGGAGTTCGTCGGCACCCCCGACGGCTACGCGGCCCCGCGCCTGGCCGCCGTCTCCGAGAACCTGCCCGACCTGTGGGAGCAACTCGTGGAGGCGATGGTACGGCTGGCCGCCGAGGGCCTGGCCCACGGCGACCTGTCCCCGTACAACCTGCTGGTCCACGAGGGCCGCCTGGTGATCATCGACCTGCCGCAGATCGTGGACGTGATCGCCCACCCGGCCGGGCCGTCCTTCCTCGACCGCGACGCCCGCAATGTGGCCACCTGGTTCGCCCACAAGGGCCTGCGCGCCGCCGACCCCGAGGCCCTGTCGGCCTTGCTGCGCTCGACGGCGGGCGTCGGCTGACGGCCCTCGCGGGTGGGCCCGGACCGAGCTCCGCAAGGCACGCGCCCACCCGCACGAACCGGTGTGCCACCCACCGGCCCGCGCGCCTCTGCGACCGCCGGCCCCTCGCGCCAGGAGGGGTCAGGTCAGCCTGGCCAGGTAGGCGGCGACCTCCTGGTGGCCGCCGTGTTCGGCCCAGCCTTGGGCGGGGGCGTCGTGGTCGCGATCTCTCAGCGCCGGGTCGGCACCCAGTTCGACCAGCGTCGTGACCATCGCCAGGTCCCCGCTGACCGCCGCCTCGTGCAACGCCGCCGCCCGCCCCAGGTGGTTGACGTCGAAGCCGAGCCGTACGGCCAGCTGCACCGACTCGGGGGTGCCGTTGGCGGCGGCGTGGGCCACCAGGTGCGGCATCCGGGCGAGGGCCTGCGGAAGGTGGCCGGCCAACCGGGTGGCCGAGGCGGTGTCGGCGCGGACGACGGCGGCGAGCAGCAGGTCGGTCTCGTCGAGTGCCGAGGCGGCCCCGGCGGCGAGCAGCAGGTCGGCCACCTCGGTGTGGCCGCCGAGCACGGCCAGGTCGTGGGCGGTGCGCCCGCCGAAGATCGGGTGGTGGGTGCCGTGGCCGTTGACGTCGGCGCCGTGGTCGATGAGCATCTTCAGGCGGCGCGGCCGGCTCGAGCGGGCGGCGGTGAGGACCTGGTCCTGCAGCATCTGGGCGGGTGTGGGCAGGGCGGGCCCGAGGCGGGCGGACCAGGGACCGGTGCTGTCGCGGCCCAGGCCGTACTCGAACAGCAACTCCAGGTAGGCGGTGTCGTCGCCCCGCAGGCCCCGGTTGTAGAGGGTTTGGGCGTCGTTGGGGTCGGCTCCGGCTTCCAGGAGCAGCCTGGCCAGCTCCAGGCTCTGCGGGTGCGGCGGCTCGGCCCGTTCCCCGCCGCCGAACACGCCGGTCAGCGCGGTGAACGGGGGGGACAGGCCATCCCACAGGTATCCGGCGTCGGGGTCGGCGCCGTGGTCGAGCAGCAGCCGGGCGGCCCGCAGCGGGTCCCGGCTGGGCACCCGGCCGTAGGCCAGGTACAGCAGCGGCTCCCACTGGTACGGCCCTGTCTGGGCGCGGGCCGAGGCGGGGTCGGCGGCGAGGGCGGCGGCCAGCGCGTCGGCCTCGCCCGTCACCGCCATGGTGGCCGCGGAGGCGGTCGCGACCTCGGGATGGGCGGCGAGCAACCGCTCGGCTTCGGCGCCGCGCCGTTCGTCGCCGTAGGTCAGGCAGGCCAGCCGCAGGAACTCCGCGGACAGGTCACCCGCCTCGGGCACCTGGTGCGGAGAGCGGGAGTAGGCGGCGGGAATCTACTTCACCCCCGCCTCGCGCATGTCGCGCAGCTCGCGCTTGAGCTCCTTGATCTCGTCGCGCAGCCTGGCCGCCACCTCGAACTGCAGGTCGGCCGCGGACTGGTGCATCTGCTCGGTCAGCGACTCGACCAGCGACTCCATCTGCGCGCGCGGCAGCTCGCCGGCGATCGCCTTGGCGTGCTGGCCGGCCTGCCTGGCGGCGAAGCCGGGCACCGGCGCCTTGCCGCGCGACTGCTGCCGCCCGCCGCCCATGAACTGCTGGGTGTCGGCGTCCTCACGCTGCAGCGAGTCGAGGATGTCGGCGATCTTCTTGCGCAGTGGCTGCGGGTCGAGACCGTTGGCCTCGTTGTAGGCGACCTGCTTGGCCCGCCGCCTGGAGGTCTCGTCGATCGCCCGCTCCATCGACGGGGTGATCTTGTCGGCGTACATGTGGACCTGGCCGGAGACGTTTCGGGCCGCTCGGCCGATCGTCTGGATGAGCGAGGTCTCCGAGCGCAGGAAGCCCTCCTTGTCGGCGTCGAGGATCGCCACCAGCGACACCTCGGGCAGGTCGAGGCCCTCGCGCAGCAGGTTGATGCCGACCAGCACGTCGAACTCGCCCTGGCGCAGCTCGCGCAGCAGCTCGATGCGGCGCAGCGTGTCGACCTCGCTGTGCAGGTAGCGCACCCGGATGCCGAGCTCCAGGAGGTAGTCGGTGAGGTCCTCGGACATCTTCTTGGTCAGCGTGGTGACCAGGACCCGCTCGTCGCGGTCGGCGCGCTCGCGGATCTCGTGCACCAGGTCGTCGATCTGGCCCTTGGTCGGCTTGACCACCACCTCGGGGTCGACCAGGCCGGTCGGGCGGATGACCTGCTCGACCACCTCGCCCTTGACCCGGCCCAGCTCGTAGGAACCCGGGGTGGCCGACAGGTAGACGGTCTGGCCGATCCGCTCCAGGAACTCCTCCCACTTCAGCGGGCGGTTGTCCATCGCCGAGGGCAGCCGGAAGCCGTGCTCGACCAGCGTGCGCTTGCGGGAGGCGTCGCCCTCGTACATCGCGCCGATCTGCGGGACGGTCTGGTGCGACTCGTCGAGGACCAGCACGAAGTCCTCGGGGAAGTAGTCGAGCAGAGTGTTCGGCGCGCTGCCCGGGGCGCGGCCGTCCATGTGCCGCGAGTAGTTCTCGATGCCGGAGCAGGTGCCGATCTGGCGCATCATCTCCAGGTCGTAGGTGGTGCGCATGCGCAGCCGCTGGGCCTCCAGCAGCTTGCCCTGCCGCTCCATGCTCTCCAGCTGCTCGGCCAGCTCGGCCTCGATGCCGCGCACCGCCGAGGCCATCCGCTCCTCGCCCGCGACGTAGTGGGAGGCGGGGAAGATGTAGAGCTCCTCGTCCTCGGTGATCACCTCGCCGGTCAGGGGGTGCATCGTGGACAGCTTCTCGACCTCGTCGCCGAACATCTCGATGCGCACGGCGAGCTCTTCGTACTTCGGGATGATCTCGATGGTGTCGCCGCGCACCCGGAACGTGCCCCTGGTGAAGGCCAGGTCGTTGCGGGTGTACTGCATGTCGACCAGGCGGCGCAGGAGCTGGTCGCGGTCGACCTCCATGCCGACGCGCAGCCTGGCCATCCGGTCCACATACTCCTGCGGGGTGCCCAGGCCGTAGATGCACGAGACCGAGGCCACCACGATCGTGTCGCGGCGGGTCAGCAGCGAGTTGGTCGCCGAGTGCCGCAGCCGCTCCACCTCGTCGTTGATCGAGGAGTCCTTCTCGATGTAGGTGTCGCTCTGAGGGACATACGCCTCAGGCTGGTAGTAGTCGTAATAGGAGACGAAGTATTCCACCGCGTTGTTGGGCAGCATCTCGCGAAGTTCGTTGGCGAACTGCGCCGCGAGCGTCTTGTTGGGCTGCATGACCAGCGCGGGCCGCTGCAGGCGCTCGATCAGCCAGGCCACCGAGGCGGTCTTGCCCGTGCCCGTGGCGCCGAGCAGGACGTTGTCCTTCTCCCCGGCCTTGACCCGGCGCTCCAGCTCGGCGATCGCCGTCGGCTGGTCGCCTGAAGGGGTCATCTCGGTGACGACCTCGAAAGGCGCCACTCTCCGCTGCAAATCAGTAACCGGCCTCACCTGTCTCACTGTAGGTGGTGCCACCGACAATTCCTTATGACACCTCTTTGCAAGCGATCATCAAGTCCGCCCGATACGGTACGAAGTCCCATGTAACCGGAGAGAAGTGGTTCGATGTCGCGACCAAGAGAGGCGCTCATCCAGGCGGGCCAGAACCTGGCCCAGACAGTCGCCCAGGGCGGGAACATACGGCAGGCCGTGGGCCAGGCGGTCGAGCAGGCGGTCGGCCAGGCGGGCCAGCTCGCCGACCAGGCACCCGGCTTCCACCTCAACCCGCGTGACTTCGCCGCGGCGCGCGATGGCGGCGTGTCCGTCGGCACGATCATCGAGGCCAGGTCCGCGTCGCTGAACGAGGCCGGCGAGATCGTCAACCGCAGCTTCACCGAGCGCGGCGGCGCCGGCGAGCCGCTGCACGTCATCTCGCCCGTGGTGATCCCCAAGAGCGGCACCGCCAAGGTGCTGATCCCGCTGGCGATCCTGGTGCTTCTCGGCCTGGTCGGGCTGCTGGTCAGCGGCCTCGCCGACATCCGCGTGCTGTTCGGCCCGCACTACTGGGCGGTGCTGCTGCTGGCGGCGGTCTTCCTGTGGTGGCGCCGCAGCGTCGTCATGGTGCCCGAGGGCTGCAAGGCGCTCATCACCAAGTTCGGCAAGCTGGTGCAGATCGCCGACCCGGGCCGGGTGACGCTGTTCAACCCGTGGAAGCGGGTCAGCTACATCGTCAACACCACCCGCGAGTACCCGTTCAACGCGCCCATCCGCGAGGCGCCGACCCAGCAGGGCGTCAAGGCGAGCGTCGACCTGTTCCTGCAGTTCAGGATCGAGAACCCGGCGGAGTTCATCTTCGTGCTCGGCTCGGTCAGCGGCTTCCAGTCCAAGCTGCAGAACGCGATCAGCGAGGTCACCCGCTCGCTCATCTACGCCCAGCGGGCCGAGGACATCTACGACCTGGTGGGCGAGAGCACGCTGGGCATGCTGGAGAACCTGAACCAGCAGTTCCTGCCCGCCGTACGGCTCACCGACGTGAACATCACCCACGCCGAGCCCTCCAGCCAGGAGTACCGCATGGACCTGGCCGCCCCCGAGATGGTGCGGGTGGCCAAGGAGGCCTACACCTACGAGTACGAGCTGCAGTTGCGCAAGGAGCAGAACGAGGGCGACCTGGTCAAGGAGCTCGCCGGGCTGCAGGAGACGCTGAGCGCCATCCAGGCGGAGATCGCCGGTTACCAGGCCAGGATGGACACCGCGCTGGAGCGGGCCTCGCACCAGGCCAAGGCGCAGGCCAGGCAGCGCCTGGTGGAGGCGGAGTCCAACGCCAACGCCAACGCGGCGCTGCTGGAGGCGCAGGCGCTGGACATCAGGGCGCTGTCGGCCGCCGAGGCGCCGGAGATCCTCGACTACCGCTTCCAGCAGGACCTGCTGGTCAAGCTGGAGTCGGTCGCCACCCGGCTGCCGCAGGTGGTCCAGGTGGGTGAGCACACCGACATCGACTTCCTGGCGCTGGCCCAGGAGCTCATCGGCGCCAAGTCGCAGGCGCTGTTCTCCCCGGAGGACATGGCGGCCATCAGGGGCCGCCTGACGGAGATCGGCAGGCGCGTCGAGGGCCGCGAGCTGGAGATCTCGACGCTGCTGAAGCGGACGGCCGACGAGGTCGCCGACGTCTCCCCCGCGATCCCCGACGCCGAGGCCACCGTGGAGCGCCCGCTGCCCGCGCAGGTGGCCTTCCCCGCCGTATCCGAAGGTGAGGTCCGATGAGCCGCGAGTTCTCGAAGATCAAGGAGTCGCTCGCCGGCTGGTCCGAGATCCGCCAGTTGCTGCGCGGCGGTGAGCAGGGCCAGCTGGTGCCGGTCGTCATCCCCAAGGACCGGCGCGGTTTCGCCTGGATGACGCTGGTGTTCGCGGCGCTGTACCTGGCCGGGATGGCGGCGCTGGCCGGCACCGGCTGGATCGCCGTACCCGCCGCGCTGGGCGCGGTGTCCCTGCTGGTCGTGGCGCTGATCTGGATGTGGCGCCGGGCCATCATCGAGATCGAGGAGGGCACCACCGGCGTGCGCAGCCGGTGGGGCGCGATCACCGGCACGCTGCCTCCCGGCCGCCACTACCTGTGGCTGCCGTGGGACAAGGTGGACGCGGTCGTCGACACCTCCACCGAGATCCCGTACGCGGCGCCGATCGTGGCCTGCCCGACGGCCGAGAACGTGCCGCTGAAGTCGATCGACTTCTTCCTGAAGTTCCGCATCGTGGACCCGGTGGCGTTCGTCAGGACGATCGGCGCGGGCAACTTCGACCTGGTGCTGTCGAGCGCGGTGCAGGACGCCATCCGCCAGCGCAGCCGCAGGGTGCGCACCGAGCGCGCCTACGACCTGCGCGGCAGCGACGTCGGCGACATGCAGGAGGCGCTGAACCGCCAGCTCGGCCGGTACGGCGTGCGCATCACCGGCGCCAACATCCCCGACGTCCAGCTCCCCGACCAGTACCAGGCGCACCTGGCCACCCGGGAGAAGGTCGCCAAGGAGCTGTCGGCCTACGAGCGCGAGTGGGAGCTGACCCGCAAGCGCCGCATCGACACCCTGCTGATGGAGATCGAGCGGTCTAAGAAGACCCGTGACGCCCGCATCGTCGAGGTCAAGGCCGCGCACAACACGGCCCGCAAGGACGTGGCGCGGATGCTGGAGGAGCACGCGACCGAGGCACAGCGGGTGCGCTGGGAGATCGAGGCGCGCGGGCGGGCCGAGCTCACCTCCGCCGAGAACGAGGCCAAGGCGCTGCGCCACCTGGCCGACTCCTACCGCGACAACCGGGCCGTCCTGCAGTACGAGCTGGCCAGGCGACGCCTGGACGTCGGGGCGAAACTGGCGGAGAATGCGCCCCAGCCCCTGGTCGTGCGCACTTCGAACGGTTCGGGCGACTCGGCGCTCTCCACCCTGCTACTGGCCCAGCTGCTCCCCAGGATCGCGGGGAACGGCGAGGTCAAGCCACACGTTAGCTAGACAACCGTCCACTTCCCCTGGGAGAAAACCCGTGGTGTTCCGTAAGCTGATGGCCGCGTTCGGCGCGGGCGTCGAGGTCGACACTGTCCTGCACAACGCCGCCGTACGGCCTGGCGAGCTCATGCGTGGAACGGTCAACATGCGTGGTGGCGGCTCCGACTACAAGGTCGAGGGCATCTCCATCGACCTGACCGCCGTCGTCGAGGTCGAGAGCGGCGACAACGAGTACAAGACGACCTACAGCTTCCTGCGCCAGCAGGTGGCGGGCACGTTCCAGCTCGGCGCCGGCGCCTCGTACTCGCAGCCGTTCGAGATCGCGATTCCGTGGGAGACGCCGATCAGCGCGATCGGCGGCCACCCCCTGCACGGCATGCGGCTGGGCGTCTCGACCGAGCTGGCGCTGGCCGGCGCGATCGACAAGGGCGACCTCGACCCGCTGTTCGTCAACCCGCTGCCCGCGCAGGAGCACGTGATCAGCGCGCTCGACCGCAGCGGCTTCCGCTTCAAGAAGGCCGACCTGGAGCGTGGCACGCTGCGCGGCTCGACGATGCCGTTCTTCCAGGAGATCGAGTACTACGCGGGCGGCCAGTGGGGCGGCCACTTCAGCGAGCTGGAGCTGACCTTCATCGCGGGCCCGACGCAGATGGACGTCATCCTGGAGGCCGACAAGCGCGGCGGCTTCCTGACCTCCAGCCACGACTCCTACAACCGCTTCACCGTCCGCTACGGCGACCGGCCCGAGGCGGTCGAGCAGAGCCTGCAGCACGGCCTGCAGGCCATGGCCAAGCGCCGCGGCTGGTTCTGACCTTCGTCGCGCCCGCGCCCCCGCCTCCCTCCGGGCAGGCGGGGGCGCTTCGGCGTCAGACGGCGGCCACGGCGAGCAGGTGGCCGCTGACGCCGAGCAGCGAGGGCTCCGACTCCAGCCGCCGGGCCGCGTCCAGCAGCCGCGCCCGCCGCTCCGGGTCGTCCAGCCGCTCGTTGACGTCCCCGTAGAGCCAGAACGCCCCCTCGATGCCGTACCTGCGCCGCACGGCCAGCCCGGCGTCGGCGAACTCGCCGAGGATCTCGTCGGGCTCGTGGAAGTGGGCGGTGAACCCGGACCTGGTCGAGGTCATCGACCCGGTCTCGACCGCCGCGCGGGCGGCCTCCATCGCCTCGCTCCCATCCAGGCCCTGGTAGACGACGTCGTGCACGGCCGAGTACCTGGTGATCACCGCCGCCGCGACCAGCCCGCCGGGCCGCGCCACGCGGCGGGCCTCGGTCAGCGCCCGCACCCGGTCGTCACGCGACTCCAAGTGATACAGCGGGCCGAGCATGAGCACCGCGTCGAACGTCCCGTCCCGGTACGGCAGCGCGCGGGCGTCGCCCACCCGCGCGGTGACGCCGTCCAGCCTGGCGGCCTCGGTCACGTGCCGAGGCACCGGGTCGAGCAGTTCGACGTCGTGACCGTCGGCGGCCAGCCATTCGGCGTGCACGCCGGCGCCGCCGCCCGCGTCCAGGACTCTGGCGGGGGCCGGGGGCAGGATCCTGCGCAGGATGTCCTGGGTGCGCCAGAACTCCAGCCGTCCGCGCCCCTCCTTCAACCGGGTCGCCTCGCCGCCGCGTTCGTAGTAGGCCATCAGCTCGGGTGTCACAGTCATGTGGGCGATCTTGACCTGCCGGGTGACGGATTTCAACGGGTTTGCCAGCCGTACATGCGGCCGATCCAGGAGTGATAGCGGCCGCCGCCGTGGGCGCGGTAGTCGTGGCGGCGGTAGATCTCGAAGACCTTGCGCTTGAGGACGCGGAGCGCGCCCATGACGTTGGCCGGGCGGGGTGTGACGGTGTAGCCCTGGTAGGCGACCGTGCGGACCGGCAGGTCGGTGGCCGCCGCCGCGGCGAACCTGGCGGAGGCCACGTGGTCGGGGTGGTCGGCGGGCTGGCCTGCGGGGTGCGGATCGAGGGTGCGCAGCACCGTGGGCCTGAACCTGGCGTACAGCGCCCTGAGCATGCCGACCACCTGGGCCCGGGTGAGGCATCCGGGGATCCACGACCCGAACCGGCGCACGCACGCGCCGTCCGACCAGGCGCGGGTGAGCGCGTGGCGGCCGCCGTAGGCGCGCGGGTCGCCGCCGTCGGGCAACCCGGCGAACACCAGCCCGATCCCGGGCCTGCGATCCAGCTCGTCCAGCCTGACCGGCACGCCACCGGCCACGATGGTACGGCTGCGCCAGCTGTCCGGCACCCCGGCCAGCCACGCGTAGGCGGCCCTGACGCCCGCCTCCCGCTCGCGCGCGTAGGCGTGCGGGTCGTGCCCGTCGGCCAGCCCCGCCACCGACTCCCCCGCGGTGAGGAAGATCGTGACGCTGGGCCCGCCGTGCGCCACGGGACCGAACAGGTCGGGGCTCATGAACAGCAGGTCGTCGTCGGGATGGGCGACCACCTGGACGGACCGCTCCCCCGGCCCCGGCAGGCTCAGCAACGCCCTGGCCGCCGTGTAGGGGTGGGGCAGCATGGTGAACACGCACACGCCCGTCGATAACACGACCACACAGACCACCGCAACCAGCGCACGCCAGCTGAACCGCACAATTCCCCCCGAAAGCCCCGGAAGATCAACGCTAGGGCGGCGAATCGTCCGGCACTTCGGCCAAGAGGGGGATATGTGGTCATACCTAGGTAGCGGATCAACCCTGGCCGTACCCTGACCCGCTCGTTACGATGACCATGGGGACTGACTGATCGTCGGATGCGGGGCTGACCATGACGCGGTTCATCGAGGCGCTGAGGAGGTTCGCGCCCTGGGCTGCCCAGAACGCCGACGGCGCCATCGCCTTGGGCCTCGCTGTCATCGTGGGCGTGCTCGGCATCCTGCCCGACCGCGTGGTCGGCGGCTCGGACGTGCAGGACGACCTGATCAGCGCGGCGACGCTGGTCATCCTCGCGCTGGTGGCGACCGCGCTGCTGCGCGACCGGAACCGCCAGGCCCCCGTCGAGGCGACCATCACCTCCCGCGAGTTCGCCGCGCTGCCCGAGCGGCTGGGCCGGCTCGACAGCCTGCACGACCTGGTCACCGGCACCCGCAAGGCGCTCGACGAGCTGCAGCTGGTCCGGGTGCTGAGCATGCAGGAGATCGGCCGGGCGCACGCCGAGGCGCGCGAGAACACCGCCCGGTGGAGCTTCAAGGGCGGCACCGGCACCTACCTGCGCGCCATCACCCTGCCCGAGTGCGTGGCCGCCGCCCGCAAGGACAAGCGGCACCTCACGGTCACGATCGAGGTCATCGACCCGACCGGCGAGGAGGTGTGCGAGACCTACGCGCACTACCGCCGCTCGCTGTCGGACCAGCCCGACGGCACCGGGGAGACCTGGTCGGCCGAGCGCGCCCGGAAGGAGTCCTACGCCACGGTCCTGGCCGCGTTCTGGCACCGCCAGCGGTACGGCCTGCTCGACATCGCCGTGGGACTGTCGGCCACGATGACGACCTTCCGCTGGGACCTGTCCTCCAGCCGCCTGATCATGACGGTCGAGGACCCCAACCGGGCGATCGCCGCGATGACCGGGACGTTCTACTTCGAGAACTGCGACGCCGAGCTGCGCCTCAGCCTGGAGCAGGCGCGCCGGGTGCCGATGGAGCTCTACAAGGCGGTGCCGCTGAGCGACGAGCCCACCGTCGAGGAGGTGGAGGAGCTGTTCAGGCGTATCGGCCTGCCGCTGCCCAAGGCGTACACCGACCACGATGTCGTCGATGTCACCCGCAAGGCGCTGCGCGCCAAGAACCCCTACGCGGCATGACGTACCGGCGCGCGCTGGACGCGGTGACGGGGGGCCGGGCCAGGGCCTGGGCCCTGGAGGCGCTGGCCGAGCCCGCGCGCCTGACCGCCGTGCGCCACCCGCTCGGCTTCCTCTGCCTGCCGCTGGAGCGCGACGGCGCCGAGGGCGTCTGCCTGCACCTGTGGTCCGGCGGCTTCCCGCACGCCGAGAGCACCACCTCGCAGATCCACTGCCACAGCTGGGACCTGGTCAGCCACGTGCTGTACGGCCAGATGCGGAACGTGCACGCCAACGTCACCGACGCCGGGGCGGGCGCCACCCACCGGGTGTTCGAGATCGTCAGCGGCGCCTCGGGCGACCGCGTCGAACCGACCTCCCGGACCGTACGGCACAGCACGGGCCTGGTCGAGGTGTTCGGCGCCGGCGACACCTACACGCTGGCCGCCGGCCGCTTCCACAGCAGCATGGTCCCCGAGGGGGGCGAGGCGGCCACCATCGCGCTCGGCCGCGGCAGGCCGGGCGGCCACGACCTGTCGCTGGGCCCGCTCACCACCCCCGCCCATCACGTGGCCCGCCGCACGCTCGACGCCGGGCAGACCGCGCGGGCGGCGAGACTGATCGCCGAGCACCTGACCTAGGAGGGGCCGTGGATCTCGAGCACGCTCGGCGGGTGGCCGTGGAGGCCGCCGAAGCCGCGGGCGACCTGCTGCTGAAGGGGACGCGCGGCGCGGTGGACATCCGTTCCAAGGGCGGCTCCGGCGACGTGGTCACCGACCTCGACCTGGCCTCGGAGAAGCTGCTGCTCGAACGCGTCCTGACCGCCTTCCCCTCGCACACCGTCATCGCCGAGGAGTCCGGCCTGCTGGGCGCGCCCGGCGGGGAGTGGACGTGGCTGGTCGACCCGCTGGACGGCACCAACAACGTGGCCATCGGCCTGCCCGCGTACGTGGTCGGCCTGGCGCTGTGCCGCTCCGGCCGCCCGATGCTCGGCGTCGTCCACGACCCCGTCACCGCCCGTACCTGGTCCGCCATCCGCGCCCGCGGCGCCTGGGGCCCTTCCGGGGCACGGCTGGCGCCGCCTTCCCGGCCCGCCCCGCACGGTCCCGTGCTGGCCTGGACCCAGGGGTACGCGGTGTCCAGGTCCGACCTGGCCGCGCAGGCGCTGAAGGAGCGGCTGGAGCGGGGGGCCAGGCGGATGCTGCAGTTGTGGGCGCCGCTGCTGTCGTGGGCGATGCTGGCCCGCGGCGACATCGACGGCATCGTCGGCTACCAGGCCGAGGCCGTCGACCTGCCCGCCGGGGCGCTGCTCGCCCAGGAGGCCGGGATGGAGGTCAGGGCCCTGGACGGCGGCCCCTTCGAGGAACACATCGACGGCACCGCGGAGGACCGCAGCTTCCTCGCCGCCCACCCCGACACCATCGACACCCTCCTCTCCCTGATCCATCCGCCCTCCTCTTGACCTCCGCCACCGCCCGAAAGCGGGGGAATTCACCCCGGCGCGGACTTCAGGCACGGACGTCACCGACACAACCAGGAGATCACCATGACCCGAAGCGCCGCGCTTCCTCCCCGCCCTGAAGAAGGGGCATCCACACCGGAGGTGCTCGGTGACCGTGGCGAATGATCCGTATGTGACGCTCGGCGCCGGGTACGCGCGGGCCCGGGTTCCCGACTCGCGGATCGCGGCGATGATCGACGCGGCGCTGGGCAACGCGCGTTCCGTCGTCAATGTCGGAGCGGGGGCGGGATCGTACGAGCCCGAGGGGCGGACCGTGCTCGCCGTGGAGCCGTCGCGGACGATGATCGTCCAGCGTCCGCCGGGGTCGGCGCCCGCGGTCCAGGGGGTCGCCGAACGGCTGCCGGTCGCGGACCGGGCCTTCGACGCCGCGATGGCGATTCTGACCACCCATCACTGGAGCGACCTCGGCGCCGGGCTGGCCGAGTTGCGCCGGGTTTCGGGCAGGCAGGTGGTGCTCACCTGGGATCCGGCCCTGACCTCGCGTTTCTGGCTGGTCGAGGAGTATCTGCCGGAGATCGCCGAGCGCGAGCGGCGGCTGGCCACGCTGGTGGCGGTCCGGGACGGGCTGGAACGGCTGGGCGCCATGCCGACGGTGCTGCCCGTGACCGTTCCGGGGGACTGCGCCGACGGGTTCACCGGGGCGTACTGGCGCCGGCCTGAGGCGTACCTCGATCCGGGGGTGCGGGCGGGGATGTCCACGGTGATGTCGCTGGAGCCGTCCCGGGTTCAGGCGGCCATGCGGCGGCTGCGGGACGATCTCGTGTCCGGGCGGTGGCACGAGCGGCACGCGCACCTGCTCGGGGAGGTCACCTGGGATCTGGGGTATCGGCTGGTCGTGGCGTAGTGCGCCGCTCCCGGTAGGCGCGCTGCCGGCAGGCCCGGGAGCAGTAGGCGCGGGGACGGCCGGAGCCCGCCGGGTCCAGAGGCGTGCCGCACATCACGCACACCCGCCTTTCGTCACGCCTTTCGTCACGCGCTCGGATGAGGGCTTCGATGCCGTCGAGGACGCGGGCCAGGCCGAACTCGAAGGAGTCCTCGGGGCTGTCGTAGCCGCCCGACTCCCAGATCGCGGTCAGTGCGGGGTAGCGGTCGAGCCTGTCGAACAGGGACTGCCTGGCGCTCCACCAGTCCTCCTCGGACTGGCCCGTCTCCCGCTCCGTCCGGGCGACCTCCGCCGCCCTGACGGCCTCGCCGTCCACGAACCGGCCGACGAGGCCGACGACCGCGACCATCTCGGCGGGGCGCAGGCCGGTGCCGGCGACCGTGCTCAGGGCGTGGTCGAAGTCGGCGATCGAGTGAGGCCCCGGCACGTGCCTGGTGCCGCGCACCTCGGCCAGCCAGGGATGCCGACCCTGCAACGCCCACCCTTCCCGCGCCCACCCCTCAAGCCGCTCCCGCCAACCACTCCCCCGCCCCTCAGCAGGCCGTGCCGTCGTCTCCGCATGACCTGTCGCAGAGGGCCTGGCCCTGGACAGCTCGGCCATGACCGTGTCGCACATCAGGTCGATGAGCTGGGCCTTGCCGGGCACGTGGCGGTACAGGGACATGCTGGTGAAGCCGAGCCGCTCGCCCACCCGCCGCATCGACACCCCGTCCAGCCCGTCGGCGTCGGCGATCTCCACGGCGGCGCGCACGATCGCCCCGACGCTCAGCCCCTCCCGCACGGGCCCGTCGGCGGCTCGCCACAGCAGTTCGACGCTGCGATCCGGGTCGTCCTCGCCGACCATCGGTCCTCCTTCCACTTGACGAACGACCGTAGTCGCTGTTTATTCTGTACGATCCTGTTTACAGCATAAACGAGGTGCATCCTTGAACGAGCTCCACCTCTCCCCCTCGGGCGACGACTCCGCCCCGGGCACGCCCGAACACCCCCTCGCCACCCTCCAGCACGCCAGAGACCGCGCCAGAACGCTGACCGGACCGGTCACCGTCATCCTGCACGAAGGCACCCACACCCTCGACCACCCCCTCGAACTCACCGAGGCCGACTCCGAGGTGACCTACCGGGGCCGGGGCGAGGCCGTCGTCAGCGGCGGCCGGACGATCACCGGCTGGCGCGAGCGTGACGGCGTGTGGCGCGCCGAGGTGGGCGACCTCGACACCCGCCGGCTCACCGTCGGCGGACGCAGGGCCGAACGGGCCTCGATCAGCGGAATCCCCGGCAACGTGACGAGAACCGACACGGGTTACGTCACGGACAGCACCGAGCCGCAGCGGTGGGCCAACCCCGCCGACGTCGAGTTCGTCTACACCGGCGTCTACCCCTGGACCGAGGCGCGCTGCCCGGTGGCCGCCGTCTCCGGCGACGACCGCTCGACCACGATCACCATGGCCCAGCCCGCCTTCGACTGGGCGAACGACCTGTACAACTCGGCCGTCCCCTGGGAGGACGCCGAGTCCCACGGCCCCGGCCTGCCGACCCGCGTGGAGAACGGCGCGGCCTTCCTCACCGAGCCCGGCACCTTCGCCCTCGACCGCACCGAGCCCGGCAGGCACATCCTGCTGTACCGCCCGCGCCCCGGCGAGCACCCCGAGCGCACCACCGTCGTCGCCGCGGCGCTGGAGACCCTGGTCAACGCCACCGGCACGCGCGACCTCGCCTTCCGGGACCTCACCTTCGCCGACGCCACCTGGCTGCGCCCGAGCCGCCCCGAGGGCTTCCTGCACTACCACGGCACCGGCTTCTACGACGGCGGCCCCATCGACAAGGTCTCCTTCGGCGAGAACGCGTGGGTGACCGTCCCCACCGCCTCGAAGACGATCCCGGCGAACATCGTGTTCACCGGTACGGCGCGCGTCACCGTCGAGGACTGCCGCTTCACCGCCCTGGGCGCCACCGCCCTGGAGTTCTCCGGCGGCACCGGCGCCCTCGTCCGCGGCAACGTGTTCGAGGACGTCTCGGGCGGCGGCGTCGCGGTCGGCGGCTGCCGCGGCGCCCGCGTCGAGAACAACTGGATCCACCACATCGGCCTCGACTACCCCGGCTCGCCCGGCATCGCGCTGACCGCGGGCCACGACAGCACGATCGCGCACAACCAGGTCAACGACGTGCCGCACTGCGGCATCGTGATCGGCCCCGGCGAACGCACCAGGGTGCTGCGCAACCTGACCGTCCGCACGCTGTCGGTGCTGGCCGACGGCGGCGGCATCTACCTGTCGGGCCCGCAGGGCGCCTCGCACGACGACGGCGCGCTCGTCCAGGGCAACGTGATCAGCGACACGCTCACGCCGTACAACTTCGGTCTCTACACCGACTACGGCGCCTCCTGGGTCACCGTCGAGGGGAACGTCGTGCGGCGCGGCGACAACACGGCCGTCCTGACCGTCTCGCCGCCGCTGGAGCACGTCGTCTACCGGGGCAACGTGTGGGACGCCGACCCGGTCGGCGCCGCCGAGCCGCCCGAGGGCGTCACCCTGGAGGACAACACCACGCTCACCGACCCGGACGCCTTCGACGCCCGTACGGCGGGCACGACCGCCCTGGCCGGTCTGGAACCCGTCTACCGGCACCTGCTCAGCCGGTGACCACCAGCGCCCACACGGTGGCCAGGATGCCGGTGACGGCCAGGCCCGCGCCGATGAGCAGGAAGCGGCCCATCGGCACCCGCACCCCGTGGCGGGCGCACGACTCGAACCACAGCAGCGTGGCCAGCGACGCCCACGGGGTGATCACCGGGCCCACGTTGCTGCCCACCAGCAGGGCGAGGAGCTGGTCCTTGGCGATCACCGGGATCACCTCCTCGATGGCCTTGAACGCGGGCAGGTTGTTGATCACGTTCGACAGGCCGGCGCCGACGGCGGCCGTGCGGTAGGGGTCGCCGGCGGCGCCGACCAGCCAGCGCATGAGGTCGGCCAGGCCGTACCGGCTGAGGGTGGGCACCACCAGGAACAGGCCGGTGACGAAGATCAGGAGCTGCCACGGGACCAGGCTCCAGGTCAGTTTGCTCCGGTCGCGGACGAAGAAGGCCACGAGCACGATCAGGGCGGCGACGGAGGCGGCCAGCCAGACGGGGGCGTCGACGACCAGGGCGGCGATGAACAGCGCGCAGGCGACGCTCGCGGCGGTGAACAGCGCCTGGTCGGCCACCGGCTGCACGACGGGCGGGGTGTAGCGGTCCACGCCCCGCTCGGCGCGCCGCCAGAAGAAGAGCCACAGGAAGACCATCGTCACCGCGATCGACACGAGCTGCGGGGCCCACATGCGGGTGGCAAACTCGGACGGGCTGAGGTTCAGCTTCTCCATGCCGAGCAGGTTCGTCAGGTTGGAGACCGGCAGCAGCAGGCTCGCGGTGTTGGCCAGCCAGATCGTGGTCATCGCCAGCGGCAGGGCGGCGATCCTGGCCCTGGGCGCCAGAGCCAGCATGACCGGGGTGAGCAGGACCGCGGTGGTATCGAGGTTCAGGAAGACGGTGACCAGGGAGGCGAAGGCCGTACAGAGCACGAACAGCGCCGCGTAGTTGCCGCGGCCCGCCACCGCCAGCCGGTCGGCGATGACGTCGAAGACCTGGGCCTGCTTGGTCAGCTCCGCCAGCACGATGACGCCCAGCAGGAAGAGCAGCAGCGGGCCGATCTCGTCGAGGCTCTCCACCGCCCGCTCCAGCGGCAGCAGGCCGGTCGCCACGAAGATCAGGCCGAGGGCGAGCAGGCCGATCCGGATCCAGTCCAGAACGCTCAGCCGCCTCCACACCCGACGATGATCGCACACCCGCCGCAGATTCAAAGCTCTCCAAAACATCAGCCTCGCGGGAGATACTGGGCGGATGGCACGTGACGGCAGGCCGACCGACATCTTCGTCAGCTACTCCCCGGCCGACACCGCGTGGGCCACCTGGATCGCCTGGGAGCTGGAGGCGGCCGGATACCGCACGATGATCCAGGCGTGGGACTTCGTGCCCGGCACCAACTTCATCGACTTCATGGACCGGGGCGTGAGCGAGGCGCAGGTCGTGGTGGCGGTGCTCTCGCGCAACTACCTGACCTCCCGCTACGGCCGGATGGAGTGGCAGGCCGCGCTCAGGGCCGCACCCGACAACCCGTCCAGCAGGCTGGTCACGGTGCGGCTGGAGGACCTTCCGCTGGGCGGCTTGCTGTCCACGATCACCTGGGTGGACCTGGTCGGCGTCAGCGAGCCGGAGCGGGCCAGAGGGCTGCTGCTCGGGCGCATCGGGGAGGCCCTGGCCGGGCGGGCCAAGCCCGAGAGGGCGCCCGCGTTCCCGAACGGCGGCGCCGTGCTCGCGCCGTCGTTCGAGCCGTCGCCGCCGCCCGCCGCGGCGATCACGCGGTCGCGGCGCACGCCCGTCGCGGCGCCCGCCTTCCCGCCCGCGCAGGCGGCCGCCCGGCGGGGCGAGTCGCTCAGCGTGCTGCACATCGGCGGTCCCCGCTTCGGGCGGGCGCTGCCCGAGCCGGGCGAGCCGTTCACGCCGGAGGAACTGCAGGCGCGCGTCTGGGCGGACCTGACCAGGATGCACGACGCGGGCATGCCCCGGCCGGACCTGATGCTGGTGACCGGCGACCTGACCGAGTCCGGCAGCCTCGGGCAGTTCGGGCAGGCGACGCGGTTCCTCACCGACCTGCGCGTGCTGGTCGGGCTGGAGCCGCACCGGCTGGTGATCGTGCCGGGGCCGCGGGACGTGACGAAGGCCGCCTCCAAGGCGTACTTCGCCACCTGCGAGGCCGACGACGTGCGCCCGCAGCCGCCGTACTGGCCCAAGTGGCGGCACTTCGCCGGGTTGTTCGGCGAGCTCTACCAGGGACTGGACGGGCCGGTGTTCGACGGCGGGCAGCCGTGGACCCTGTTCGAGGTGCCCGAGCTGCGCACGGTGGTGGCCGGGCTCAACTCCACGATGGCGATGAGCCACCGGGACATGGACGCCTACGGGCTGGTCGGCGAGGCGCAGGCGGCCTGGTTCGCCGAACGGCTGCGCCGATACGAGGACAGCGCCTGGCTCAGGCTGGGCGCGATCGGCCACCCGCCCGGCGCGCTGCGCGACGGCGCCATGCTGGGGCAGGTCCTGGACCACCGGCTCAACCTGGTGCTGCACGGCTCCGGCCGGAGCGCCGACGGGACGATCGAGGCGCCCCGGCCGGGCCGCCACCAGGTCGTCGAGATCACCCGGGCCGGCACCCGCGTCTGGACGCCCGACGCCGAGCCCCGGCAGGCCGCCCGCGCCTGGCGCGCCGCGCACGCCACCTTCACCCCCGACGCGCCGCCCGCGCCCGCTCCCCCCGCCCCGCCCGCCGAGCGCGAGCCGTCCCCGGTGGAACTGCTGCTCGACCGGATCGCCGAGGTGTGCGAGGCCAGACACGAGCGGGCCAGAATCCGAAAGATCGACAACTATCTGGTGGTGACCTACCCGGAGGACGGGTTCGTCCGCCAGGTCATGATCGGCGCGTACGTCGGCGACCCGTCCCCCGACGAGCTGGAGGGCTTCGTCCGGCAGGCGCACGCCACCAGCCTCAACGTCGAGCTCGTCTACCAGGGCCCGCCGCCCGCCAGATCGCTGCGCGAGGACCTGACCCGGCGGGGGGTGCGGCTGCGCAGCTTCACCGAGTTCCAGGGCCTGCTCGACCTGTCCGGGTACGTCGCCGAGCAGTCGGCGCGGCTGCGCGGCGACCGGCGCTACCCGCCCCGCCTGTACGTGCCGCAGCGTTACCGCGAGCTCGACCGGCCCGGACACGAGACCAGGGAGGGGCTCACCGACGAGATGATGCGCCTGCTCGGCGCCGACCTCGGCCGGTTCCTGCTGCTGCTGGGCGACTTCGGCCACGGCAAGACCTTCGCGCTGCACGAGCTGGCCAGGCGCATCCCGCTGGAGCTGCCGCACCTGACGCCGATCCTGATCGAGCTGCGCTCCCTGGACAAGGCGCACTCGGTCGACGGGCTGGTCGCCGCGCACCTGGCCAACCACGGCGAGGAGGTCATCGACCTCAAGGCCTTCCACTACCTGCTGCGGCAGGGCCGGATCGTGCTGCTGTTCGACGGGTTCGACGAGCTGGTCACCCGGGTCACCTACGACCGGGCGGCCGACCACCTGAGCACGCTGCTGGCGGCGGCCGAGGACAAGGCCAAGATCGTGGTGGCCAGCCGTACCCAGCATTTCAAGTCGCACAGCCAGGTGCTGACCACGCTGGGCGAGATGCTGGGGGTGCTGCCGCAGCGCCGGGTGTTCAGCGTCGAGGACTTCACCCAGCGGCAGATCCAGTCCTACCTGGCCAACAGGTTCGCCGACGGTCACGAGGCGGAGGCGCGGCTGTCGCTGATGGCGGGCGTCAAGGACCTGCTCGACCTGGCGCAGAACCCGCGCATGCTGAGCTTCATCGCCGACCTCGACCCCGAGCGGCTGCGCGCCGTCGCCCGAGCCCGCCACACGATCAGCCCGGCCCTGCTGTACGAGGAGATCCTCAGCTCCTGGCTGGCCTTCGAGGAGGCGCGCACCCGCGTGCCCGGCTCCTCCGGCACCCTCACCATCGACGAGCTGTGGCGAGCGGTGACCGCGCTGGCGATGCGGCTGTGGGACAGCGGCGAGCCGTACCTGGGGCTGGCCGAGCTGACCGAGATCGCCGGGACGCTCACCGGCCTGGCCGACGGGCAGCTCACCGACACCCAGGCGGCCCACGCCGTCGGCACGGGCAGCCTGATGGTCCGCACCGAGGAGGGCATGTTCGGGTTCATCCACGCCTCGGTGATGGAGTGGCTGATCGCCCGGCACATCGCCGTCACCATGAACGACCCGCTGGCGCTGGCCCGCCGCCCGCTGTCGGCGCTGACCGTCGAGTTCCTGTGCGATCTGGCCGACGTGCGGGCCTGCCAGGCGTGGGCCGCGAAGGTGCTGGCCGACCCCGGCGCCGACGGCGTCGCCAGGACGAACGCCCTCAAGATCAACAGTAGGTTGCGCACGCCCGCGCAGGCCGACCTGCGCGGCGCCGACCTGCGCGGCGAGGACCTGTCGGGGCGCGACATGTCCGGCGTCGACCTCACCGGGGCCGACCTGTCGGGCGCGACGCTGGTGGAGACCGACCTGAGCCGGGCCGTCCTCAGGGACGCCCTGCTGGTGGGCGCCAGGCTCGACCAGGCCAGTCTGGTGGGCGCCGACCTGCGCGGCGCCGACTTCTCTCAGGCGCGGCTGGCCAGGGCCGACCTGTCCGACGCGGCCTTCGAGGGCAGCCGCTGGGACCGGGCGGCGGTGATCGCGGCGACGGGGGCGCCGCCGACGCTTCCCGGGGCGGCGGTCGTGCCGGGGCAGCGGGTGGAGCCGCAGCTCGCGCCCGCCGCGCTCGGCGTGCCGTACGGGTATCACTTCCAGACCAGCCGCCTGCCCGAGCCGGTCGCCTACAGTCCCGACGGCGGCGTGCTGGCCATCGGCGGCGAGGACGGCGGGGTACTGCTCTGCGACTCGGCGGCGGGCCTGCCGATCCGCACCCTGCAGGGCCACCGCGGCCGCGTCTACGCCGTCACCTTCTCCCCCGGCGGCGACCTGCTGGCCACGGGGTCGAGCGACGGCACCGTACGCCTGTGGGACCCCTCCGACGGGCGGCTCCTGCACGTGCTCAGGGGCCACCCCGACGGGGTGTGGCCGGTCCTGTTCAGCCCGGACGGCACGCTCGTCGCCGCGGGCGGCGGCGACGGCGTCGTCCGCCTCTGGCACACCGACACCGGCGCCCCGCACGCCGAACTGCCCGGCCACCACGCCCCTGTCTACACCGCCGCCATCGAGCACGGCCTGATCGTGACCGGCGACTCGGCGGCCATGATCCGCCTGTGGGACCTGCGCACCGGCGCGCTGCGCGGCGAGCTGACCGGCCACCGGGGAGCCGTCTACCGGGTGGCCCTCTCGGGCGGGCTGCTGGCGGCCGGCGACCGCGAGGGCGTGGTACGCGTCTGGGACCCGGTCAACGGCGAGGTGCTGCACGAGCTGACCGGGCACCGGGGCGGCATCTACTGCCTGGCCTTCTCCCCCGACGGCGGCACCCTGGCCAGCGGCGACACCAAGGGGGTCGTCCGCCTGTGGCGCCCGGCCACCGGCGAGTCCCTGGGCGTGGTCACCACCCACGGCGCCGCCGTGTACCAGATCGCCTACAGCCCCTCGGGGGAGACGCTGGCGACCGGCGACTCCGACGGGGCCATCTCGCTGCGCACCGGCTCCGAACGCAGGGAGCTGGCCGGTCACCGCGGCGCGGTCTGGCCGTTCGTCTTCCACCCGTCCGGCACCCAGCTCGCCACCAGCAGCAACGACGGCACCACCCGGCTGTGGGATCCGCTGACCGGCCAGTGCCAGCGCGTCCTGCGCGGCCACGGCCGGCGGATCACCTCCGTCGACTTCAGCGCGGACGGCAGCATGCTGGCCACCAGCGGCAACGACGGCACCGTACGGGTCTGGGACCCGCGCACCGGGCGGCGGCTGCGCCAGTTCACCGGCAGCGCCGACCGGCTGATCTCCGCCCGCTTCTCCCCCACCGGGCCGGTGCTGGCCACCGCCAGCAACGACGGCGGGGTGCATTTCTGGAACGCCGCCACCGGCGACTACGAGCGGGAGCTCAGCGCCGAGACCGACCACGTGTGGGCCGAGGCGTTCAGCCCCGACGGCGACCACCTGGCCACCGCGAACGACGACGACAGCGTCAGGATCTGGTATCGCCCCACCGGCCGCCCGGTCACCGACCTGGCCGACCACCACGGCAGGGTGCGCTCCATCGCCTTCAGCCCCGACGGGAGCACCATCGCCACCGGCTGCGACGACCGCCTGGTACGCGTCTGGGACGTCGACTCCGGCGCGCTGCTGCTCACCCTCGACACCCACCTCGACCGTGTCTACGCGGTGCGCTTCAGCCCCGACGGGCGGCTGCTGGCCAGTGCGGGCAACGACGGCAGGGCGGTGCTGTGGGAGATCCCCTCGGGGCGGCTCCTGCACGACCTGCGGCACGAGGGCCGGCTCTGGACCGCCGTCTTCTCCCCCTCGGGCGAGGTGCTGGTGACCGGCGGCGACGACCTGGTGGTCAGGCTGTGGGACGTCGCCTCGGGCGCGCTCCTGCACCTGTTGCCGGGGCATGCGGGGCGGGTGTGGTCGGCCGCCTTCTCGCCCGACGGGGACCTGCTGGCCACCTCGGGCGACGACGGTGTGGCGATCGTTTGGAACCTCACCGGGACGCCCGCGCCGCGCGTCACGCTGCTCGGGCTGGCCGAGGGATGGGCGGCGCTGTCACCTGACGGGCGTTACAAGCAGGAGGGGGACACGGCAGGGCAGTTCTGGCATGCGATCGGGATGTGCCGGTTCGAGCCCGGCGAGCTCGATCCCTATCTGCCCTCGGTGCGTCAGGTGCCGCTCGGCGCGGAGTTCTGAGCCGTCAGGCGGCGGCTCAGCTCTGACCAGACCTCGTCGACGCGGGTGTCCAGTTCCTCGATCGGGCCCTCGTTGGAGATCACGACGTCGGCGATGGCCAGCCTGTCGTCCCGGCTTGCCTGGGCGGCGATGCGGGCCTTGGCGTCCCCGGGGGGCATGTTCCGATATTTCGCGAGACGTGCCAGGCGGGTCTCGTCGCCGGCGTCGACCACGATCACCACGTCGTACATCGGGGCCAGCTTGTTCTCCGCCAGCAGCGGCACGTCGTACACCACGACCGCCTTGTCGTCCGCCTGCCTCTGCAGGGTCCCCACGCGTTCGGCGACCAGCGGGTGCACGATCGCGTTGAGCGCGGCCAGCCGCTCGGAGTCGGCGAAGACGATCGAGCCGAGCTTCTCCCTGTTCAGGCTGCCGTCCTCGCGCAGCACCCCGTCGCCGAACGCGGCCACCACCCTGGCCAGGCCCTGCGTGCCCGGTTCGACGACCTCGCGGGCGATCTGGTCGGCGTCGATCACCACGGCGCCGCGCGCCGACAGCCTTCTGGCCACCTCGCTCTTGCCTGAGCCGATTCCGCCGGTGAGGCCCACCTTCAACATGGTCCGCAGCATACGGGACGGTCAGACGATACGCCGCATATGCACCAGAGTGAGGTGATCGTCCATGCGTTCGCGGCTGGTCTCGCGATAGCCGTGGCGGCGGTACAGGCGCAGGTTGCCCTCGGACAGATGCCCCGTGAACAGGTCGAACGCCTCGGCTTCCGGGACCTCGTGGTGCAGGGCGGCGAGGAGCGCGGACCCGATCCCGAGCCGCTGCCTGTCCGGCGCCACCACCAGCCGTCCCACCAGGCAGGCACTCCCCGCCATCCGCCCCCGCACGGCCCCGACGATCCTGCCTCCGTCGACGGCCTTGAGCACCACGCCACCCTCGATGCCCGTCCGCACCTGCTCGACGGACTCGACCAGAGGAGCGAGGAACGGGTCCCCATAAAGCTGCGCCTCAGGCACATAGGCGGCCCGAGTCAGCGTGAACACCTCTCCGGCATCCCCCGCAACAGCCCGCTCTATCACCACCAGCCCACCCTACTGGCCCCTGCCCAACACCAGCCCCGCCTTCTGTACGGCAAGCCCCTCCTCCCGCCAACGCGTCCACAGGGCCGGGCTCCCTCCAGGGCTACGCTCACCGAGCGCACATGGCGGGCCGCCGCTACGGCACCACAAGCCCGCGCCCCGGGAAGGGCCCTACATGGACGCCGAAAAGCAAGTGGACTAGAAGATCCGCGACATGGCGTGCGTATCCAGACGCCCCGGGTACGGCGTCCCGGATGGGTGCGCGTCCCGGGCATAGCATGGGGCGGAAGATCAAAAGCTAGGGGGCGATCATGGTAAGCGATGGCGAGATGCGTCACCTGCGCCGGTGCGTGGAGTTGGCGGCCGAGGCCCTGGAGGTGGGGGACGAGCCGTTCGGGTCCGTGCTCGTCACCGCTGACGGGACCGTACTGGCTGAGGATCACAACCGGGTGGCCTCTGGCGACAGTACCCGCCATCCGGAGTTCGAGTTGGCGCGCTGGGCTGCGGCGAACATGGCCCCTGAGGAGCGGGCGGCGGCGACCGTCTACACCTCCGGTGAACACTGCCCGATGTGCTCCGCCGCCCACGGCTGGGTCGGCCTGGGCCGCATCGTGTACGTGGCCTCGTCCGAGCAGCTCTCGTCCTGGCTGACGGAACTCGGAGTCCCAGCCCCGCCCGTCCGCACCCTCCCCATCAATGAGGTCGCCCCGCACGTCGAGGTCGAGGGGCCGATCCCCGGCCTCTCAGACGAGGTACACGCCCTTCACCGCCGCTTCCACACCGCTCATTGATCACCGACCCGCCTCCCGTGGGTGCCCCGAGGAGGCCCGATGAGATCCGTGATCACGATCAGGTCGACTCCGGCGCGAGTGGCCCTCCAGCGATGACGACACCTCCAGGACGATTGATCCTGCTGTGCGGCCTGCCGGGGTCGGGAAAGACGACACTGGCCAAGCGCCTGGCCGGCGAGGTTCCGGCCGTTCGCCTGTGTCCTGACGAGTGGCTGGCGCGGTTGGGCGTCGACCTCCATGAAGAGGAGCCGCGTGACCGGCTCGAAGGACTGTTCCGGCAGCACGCGCAGGACTTGGTGAAGCTCGGCCAGAATGTGATCTTGGAGTTCGGCTTCTGGGCCCGTTCGGAACGCGACGAGATGCGGCTCGCTGCTCGCGCGCTCGGTGCCGCAGTCGAGCTGCACTACCTCGCGGTTCCCCTCGACGAGCTGTGGCGTCGGCTGGAGGCCAGGAACAAGGAGGGATCGTGGGACACGGCCTTCATCACCCGGGACATGATCAAGCAGTGGGCCGAAGTCTTCGAGGCCCCGGATCGTGACGAACTGGCGCTCTTCGATGCCCTCCCGGCGAGGCGGCCCGCGTAGAACGCCGAAGGCCCCGCTCAGCCGGTTGGCTGGGCGGGGCCCTCTGGTGATCAGATCACACGGTCAAGCGGTCAGCTCTGGCCGCCGGCGAGCTTCTCGCGCAGAGCCGCGAGAGCCTCGTCGGAAGCGAGCGCGCCACCGGCCGGAGCCGACGACGACGAGGAGCTGCTGCTCGTGGGAGCCGCGGTCTCGCCGGTGTAGGTCGAGGGGGCCTCGCCCGCCTCGGCCTCGGCCTTGCGAGCCTCCTCGATCTGCTTCTTGTGCGCCTCGAAGCGGGTCTGCGCCTCGGCGTACTGGCGCTCCCACTCCTCACGCTGCTTGTCGAAGCCCTCGAGCCACTCACCGGTCTCCGAGTCGAAGCCCTCGGGGTAGATGTAGTTGCCCTGGTCGTCGTAGGTGGCCGCCATGCCGTACAGCGTCGGGTCGAACTCGACCTCGGCGCCGCTGACACCCTCGTTGGCCTGCTTCAGCGAGAGGCTGATGCGACGGCGGTCGAGGTCGATGTCGATGATCTTCACGAAGATCTCGTCGCCGACCTGGACGACCTGCTCCGGGATCTCCACGTGGCGCTCGGCCAGCTCGGAGATGTGGACCAGGCCCTCGATGCCCTCTTCGACGCGGACGAACGCACCGAACGGCACCAGCTTGGTGACCCGGCCGGGAACGACCTGGCCGATCTGGTGGGTACGGGCGAACTGCTGCCACGGGTCTTCCTGCGTCGCCTTGAGCGAGAGGGAGACGCGCTCGCGCTCCATGTCGACGTCGAGAACCTCGACGGTGACCTCCTGGCCGACCTCGACAACCTCGGAGGGGTGGTCGATGTGCTTCCAGGACAGCTCGGAGACGTGAACCAGACCGTCGACGCCGCCGAGGTCCACGAACGCACCGAAGTTAACGATCGAGGACACGACGCCCTTGCGGACCTGGCCCTTCTGCAGGGTGTTGAGGAAGGTCTGGCGGACCTCGGACTGGGTCTGCTCCAGCCAGGCGCGGCGCGAGAGAACCACGTTGTTGCGGTTCTTGTCGAGCTCGATGATCTTCGCTTCGAGCTCGCGGCCGACGTAGGGCTGCAGGTCGCGGACGCGTCGCATCTCGACCAGGGACGCCGGGAGGAAGCCACGCAGGCCGATGTCGAGGATGAGACCACCCTTGACGACCTCGATGACGGTGCCCGTGACGATGCCGTCCTCGTCCTTGATCTTCTCGATCGTGCCCCAGGCGCGCTCGTACTGGGCGCGCTTCTTGGACAGGATCAGGCGACCCTCCTTGTCCTCCTTCTGGAGAACCAGGGCCTCGACGTGCTCGCCGACCTCGACGACCTCGGCCGGGTCGACATCGTGCTTGATCGAGAGCTCACGCGAGGGGATGACACCCTCGGTCTTGTAGCCGATGTCGAGCAAGACCTCGTCTCGATCGACCTTGACGACGGTGCCTTCGACGATGTCGCCGTCGTTGAAGTACTTGATGGTCTCGTCGATCGCGGCGAGGAAGGCCTCTTCGGAACCGATGTCGTTGACCGCTACCTGCGGGGTGCTCGAGGTGGCCTCGGTGCTGCTCGTCATGTGTGGAATTGCTCCGAACGCGGACAGATGTCGATGTGGCGGACGCGCAGCAGGCTCTCTTCCGCATCAAGCCGAGGATGACGTCATCGACGAGACCGAGCGCGAGCCCGCTCCGTCTGAGGCGCGCGCGAGCCCACAGCGCAGCGATCAGCATATGAGACCTGGACGGCGAGGTCAATCCGGGACACGAACGTCCCAGGGCAACGCATCTCCCAGGAGACCGCCTAGTAGGGGTTGACCTGGGCTCCACGCTTGAAGGCGATATTACCCTGAAGTTTCCGCGGCATGGAGATCCGCTGGGGGTCGCCGTCGGAGACATAGCGCTTGCCGGGATGCTTGTCCAGCCATTCCAGCCAGTACTTCGAGCACCACTTGCGGCACTCGCCCTTCTTGCCGTTGCTCTGGATCCGCTGGACCGCGCCGCGGTCATAACCCTTGGCGAACGGCGAGACCGAAGGCTCGGCCCCGGCCAGGAAGACCGCGTCGAAGCTGTACTTCGTGCCGTCCCAGGCCCCGCTCCCGGCGACCTTCTTGGGGTGCGGCATGGCCCCGAAGGGCAGCGCCAGCGTCTTGGAGGGCGGCACGCCGAGCTTCTTCAGCAGGCGCTCCAGCCTGACGATCTGCTGGCTGACCCTCTTCTTCGGCAGGACGCCCAGGTTCGGGTGCGCCCAGGTGTGGTTGGCCACCTCGAAGCCCTGCGCGGTCAGCCACTGTACGGCCTCGGCCTGCTCCTTCGGACTCTGCAGCCCGAACGGGTAGTGGTTGATCCAGAACGTCGCCACGGGCCGGAAGCCCGGGTACTTCCTGGCCACGTCGTAGATGATCGCGACCGCGGTGTCCTTCTTGGGCCTGCCCTGCGCGTCGAGCGCGAAATGGGTGGCGTGCCCGTCGTCGAAGGTGAGCACGACGGGGAACTTGCCGGCCGGCACCCGGATGTCACCGGCGGCGAACTCCCTGGCGGTGATGGGGACGTACCCCTGCTTGGCCATCCCCTCCAGCTCGCGCCTGATCTGGTCGGGGGTGCGGTCGATGGTGGCGATCCGCTTCTTCAGGATCCGGTGGTACATGATGATCGGCACCAGCCCGAGCTCGTTGGCCTTGACCTGCTTGGCGAACTCGGGCGTGGCGGTGATCGGCTGGGGCGGCTCCCCGCTCGGCAGGTCCGGCCGCCCCTCGGGCCCGGCCGACGGCTTGGCGGCGGCGCTCGCCTTGGGTACGGCGTTCTGTGGCGTACGGCCCGCGGTCGGTTCACTCTCCGTGGGCAGCACGACCAGTGCCGTGATCGCGATGACCAGCACCACGATGTTGGCGATGCCGATGATCCGTGTAAGGGATGCTGAGATCCGCACAAAACTCCCAGGCCGGTCGAGGCTGGCGCGATCCCCCAGCTTAGATCAGACCGGGCGAATTAGCGCGTTCCAGCGCCCCCGGCGGACCGGTCAGTGACCGGCGTCCTCCCAGGTGCGCCCGATGCCCACGGACACCTCCAGCCGCACCCGGAGCCGGTAGGCCGCGTTCATCTGGTCGGTCACGAGCTGCCGCAGCTGCTCCAGCTCGCCCGGCGCCACCTCGAAGACCAGTTCGTCGTGCACCTGCAGCAGCATCCGCGAGCGCAGCCCCTCCTCGCGCAGCGCCAGCTGCACGTGCAGCATCGCGACCTTGATGATGTCGGCCGCCGAGCCCTGGATGGGCGCGTTCAGCGCCATGCGCTCGGCCATCTCGCGGCGCTGCCGGTTGTCGCTGGTCAGGTCGGGCAGGTAGCGGCGCCGGCCCATGATGGTCTCGGTGTAGCCGTCGGTGCGCGCCTGGGCGACGATCGCCTGCAGGAAGTCGCGCACGCCGCCGAACTCGGTGAAGTACTCCTCCTTGAGCGCGCGGGCCTCGGCCACCGCGATGTTGAGCTGGGTGGACAGCCCGAAGTCGGACAGGCCGTAGGCCAGGCCGTAGTTCATCGCCTTGATCCGCGCCCGGAGCTCGCCGTCGACCTGCTCCGGCGGCAGGTTGAAGACCCTGGCCGCGGTCGCCTGGTGGAAGTCGTGCCCCGACTCGAAGGACGCGATCAGCGACTCGTCGCCCGACAGGTGCGCCATGATGCGCAGCTCGATCTGGCTGTAGTCGGCGGTCAGCAGCGTCTCGTAGCCCTCGCCGACCACGAAGCCCTGCCGGATGCGGCGGCCCTCGGTGGTGCGGATGGGGATGTTCTGCAGGTTGGGCTTCTCCGAGGAGAGCCGGCCGGTGGCCGCGATGATCTGGTTGAAGGTGGTGTGGATGCGCTGGTCGTCGGAGATCTCCTTGATCAGCCCCTCGACCGTCTGGCGCAGCTTCTGCTGGTCGCGGTGCCGCAGCATGATCATCGGCAGCTCGTGCTCGGTCTGGGTGGCCAGCCAGGCCAGCGCGTCGGCGTCGGTGGTGTAGCCGGTCTTGGTCTTCTTGGTCTTGGGCAGGTTGAGCTTGACGAAGAAGATCTCCTGCAGTTGCTTGGGCGAGCCCAGGTTGAACTGCTCGCCGACGACCTGGTGGGCCGCCTCGACCGCCTGCTTGACCGCGGCGCCGAACTCCGCCTCCAGCCCCGCGAAGTACTCGCGGTCGGCGGCGATGCCGGCCCGCTCCATCTCGGCCAGCACGGTGACCAGCGGCAGCTCCACGTCCGTCATGAGCTGGGTGCCGCCGCGGGTGGACAGGAACGACTCCAGCGCCTCGGCCAGCTCCCGCACGGCGTGCGCGCGCAGCGCCAGGTCCTTGGCCGGGGCGTCCTCGTCGTCGCCGAACAGCGCGGCCTGGCCGGTGCTCTCCTCCTCGGCCCGCAGGTCGCGGTTGAGGTAGCGCCTGGCCAGGTCCTCCAGGGCGAACGTGCGCTGGCCCGGCATCGCCAGGTAGGCCGCCAGGGCGGTGTCGCAGGTGAGGCCCTCCAGGGACATCCCCTGCGCCCACAGGGCCAGCATGGGGCCCTTGGCGTCGTGGACGGCCTTGGCCCTGGCCGGGTCGCCCAGCCAGCCCCTCAGGGCCGCCTCGTCGGCCTCGGTCAGCCTGGTGGGGTCGATGTGCGCGGCGGTGCCGTCGGGCGAGGCGATCGCGATGCCGTCGACGCGGCCGGTGCCGCTGCCGTAGGCGCCCTTGAAGGCCAGACCGGCGCGGCCCTCGGGCAGCGCGGCCAGCCAGCCGCCCACCCGGTCTGGGCCCAGGATGACGGTCTCGACCTCGAAGCCCTGGTCGGGCTCGGCCTCGCCGGTGCCGAGCACCTTGAAGACGCGCTCGCGCAGCTCGCCGCGGATCTGCAGCGTGTCGAACAGCTTGTTGATCTCCTCGCGGTCCCACTGGCCCTGGACGAGGGCGGTGGGCTCGGCCTCCAGCGGCACGTCCCGCATGAGCTCGGTCAGCCTGCGGTTCATCAGCACCTGGCCCAGGTGCTCGCGCAGCTTCTCGCCGACCTTGCCCTTGACCTCGTCGACCCGGTCGACCAGCTCGGTCAGCGAGCCGAACTCGCGCACCCACTTGGCCGCGGTCTTCTCCCCCACGCTGGGGATACTGAGCAGGTTGTCGCTCGGGTCGCCGCGCAGCGCGGCGAAGTCGGGATACTGGAGCGGGGTCAGGCCGTACTTCTCCTCGACCGCCTCCGGGGTGAATCGGGTCATGTCGCTGATGCCGCGCCTGGTCATCAGCACGGTGACGCGGTCGGAGACGAGCTGCAGCGCGTCCCGGTCGCCGGTGACGATCAGCACGTCCATGCCCTCGCCCGCGGCCCGGGTGGCCAGTGTCGCGATCAGGTCGTCGGCCTCGAAGCCGGCCAGCGACAGGTGCGGGACGCGCAGCGTGTCCAGCAGCTCGTGGATGAGCGCCATCTGACCGCGGAAGTCCTCGGGGGTCTCGCTGCGGTTCGCCTTGTACTCGGAGTATTCGGCGTGCCGGAACGTCGGCTCCGACCTGTCGAAGCAGACCACGATGTTCGTCGGCCGCTCGTCGCGCAGGATGTTGGTCAGCATCGAGGTGAACCCGTAGACCGCCTCGGTGTGCTGACCGTCGGTGGTCATCAGGTTGGCGTCCTTCAGCGCGTAGAAGGCGCGATACGCCAGGGAATGCCCGTCAAGCAGGAGCAGACACGGACGGGCGGGGGTCGCTTCACTCTTCGGCACACACGCAGCCTAGTCTCCATGTGCGACAGAAAACCCGAGCTCGATGGACAGGAGGCATCCCTTTGACGATGACCAACCCCGAGGATCTCGCCGTATTCGACGCCGCGCACAAGGGCACCCTCGCGGAGCGCATGGGCATCGAGTTCGTCGAGGCGAGCGCCGAGCGCGTGGTCGCCCGGATGCCGGTCGAGGGCAACACCCAGCCGTACGGCCTGCTGCACGGGGGCGCCTCGGTCGTGCTGGCCGAGACCCTCGGCTCCGTCGGCGCCGCCATCCACGCCGGACCCGAGCGGATCGCGGTCGGCATCGAGATCAACGCCACCCACCACCGCTCGGCCACCTCCGGCCACGTGACCGGCGTCGCGACCAGGCTGCACGGCGGCCGGACGCTGGCCAGCTACGAGGTGAAGGTCACCGACGAGCAGGGGCGTCTCGTCTGCACCTCGCGCATCACCTGCATCCTGCGCGACCAGTAGAAGCCGCGCGACTTCACGACTCTCTTTGCACAGGCCCCCCGCGGGTCGCTACGGTGGTGGCAGCAGAGCCCGCGGGGAGGCCGAGTAGATAACGTGTGGGGCCGGGGAAGCCCTACATGGCCCCAAAGGCCCCCGCGGGCCCTTTCGCTCTACAGCACCTTCGACAGGAACGCCTTTGTGCGCTCGTGCTGCGGATTGCCCAGCACCTCGCGCGGCGAGCCCTTCTCCACCACCACGCCGTCGTCCATGAAGACGAGCGAGTCGCCCACCTCCCGGGCGAAACCCATCTCGTGGGTGACCACGATCATGGTCATGCCGTCGCGGGCCAGGTCCCGCATCACGTCGAGCACCTCGCCGACCAGCTCCGGGTCGAGCGCGGAGGTCGGCTCGTCGAACAGCATCAGCTTGGGCTGCATCGCCAGTGCCCTGGCGATGGCCACGCGCTGCTGCTGCCCGCCGGACAGCTGCCCGGGGTAGCCGTTCATCTTCGCGCGCAGCCCGACGCGCTCCAGGAGCTGCTCGGCGCGCCCGCGTACCTCCGCCTTCGGCTCGCCCTTGACCAGCATGGGCGCCTCCATGACGTTCTCCAGGACCGTCATGTGCGGGAAGAGGTTGAAGCGCTGGAACACCATGCCGATGTCGCGCCGCTTGCTGGCCACCTCGCGCTCGCGCAGCTCGTAGAGCTTGTCGCCCTTCTGCCGGTAGCCGACCAGATGGCCGTCCACCCACAGCCGGCCCGCGTTGACCTTCTCCAGGTGGTTGATGCACCGCAGGAAGGTCGACTTGCCCGAGCCCGAGGGGCCGACGATGCACATCACCTCGCCGTTGCGGACCTCCAGGTCGATGCCCTTGAGGACCTCCACGTGGCCGAAGTTCTTGCAGACCCGCTCGGACTGCACCATCAGCTCGTTCACTGTCCGCCCCCTCCGCCCCGAGCGGCCAACCGCGCCCGCAGGCCCATCCGGCCGCCGCTGCCGACCGTGCCCCTGGCGTAGTGACGCTCGAGGTAGTACTGCCCCGTCATCATGATCGAGGACAGGATGAGATACCAGAGACACGCCATGATCAGCATGGGGATGATCTGGTAGGTGTTCGCGTAGATCGTCTGCGCGGTGAAGGTCAGCTCCAGGTACGGAATCGCCGCCACCAGCGAGGTGTTCTTCAGCATCGAGATGGCCTCGTTGCCGGTCGGCGGCACGATCACCCGCATCGCCTGCGGCAGCACCACCCGGCGCATGGTCTGCATGCTGGTCATGCCCAGCGCGTGGGCGGCCTCCTGCTGGCCCGGGTCGACCGCCAGGACGCCGGCCCTGACGATCTCGGCCATGTAGGCCGCCTCGTTCAGGATCAGGCCCAGGGCGGCCGCCGCGGCGGCGCTGTAGAGGGCGTTGGTCTCGAAGGAGACGAACTCGGGACCGAACGGGATGCCCAGCCCGATCTTCGGGAACAGCGCTCCGATGTTGCCCCAGATCAGCAGCTGCGTGTAGAGGGGCGTACCGCGGAAGACCCACAGGTACAGCCATGAGGCGCCGCGCAGCAGCGGGTTGGACGACAGGCGCATCAGGGCCAGCATCACGCCCAGCCCGATGCCGCCGATCATGGCGGCGATCGTCAGCCAGATGGTGTTGCGGACGCCGTTCAGCACCGGCGGTGACAGGAAGTACTTCCACTGCTCGGACCAGTTGTAGGCCTCGCTGGTCAGCAGGTTGCTGATGAGCATCGCGGCGAGCACGGCGACCGCCGCGGCGGCCACCCACCTGCCCGGATGACGGACGGGGACGGCCTTGATGAGCTCAGGCCGTCCCCCCTCCGCCTTGTCTGAGACGGTCATACCTCGCCTATCCCTGGGCGCCGTTGATCACCGGATCCGTGATTGCACCGGCCTCCACACCGGCCTTCTCCAGGATCGCCTTGTAGCTGCCGTCGGCCATCATCTCCTTGAGCGCCCCCTGCACCGCCTCCTTGAGCTGGCCGGAGTTCTTGCTGATGGCGAAGCCGTACGGCGCGGTGTCGTAGGCCTGGCCGATGATCTCCAGCTTGCCGCCGGTCTGCTTGACCGCGTAGCCCACGATGGGCGAGTCGGCGAGCATGGCGTCGATCTTGCCGGACACCAGGTCGGCGTTGACCTCGGTCTGCTGCTTGCGCACGACCACGTCGATGGCCGGCTTGCCGGCCGCCGTGCACTTCTCGCTGCGCGCCTTGATGTCGTCGACCTGGACGGTGCCCTGCTGGACGCCGATCTTCTTGCCGCAGGCGTCGTCCACGTTGACGGCCTTGGGGTTGCCCTTCAAGGCGGCCCACGCGGTGCCGGCCGAGTAGTAGGTCACGAAGTCGACGACGGCCTCGCGTTCCTTGTTGTCGGTGAATGAGGAGGCGCCCATCTCGTACTTGCCCGAGGTGAGGCCGGGGATGATCGTGTCGAAGCCCGCGTTCTCGAACTCCGCGGTCAGGCCGAGCTTCTTGGCCACGGCGTCGACCAGTTCGACGTCCCAGCCGACGATCTTCTGGGTGGCGGGGTCGACCGACTCGTTCGGCGGGTACGACGCGTCCACGCCGACCAGGAGCTTGCCGTCGGCCTTGATGTTGTCGGGCACCATAGCGGCCAGCTTGTTCTCACCGGCGGCGCTGGTGGCCGGGCTCGCCGGGCTCGGCGAGGCAGCCGTCTCCTGACCACCACCGCACGCACTGAGCGTCATGCCTGCCGCCATCACTACCGCACCGATCACGATGCCACGACGTCTGGGGCTGTTGCCCACTTTGTCCTCCTTGCGCGCGTGCTGCTAGTGCTGGCCATCGTGGGTGGCCAGAACCACAACACTAGTCACCAAAGGGTGACAATCGAACAACGACATTCGGCATACAACCCCCAGTTCAAGCCAAGGTTGTCATTGGGTATGCGGCGATTCCCGATCATGTCTGTTGCCGGCGCCGCGTACCTCGTAGCGTGTCTGTCGTGCGCCGCATCCTCCTCGTCCTCTGCGCCGCCGCCGCCCTCACCGCGTGCGGCGGCGACGGCGACGGCGGGAAACCCACGCCCGCCGTCACCCCCACGCCGACGTACGAGCTGCCGGCCAGGCACGTCAGGGTGTTCGAGAAGCCGCTGAACAACAAGCCGGTGAAGGTGGGCATGCTGGAGGTGACCGCGATGGCGATCCGCACCGGCATGCCGTACCTGGTCGGGACGCACGCCGAGTACGAGGCCAAGGGCGGCCAGTTCATCAGGGTGCGGGTTCAGGTCAACAACGTCGACCGCGACGTCCAGGACTTCAAGGCGGGCGAGCAGCTCCTGATCACCACCGACGGGCGCACGTACAAGCCGAACATCGACGCGATGAGCATCAAGCGGCAGGGCATGAGCGTCACCCTCGGCTCGGGCGTCCTGCTGGAGATGGACCTGCTCTACGACGTGCCGGTCGAGGCCAAGCCGAAGGCGATGCGCTTCGTCGCCAAGACCACCACGCTGGTGGCGGGCATCGAGACCGGCGTGAAGCAGGTGGACGTCCCGCTGCCGCCCTCCTCGCAGTAGCGAGGAGGGCCTCACGAGCCGGTACGGCGGGCCGCGCGGACCCGCCGTACCGTTCCGCTCAGTGCGTCAGGTCCCCGCCCAGATACGCCTTCTGGACGTCGGGATCGTTCAGCAGCTGCGACGCCGGGGCCGTCTTGGTGATGGAGCCGGTCTCCAGCACGTAGGCCCGGTTGGAGATCTGCAGCGCCTGCTGGGCGTTCTGCTCGATCAGCAGCACCGTCGTGCCGCGCCTGTTGATCTCCTGGATGATCGAGAAGATCTGCGCGATCAGCATCGGCGCCAGCCCCATCGAGGGCTCGTCCAGCAGCAGCATCTTGGGCTTGGTCATCAGGGCCCGCCCGATGGCGACCATCTGCTGCTCGCCGCCGGACATGGTGCCGGTCGCCTGCGTCCTGCGCTCGGCCAGGCGCGGGAACAGCTCGTAGACCTCGTCGAGGTCCTTGGCCAGGTCGTCCTTGCGGGTATAGGCGCCCATGAGCAGATTCTCGTGGACGGTCATGCCGGGGAAGCAGCCGCGCCCCTCAGGGGACTGGCCGATGCCCGCGATGACCCGTTTGTGCCCGGCCAGGCGGGTGATGTCCTTGCCCTCGAAGACGACGCTGCCCGAGGTCACGCTCCGGATGCCGGAGATCATCCGCAGTGTGGTCGTCTTGCCGGCGCCGTTGGCGCCGATCAGCGAGACGATCTCACCCTCGTCGACCTCCAGGGAGATGCCCTTGAGCGCCTCGATCTTGCCGTAGTGGACGTGCACGTCCTTGATCTCAAGAAGCATCGGCGGGAGCTCCCAAGTACGCCTCGATGACCTTCGGGTTGCTCTGCACCTCGGCCGGCAGACCTTCGGCGATCTTCTGACCGAAGTCGATCACCGCGATCCGGTCGCTGATGCCCATGACCAGGCTCATGTCGTGCTCGATGAGCAGGACCGTGATGCCGGAATCCCTGATCTTGCGGATGAGCTGCTGCAGCGCCACCTTCTCCGCCGGGTTCATGCCCGCGGCCGGCTCGTCGAGCAGCAGCAGTTTCGGCTTGGTCGCCAGGGCTCGGGCGATCTCCAGACGGCGCTGGTCACCGTACGGGAGATTCTTGGCGGTCTCCTCGGCGCTCCTGGCGATGCCGACGAAGTCCAGCAGCTCCATCGCCAGGGCGCGGCCCTCGCGCTCCTCCCTGCGGTGCAGCGGCAGCCCCAGGCCGGCGCTGAGCAGGCCCGTGCGGTGGTGCGCGTCGGCGCCCACCATCACGTTCTCCAGCGCCGACATGTTGTGGAAGAGCCTGATGTTCTGGAACGTACGGGCGATGCCCGACTTGGTGATCCGGAAGCGCTTGCGCCCGTCGATCCGTTCGCCGGCGAAACGGACCTCACCGGTGGTGGGCTGGTAGACACCGGTGATCACGTTGAACACCGTGGTCTTGCCGGCGCCGTTGGGGCCGATGAGCGCGAAGATCTCGCCCTCGCGGATGCCCAGCTCCACCTCGTTCAACGCCGTCAGGCCGCCGAACCGCATGGTCACCTTGTCGAGCACGAGCAAGGCGTCGTTCACTTGGCCACCTCCACAGGCTCACCGGAGTCAGGACCGCCGACCTCGGCGCCCATGCTGCCCATTCCGCCTGTTCCCTCTTTCAGTTCCGCCTTGCGTTGCCTGGAGGGCAGGATCCCCTCGGGGCGGAAGATCATCATGAGCACGAGCACCGCGCCGAAGGCCATGAACCGCCACTCGGCCAGCCCTCGGAAGCGCTCGGGCAGCCAGGCCACCAGGAACGCGCCCAGCATGACGCCGGGGATGTTGCCCGACCCGCCGAGCACCACGGCCGCCAGGATGGTGGCCGACAGGATGAAGGGGAAGTCCTGCGGGACGATGGAGACGACCTTGCCCGCCCAGAACACGCCGGTCGCGCCGCCGATGGCCGCGCCGATGGCGAAGGCCAGCAGCTTGAACTTGAACGTCGGCACGCCCATCACCTCGGCGGCGTCCTCGTCCTCCCTGATCGCCGACCAGGCGCGGCCGACCCGGCTGCGCTCCCAGCGGCGGGCCAGGATGATCACGAGGGCGCAGAGCACCACCAGGAGGTAGTAGTACGGCGCGGAGTCGAGCAGGCCGTACTTGAAGATCTCCACCCCGAACAGGACGGGGCCCTCTTCGATGTTGGGCGGGTGCGGGATGCCGGGGATGCCGTTGGTGCCGCCGATCGCCTCGGTGTTCATCGCGGTGATGCGGACGATCTCACCGAAGCCCAGCGTCACGATCGCCAGATAGTCGCCGCGCAGGCGCAGCGTGGGAGCGCCGAGCACGACGCCCGAGACCGCGGCCATCAGGATCGCGATCGGCACGATCACCCAGAAGTTCCAGTCGAACGTCGTGCCGAGGTAGGCCAGGTGGTAGGCGCCGATGGCGTAGAAGGCGACGAAACCGAGGTCGAGCAGGCCCGCCTGGCCGACCACGATGTTGAGGCCGAGCGCCAGCAGGACGTAGACGCCGATCGGGAAGAACAGCAGGCTCGGCCAGTCGACGTGCGGCGACATGATCGGCCCGAGGGGCAGCGTGGGCAGGGACAGGGCGAACACGAACAACAGCACGTAGACCGTGTAGCGCTGCCAGGTCGGGGCGTTGGCCCAGCGATCCCTGACGCCGTCGAAGAAGGAGGACACTGAGTTCTTCCCGTTCTTGATGGAGTCGTTCATGCGCGCGCCTGCTGGATTGATTCACCGAGAATCCCGGTGGGACGGAACATGAGGACGAGAACGAGCACGACGAAGGCGACCACGTTCAGCCACTGGCCGCCGAAGAACGCGCCGCCGTAGTTCTCCACGAGGCCGAGCACGAACCCGCCGACCAGGGCGCCCCGGATATTGCCGATGCCGCCCAGAACCGCCGCGGTGAACGCCTTGATTCCCAGGATGAACCCGATGTTGTAGCGCGTGTTCTCGTACTTGAGCAGGAACAGCATGCCCGCGATGCCGGCCATCGCGCCGCCCACCAGGAAGGTGATGCGGACGATCCGGTCGATGTTCACGCCCATCAGCACCGCGGTCTGCGGGTCCATGGCGGTCGCCCGGATACCGCGGCCGATCTTGGTACGGTTCACCAGCTGGTCCAGCAGGAACATCATCAGCAGGGCGGCCGCGAGGATCAGCAGGTCGTTGTTGGACACCGACGCGCCGAAGATGGTGAAAACCTCCTCGCGTTCGAGGAAGCGGGCCATCGCGATCTGGTTGCGGCCCTGTCCGCCGCGGTCGAACAGCCAGGGGATGACGACCAGGGCGAAGAACTCCATGAGGAACAGCGAGGCGCCGATCGCGGAGATGAGCGCGGCCAGCCGGGAGGAGCCGTGCTTGCGCAGCGGCCGGTAGGCGATCTGCTCGAGCAGGACCGCCATGCCGCCCGAAGCGGCCATCGAGACGACCGCCATCAGCAACAGCAGTCCGACCAGGCCCAGCCCGGTCACGGGACCGGCGGTCGGGGCGACCAGCGTGGTGACCACGACCAGCGCGCCGATGGAGCCGGTCATGAAGATCTCTGAGTGAGCGAAGTTGATGAGTCGCAGAACGCCGTAGACCATCGTGTAGCCCAGGGCGATCAGAGCGTAGATCGCACCTTTGACGACGCCGTCCACTGTAGTGGGCCAGAACTGAGCGATCAGATTGTTGAATTGTTCAGTCACGGTGATTGCTTTCGGGAGCAGCGAGGCGAACAGGTCAGCCAAGCGAAAAGGGGCGGGGCGCCGCAGCACCCTCGCCCCTTCGCTTCACGAGTCGGCCGAGGGCCGATGCCTAGCCGAGCGTGGCGTCCTTGGAGTTGCCAACGGCCTCAACGGTCCCGTTCTTCACCTGGTAGATGTAGACGTTCGTGTCGGCGATCTCACCGTTCGGGTTGTACTTGACGTGCTTGCCAAGCCCCTCGAAGTCAGCCGTCGCGATGAACTCGTTGATCTTCTCGGGCGTGGTGTTCCCGGCCTCGACGGCCTTGATGATCGTCGACGCCGCGTCGTAACCCTCGGTGGCGTAGATCTCAGGGAGCTGGCCCTGGAACTTCGTCTTGAAGGTCTCGGTGAAGGTCTTGGCCTTCTCGTCCTTCGCGGCGAACGCGTAGGCGATCTTGCAGGGGCAGGAGAACAGCGTGCCCTCGGCCTGCTGAGCGCCGGCGCCCTCGATGAACTTGGTGTGCAGCGAGCCGTCACCGGACATGAAGCGGCCGGTCACGCCCTTGTCGCGGAGCTGCTTGAGCAGCGGGCCGCCCTGGGCATAGTAGCCGCCGAAGAACACGAAGTCCGGCTTGAAGGCCGCCGCCTTGTTCACCGCGGCGGAGAAGTCGGTCTCGGTCGCCTCGAACGAGTCGGCCTGGACCTCCGCGCCCTTCTCGCCCATGGTCTTGGCGACCGCCTGGGCCAGGCCCTGGCCGTAGGCGCTCTTGTCGTCGATGACGAAGACCTTCTTCGCCGTGATCGCGCGACCGGCGAACTCGGCCGCACCCGGACCCTGGACGTCGTCGTTGGCGACGATCCGGTGCCAGTACTTCGCGCCCTTGGACGCGAGGTCGGTGCGGGTGGCCGACGGGGAGACGCTGGGGATCTTCGCCTCTTCCAGAATCGGCTGGACCTGCTGGGACTCGCCGGAGAAGGCCGGGCCGATCAGAGCGGAGATCTTGTCATTCTGGATGGCCGTCTTCACCAGGTTGGCCGCGGTGCTCGCGTCGCCCTTGGAGTCGTAGGCCTTGAACTCGATCTTTACCTTGGGGTTCTTCGCGTTGTACTCGTCAAAGGCGAGCTGGGCGCCGTTCCTCGGCGGAATCACGATGGCGGCGTTGTCACCAGCCAGGTCCCCCACGAAGCCGACGGTGATGGAGGCGGGAGCCGCTGCGTCTCCCCCTCCGGTCGCGTCCTGCTTGGGCGTGTCCGAACCGCCACCGCAGGCGGCGAGACCAAGGGTCAGTGCCGTGCCAACGGCGAGCGCGCCACCGAAGCGAGCAATCCTGGGCCGCAAGGTTGCCTTCCTTTCATCCGATCCAGTCAGGATCGGATTCACAGAGCCATACCCCTTGAGTTGACCGGGGGGGTGTTGACGGCAAGTACAGCCAGGAGATGTCACGGGTTGGTACAGAGCACACTGTCGTTACTGTTTCGTTATTACACCGATCCTTTTCGGCTACCGCCGACAATGCGAAGGTCAGCGGGGCTAAGGAAAGGTTCCGCGACACGAAACCAACGCTGGACAGAGGAGCGCCTTTGGCGCGTTCCAGAGCGCCGCAATTCCAGCCGGTCAGGGGACACTTGCGCGATCGCCGTATCGGATATTGAGACGGATGGGGCGGGATATGCCGCCCGTTACCCGTTCAGGCCTTGGTGGCGTCGTCGACGACGATCTGGGCGACCTCGCGCATACTGAGCCTGCGGTCCATCGAGGCCTTCTGGATCCAGCGGAAGGCCTGCGGCTCGCTCCAGCCGTGCTGGGTCATGAGCAGGCCCTTGGCCCGCTCGACGAGCTTCCTGGTCTCCAGGCGGCCCGACAGGCTGGACACCTCGGCGGCCAGCGCGACCATCTCCTCGTGCCTGCTGACCGCCATCTCGATCGCGGGCACCAGGTCGGCCTTGGTGAACGGCTTGACCAGGTAGGCCATCGCACCCGCCTCACGGGCCCGCTCCACCAGGTCGCGCTGGGAGAAGGCGGTGAGGATCAGACACGGGGCTATCCGGTCGGCGACGATCCGCTCAGCCGCGGAGATGCCGTCCAGAACGGGCATCTTGACGTCCAGGATCACCAGGTCGGGGCGGAGATCCGTGGCGAGCCGAATCGCGGTCTCACCGTCGCCGGCCTCTCCGACGACGATGTAGCCGTCCTCCTGGAGCATCTCCTTGAGGTCGAGGCGGATCAGGGCCTCGTCTTCCGCGATCACTACTCGCCGCTGCGTACTCACGAGCAGAAGAGTACCGAGGTCCGCTACATTAGATCCACGCCGGTAGCCCCTAATGATCGACTTCATGGGCGGGCTCCGGCGTCAGGAAACCGGACATATCCGGGTTTCTTGCCGGAATGATGGAATAGGCAGACATAGGCGCCTCAAAAGCGCCCGCCTGAGAGGGCGTGCGGGTTCGAGTCCCGCTTCCGGCACCTCGCTACACCTGGCCTCCCAGCCCCGTCCTCCGGAGCGCCACCGCGCCGCGAGGCGGTGCCTCCGGCGGAGACCGGTATTTTGGGCCTGTGACTGCTATCGATCCCGCCACCACCGGAGCCCACGGCGTGGGCCTGGCCACCATCGCCGCCGACGGTACCGTTCTCGACACCTGGTTCCCCGCCCCCGAGCTCGGCGACCCGCCGACCGCGGGCACCGAGCGGGTGTCCGCCGAGGAGGCGGGCGAACTGGCCGCGCTCGTCGGCCCGGACCCGGCGCGCGGGGTGGAGCTGGTGGCGGTGCGCACCGGCATCGCCAAACTGTCCGAGCCGCCGGTGGACGCCCACGACGCCTACCTCAGGCTGCACCTGCTCTCGGCCCGCCTGGTCCGCCCGCACGGCCTGAACCTGGACGGCCTGTTCGGCCTGCTGACGAACGCGGTGTGGACCAACCACGGCCCGTGCCAGGTCGAGGGCTTCGAGTCGACGCGGAGCAGGCTGCGGGCCAAGGGCGCGGTGACGGTGTACGGGGTGGACAAGTTCCCCCGGATGGTCGACTACGTGCTGCCGCCGGGCGTGCGGATCGCCGACGCCGACCGGGTACGGCTGGGCGCGCACCTGGCCAGCGGCACCACCGTGATGCACGAGGGCTTCGTGAACTTCAACGCGGGCACGCTCGGCGCGTCCATGGTGGAGGGCCGGATCTCGGCCGGTGTCCTGGTCGGCGACGGTTCCGACGTGGGCGGCGGCTCCTCGATCATGGGCACCCTGTCGGGCGGCGGCAAGGAGGTCATCTCGATCGGCGAGCGCTGCCTGCTGGGCGCGAACGCCGGCGTGGGGATCTCACTGGGCGACGACTGCGTGGTGGAGGCCGGCCTGTACGTCACGGCGGGCACGAAGCTGACGCTGCCCGACGGCCGCGTGGTCAAGGCCAGGGAGCTGTCCGGCGCGAACGGCCTGCTGCTGCGCCGCAACTCGACCACGGGCGCGGTGGAGGCGGTCGCGCGCAAGGGCACGGGCATCGAGCTCAACGCCGCCCTGCACGCCAACGACTGACCGACGGTACGGCTACCGCGTGGCGATAGCCGTACCCACATTCCACGGCGCGTTCAGGAGGCGTGGGAGACTGCGGAGCCGATCGTGTGGACGCGCAGGGCGTTGGTGGAGCCGGGGGTGCCGGGAGGGGAACCGGCCACGATGACGACCTTGTCGCCCTTCTCCAGGCGGCCGAGCGACAGCAGCGCCGACTCCACCTGGCGGACCATGTCGTCGGTGTGGTGCACGAACGGCACGTGGAAGGTCTCGACGCCCCAGGTGAGCGAGAGCTGGCCGCGCACGTGCGGCGCGGAGGTGAAGGCCAGCAGCGGGATCGGGGACCGGTAGCGGGCCAGGCGGCGCGCGGTCTCGCCCGACATGGTGAAGGCGATCAGCGCCTTGGCCCCGACGATGGCGCCCACCTCGGCGGCGGCGCGGGCGATGGCGCCGCCGGTGGTCTCGGGCATCCGCTCCAGGGTGTGGGTGGCGTGCAGCGAGGACTTCTCGGCGGCGCAGGCGATGCGGTCCATGGTGGCGACGGACTCGATCGGGTAGTCGCCGACCGAGGTCTCGCCGGACAGCATGACCGCGTCGGCGCCGTCCATGACGGCGTAGGCGACGTCGGAGGCCTCGGCGCGGGTGGGGCGCGGCGCGTTCATCATCGAGTCGAGCATCTGGGTGGCGACGATGACCGGGCGGGCCTTCTCCCGGCACAGCTCGATGATGCGGCGCTGGACGATCGGCACCTCCTCCAGCGGCAGCTCCACCCCGAGGTCGCCGCGGGCGACCATGATGCCGTCGAACGCCTCGACGATCTCCGGGAGCCGTTCGACGGCCTGCGGCTTCTCGATCTTGGCGAGCAGCGGGAGGCGGACGGCCTCCTGCTCCATGATGTTGCGGACCACGTCGGCGTCCGAGGGGCGCCGGACGAACGACAGCGCGATCATGTCGAAGCCGATGCGCAGCGCCCAGCGCAGGTCGGCCTCGTCCTTGTCGGTGAGAGCGGGGGCGCTGACGTTGACGCCGGGCAGGTTGAGGCCCTTGTTGTCGGAGATCATGCCGCCGATGACGACCCGGGTGGAGACGCGCTGGCCGTCGACGCGGGTGACCTCGAGGACGACGCGGCCGTCGTCGATGAGCACGGTGTCGCCGGGCCGCACGTCGCCGGGCAGGCCCTGGTACGTCGTGGAGACCTGCTCGCGGTCTCCCGGCACGTTCTCGGTGGTGATGGTGAAGACGTCGCCGAAGCCGAGGCGGACCGGGCCCTCCGCGAAGGTGCCGACGCGGATCTTGGGGCCCTGCAGGTCGCAGAGCACGCCTACGCCGCGGCCCAGGTCGGCCGCCACCTCCCTGACCCGGTCGTAGACCTCTTTGTGCAGCTCATGAGTGCCATGGCTGAGGTTGAACCGGGCCACGTCCATGCCCGCGGAGATCAGCTCGCGAAGGCGTTCGGGGGACGAGGTGGCAGGGCCGAGAGTGCAGACGATTTTTGCGCGACGAGTCACGAGTCCTACCTTAATTGGTACAGACCACTTGGCAGTCACGCTGTGGGGAAATCCCGGTGACAATCGGCTAGCGGCGGTGAACGGCAGGTAGCGAACGACGCCTACGAAGGTATCCCACCCAGGAGACCAGCACGAGCAGGGCGACGCCGAGGCGGGCCAGATTCGTGTGCTCCTCCGGGTAGATCACGCCTTCGATGTAGTAGTCGATGAAGCCGCTCACGGGCAGCCCGGCCATGCCCGCGTTCTGCCTGGCCCAGTCCTCGACGACGGTCAGCGGGCACTCCAGGCCGGTGAGGACGGAGGCGACGCCCCAGGCGGCGACGCCCAGGTGCGCCCAGATGGTGCGCGGCCATCGCCAGGCCAGGAAGCCGCCCACGGCCATGTAGGCCAGGAACAGGAAGTGCACCACCATCACGCTGTCCGCGAGGAGGCGATACGTCATGCTTCGACGGTACGCCTCACTTCTTGATCGTCACGGCGTTCCACGCGTCCACGACGCCGCGGCCGTAGAAGCCGTTCTTCGATGCGGATCCCTCGCAGGTGTGCGTCTGCGTCTCGCCGAACCCCTTGTAGGCGTGTGCGCGCGGGCTCGGGCAGGCCTTCCTCGTGGCGCTGGCGTACAGCATGCTCTCCACGGTCTTCGGCGCCAGGTGCAGCCCGCCCTTGCCAGGCTTGCCGAAGCGGCTGATCAGGAGCGCGGCGACGCCGGTGGCGTGCGGGGCGGCCATGGAGGTGCCGTCGAGGTACTGGTAGTAGGCGCAGGTGCCGCCGGTGCAGTCGCGCACCACCTCGGTGGTGGTGGGGGCGCCGGACTTGCCGATCTTGCCTTCGCGGCGCAGCACGGCCTCGGGCGCCGCGGCGAGGATCGACCGGGTGGGCGACAGGCCGCCGCCGTCGGTCATGTCGCCACCGGGCGCGGCCAGGTCGGCCTGCTCGATGCCGTAGTCGGAGTAGCGGGCCTTGCCGCCCGACGGCCCGACCGAGGAGACGGAGATGACGCCCTTGGACTCGGCCGGGACGTTGAGGCAGGAGTTGTCGACCTTCCGGGACCGCTCGCCGCCCTGCGGGTAGTTGGGGCTGCTGGCGTCGGCGCGCGGCTTGCCCAGGTCGAGGGAGCCGTTGCCGAGCGCGGAGATCAGCGTGACGCCCTTGCCGCGGGCGTAGTCGAGGGCGCGCTGCATGCCGGTGATCACGCCGCGCTGCTCCAGGCGCTCACGCTTGCTGTCGCCCTTGGCGTTCGCGCAGTTGAACAGCCACGGGTCGACGTAGTAGCTCATGTTGACCACGTCCACGCCGATGTCGGCGGCGTAGGTGAGCGCGTCGAGGCTGGGCTTGAGGAAGAACAGACCCGAGTCCTGGCCCGCGCGCAGGTTGACGAGCTGCACGCCGGGGGCGACGCCCGCGATGCCCTTGCCGTTCAGCGGCGAGGCGATGGTGCTGGCGACGTGTGTGCCGTGCCCGTCGTCGTCGACGTCGACCGGGTCCTTGCAGCCCTTGTACTCGCAGGGGCCGTCGACGGTCTCCCCGTTGGGGTCCTTCGGCTTGTCGGTGACGAAGTTGCGGCTGAGCTCGCGGTTGAAGTTGGGCGCGATGTCGGGGTGCTTGCCGTCGATGCCGGTGTCGATGACGCCGACCAGCACCTTCCGGCTGCCCGGCGTGGTGCGGTTGGCGCGGTCCGCGCCGATCATCCGCATGTCCCACTGCCGCTTGGCGAGCGGCTCTCCCTTGGCGACGGTCGAGTTCACATCGGGCGCGGTACGGCCGACGGCCACTCCTGACGCGGTACGGCCATGCCCGGCCGCGGCGGTGGAGCCGATCCTGCGGTCGGTGGAGACGCCCACGATCGCGTCGCTGTCGCCGAGCCGGTCGACGAAGCCGTCGTCGGCCCTGGCCAACACGTACCCGAGCCGCTCCTCGGTGGCGACGGCCGAACCGCCGCCCGCCCGGATGGCGTCGACCGCCCTGCCCTGCCCCCCGTCGGCGTAGAAGACGAGGTAGTCACGCTGGGGCCCCTGCGCCGCCGCGGGGGCGCACGCGGCGAGCGCGCCCACCAGACCCAGAGCCGTCAGGCCACCGCTGAACCTCCGCATGCCCACCCCCATCCACCCCGCCCTTGATCACACCAGACGAGCATCTTCTCGACAGCTATCCCCCAACGCAAACTTCTTCATGTTATGAGACGACATTTCATGCCGTGGATGGCGAAAGCGGCTGAGAACGTACCCCTGGCCTGCGAAAGCGACGCGCACGCCCCGGCTCGCGGGGCGTGCGCGTCGTCGGCGGACGATCAGACCAGCGGCCGGGCCGTCGGCAGGATCGGGTACGGCAGCGCCGTGTCACCCCCGGACAGGAAGCGGTCGACCCCGGACGCGCAGGCCCGGCCCTCCGCGATCGCCCACACGATGAGCGACTGCCCCCGCCCCATGTCCCCCGCCACGAACACGCCCTCCACACCGGACATGTACGTCTTGTCGCGGGCCACGTTGCCCCGGCCGTCGTAGAAGCCGTCACCGGCCAGCGCCGCCAGATCCCGCAGCAGCGCCCCCTGCTCCGGCCCGACGAAGCCCATCGACAGCGTGACGAGGTCGGCGGGGATCTCCCGCTCGGTCCCAGGGATCGGCCTGAAGCCCTGGGCGGGCCCCTCCACGTCGACCAGGCGCAGCGCGCGCAGGTTGCCCGCCTCGTCCCCGACGAACTCGGTCGTCGAGACCGCGTACACCCGCGCGCCGCCGCCGTCGGCGAGCTCCTCGTGCGCGCTCTCCGTCTTGAACAGGAGGGGGAAGGTCGGCCACGGCTGCGAGCCGGGCCGCGCGGCGGGCGGCTGCGGCATGATCTCCAGCTGGGTCACCGAGGCCGCGCCCTGGCGGATGGCCGTGCCGATGCAGTCGGCGCCGGTGTCACCGCCGCCGATGACCACCACGTGCCTGCCCTCGGCCGAGATCGGCGAGACGGGGTAGTCGCCCTCCTGGACCTTGTTCGCCGGAGGGAGGTACTCCATCGCCTGGTGGACGCCCTTGAGCTCGCGCCCGGCGATCGCCAGGTCACGCCACCGGGTGGCGCCGCCGGCCAGCACGACCGCGTCGAAGCGGGCGCGCAGCTCGGCCGCGGTGACGTCCACCCCGGCGTTGACGCCGACCCTGAACTCGGTGCCCTCGGCCCGCATCTGGGCCAGGCGCCGGTCGATGTGCCGCTTCTCCATCTTGAACTCGGGGATGCCGTAGCGCAGCAGCCCGCCGATCCGGTCGGCGCGCTCGAAGACCACCACCTCGTGCCCGGCCCGGGTGAGCTGCTGGGCGGCGGCCAGGCCCGCGGGGCCCGAGCCGACGACCGCGACCTGCTTGCCCGTCCGGACCGCGGGCGGCTGCGGGACGACCCAGCCCTCCGCGAAGCCGCGGTCGATGATCTCGACCTCGACCCGCTTGATCGCCACGGGGTCGGCGTTGATGCCGAGCACGCACGCCGCCTCGCACGGCGCGGGGCACAACCGCCCGGTGAACTCCGGGAAGTTGTTGGTCGCGTGCAGCCGTTCGAGCGCCTCGCGCCAGTCGTCGCGGTAGACGAGATCGTTCCACTCGGGGACGAGGTTCCCGAGCGGGCACCCGTTGTGGCAGAACGGGATGCCGCAGTCCATGCACCGCGCGGCCTGCTTGGTGAGGGCGGGCTTGGGGAAGTCCTCGTAGACCTCCCGCCAGTCGCGGATGCGGACGTCCACGGGGCGGCGGGCCGGCAGCTCGCGCCCGTGCGTGAGGAAACCCTTCGGGTCAGCCATCGGTGTACCCCCCTTATCCCTGGACCGCGGCCGTCATGACGGCCTCGTCGATGTCGCGTCCCTCGATGCGGGCGGCCTCGGCGGCCCGCATCACCCGCTTGTAGTCGGTCGGCATGATCTTGGCGAACCGGGCGAGCGCGGTCTCCCAGTCGGCCAGCAGCGACTTGGCGACCGGTGAGCCGGTCTCCGCGAAGTGCTTCTCGACCGTCTCGTGCAGGAACTCCGCGTCGTCCTCGGCGAGCTCCTCGATGGCCACCATCTCCCGGTTGACCCGTTCGGGACGCGGGTCGAGCAGGTAGGCGATGCCGCCGGACATGCCGGCCGCGAAGTTGCGCCCGGTCTCGCCGAGCACCACGACCCGGCCGCCGGTCATGTACTCGCAGCCGTGGTCGCCCACACCCTCGACGACCGCGGTGGCGCCGGAGTTGCGGACGCAGAACCGCTCGCCCACCACGCCCCGGATGAACGCCTCACCGGAGGTCGCGCCGTAGAGGGCGACGTTGCCGGCGATGATGTCGCCGTCCAGCGGCGCGGCCTCGTGCGGACGCAGTGTGACGCGCCCGCCGGACAGGCCCTTGCCGAGGTAGTCGTTGGCGTCGCCGGTCAGCCGCAGCGTGATCCCGCGGGGCAGGAACGCTCCGAAGGAGTTGCCCGCCGAGCCGGTGAACGACACGTCGATGGTGTTGTCCGGCAGCCCCTGCCCGCCCCACTTGCGGGTGACGTGGTGGCCGAGCATGGTGCCGACGGTCCGGTTGACGTTGCGGATGGGCAGGTCGAGGGTGACCGGCTCGCCGTACTCGATGGCGCCCTCGGCGAGCGCGATCAGCGTGTTGTCGAGCGCGTGCTCCAGGCCGTGGTCCTGCTCGACGACCCGGCGCAGCGCTGTGCCCGCGGGCAGGGACGGCTGGTGCAGGATCGGCGCCAGGTCCAGGCCGCTCGCCTTCCAGTGGTTCTCGGCGGCCGACACGTCCAGCAGCCCGACCTGGCCGATCGCCTCGTCCAGCGAGCGGAAGCCCAGCTGGGCGAGGTATTCGCGGATCTCCTCGGCGATGTACTCGAAGAAGGTGACCACGAACTCGGGCTTGCCGGTGAAGCGCCCGCGCAGCTCGGGGTTCTGCGTGGCGACGCCGACCGGGCAGGTGTCCAGGTGGCAGACGCGCATCATCACGCAGCCGGAGACCACCAGCGGGGCGGTGGCGAAGCCGTACTCCTCGGCGCCGAGGAGGGCCGCGATGATCACGTCGCGGCCGGTCTTGAGCTGGCCGTCGACCTGGACCACGATGCGGTCGCGCAGGCCGTTCAGCAGCAGCGTCTGCTGGGTCTCGGCCAGGCCGAGCTCCCAGGGGGCGCCGGCGTGCTTGAGCGAGGTGAGCGGCGAGGCGCCGGTGCCGCCGTCGTGGCCGGAGATGAGCACCACGTCGGCGTGCGCCTTGGAGACGCCCGCCGCCACCGTGCCGACGCCGACCTCCGCGACCAGCTTCACGTGCACCCGCGAGCGCGGGTTGGCGTTCTTCAGGTCGTGGATGAGCTGGGCCAGGTCCTCGATGGAGTAGATGTCGTGGTGCGGCGGCGGCGAGATGAGGCCGACGCCGGGCGTGGAGTGCCGAGTCTTGGCGATCCACGGGTACACCTTGTGGCCGGGCAGTTGGCCGCCCTCGCCGGGCTTGGCGCCCTGGGCCATCTTGATCTGCAGGTCGTCGGCGTTGACCAGGTACTCCGACGTGACGCCGAAGCGGCCGGAGGCCACCTGCTTGATCGCCGAGCGGCGGGTCGCGTCGTACAGGCGGGCCGGGTCCTCGCCGCCCTCGCCGGTGTTGGACTTGCCGCCGAGCCGGTTCATCGCGATGGCGAGGGTCTCGTGCGCCTCCATCGAGATGGAGCCGTAGGACATCGCGCCGGTGGAGAAGCGCTTGACGATCTCGCTGACCGGCTCGACCTCCTCGATCGGCACCGGGAGCCGCTCGCTCTTGAACCGGAACAGCCCGCGCAGCGTCATCAGCCGCTCGGCCTGCGAGTCGACCAGGTCCGTGTACTCCTTGAAGATCTCGTAGCGGCGGCCGCGGGTGGCGTGCTGCAGCTTGAAGACCGTCTCGGGGTTGAACAGGTGCGGCTCGCCCTCACGCCGCCACTGGTACTCGCCGCCGACCTGGAGGCGCCGGTGGGCGTTCTCCGCGCGCGGGTAGGCGTGACCGTGGCGCAGCGCCGCCTCCTTGGCGAGCACGTCGAAGCCGACGCCGCCGAGGCGGGAGGTGGTGCCGGTGAAGCAGGCGTCGATGACCTCGGAGCCGAGGCCGAGGGCCTCGAAGATCTGCGCGCCGGTGTAGGAGGCGACGGTGGACACGCCCATCTTGGACATGACCTTGATGACGCCCTTGCCGTACGCCTTGATCAGGTTGCGCACGGCCTTGCGCTTGTCGAGGCGGAGCGCCCCGGTGTCGACCAGGTCCTCGACGGACTCGATGGCCAGGTAGGGGTTGACCGCGCCGGCGCCGTACCCGATGAGCAGGGCCATGTGGTGGCACTCACGGGCCTCGCCGGTCTCGACGACCAGGCCGATCTTGGTGCGGGTCTTCTCCTGGATGAGGTGGTGGTGCACCGCGCCGGTCAGCATCAGCGACGGGATCGGCGCGAGCGCCGGGGAGGAGCCGCGGTCCGACAGCACGATGATCCGCGCGCCGCCGGCGATCGCCTCGGACACCTCGGCGCAGATCTCCTCCAGCCGGTGCCGCAGCGCCTCGCCGCCGCCGGAGACCTGGTAGAGGCCCGAGACGACGTACGGGTGGAAGCCCGGCAGGGCGCCCTCGTCGTTGATGTGGATGATCTTCGCGAGCTCGTCGTTGTCGATCACCGGGTACGGCAGGACGAGCTGCCGGCAGGAGGCCGGTCCCGGGTCCAGCAGGTTGCCCTCGGGGCCGAGGGTGCTGGCCAGCGAGGTGACCAGTTCCTCCCGGATGGCGTCCAGCGGCGGGTTGGTGACCTGGGCGAAGAGCTGGCTGAAGTAGTCGAACAACAGCCTGGGCTTCTCGCTGAGCACCGCGACGGGCGTGTCGGTGCCCATCGAGCCGATCGGCTCGATGCCGGCCCGCGCCATCGGCGACAGGATGATCCGCAGCTCTTCCTCGGTGTAGCCGAAGGTCTGCTGCCGCTTGACCAGCGCCTCGTGGGTCGGGATCTCCCGCGAGCGCGCGGGCAGCTCCTCGAACCGCACCAGCCCGGCGTGCAGCCAGTCCTCGTACGGCAGCGCCGCCGCGAGCTCGGCCTTGATCTCGTCATCTTCGATGATCTTGCCGCGGGCGGTGTCGATGAGGAACATCCGGCCCGGCTGCAGGCGGCCCTTGCGGATCACCTGCTCGGGCTCGAAGTCCAGCACGCCGGCCTCGGAGGCCAGCACGACCAGCCCGTCGGCGGTCACCCAGAACCGGCCGGGGCGCAGGCCGTTGCGGTCGAGTACCGCGCCGGCCAGGGTGCCGTCGGTGAAGGTGATCGAGGCGGGGCCGTCCCACGCCTCCATCATCGAGGAGTGGAACTCGTAGAACGCCCGCCGCGCGGGGTCCATCTCGGTGTGGTTCTCCCACGCCTCGGGGATCATCATCAGCACCGCGTGCGGCAGCGACCTGCCGGTCAGGTGCAGCAGTTCCAGCGTCTCGTCGAAGGAGGCGGTGTCGGAGCCGTCGGGGTCGCAGATCGGGAACAGCCGCGCCAGGTCGCCGGGCAGCGCCGGGGACTCCAGCATCGCCTCGCGCGCCCGCATCCAGTTGCGGTTGCCCTTGACCGTGTTGATCTCCCCGTTGTGCGCGATGTAGCGGTACGGGTGGGCCAGCGGCCAGGACGGGAAGGTGTTGGTGGAGAAGCGCGAGTGCACCAGCGCGATGGCGGTGTCGTAGCGCTCGTCGGACAGGTCGGGGAAGAACGGCTCGACCTGCAGCGGGGTGAGCATGCCCTTGTAGACGAGCGTGCGGCTGGACAGCGAGGGGAAGTAGACGTCGACCTCGTGCTCGGCGCGCTTGCGCAGGCAGAAGGCCAGCCGGTCGAGTTGCAGGCCGGACTCCCCGCCCGGGGAGCTGACGAAGAGCTGCCGGAAGAACGGCATGACCACGCGGGCGCTGGGCCCGGCGTGCGCGGCGTCGACGGGCACGTCGCGCCAGCCGAGCACGGTCAGGCCCTCCTCGGCGGCGATCTCCTCGATCATGCGCACGCCGATCTCGCGCGCCTCGGGGTCGCTGGGCATGAAGGCCGTGCCCACGGCGTAGGAGCCTGGGGCGGGCAGCGCGAACTCCACGTTCGCGCGGAGGAAACCATCGGGGATCTGCGTCAGGATCCCGGCTCCGTCACCGGTGTCCGGCTCGCTACCCTTGGCCCCCCGGTGGTCGAGATTGCATAGAGCGGTCAAGGCCTTCACCACGATCTCGTGGCCGCGTCGCCCTGCGACGTCCGCGACCATCGCGACGCCGCAGGCGTCGTGCTCGTGGGCGGGGTGGTAGAGGCCCTGAGGCTCGGGGAACCCGAGGTGGGCAGCAGGCATTGAATCCCTCCCGTCGTCTTCGTCTGCGTGAGTTACCTGCAGGCGGGGACGACGTTGGCCCTGCTGCTGTGCGGTGGATAGAGGTTACCCCACCATGCCGGAATGGTGCCCACCAGGTCCACATCGCGAACATTGGGAGTCGTTCCGGGATACGGACGTCCATGTCCCAAAGCCCGATACCGGCAGGCCGTTAGAGTGACTCCATGGACCGCGACGATCTCGAGAAACTGCTGGCCGCCTCGGGGGCGGACAGCCGGCGCCTGCGCCACGCCCTGACGCTGCTGTGCGACAACCGGTGGCGGACCCTGGGCGAGCTGGTGCGCGAGTGCGCGACGTCACGGCGGGCGATCGAGGCGCTGCTGCGCACGGTACGGCTGGAGCACTCGGGCGAGCGGTTCCGGGTGCCGCCGGAGCACTCCCCCGACTACCAGGACCTGCTGGCGCTCGGCCCCGGTCCGGCCGACCCCGTGGAGCATCTGCTCCCCCACTACGGCAAGGTCCTCGACCGGCTCGGGACGCTGATCGCGGAGGCGCCGCGCGGGCGGCACGTGCTCGACCACGTCGCGGCCACGCCGGAGACGGTCCTGCGCAGGGCGCTGCTGCTCGGCGCCCGGTTCTGGCTGCCGGGCTCGCGCCTGCTCTGCGTCGGCGACCACGATCTGACCTCGCTGGCGGTCAAGCTGGTCCATCCCGAGGTGGACGTGTGCGTGGTGGACGTCGACGAGCGCATCCTGGCCTACATCGACGCCCAGGAGCTCGGCGTCCGGACCCGCTGGGCGGACCTGCGGCTGGGGTTGCCCGCTTCGGCCCGTGAGCACGATCTGGCCGTCACCGACCCGCCGTACACGCCGGAGGGGGTCGGGCTGTTCGTGGCCCGCGCGGTGGAGGGGCTGATCGACGAGGGCCGGGTGCTGCTGGCGTACGGCGCGGGCGAGCACATGCCGGTGCTCGCGCTCAAGGTGCAGAACGCCCTCTCCGACCTAAATCTTGCGTATGAGGCGATCTACCCAGATTTCAACCGCTATTTCGGTGCCGAGGCGATCGGCTCGGCCGCCGACCTCTACATCCTGCGCCCCACCGGCAAGACCAGACCCGCCGTCGCCGCCAGGATCGACGGCTACGGCACCGCGATCTACACCCAGGGCCCGCAGTCCGTCGAGTCCGCGGCCGCCCAGGTCGCCGCCCTGCCCACCGGCTTCACCCCCGACCTGCTGGTGGGCGACTGGCCCAAGGAACTGCCCGCCCCGAGGACCCGGCTGGCCACCTGGCTAGCCAAGCCGCACGCCTCCGCCCCGCAACGCGTCGCACTCGCCCTGCCCGGCGGCATGGAAGCCGCCCTCCCCCGCCTCCTGCTCGCCACCCGCGCCGCCCACATCACGGTCTCCCTGCCCGACCCCCTACTCGACCTGCGCCCCCTGGCCGACATCCTCTCCCCCGTCTACCAGCTCACCCTCGACGCCCAAACCCTCCAAGCGGTACGGCTCCCGCAGCCCGCCGCCGACAGCGACCGCGTGGTGCGCAGGATCCTCGACAACGCCCACGGCAAACTGGCCAACACCTGGCGCGAGGGCCTCATCGCCGCCGCCCGGAGCAGCGGCGCCGAGCTCACCAAGAACGACGCCAGGACCCTGATCAGGCAGGAGGCCCCCTGGTCGGAGTCGATCACCCCGCTGGAGGCCCCGCTGCACCGCCTGGCCGCGCTGCCCGAGGCGGTGGCGGCCACGGTGGCGGCGCTCAGGCCCCGGTGACCCCGTCGACGCGCTCGCGCAGCAGGTCGGCGTGCCCGTTGTGCCGGGCGTACTCCCCGATCAGGTGCAGGTAGATCATGCGCAGCGAGAAGTCCTCGCCCCTGAGGTCGAAGACGTCGTCGAGGGAGGCCGCGGCGGCGACCGCGTCGCACCGCCTCCACTCCTCGACCAGGCGGGCGTAGTCGGCCTCAGCCTGGCCGGGGTCGGTGTCGTCGAAGTCGACGTCCCTGCGGTCGCCGTCCGGGTAGACGCGGCCGATCTCCTCGCCCGCGAGGCGGCGGCGGAACCAGGTGCGCTCCACCTCGGTCAGGTGACGGATCAGGCCGAGCAGCGACATCGTCGACGGGGCGGCCGGGCGCTCGGCGAGCTGCTCGCCGGTCAGCCCGGCGCACTTGAGCAGCAGGGTCGAACGGTGCCAGGCGAGCAGCGCGACCAGCATGGGGCGCTCGTCCCCCGCCAGCGGCCCGCCGACGCGGGTGACATCGGGTGCGGTCCAGGTCATCGCACCATCATGCCGTCTCTCAGCCGGCCCTCAGCACGCGGTTCTGCACGACCGCGCCGAGGGTGTCCAGGGCGATCTGCGGGCGGGCCAGGTCGGTGGCCGCGCGGCCGGGGACGGGGCCGATCCAGCTCACCGTGACGTAGTGGCCGAGCGCGCGCGCCTGCGCGCGGCTGCGGGCGGGGTCGAAGGAGGCGGCCTGGCGGACGAACGCGTCCTTGGCGAGGGCGGCCACCAGCGCGTCGGCGGCCCGGCCGTCGGCCAGGTTGAAGATCAGGAACTGCCCGGCGATGTTGCCGTCCTCACTGGTGTAGGCGGCGCGCATGACCTGCGTACAGCCGTCGGCGGGGGCGCCCCACAGCACCTCGCCGCAGTCGGCCAGCTCCTCGGCGGGCGCGTCGCGGACCAGGGCGGCGGGCCCGGCGGCCAGCCGTTCGGTCCCCGGGCCGAACACCTCGCCGAGGGTGAGCGGCGCGGCGTCGCTCCGGCGCGAGTCGATGGGCGCGTAGACGACCGAGGTGGGCACACCGGAGAAGCTCGCGGCCCGCGGCTCCTCGGCCCTGGTCCACCACCACACGGCGGCGGCCGACGCGGCGACCAGCAGGACGGCCAGGAGCGCGATGGTGATGCGGCGGGACATGGACAACGAGCTTAGACGCCCTAGGAGGGCGACGGGCCGGTGAGCGTGACGACCCGGCGGTAGAGCGGCTTCTCCGCGCCGCGCACGGTCAGCGCCACGTTGACGAAGTCGTCCTTCGGCTGCGGCTCGGCGCCGTCCGTTCTCGCCACCCAGACCAGGCCGACGTAGTGGCCCATGGCGTAGGCGCCCGCCTCGGAGTAGCCGCCGGGCGTGAAGGTCGCGCCCCGCGTCGCCACGGGCAGCGCCCAGCCGCCCCGGTACATCGTCTTCAGCGAGGCGACCAGCCCGTCGGCGGCCTTGCCGTCGGCCAGGTTGAGCAGGGTGTACTGGGCGACATAACGCCCGTCGGCGCTGGTGTAGATGCCCCTGGCCGCCTGGCTGCAGCCCGCCTCGGCCACCTGCGTGAGCAGTTCCTCGCCCCACAGCGCCAGCGAGCAGTCGGCCTCGACGGTCCTGGCGACCAGCTTGAGCGACAGCTTGCTCTCCCCGGCCAGGGTCTTGGTGCCGAAGATCTCCTTGACCGTCAGCGGCTTGGCGTCCTTGGCCCGGTCGGCCATGGGCGCGAACTCCTTGGGCGAGGACCAGCCATGGAAGATCTGCGGCCGGGTCGCGTGCACGTCCGTCGCGGCCTGCGGGCGGTCGGGGATGGAGTCGGCGCCGAGCGAGGCGATCACGACGGTGAGCACGACCGCGGCCACGACCACCCCGGCGACCGAACCGATGACGGCCAGCAGCCGCTGCTGGGACGGCTTCAGCCCCATCGCGCTGAGGACGGGCAGGTCCCAGTCGGGCGGCGGGGGGCGTCGGCGTTTGCGGGTCTGCCGGGTCGCGGTCACAGCCCTCCGGCCCCGATCAGGTTGCCCAGCCCGAACGTCAGCGCCGCCGCGACGCCGCCGACGACGAGCTGGCGCAGGCCGGAGTACCACCAGCTACGGGCGGTCACCGCGGAGACCAGCGCCCCCGCGCCGAACAGCGCCAGGCACGACAGCACCGCCGACAGCCAGAGACTGGTGACGCCGAGCAGGTACGGCAGAAGCGGCAGCACCGCGCCCACGGCGAAGGAGCAGAACGAGGACACCGCGGCGATCTTGGGCTTGGGCAGGTCCTGGGGGGTGACGCCGAGCTCGGCCTGGGCGTGCACCTCCAGGGCCTTCTCCGGATCGCGGGAGATCTGCGCGGAGACCTCCGCCGCCAGCTTCGGGTCCACGCCCTTGGCGACCAGGGCCTGGGCCAGCTCGGCCTGCTCGGCCTCGGGGTGGCGTTCCAGCTCGCGCCGCTCCACGGCGATCTCGGCCAGGGCCAGCTCGCGCTGGCTGGCCACCGAGACGTACTCGCCGCCGGCCATCGAGAACGCGCCCGCGGCGAGCCCGGCGATGCCGGCCAGCGCGATCACCCTGGTGTCGTCGGAGCCGCCGGCCACGCCGGCGATGAGCGCGAAGTTGGACACCAGGCCGTCCATCGCGCCGAACACCGAGGGCCGCAACCAGCCCCCGTTGACGTCGCGATGCTCGTGGTGGATCTCCGCGCGCCCGCTCATCGCGAGTTCTTCTCTTCCTCTCGTACGGCCTGAGCCTCCCCTTCGGAGCGCTCGGCGTCGTCCTCGGTCCTCTCCACAGTCTCGTCCGCGGCCGTCGCGCCGCCGCTCTCGGGGTCATCCTTCGAGACGGCCTTGGGGGTGCCCGCCGGATCGTCCTCCGCGACAGCCTTGGGAGTGTCCGCCGGATCGTCCTCCGCGACGGCTTCGGGCCCCTTCTCCGAGCCCTCCCCCGGTGGATCGGCCCGCTTCTCCGGCTCGTCGTCGGACTGGTCGTCCGGATGCGCGGGGTCGGGGTCGGCGCCCGCCGCGTCCACCGGCTCGGCGTCCGGCGAGACCACGATCTCCTCGCCCGTCTTGTTCCTGCTCAGCCAGAACAGCGCCAGCGCGCCGACGAACAGCACGATGGAGGTCCACTGGTTGATGCGCAGCCCGAGCAGCGTCACCGCGTGGTCGACGCCGCCGACCGGGTCGATGCGCAGCCCTTCGATCCAGAACCGGCCCAGCGTGTAGCCCGCCACGTAGAGCATGAACAGGCGGCCGTGCCGCAGCGTGAACCGCTTGCCCGCCCAGAGCAGCACGAAGGCCAGCGCCAGGTTCCAGATCGACTCGTACAGGAACGTGGGGTGGTAGAGCACGCCCGGCTCGCCGCCGTGCTGGATGTCGATCTCCAGGCCCCAGGGGAGCGTGGTCGGCCCGCCGTACAGTTCCTGGTTGAACCAGTTGCCCCAGCGGCCGATGGCCTGCGCGAGCGCGATGCCGGGCGCGACGGTGTCGGCCACCGCGCTCAGCGACAGGCCGCGCTTGCGGCAGGCCAGCCACACCCCGACGCCGCCCAGCGCGACCGCGCCCCAGATCCCCAGGCCGCCGTTCCAGATGAACAGCGCCTCGTAGGGTTCGTTGGGCGCCCGGTCACCGAAGTAGAGCTGCCAGTCGGTGATGACGTGGTAGAGGCGCCCGCCGATCAGGCCGAACACCACGGCGGGCACGGCGATGTCGATCATCGTGCCCGGGGTGCCGCCGCGCGCGCGCCAGCGGCGCTCGCTCAGCCAGACCGCGACGACGACGCCGAGCACGATGCACAGCGCATAGGCCCGCAAGGGCAGTGGGCCGAGGTACCAGACCCCCTCTGAGGGGCTGGGAATCGAGGCAAGGGGCATGTCAGGTGACAGTACCGGACCGCGGACTAGTTGGCCGCATCAACGGTCTTGCGCAGTTCCTCCGGGCTGAACAGCACCTGGTTGTCGATCGCCGTGCCGTTGAGCTTGACGGTCGGGGTGCCCTCGATCTTCTGGGCCTGGATGGTCTTGTCGCTGAAGGCGGTCACGGTGGCCGCGTGCTTCTGCGTGGTGACGCAGGAGTCGAAGCCGTCCGCCGTCACGCCCACGTCCTTGCCCCAGGCGACCAGGTCGTCCACCTTGAAGCCCTCGACGGTCTCGTCCGGCTGCTGTTTGAAGAGCTTGTCGTGGTAGGCGAGCCACTGCGGGCCGTCGGTCACGCACATGGCGGCCGCGGCGGCGCGCACCGAGTTGCCGCGGGTGATGCCCTTGTTGAAGTCCTGCGGGAAGATCGTGATGGGGTGGAAGACCACCTTGGCCTTGCCCTCGGCGGCGAGGTTCTTGAACGTGCTGCCGCTGATCTCCTCAAGCTGCTTGCAGGCCGGGCACTGGAAGTCCTCGAAGATGTCGACGACCGGGGAGGTGACGCCCTCCTTGGCCATGACGACCGTGCCGTCGCCCTGCACGGTGATCGGCGCCAGGTTCGCGCCGGCCGCCTCGGACTGGGTCTTGCTCTGGCCGAACCACACGCCCGCGCCGACCGTCGCGACCGCGACCACCCCCACCGTGACGTAGGTGGCGATCTTCTTGCGCATGGCCTGCTTGCGCTCGAGTTCCCGCTGCTGCGCGATGCGCTCCCGCACCGACTTGTCCCGCTCGCCCTTGCCCATCAGTAGCTCTCCTTCATCTCGGGCTCCTCGTCGCCCTCGTCGTCAGCCGTCCGTTCCCCGCCTGCCAGCCCGAGGGCCGAGTCGAGGGCGAAACGGCCCGGCGGGAACCACACGATCCATGCGCCCAGCAGCACGAGGCCGAAGTCACGCAGGATATCGACCAGGTAGGTCGGTTCCTGCCACGCCGCCAGCTGACCGCCGCCGCCGAAGCAGCCGCAGTCGATGCGCAGGCCCTTGGCCCACGCCCAGGCGATGCCGAAGACGAAGGCCAGCATGAGCAGTCCGGCGATCAGACCGGCCGCCCTGGTGAGCAGGCCCACCACCAGCAGCACGCCGATGACGACCTCCAGGATCGGCAGACCGTAGCCCACCGTGGTGGCGAGCGACTTGGGCAGTAGCTGGTACGCCTCGACCGCCAGGGCCGACTCGGCAGGGTTACCGATCTTGAGCCAACCGGCCATGATCAGCACCACGCCGAGAACCAGCCGGGCGACGGTCGTCACCCAGGGTAGCGCCACCGCCGCCTTGCGCGACGAAGGCGGCGCGGGCGTCTGCGAAGTCACGGGCTTTCTCCTATGTCGATGGCACCGGGATGCGCACAGTACCTGGGGGACATCTGATCACGCCCCCGATAAGGCTCAGCTAAGGGGGTCATGATCCGGACTGCCCGGAATGTACCCCTGACGTGCCTCGACGCGGGGGCCGTCGGGCCTCCGCACGCGAAACGAGCGCCTGGCCGTACGGCCAGGCGCCCGGGTTCGTGTGGCGGAGTCAGCGGCTGCGCACGCCCTGTGCCATCTCGGCGGCCAGCTCGCGGATCGAGGCCAGTCCGGCGGCCTCGTCGGGGGCGTCGAGCAGGCGGCGGATGAACGCCGAGCCCACGATGACGCCGTCGGCGTAGGCGCCCACCTCGGCCGCCTGCCGTCCCGTGCCGACGCCCAGACCCACGCAGACGGGCAGCGAGGTGTGCTCGCGGGTTCGGGCCACCAGGCCCTCGGCCGCCACGTTCACGCTCTCCCTGGCGCCTGTGACGCCCATCAGGGAGGCCGCGTAGACGAAGCCGGTACAGCACTCCACGACGGCCTTGATGCGCTCCTCGGTGGAACTGGGGGCGACCAGGAACACCGTGTCGATGCCCGCCGCGGCGGAGGCAGCGCGCCATTCGCCCGACTCCTCGGGCGTGAGGTCGGGGGTGATCGTCCCGGCCCCGCCCGCGTTCGCCAGGTCCCGGGCGAAGCGCTCGGCGCCGTACCGGTCGACCGGGTTCCAGTAGGTCATGACCAGCGTCGCCGCGCCCGACCTGGCCACGCCCTCGACTGTGCGCAGGACGTCGGCGATCCGGGTGCCGTTGGTCAGCGACCGGTGCACCGCGTCCTGGATGGTGGGCCCGTCCATGAGCGGGTCGGAGTACGGCAGGCCGATCTCGATGACGTCGCAGCCCGCCTCGACGAGCGCGGTGGCGGCCGCGACGGCGCCGTCCTTGGTCGGGAACCCGGCGGGGAGGTAGCCGACGAGCGCGGCGCGGTTGTCCGCCTTGGCCTTGGCGAACACCGTCTGGAGAGTCGTCACGGAGTGTCCTAGAGGTTGAAGTACTTCATCGCGGTGCCCATGTCCTTGTCGCCCCGGCCCGAGAGGTTGACCAGGATGGTCGCCTCGGGGCCGAGTTCGCGGCCGAGCTTGAGTGCGCCGGCCAGCGCGTGCGAGGACTCGATGGCGGGGATGATGCCCTCGGTCCTGGCCAGCAGCGAGAACGCCGCCATCGCCTCGTCGTCGGTGATGCCGTGGTAGGCGGCGCGGCCGGTGTCCTTCAGCCAGGCGTGCTCGGGGCCGACGCCGGGGTAGTCGAGGCCGGCCGAGATCGAGTGCGACTCGATGGTCTGGCCCTCGTCGTCCTGCAGCACGTAGGTGCGCGAGCCGTGCAGCACGCCGACCGAGCCGGCGGTCAGCGTCAGCGCGTGCTCGCCGGACTCCAGGCCGTGGCCGCCCGCCTCGTAGCCGTGCAGCGCCACGCTCTCGTCCTGGAGGAAGGCGTGGAAGATGCCGATCGCGTTGGAGCCGCCGCCGACCGCGGCGCAGATCGCGTCGGGCAGCGCGCCGGTGAGCTCCAGGATCTGGCGGCGCGCCTCGACGCCGATGATGCGCGCGAAGTCGCGGACGATCTCGGGGAACGGGTGCGGGCCCGCGACGGTGCCGAACAGGTAGTGGGTGGAGTCGACGTTGGTGACCCAGTCGCGGAACGCCTCGTTGATGGCGTCCTTCAGCGTCTGGCTGCCGTTGGTGACCGGCACCACCGTCGCGCCGAGCAGCTTCATCCGCGCCACGTTGAGCGCCTGGCGCTCGCAGTCGACGGCGCCCATGTAGATGACGCACTCCAGGCCCATCAGGGCCGCGGCGGTCGCGGTGGCCACGCCGTGCTGACCCGCGCCGGTCTCGGCGACCACCCGGGACTTGCCGAGCCGCTTGGTCAGCAGCGCCTGGCCGAGCACATTGTTGATCTTGTGCGCGCCGGTGTGTGTGAGGTCCTCGCGCTTGAGCACGATGCGCGCGCCGCCCGCGTGCTCGGCGAAGCGCGGCACCTCGGTCAGCGTGGTCGGCCGCCCGGCGTAGGTACGCAGCAGGTGGTCGAACTCCCGGATGAAGGCCTCGTCGTGCTTGGCCTTCTCGTACTCGGCGGCGACCTCGTCCAGCGCCGGGATCAGCGCCTCGGGCACGTAGCGCCCGCCGAACAGGCCGAACTTACCGGAGCTGTCCGGGTCGTCGCCGTTGATGCCGTTGCCTGCCAGGTCGGCGGCGGTAAGGGCGGTCATGTCATCCCTCGGATCCGTGGTCGGGTCTCGTCGCGGGGTGGGCGCCGGCGGTCACGAGGGCCTCCACGGCCTTCCTCGGATCCTTGCCGGTCACCAGGCTCTCGCCCACCAGCACGGCGTCGGCCCCCGCACGAGCGTAGGCGAGCAGGTCGTGCGGGCCGCGGACCCCGGACTCGGCGATTCGGATGATGCCGTCCGGGATCTTCGGCGCGAGTTTGGCGAAGACGTCGCGGTCCACCTCGAGCGTCTTCAGGTTGCGCGCGTTGATGCCGATGATCCTGGCGCCCGCCTCGAGGGCCCGGTCGAGCTCCTCCTCGGTGTGCACCTCGACCAGCGGGGTCAGGCCGATCGACTCGGCACGCTCGATCAGCGACACCAGCGCGGGCTGCTCCAGCGAGACCACCATGAGCAGCGCCAGGTCGGCGCCGTAGGCGCGTGCCTCCCAGAGCTGGTAGGAGGTGACGATGAAGTCCTTGCGCAGGATCGGGATGTCGACGCGGGCGCGCACGGCGGCCAGGTCGTCGAGGCTGCCGCCGAATCGGCGCCGCTCGGTGAGCACGCTGATGACGTGGGCTCCGCCGGCCTCGTAGTCGGCGGCCAGCGCCGCCGGGTCGGCGATCGCGGCCAGCGCGCCCTTTGACGGGCTCGACCGCTTGACCTCGGCGATCACCGAGACCTTGTCGCCGCCCAGCGCCGCGTGGGCGTCCTTGGCGCTCGGCGCCTTCGCGGCCCGCGCCTTGAGCTCGTCGAGGGAGACCGCCTCCTGCCGCACGGCCAGGTCGGCACGGACCCCGTCGAGGATCTCGTCGAGCACGCTGGCCCGGTCGTGCCCGCTCATGCGATCACCCTCGCGAACCCCACGTGCCGACTGCTTCGCTCGTTCACGTGATCAGGGTCCCTCCGGTCGACTGTGCTGGGGGTGGCCGGGAGGTCGCTCGTGGCGCTGCGCGCGGCGTCCGCTCCCCACCTTGTCCTGCGATGGTATCGGCCCGGCCGGGGTCGCCCCGCCACAGGGCCCCGCTATGGCGCGAGAAAGGCGCCGAAGGGGAGGTTGCGCACGACCCAGTAGACGATCACCACGGCGAAGAAGGCCCAGATGTAGGCCGGATGCGCGAGCGTCGTCCGGCGCGGGCGGCCCTGCCAGGCCGTCACCAGCCAGCGACCCCACCAGAACAGCAGGAACGGCAGCATCACCACCGCGAGCGGGTTCAGCCCCAGGGCGGCCAGCGGGTCGAGGTGGGCCAGCGCGTGGATGGTACGCAGGGTGCCGCAGCCCGGACAGTACAGGTGGGTCAGCCACAGGAACGGGCAGGTCGGGTAGTGACCCGGCTCGTTCGGGTCGACCGAGCCGACGAAGACGAAGGCGGCCCCCGCCGCCGCGGCGACGCCGAGCGGCGCGAGCACGGCCTTCAGACGGTCCGTGCCGCGCCGTTCGGTGTGGCCAACACTCATCAGTATCCGTACGTCGGGGTGTTCGCCACCAGAACGACGAAGAGCAGGATGTACAGCACGATGACGACGACTTCCACGATGACGCCGACGATCAGCGCGCGCTTCCACCACGTCTTGGCCTCTTCCGAAGCCGCGACGGCGCCCTGGTAGTCGCCGGCCGCCCACTTCGAGTTGACCTGCGACGACTTGACGATGGACACGATGCCGAAGGGCAGGCAGCAGAACAGCGTGGTCAGGATGGCCGCGACAAGGTGGTTGTCCGGCGGCGTCTGAGGAGCGCCGTAACCGCCGGGAGGACCGTAGCCGCCACCGGGCGGCGGGCCGTATCCGCCACCGGGCGGCTGGGCCCCGTAGCCCCCGCTGCCGGGAGGCTGGGCACCATAACCCCCGCTGCCGCCCTGGTTTCCGTAACTCATGCTAACGACTCCTCATGTGGTTCATTGTCGGCGAGTTGCGCGCCGCAGCCTAGCGACACCCCGCTATCCACGTGGAGAAACATCCGTAATTTCGGCAAGTTGTAATGCGAATGCAAGGGTTTGGTGCCTTTTGTGCCGCGTTACGCGGTGGGGTCGTCGCCCCGGTCCATCGCCTCCCACATCGACCTGTCGTCCCGTGCCCTGCTCGCCTCGGGGGCCTGGCGCTCGTACCGGTCCGACATCCCCGGCCACCGCGCCCCGCGCGCCACGGCCACCACACCGGCCACCACCAGCACCAGCCCGCCCGCCGCGGCCAGGTAGGCCCAGACACCCGCCGAGGCCGGCGGAACGGCCTCCGCCGCCGCCAGCGGCCTGCGCCGTAGCGCGAGCTCCACCGCCGTCCCGTCGCCGAGACCCAGCAGGGTCAGCGCGGCCACCCCGGCGCCGCACAGCGCGACGACCGCGCCGATCAGGCGCCGCCACAGCCCCCGGGTGGCCAGGACGGCGACGATCGCGGCCAGCGCGGCCAGCGCCAGCGTCTGCGCGGCGGGCGCGAGCTCGGCGCCGGTCAGCTCGACGGTGTCGTGCGCGCCGCCGAACGCCACCGACACCCACGTCCTGCCCACGGCGAGCAGCACCAGCGCCGCCCCCGCGGCGCAGCCGAGCACCCAGGCCCACAGCCCCCTCTTCGACGTCGGCGGCGCGGCGGCCTCGACGGAGGTCATGACAGGGCCAGGCGGTCGGCGTCGAAGCAGGTGCGGTCGCCGGTGTGGCAGGCGGCGCCCACCTGGTCCACCTGGAGCAGCAGCGTGTCGCCGTCGCAGTCGAGCGCGACCGACTTCACGTGCTGGACGTGCCCGGAGGTGTCGCCCTTCACCCAGTAGGAGCCGCGGCTGCGCGACCAGTAGGTGCCCCGGCCCGTGGTGAGCGTGCGGTGCAGCGCCTCGTCGTCCATCCAGGCGAGCATGAGCACCTCGCCGGTGTCGTACTGCTGGACGATGGCGGGCACCAGCCCGTCGGCATTGCGCTTGAGCCGCGCCGCGACCTGGGGATCAAGGGACATACCCCCATCGTATGACCCCGGCCCGCCCGTCCCTCCACGAGCGGGCCCAAGGCAATCCGCCGGATGTCAGGAGTGGGCGGAGGAGATCCAGGAGGCGTGCAGGTCGGCGTAGACGCCCGGCTCGCGCACCAGGCGGCTGTGCGGGCCGCGCTGGACCAGGCGGCCGGCGTCGAAGACGAGGACCTCGTCCGCGTTCTCCGCCGTGGACAGCCGGTGCGCGATCGAGATGGCCGTACGGCCGCGGGTCACGCCCTCCAGCGCCCGCGCCAGCCGTACCTCCGTGGCCGGGTCCACCGCCGAGGTGGCCTCGTCCAGCAGCAGCAGGTCCGGGTCGGCCAGGTACGCCCTGGCCAGTGCCACGAGCTGGCGCTCCCCCGCCGACATCGACTCGCCGCGCTGCCCCACCGGCGTCGCCAGTCCGGCGGGCAGGCCCTCCAGCCAGTCGGCCAGCCCCAGCTCGGTCATGGCCAGCGAGATCTCCTCGTCGGTCGCCTCCGGCCGGCCGAAGCGGATGTTCTCCGCCAGCGTCCCGTCGAACAGGAACCCGTCCTGCGGCACCATGACGATCCGCTCGCGCAGCGAGGAGAAGCGCATCTCGCGCAGGTCCACCCCGTCGACGGTGACCCGCCCCGAGACGGGGTCCATCAGCCGGGTCAGCAGCTTGGCGAACGTGGTCTTGCCCGACCCGGTCTCCCCGACGACCGCGATCCGCGAGCGCGGCGGGATGGCCACCGCCACCTCCTTGAGTACGGGCACGCCCCCCGGATAGGCGAAGTGCACGTCCTCGAAGGCCACGGAGATCGGCCCGCGCGGCAGCTCGACGCCCTGCTCGCCGGGGTCGGCGACGTCCGGCGGGGTGTCCAGCACGCCGAGGACGCGCCGCCACCCGGCGACCGCGTTCTGCGCCTCGTTCAGCACCTCGGTGGCGATCTGCAGCGGCGAGACGAACAGCGTGACCAGGAAGAGGAACGCGACCAGTTCCCCCTCGGTGATGCTCCCCGAGACGCCGAGCCGCACGCCGAGCACGACGATCCCGGCGATGGCCAGGGCGGCGACGATCTCGGTGAGCGGGAAGACGGAGGCGACGATCTTCTGCGCGCGCACCTGGGCGGACCTGTTGGCGTTGATCGCGGTGTCGATGCGCTCGGCGGTGCGCCGCTCGGAGCCGTGGGCGCGGATGACGGCGGCGCCGACCACGGACTCGCTGACGGCCGACAGCATGTCGCCGGTGCGCTCGCGGACGGTGGTGTAGGCGCCGGACAGCCAGCGCTGGAAGCGCGGCAGGGCGATCATCAGCGGGACGAAGCACGCCCAGACCAGCAGGGTGAGCTGCCAGGAGTAGACGAACATCAGCACGCTGGCCACCAGGAGCTGGCCGAACGCCACGATGATCATCAGCCCGCCCCACTGCATGAACGTGCTGATCTGGTCCACGTCGTTGGTGACGCGGGAGACCAGGGCGCCGCGGCGCTCGGAGTTCTGGGTGAGCACGGACAGGTCGTGGACGTGGCGGAAGCCGCGTACCCGGAGGGTCGCCAGCGAGGACTCGGTGGCCTTGTAGAGGCGGACGTTCATCACGTATCCGGCCAGGGCCGTCAGGACGACCGCGGCCGCGCAGAGCAGGACGGCCCGGTAGATGTAGGCGAGGTCGATCACGCCGCCGCGCAGGCCGGTGTCGATGGTCTGCTGCACCGCCACCGGCACGATGATCTTTCCGACGGTGGCGACTACGGCGAGGGCGAGCGTCCCCGCCAGCCCCTTGCGGAACTCGGGGGTGAGGGACAGGCCGCGCCGTACGGTGGCCAGCGCCGAGCGTTCGACTCCCTGGAGCTGCGTCATGCGCTGACCTCTTCCTCTTCCGCCGCGATCGCGGCCCTCTCGGCCTCTTCGCGCTCGTAGGCGGTGACCAGGTTGCGGTAGCCCGGGCAGCGGGCGATCAGCTCGGCGTGCGGGCCGTGGTCGACGACGCGGCCCCGGTCCAGGTAGACGACCTCGTCGGCGAGCGCGATCGTGGCCATCCGGTAGGCGACGACCACGACGGTGGAGGCTTCGGCGGCGTCCCGCAGGCCGTACAGGATCTTGGCTTCGACCTGGGGATCGACGCTGGAGGTGGCGTCGTCGAGGATCAGCAGGCGGGGCCTGCGGACGACGGCGCGGGCCAGCGCGACGCGCTGGCGCTGGCCGCCGGAGAGGGTGGTGCCGCGTTCGCCCACCCGGGTGTCCAGGGCGCCGGGCAGCGCGCTGACGAACCCGTCGGCCTGGGCCAGCCGGAGCGCGGCCCACACCTCCTCGTCGTCGGCGGGCAGGCCGAGGGTGACGTTGCCGCGGACGGTGTCGTCGAACAGGAACGTCTGCTGGGGCACCAGCGCGACCGCCTCGGCGATGCCGCCGTAGGCGAGGTCGCGCAGGTCCTCGCCGTCCAGGCGGACCTCGCCGCTGTCCGGGTCGACGAGCCTGACCAGGGTCTGCACCAGCGTGGACTTGCCCGAGCCGGTGGGCCCGACGAGCGCCACGGTGCGCCCGGCCGGCACGTCGAAGGTGACGTCGTGCAGCACCCTCGACTCGCCGTAGGCGTAGGACAGGCCGGTGACCTGGAGGCTGGCCGGGTTGGTGCCGGTCAGCGCGGTCCGGCCGTACTCCATGGACCCGCTGGCGTCGAGGACGGACTGGACCCGCTCCCAGCCGACGACGCTGCGCGGCAGCTCGGCCAGCACCCAGCCGAGCGCCCGGATCGGGAAGGAGAGCAGGGTGAACAGGTAGGCCACCTGCACCAGCTCGCCGGAGTTGATCGCCCCGGTGGACAGGCGCTGCGCGCCGAGCGCGAGGACGGCCAGCACGCCGAGCGTGGGCAGCGCCTCCAGCATGGGGTCGAACAGGCCGCGTACCCGGCCGACGGCGATGTTGGCGTCGCGCAGCTCGTGCGCCCTGCGCCGGAACCGGTCGGTCTCCAGTTCCTCGCGGCCCAGCGTCTTGACCACCAGCGCGCCGTCGAAGCTCTCGTGGGCGATCTCGCTGACCTCGGCGCGCAGTTGCTGCGCGCGCGTGGCCAGTGGGCTCAGCTTGCGCTGGTAGACCAGGTTGAGTATCGCGATCGCCGGAAATATCAGGAATCCGACGAGGGCCAGGATCGGGTCGGTGATGATCATGCCGATCGCCGCGGTGACCAGCATGACGATCACGCCCACGGCCATCGGCAGCGGCGCGAGCGGGGCCCAGGCGGCCTCGGCGTCGGCGCTGGCGTTGGACAGCAGCTGCCCGGTGGGGTGCCGGTGGTGCCAGGCCAGGGGCAGGCGCAGGTACTGCTTGGTCACGTCGCGCCGGGAGCGGGCCTGCATGCGGTACTGCATCAGCCCGGCCAGCAGCCGCCGCCCGGCCACGCCGATCGCCTTGAGCAGGGCCGTACCCATGATCAGCAGGACGCCGGTCCAGAGCGCGCCCTCGCCGGTCCGGCCGTCGTGGAAGGCGGGGATCACGACGTTCCCGGTGGCCCAGCCGAGCGCCCAGGCCGAGGCGACGGTCATCCCGCCGTAGAGGGCGCTGGCCAGCACCGCTCCGGCGAATACCGCCTTCTCCGCGCGGATGGCCACCCCGAGGACGCGGAGTCCTTGGCGCATGACGGCTGAGGTGACCTTGGTCGGCACTCGGGGGGATCCTTCCGCAGGGAAATTTTCTTCTTTATGTCCCTATCACGTCCGATCGCATGGTTATTCCCACCCGCCAGTACGATCGGAGGGTGACTCACGCCCGTGCCGAGCGCGCCGCGCTCTGCGACCTGTTCGACCAGCTCGGCCCCGACGCCCCGACCCTGTGCGCCGGGTGGACGACCTACGACCTGGTCGCTCATCTGGTGCTGCGCGAGCGCAGGCTCGACGCGAACCCGGGCATCGCCCTCAAGCCGCTGGCCGGGTACACCGCCTCGGTGCAGGACGGGCTGAAGGCCAGGCACTCCTTCGCCGAGCTGGTGCGCACGGCCCGCGAGCCGGGCGGCCTCTACGGCCTGCTCCCGCGCCTGGACGAGGCCGTCAACACGATGGAGTACCTCGTCCACCACGAGGACGTACGGCGCGCCCAGCCGTCATGGGAGCCCCGGGAGCTGCCCGAGGACCTGGACGACTACCTCTGGAAGCGGCTGAACGGCATGGCCAGGCTGATGCTCCGCAAATCACCCGTCGGCGTGGTGCTGCACCGGCTCGGCGGCGGCGTGGCCATCGGCGGGGCCAAGGACGGCGCGAAGGTGGAGGTCACCGGCATGGCCGCCGAGCTCCTGCTGTTCTGCTTCGGCCGGCAGGCGCACGCCAGGGTCGACCTCAGCGGTGACGAGGGCTCGATCGGCCGGTTGATGCACGCTTCTCTCGGCGTGTGAGCCACGGCACTCGGACTGATCGCCGTACCATGGCATAGAAAAGAAGCCCCCCGGTTATGATCAAGAACATCTTCACAGAAGATGCCAGTGATCGCCCAGATCCGGGTATATACGGCTGGGAAATGGACTGCAGGAGGCCCCCCATGCAGGTCAAGAAGGTCCTCACGTATCTCCTCGTGGCATTCGTGGTCTTCTACCTGTTCACCCGGCCGGCCCAGGCGGCCGCCGCGGTCAACGGTGTATTCGACGGAATTGTCAACGGAGCAAATCAGTTGGCCGTGTTCTTCTCAAGTGTCCTGACCTGACAGGTCCCGGCCGGATCCCGGTTCGGCCCCCGAGCCACCCTGTCCTGCGGCGATGCTTCCCCGAACCCTCGGATCGTGTTACGCAGGCAGGATGAGAGATCGCCAGAGCGTCACCGAGACCCACCCGATCGATCCCGCAGTCCGGCGCATCCTTGAACGCGCCGAGATCGAGGGCATCGAACTGGTCCGCTTCCTGTACGCCGACCACGGCGGAGTGATCCGCGGCAAGGCGGTGTCCCGCAGCCGGCTGGCCGAGCGGCTGCACTCGGGAATCGGGCACACGGTGGCCATGATGGCGATGAACATGCTCGACCAGCTCCAGGAGGTCGAGCACCTTGGCCCCGTCGGCGAGGTGCGGCTCGTACCCGCCCCGTCGACCTTTGTCACCCTCCCCTACTCTCCAGGCGCCGCGACGATGCTGTCGGACCTGCGCCGCCTCGACGGCTCTCCCTGGGACGCCTGCCCGCGCACGTTCCTCAAAGACGCCGTGGCCGAACTCGCGGGCGAGGGCTACGCGCTCGTGGCGGCGTTCGAGCCGGAGTTCACCCTCGGCCACCGGGAGAGCGGCCCGGACGGCTTCGACCGCCTGCGACCCCTCGACGACAGCCTCTGCTTCGCGGGCATCGGCTTCGACACCGCCCACGACTACGCCCTCCGCCTGGCGCACGACCTGGAGACCCAGGGCCTGCGCGTCGAGCACTACCACCCCGAACTCGGCCCCGGCCAGCAGGAACTGTCCGTACGGCACGCGCCCGCCCTCCGCGCGGCCGACAACCACGTCCTCTACCGCGAGACCGTGCGCGGCGTGGCGCTGCGCATGTCCATGTGGGCCTCACTCGCCCCCAAACCGCTGGCCGACCAGCCCGGCAACGGCGCCCACCTGCACCTGTCCCTGTGGGACCGCGAGCAGCGGCGCAACCTGTTCGCCGGGGAGCCGGACCTGATGGCGCACTTCGTCGGCGGGCTGCTCGCCCACCTCCCCGCCCTGACCGCGCTGACCTGCGGCAGCGTCAACAGCTTCCGCAGGCTCGGGCCGCGCATGTGGTCCAGCGGCTACGCCGTGCACGGCCCCGACAACCGGGAGGCGGCCGTGCGGATCTGCTCACCGCTGGGCGAGAGCGGCGAGCCGAACCTGGAGCTGAAGCCGTCGGACTCCTCGGCCAACCCCTACCTGTCGCTCGGCGCGGTCATCCACGCGGGCCTCGACGGCCTGCGCCGCAGGCTCGACCCCGGCGAGCCGGTCCTCGTCGACCCCGACACCCGCCCCGGCGCCTACCCGCGCCTGCCCGCCGGCCTGGACGAGGCGCTGGACGCCCTGGAGGCCGACGAACTGCTCATGGAGGCCCTGGGGCCGCTCCGGCGCAGCGCGTACCTGGCGGTGAAACGCTCGGAGGCGGCGGCCTTCGGGGCGCAGGACGTCGCCTTCGAGCTCTACCACCACATGCGGGCCTTCTGATCAGCGCACCGGGTGGCCCGCCGCGCGCAGCGTCTCCTTCACCTCGGCGATCTTCAGCGTGCCGAAGTGGAACACCGACGCGGCCAGCACCGCGTCCGCGCCCGCCGCCACCGCGGGCGGGAAGTGCTCCAGGCGTCCCGCCCCGCCGCTGGCGATGACCGGCACCCGGACCGCCGCCCGCACGGCCCGGATCATCTCCAGGTCGTAGCCGTCGAGGGTGCCGTCGCCGTCCATGGAGTTGAGCAGGATCTCGCCGACCCCGAGCTCCTCTCCCCTGGCCGCCCACTCCACCGCGTCGATGCCGGTGCCGCGGCGTCCGCCGTGCGTGGTCACCTCGAAGCCCGAGGCGGTCCCCTCGGCGCGCCTGGCGTCCACCGACAGCACCACGCACTGCGCGCCGAACCGGCGCGAGGCCTCGGTGAGCAGCTCGGGCCTGGCGATGGCGGCGGTGTTCAGCGACACCTTGTCCGCTCCCGCCCGCAGCAGCCGGTTCACGTCCTCGACGGCCCGCACGCCGCCGCCCACCGTCAGCGGGATGAAGACCTGCTCGGCGGTCCTGCGGACCACGTCGAACATCGTCTCCCGCTCACCCGAGGAGGCGGTGATGTCGAGGAAGGTCAGCTCGTCGGCGCCCTCCTCGTCGTATCGGCGGGCCAGCTCCACCGGGTCGCCCGCGTCCCGCAGGTTCTCGAAGTTGACACCCTTGACCACCCGGCCCGCGTCCACGTCCAGACAGGGGATCACCCGTACCGCGACCGTCATGCTCGAAACGCCTCGATCTCCACTTCGACCAGCATCCGCGGGTCGATCAGCCCGGCCACCCGCACGCCCGTGCACGCGGGCCTGACATGCCCCAGCGCCTCCGCCAGCGCCCTGCCCACGGAGTCGTAGTGCCTGTCGTCCACCACGTAGTAGCGAACCATGATGACGTCCTCCCTGGTCAGCCCGGCCGCCTCGACCGCGTCCAGGGCGATCGCCAGCGCCGTCGCGGCCTGTCCGTAGGCGTCGCCGAGGTGCTGGACCTCGCCGTCGACCGTCGCGGTGCAGCCGGAGACCAGGACGCGCGGTCCCGCGACGACCGCTCTGGCGTAACCGTACCTCTCCTCCCATACCCCGCCCGAGAACACCCGCGACCCCATGCGCTCGCTGCTCACCTGGCTCACCATCACGAGTCGCCGACCGCGGCCAGCGCCTCGCGCAGGGTGAACGCCTGGGCGTAGAGGGCCTTGCCCACGATGGCGCCCTCGACCCCGAGCGATGTCAGCGAGGCCAGGGCGCGCAGGTCGTCCAGGGAGGAGACGCCGCCGCTCGCGACGACGGGGCTCTTAGTGCGGGCGCACAGCTCGCGGTACAGCTCCAGGTTGGGGCCTCCGAGCATGCCGTCCCTGGTGACGTCGGTGACCACGTACCGGGGGCAGCCGTCGGTCTCCAGGCGGTCGAGGACCTCCCACAGGTCGCCGCCCTCCTCGGTCCAGCCGCGCGCCGCCAGCGTCGTGCCGCGCACGTCCAGGCCCACGGCGATCTTGTCCCCGTGTTCGGCGATGACCCGCCTGCACCATTCGGGCTGCTCCAGCGCCGCGGTGCCGATGTTCACCCGGCGGCAGCCGGTCGCCAGCGCCGCCTCCAGCGTGGCGTCGTCGCGGATCCCGCCCGACAGCTCCACCTGGACGTCCAGGCGGCCGATCAGCTCGGCGATCAGCTCCTTGTTGGAGCCGCGGCGGAAGGCGGCGTCCAGGTCGACCAGATGGATCCACTCGGCGCCCGCCTCCTGCCAGGCCAGCGCCGCGGCGAGCGGCTCGCCGTAGCCGGTCTCGGTTCCGGCCTCGCCCTGGACGAGGCGGACGGCCTGCCCCCCGGCGACGTCCACGGCGGGCAGCAGTACGAGCGACATGTGTTCAGGTCCTCCGGTCGAAAACAAGGGTCACGAGAACAGGGACGAGCAGCAGGGAGAAGACGAGGACGCCGAAGCTGACCCACCAGGACGACCACAGCAGCCAGGCGATCAGCTGGACGATGACGAAGAGCAGCGCGACGACGCCGTTGCGGGCACGCTCGCGACGGGCCAGCACACCGCCCTGCCGTGCGATGCGGACACGGCGGGGCACCAGCCTGGCCTTGAGCGCGCGCCGGCGGGACCTGCGGGCCTGCCGCCCCGCCTCGCGCCGCAGCGCCCGCTCACGTTCGGCCTCGCGTACGGCACGCCGCCGCGCCCGCTCCTTGCTCAAAGGGTGCCGAGCCAGTTCTTCAACAGCGCGGCACCGGCGTCCCCCGACTTCTCCGGATGGAACTGGGTGGCCATGAGCGGGCCGTTCTCCACCGCGGCCACGAACGGCACGCCGTGCTCGGCCCACGTCACCAGCGGGTCGGTGAAGCCGTGACCGGCCTGCAGCTCCCACCGGCGTACCCCGTAGGAGTGCACGAAGTAGAAGCGGGTGGCGGCGTCGAGGCCCGCGAACAGCGCGCTGCCCTCGGGCGCCTTGACGGTGTTCCAGCCCATGTGCGGCAGCACCGGCGCCTCCAGGCGCTCGACCGTGCCCGGCCACTCGCCGCAGCCCTCGGTCTCCACGCCGTGCTCGACGCCGCGCTCGAACAGGATCTGCATGCCGACGCAGATGCCGAGCACCGCCCGGCCCGCCGACAGCCTGCGGTCGATGACGCGCTCGCCGTGGACGGCCTTGAGGCCCTGCATGCACGCCGCGAACGCGCCCACGCCCGGCACCACGAGCCCGTCGGCGTTCATCGCCGCCTCGTGGTCGGCGGTGACGGTCACCCGGGCGCCTGCCCTGGCCAGCGCCCGCTCGGCCGAGCGCAGGTTGCCCGAGCCGTAGTCGAGGATGACGACGTCCTTCACCACCACATCACCGCTCCCGTGATCGCCATCACCGCGGCGACGCCGCACACCACCGCGCCCACCTTGAGCCCCTGCTTGGTCAGCGAGATGACCCCGCCGATGAGGAACAGCCCCAGGAAGGCCAGGGCGATGGCGGGCACGCTCTCGGTCACAGCACGCCCTTGGTGCTCGGCACGCCCTCCGAGCGCGGGTCGCGCTCGGACGCCTCGCGCAGCGCCCTGGCCAGCGCCTTGAACTGCGCCTCCACGATGTGGTGCGCGTTGCGCCCGTACGGCACGTGCACGTGCAGGCAGATGGCCGCCTGCGCCACGAACGACTCCAGGATGTGCCTGGTCATCGTCGTGTCGTACTCGGGGCCGATCATCGGCGCCATGCCCTCGGGCTCGGAGTGCACCAGGTACGGCCGGCCCGACAGGTCCACCGTCACCTGGGCGAGCGACTCGTCCAGCGGGCACGACGCATGACCGAACCGCCTGATGCCCGACTTGTCGCCCAGCGCCTCGCGGAAGGCCGCGCCCAGCGCGAGCGCGGTGTCCTCGATCGTGTGGTGCGAGTCGATGTGCAGGTCGCCCTCGGTCTTCACGGTCAGGTCGAACAGCCCGTGCTTGCCCAGCTGCGCCAGCATGTGGTCGTAGAATCCGACGCCGGTCGCCACGTCGACCTGGCCGGTGCCGTCGAGGTTCACCTCGACCAGTACCGAGGTCTCCTTCGTCGCCCGTTCGATGCGGCCCACGCGGTTCACAGAACTCCCTCCATCGCGGCGCGGAACGCCGTCATCTCCTCGCCGGTGCCGATCGACACGCGCAACCACCCGGGCGGCCCGACCTCACGGATCAGCACACCGCCCGCCAGCACACCCTCCCAGATCCGCCTGCGGTCGGCGAAACGCCCGAACAACACGAAGTTGGCGTCGGAGTCGGCCACCGTCAAGCCCTTGGCCCGCAGCCACTCCACCGTCGCGTCCCGCTCGGCGCGCAACTCGTCGACCGTGCCGAGCAGCTCGGCCCGGTGCGCCAGCGCCACCCTGGCCGCCGTCTGCGTCAACGTCGACAGGTGGTACGGCAGGCGCACCAGCAGCAGCGCCTCCACCACGGCCCGGTGCGCGGCCAGGTAGCCCAGGCGGGTGCCCGCCATCGCGAACGCCTTCGACATCGTCCGCGTCACGATCAGCCTCGGGTACTCCGGCAGCAGGCTCAGCGCCGACGCCGTCCCCGACCTGGCGAACTCCGCGTACGCCTCGTCGACCACCACCATGCCGTCGGCGGCCTCCAGCACCCGCCGGATCGTCTCCAGCGGCAGCGCGGTGCCCGTCGGGTTGTTCGGCGAGGTCAGGAAGACGATGTCGGGACGGTGCTCCTCGACCGCCGCGACCGCCTTGTCCGCGTCGAGCGCGAAGTCCTCCTCGCGCGCGCCCGCGATCCACTCCGTGTTCGTGCCGGTCGTGATGATCGGATGCATCGAGTAGGACGGCTCGAAGCCCATCGCCGTCCTGCCGTGCCCGCCGAAGGCCTGCAGGATCTGCTGCAGCACCTCGTTCGAGCCGTTGGCCGCCCACACCTGCTCGGGCGCCAGCCCGTGCCCGAGGTAGCCGGCCAAGTCCGCGCGCAGCTCGACGGCGTCGCGGTCCGGATAGCGGTTCAGCTCGGAGGCGTGCCGGCGGACCGCCTCGGCCAGGTCGTCGACCAGCGCCTTGGACGGCGGGTAGGGGTTCTCGTTCGTGTTCAGCCGCACCGGGACGTCGATCTGGGGCGCGCCGTACGGCTTGCGCCCCTTCAGGTCGTCGCGGATCGGCAGGTCGTCCACGTTCACCGCTCAGGAATCTCCCAGTCGAATCGCGCGCGGATCGCCGCGCCGTGCCCAGGCAGGTCCTCGGCGTCGGCCAGCACGCATACGTACGGCGCGGCCTGCGCCAGCGCCTCACGGGTGTAGTCCACCACATGGATGCCGCGCAGGAACGTCTGCACCGACAGGCCGCTGGAGTGGCAGGCGCAGCCGCCGGTCGGCAGCACGTGGTTGGAGCCGGCCATGTAGTCGCCCAGCGACACCGGGGCGTACGCGCCGATGAAGATCGCGCCGGCGTTCCTGATCCGCGCCGCCACGCCGTGCGCGTCGGCCGTGTGGATCTCCAGGTGCTCGGCCGCGTACGCGTCGACGACCTTGATGCCCGCCTCGACGTCGTCGACCAGCACGATGCCGGACTGCCTGCCGCGCAGCGCCTCGGCGATGCGCTCGGAGTGCTTCGTCGCGGACACCTGGCCCGGCAGCTCCTTCTCCACCGCCTCGGCCAGCTCCACGCTGTCGGTGACCAGCACCGCGGCGGCGATCACGTCGTGCTCGGCCTGGCTGATCAGGTCGGCCGCCACGTGCACCGGGTCGGCGCTCTCGTCGGCCAGGATCGCGATCTCGGTCGGCCCCGCCTCGGAGTCGATGCCGATGACGCCCTTGAGCAGCCGCTTGGCCGCCGCCACCCAGATGTTGCCCGGCCCCGTCACCAGCTGGGCGGGCCGGCACTCCTCCGTGCCGTAGGCGAACATCGCCACCGCCTGGGCGCCGCCCACGCGGTAGACCTCGTCGACGCCGAGCAGCGCGCACGCCGCCAGGATCGTCGGGTGCGGCAGGCCGTCCTGCTGCGGCGGGCTCGCCACCGCCAGCGAGGAGACCCCCGCCTCCTGGGCCGGGACCACGTTCATGACCACGCTCGACGGGTACACCGCCCGGCCGCCCGGAACGTACAGGCCGACCCGGTCGACCGGCACCCAGCGCTCGGTCACCGTGCCACCCGGGACGACCTGCGTCGTCGTGTCGGTGCGCCGCTGGTCGCGGTGGACCAGCCGGGCCCGCCTGATGGCCTCCTCCAGCGCCGCCCTGACCCTCGGGTCCAGGGTCTCCAGGGCGCTCGTGATGGCCTCGGCCGGGACGCGGGTGGAGTCGATCTCGACGTGGTCGAACCTGGCGGTCAGCTCCCGTACGGCTGCCGCCCCACGATGGCGCACGTCCTCGCAGAGAGGGCGCACCATTTCCAGGGCGGCCTCCACGTCCAGGTCGGCACGGGGCAGCACGTCGCGCAGGTTCTCCGGAAGGGAACCGCGCAGGTCGATACGGGAAATCACCCACACAGTCTACGGAGTCCAGCACCTGAATCCCGCTCTGTCCACCATATGGGACGGCAGACGCAGGTCACGAGTCCCCCGCGAAGCCCTCGACTGGCATCGGAATCCCCAGGCCGACATGATGTCGGGCGTGACCGCCTCAGAGACCGATGACCGCCTCGCCCGTACCCGGCTGACGGAGTTGCTGGGAGCCGTCGAGCCGTGGGACGAGCAGGAGCGCGCGGACCTGACCGCCGTGACGGAGTGGGTCACCGGCGGCGCCCCGCTGTACCGGGTCCGGAAGCCGGACGTTCCCGCGACCCACCTGGTCAGCTACTTCGTGGTCCAGGACGAGGAACGCGGTGAGCTCCTGCTCGTCTCCCACCGGAAGGCGGGGCTGTGGCTTCCCAGCGGCGGCCATGTCGAGCCGCTGGAGCACCCGTGGGACACCGTGGTGCGGGAGTGCCGCGAGGAACTGCGCATCGAGGCGGTCCCATCCGCGATCTCCGGGGAGCGCCCGTTCTTCGTGACCAGCACCCGCACGCGGGGGCCGGGCCCGCACACCGATGTGTCGTTGTGGTTCGTGCTCCGGGCCGAGGCAGGAGACATCACCTCCTTCGACGAGGAGGAGTTCGAGGCGATCAGGTGGCTGCCGCTCCCCCAGGTGCTCAGCCATCCCCTGGAGTCGCTTGACCCCCATATGCATCGGTTCACACGCAAGCTCCTGGCCGCCGTCGACGGGGTCCGGCGGCCCTGGGCGGGGCCTGTCGCCGTGGGATGACATCCCCTGGTCTGATACGGCGCCCCCGGGCCAGACCACGGTCCGATGCGGCCGGGGCGGGCCTTCGGAGATCGTGGCCGGCATGTTGAAGTCCATCGCCATCGTCCTGAGCCTGCTGGGCTCGGGCGTACAGGCGCAGCAACCCGCTCCCCTCGACTGGCGTCCCTGCCCGGCCGACAAGGTCAGGATGGAGTGCGCCGACCTGCAGGTTCCGGTCGACTGGCAGAAGGCCGGGGAACGCAAGATCACGCTGAAGCTGGGCCGCCTGAAGGCCACCGGCACCTCGGAGGGCTCCGTCCTGGTCGCGTACGGCGGGCCGGGCGGACCCGGGATCTCCATCACCCAGTCCGTGGACTGGTGGTCCAAGCTGCGCGAACGCATGGACATCGTGACGTGGGACACGCGCGGCTACGGCGAACAGTTCCGCGGCCTCAGCACCGGCCTGCCGTGCACCTGGACCCGCGTCCCGCTGCCCGAGTTCCCCCGGGACGACGCCGACTTCGGGCGGCTCTCCGACACCAACCGCGGCTTCGCCGAGGCCTGCCGCGCCAAGGACCCCGAGCTCTTCGCCACCATGAGCTCGGCCGACCACGCCAGGGACATGGAGGCGATCAGAAAGGCCCTCGGCGGCGCCAAGCTCAACTACTACGGAGCCTCCTACGCCGGGTTCTACGGGCAGGACTACGCCCGCCTCTTTCCCGGCCAGGTGCGCACGATGGTGCTCGACGGCACCTGGAACCACGCCACCGCCGACTGGGTGGGCGAACTGGAGAAGATGGCCAGGAGCAACGAGCAGGCCATCGACCGGTTCTTCGACTGGTGTACCGCGGGCGGGTGCCGCGACGTGCCCGCGAAATGGCGCGGGCTGATCGCCAGGGCCGACCGCACGCCGATCCCCGCCAAGAGGGCCGCGATCGCCTACGACGGCCGCGACCTGCAGTCCTTCGCGATCAGCTCGGCCCGGCAGGGGGTGCGAGCGTGGCCGAAGCTGGCGCGGGACATCCGCGCGGCGGCGGGCGGCGACGCCTCCGGTTTCGTCCCCGAGCACGGCCGGTACCCCGACCAGTCGACCGGCGTCACCGAATGCGTGGACTGGCCGCGCCCGGCGAATCGCGCCGAGCTGGAGGCGACGATCGCCCGGCTGCGCCGGATCGCGCCCGACGCGGGCACCGCCAACACGCTGGCGACCGGGACCCTCGGCTGCGTCGGCTGGCCGGTGCCGGTGACCAACCCGCCGACCCCGCTGCCCAAGGGCCTGCCGCCGATGCTCGGCGCCGGCGCCTGGGGCGAGTCCGACGCCGTCCAGCGCGTGCTGGAGCAGGTGCCGGGCAGCGCCACCGTCCGCCACGAGGGACCCGGCCACACGCTCTACGGCTTCAACATCTGCGCCCGCGACCACATCGACCGCTACTTCACCGACCGCGTGCTACCCGCGGCCAGGACCACGTGCTGACGGCTTCAGCAGGGTGAAGGCGTGGTCGATCAGCGCGGCGCGGTCCGCGGCGCCGCCGCTGCGGAGCCACTCCCGGGAGACCGCGTCCAGGACGGCTCCCGCCGCGCTGGTGAGCAGGTCCGCCGTGAAGGCGTCGAGTCCGGCGCCGGACCGCTCGCGCAGGGCGTCGGCGACCTGCCCGCGGAGCTGGTTCCGCTTCTGCTGCATCCGGGCCTGCAGGGACGGGGTCGACTCGATCAGCCGCAGGTTGGCCAGTTCCTCGTTCGAGGCGTGGATCCGCCGCTCCCAGCGGCCGAGGACGACGCGCAGGCACTCCCACGCGTCCTCGCCGGCGGGACGGGCCCGGATCTCGTCGGCGACCTGGGCGGCCAGGTCGTCGGCGCCGCCGAAGAGCACGTCCTCCTTGGCCGGGAAGTAGCGGAAGAAGGTGCGCTTCGACATGCCGGCCGCCCGCGCGATGTCGTCCACGGTCGTCTCGTCGAAGCCGCGATCGAGGAACATTCGCAGGGCCAGTTCCGCCAGTTCGGTACGCATCGCCTGCCGGGTGCGCTCACGCAGTCCATCCACGCACCGGAGTTTACCTAAGACACCGGATGATACGAATGTCACCGAGTGACATACTGCCTGCATGCATGGAAAAAGGGTCCTGGTGACCGGCAGCACAGGCGGAATCGGCAAGGAGACGGCACGCGGACTGGCGCGGCTCGGCGCCCAGGTGGTCCTCGTGGGACGGGACCGGGGGCGGGCCGAGGCCGCCGCCGCCGAACTGAGAGGCGACACCGGCAACGACCACATCGACGCGCTGACGGCGGACATCACACGCCAGCACGACCTGCACCGACTGGCCGAAGAGGTGACCAACCGGTACGGCGTGCTGCACGTCCTGATCAACAACGTCGGCACGAACATGGCCCGCCGCGAACTGACCGTGGACGGCGTCGAGACCGCCTTCGCGGCGCACGTCCTGGCGCCGTTCACGCTCACCCACCTGCTGATGCCCGCGCTCCACGCCGCCGCGTCCGCACGGGTGGTCAACATCACCGGCGGGATCCCGACAGGGCCGATCGACCTGGACAACCTCCAGGGCGAGCGGACCTACATGGGCTGGACGTTCTGCCAGTACAACCACAGCAAGGTGATCATGATGGCGATGAGCCACCTGTTCGCCGAGCGGGTGGCGGGCACCGGGGTGACGATCAACGTGGCCTATCCCGGGCACGCGTACACGCCGGGCAACCAGGCCACGCCCGCGAAGGCGTTCCCCCTGGCGTACCGCCCGGTCGTGCCGTTGCTGCGGCTGCTCGGGCCGGTGCTGCTGAAGGACCTGGCCAAGCCCGCGCGGTCCAGCCTCCTGCTGGCGTCGAGCGAGGAGGTGGAGGGGGTGACCGGGACGTACTTCGGGTCGGACGGGCGGCCGAGGTCGTGGCCCGCCTCGGTGCTCGACCGGCGCAACCGGGAGGCGATCTGGGCATTGTGCGAGAAACTGGCGCCTGCCTGCCACCTTCCCCCGGAGCACCGAGAAGGCTGACGGCTCAGAAGCCGCGGGACCAGTCCACGATGTTGCGCAGCGGCACCCCGTCCCGGTGGCGCCGCCAGTTGTCGGCGAACACGTCCAAGGTCTGGCTCACCTCCTGGTCGGAGCCGCCCGCGGTGTGCTGGGTGAGCAGGGTGTTCGGGCACGTCCACAGCGGGTGCTCCGGAGGCAGCGGCTCCTGCCGGGTGACATCGAGTACGGCGCCGCCGAGGCGGCCCGCGCGCAGGGCCGCCATCAGGGCGTCCTCGTCGATCAGCGTGCCGCGGCCCGCGTTGACGACCACGGCTCCGCGGGGCAGCAGGGCCAGACGCCCGGCGTCGAGGAGGTTCTCGGTGTCGGCGGTACCCGGAAGCAGGCCGACCAGGACGTCGGCGGAGGGCAGGGCGGCGTCGAGGTCGGCGAGGGTGCGCAGGTCGCCGCGACTGCGGGAGTAGTGCAGCACCTTGCAGCCGAAGGGGGCGAGCAGGTCGGCCAGGCGGGCGGCGATCGTGCCCGCGCCCAGGATGACGACCGTGGCGCCGGTGAGCAGGCGCAGGCGGGGGCGCAGCTCGTCCTTGGCCCAGGTGGTGAGCCTGGCCATCTCGTCCACGCCCCGGTACAGGGCGAGGATGCCGGACAGGCAGGTCTGGGCCACGGGGTCGGCGAACGCGCCGGACAAGTTGGTCACGACCAGCCTGCGGCCCAGGTCGGCCCAGTCGAGGCGCAGGTAGGAGTCGATGCCCGCGGAGGCCAGTTGCAGCCAGCGCAGCCGGTTCGCGGACGGCAGCCAGCCGGGCGGGCAGTTTCCCAGCGCCACCTCGGCCTCGGCGAACGCGGCCGCGTCCTGGCCGGTGTGCTGCTTCGGTTCGGCGAACCAGACGGGGACGCCGCCGATGATCGACCGGATGCGGTCGCGGTCCGCCGGGGTGAGGGCCATTTCGACGTACAAGGTCACTTGGGCAGCCTACGACCCGATTCCGGTGAGGATGGTGGCGACCAGGTCGGCGACGAAACCGGGCGGCACCTCGATCTCGGTCGCGCCGCCGTACAGCCGGGGCAGGACCAGTTCGTGGCAGGCGCCGATGATCATCGTGGCGGCGGCGTCCGGGTTCGCGCCTGCCGCGACCCGGCCCGCGCGCTGCTCGGCGCGCAGGAATTCGGCGAGCTCCTCGCGCAGGCTTCGGGGCTGGGGCAGGGCCGCGAACCTGGTCAGGACGCCCGGCTGGGCGAACAGGCCGGCGAACGCGGGCATGATCGCGGCGTGGAAGGCCAAGCTGCGGGTGACGTACGCGGTGAGCGCGGATTCGAGTGTCCCGCCCGCCGCCGGTTCGGGCAGCGCCGCGGCGGCCGACCGGATGTGCGCGTGCAGGGCCAGCGCGAGGAGTTCCTCCTTGTCGGCGAAGTAGTTGTACAGCACGCCGCTGGCCACCTTCGCCTCCTGCGCGATCTGCCTGACGGTCAGCCCGGCCGTGCCGCGGCGGGCGATGAGCCGCTCGGCGGTGGCGATCAGGTGCCGGCGGATGTCCTGGTCCGTGGCGTCGCGCAGGGCGGCGGGCGGTCTGCGGGTCATGGCCTGGTCGCGCAGGCCAGCCAGGCCGCGCCGCGCAGCCGTACCGCGTCGGGGTTCTCGAACGGGCGCAGGGCCTCGGTGAGGGCGGCGCGGGCCTCGTCCCGCTCTTCCAGCAGGTGGTGGACCGGGCCCCAGCCGAGCAGGAATTCGGCGGCGTCCGCCGCGTCCTTCCCCCACACCTGGGGGGCGTCCACCTTGGTGGTGGTGATGTCGGTGAACCCGGCCTCGCTCAGGATGGCCTCGATGACCTTGGGGTCGGCCATGGAGACCGGGCTGGCGCCGTCGCCGTCGTCGGTGTGGGCCCTGAGGTGGGGGGCCAGGGCGGCGAACACCTGGCCGAGGTCGTGCTCCTTGAGGTCGCGCATGGCCAGGAATGCTACGCGCCCGCCGGGGCGGAGGGCGCGGGCGATGTTGGCGAAGGCCGCGACCGGATCGGCGAAGAACATGATGCCGAAACGGCTGAGTGCCACGTCGAAGCCGGCCTCCTGGAAGGGGTGGACCTGAGCGTCGCCCTGGGTGAACTCGACCGTGGTCAGCTCCTCGCCCGCTGCCGTGGCGCGCGCTCTGGCGAGCATCGGGGCGGACAGGTCCACGCCCACGGCTCGCCCGTGCACGGCCGTTCGGGCGGCGAGCCTGGTGAGCTGGCCGGTGCCGCAGCCGATGTCGAGCACGTGGTCGGACTCGGTGATGGCCGCGGCCTGGAGCAAGGAGGCGTTGAACGCGGTGTTCACGGCGTCGTAGCGGTCCTGGTTGTCGGCCCAGTGGGTGCCTTCGTAGCCGTTCCACGCTTCGGCCTGGTGGGTGTTGACGATCTTCTGCATGGGCTCGCCCTTCTCGTGAACATGCGTTCATGAACGTGTGTTCATAGTGCGGCACCGAGCCGCCGCACGTCAACGGGTTCACCCGGACCGTTGCCGGTCCGGGTGAAGGGCGGGCGTCAGAAGCGCGGGTTGACCTGGACGCCGCTCGCGCGGCAGGTGTCCGTGCCCCAGTCGTCGACGCACACGACGAGCTGGAGCTTCTTCAAGCCGTAATGCTTGTCGGTGATGCGGAGGTTTCGCCAGGTGAGCGTGGTGTTGGCGTCTTGGGAGTTGACGCGGGCGCCGGTCTTGGAGCTGTAGCCCTCGGGGGTGCGGATCACCCAGTAGGCGTACACGCTGTGGCCGTCGACCCTGAGGTCGCTCACCGACATCGAGTCGACCCTGATCTCCTCGCCGTCGATGTAGGTGACCTGGGCGGTCGCCGACGCGATGCCGGAGACCTGGGCGGAGAAACCGGAACCCGAGGACCAGGACGTCGCGGCCAGCGTGGCGGCCAGGACCGTGCTGAGAAGTGCGGACATGATCGTCCTTTCCGTGTCAGGAGAGGGCAGGCGTACGGGTTGGCGGGCAACCCGCTGCCCTCGGCGATCCGGCCGAATATGATCAACCGGGGCGAGCGAGGGGCTCTGCGTCACACCTTCGCCATGCCTGCGCGACCGCCGCCACACAACCCCCGGGGCGACTGCTTGGAGTCCAATTTGGACCGCTGTGACCAGGCACATCGCTGGATGACTGCAACCGCGAGGAGGACACGCGGATGGAGCCCTTCGAGCATTTGGCCGACGACCTCATCGACGCACTGGACGCCGCCGCGTCCGCGCTGGCCCGCGCGCTCGAAGCGGCGGGGGCACAGCAGAAGGTCCTGGCCAACCACCGGATCGCCGACGAGGGTACGGTGTCCCGCTGGCTGAGCGGCGCCCAGCAGCTCACGCACGGCAGCAAGCTGCCCGGCGTGGAGGTCATGCACCAGGTCGTCACCGTGCTGAAGCTGACCGGCCCGCTCGCCGACGAGCTGCTCGCCCTCGGCCGCCGCGTCGACTCGCTGCGCGACCGCATGCGAGCCGTCGAACGCTCCTGGCGCTCACGCGCGAGCCGCCACTACACGACCCGCACCCAACCGCCCCCCACGGCCGCGCCGCCCGATCCGCCCGGACGGGACCGGGAGGACGACCGACAGGATCCGTGGGACTGGCGGAAGACCCGGTTCCTGGCCATGGCCGCGGCCGTGATCGCGGTGAGCGGAGCCATCTGGTTCCTCTGGCCGCCCCCGGATCAGGGCAAGGTCCAGTCGGCCGCTCCGATCGCCGCCCAAGCGCCCCCGCAACCCCCCAGCGCCGGCCCGATCCAGGCGGCCACCCCGGTCGACGCCGCCCCCGAGGTCACCAAGGGGTACGGCCTGCGCCTGGTCACCGAGCGCATGGCCGTACGCCTGCCCAGCCGCTCCTGGACCCAGGAGGCCGCCGGCGACATCGAGATCTGGTCGCACAAGACCTGCCCCCCGGGCGTGACCGCCTACTGGATCGCGCTGCGCCCGCTGGGCGCCACCGTCCAGTTCGCCTGCGACTCCTGGCAGCACCACAAGTGGACGAACGTCGCGGCCGGCACCCACAACCTCGACTCGTGGAAGAACGCCGACGGCCTGGCGATCGCCGGGGTGACCATCCTGCGCTCGACCGTCCCGATCGTCGAAGTCCCCCGGAAACGCTGATCGGCGGGCGGTTAGACTCACGCCCCATGAACGCCCCCTCAAATCGGGACAAGCCCACCTGGCGATCACGGCGGCAGGAGGCTCATGAAGATCGTTGACTTCTGGTTCGACCCCGCCTGCTCCTACACCTGGGTCACCTCCCGCTGGATGCTGGAGGTGGCCAAGGTCAGGCCCGTGGAGCTGCGCTGGAACCTGCTGAGCCTGTCCGCGCTGAACGAGCACCGCGACGACGACCCGGAAGGCGACCCCGAGGGCTACCTGTGGATCCCGGCCCGCATCTGCGCCGCCGCCGAACAGCGGTACGGCAAGCAGGCCCTCGGCAGGCTCTACACCACCCTGGCCCCGAGACTCCAACGCCACGACTGGGACGGCGTCCCTACGGCGCTGACCGAGGCGGGCCTGCCGGAGGACCTCGTCACAGCCGGGGAGTCGACGGAGTACGACGACGCGCTGCGCGCCTCCACCGCCGCCGGGATCGCCCTCGTCGGCCCGCACATCGGGACACCGGTGATCGCCTGCGGCGGGACGGCGTTCTTCGGGCCCGTGCTGTCGCAGATCCCGCGCGGCGAGCAGGCGGGGCTGCTGTGGGACGGAACACTGCTGGTGGCGGCCACTCCGGGGTTCCACGAGCTGAAGGGCGTCCCGCACGAGGAGCCCGCCTTTACATTGTAGATTCATAGCATGCCCTACCATCGAGGACCGTGAGCAAGAAGAGCACGGGAGGGCAGGGGACCCCGGCCACGGTGGCGCTGGCCAAGGCCAAGGTCGATTTCACCCTGCACCCCTACGACCATGACGCCAACGCCCAGGCCTACGGCGAGGAGGCGGCCGACGCGCTCGGCCTGCCGTACGAGCGGATCTTCAAGACGCTTGTGGCCGAGGTGGAGAGCGGGCTCGCGGTGGCGGTGGTGCCGGTGTCGGGAAAGTTGGACCTGAAGGCGTTCGCCGCGGCGCTGAAGAGCAAGCGGGCCGCGATGGCCGACTCCGCCAGGGTCGAGAAGGTGACGGGGTACGTCGTCGGCGGGATCAGCCCGCTGGGGCAGCGCAAGGCACTGCCGACGGTGGTCGACGCCTCGGCGCTCGACTTCGAGACGATCTACTTCTCGGCGGGCCGGCGCGGACTGCAGATCGAGACGGCGCCGCGGAACCTCATCGACCTGACCAGGGCGGTCACCGCCCCGATCGGCAAGACCGGCTGATCTTCGGGCCCACCGGCGTGCAACCCTTGCCATCGTCCGCCGGGAGGCGATGAGGCAGGATCGACCTCGTGAGCGAACTGCACTATCTGACCGCCACGGAGATGGCCCGCCTGGTCAGGACCCGCCAGGTGAGCGCCGTCGAGTTGCTGGAGGCGCACCTGACGCGCATCGAGCAGGTCAACGGCCCGCTGAACGCGATCGTCACGCTGGTCGTCGAGCAGGCCCTCGACCAGGCGCGCGCCGCCGACGCGCGCGCCCCCGAGGGGCCGCTGCACGGCCTCCCGGTGGCACACAAGGACCTGGTAGACACCGCAAATATCCGGACAACGTACGGTTCACCGCTTTTTTCGGGAAATATCCCGACCAAGGATGCGCTGATCGTGCGGCGGCTCAAGGCCGCGGGCGCCATCACCGTCGGCAAGACCAACACCCCCGAGTTCGGCACCGGCTCGCACACCGTCAACGAGGTGTTCGGCGCCACCCGCAACCCCTACGACCCGGCCAGGAGCGCGGGCGGCAGCAGCGGCGGGGCGGCGGTCGCGCTGGCGGCGGGCATGGTCCCGCTGGCTGACGGCTCCGACATGGGCGGCTCGCTGCGCAACCCCGCGTCCTTCTGCAACGTGGTCGGCCTGCGCCCCACCCCCGGGCGGGTGCCCGCCGTCTCCGACACCGCCGCCTGGTTCACCCTGTCCGTCCAGGGCCCGATGGCCCGTACGGCCGAGGACGCGGCCCTCATGCTGAGCGTGATCGCCGGCTTCGACCCCGCCTCGCCGTACGCGATCACCGAGACCTTCACCCCCGACCCGGAGCGGGGGATCGCCGGACTGCGCGTGGCCTGGAGTCCCGACCTGGGCGGGCTGCCGGTGGACCCGGACACGGCCGCGGTGACCGCGACCGCGCCCGCCGTCTTCGAGCGGCTCGGCGCCCGCGTCGAGCAGGTGGACCTGGACCTTTCCGACGCCGAGGACGCCTTCCGGATCTACCGGGCGTGGTACTACGCGCTGTCCTTCGGCGACCTGGACGGCCTCGGCGACAACACCCGCTGGAACGTCGAGCGCGGCCGCGAGGTCACCGGCGCCGACCTGGCCCGGGCCGAACGCCTGCGCAGCGGCCTCTACCAGCGGATGGCCGCCTTCTTCGACACCTACGACCTGCTGATCGCGCCGGTCAGCCAGGTGCCGCCGTTCCCGGTCGGGCAGCCGCACGTCACCGAGATCGACGGCCAGGCCATGCCCGACTACCTCGCCTGGATGCGCTCGGCGTACTGGATCAGCGTCCTGCACGCCCCCGCCGCCTCCGTCCCCGCCGGGTTCACCCCCTCCGGCCTGCCGGTCGGGGTGCAGATCGTCGCCCGCCCGTTCGCCGACGCGCTGGCCCTGCGCGCCGCCCACGCCTTCGAACAGGCCACCGGGTACGGCTCCCGCCGCCCGCCGCTGGGCTGACCGCCGCTCACTCCCCCGGCGGCAGCCCGCCGTACGGCCTGCGCAGCGGCGACTCGCGGTAGGCGGCCACGCCCTCCATCGCCCCGAACAGCCCCACCGCGAACAGCGGCCAGGCCACCAGCACCCCCTTGGCGGTCAGCGTCAGCGACCCCGCGACGATCTCCACCCCGGGCGGCGTGCGCGCCGCGAGGTGCACCGCGCCGAGCGTGAACGTCGACCCGGCCCACAGGGTGAGGAACGCCGCCAGCGTGCCGCCCGCGCACAGGCCCAGGATCACCGGCAGCGGCCGGTGGCGGGCCGCGTACCAGGCACCGACCCCGCACAGCACGCCCAGCAGGCCGGTGAGCACGGCGAACCACCCGTCGGCGGCGATCAGCGACTGCGTGGAGGGGTCGGCGAGGACCGGACCCTCGCCGGTGACCGCGTACGGCGTGCGCGGCGCCAGCCACGACCAGGTGAGTCCGGCCCCCAGTCCCAGAGCCGCCAGTGCCAGGACGGTCACCGCGAATGCCCGCACATGCCCCAGCACGCCACTCCCCTTCACAAGTGTGTCCGAACCTGCTCGATGGTAACCCCCGGCTAGGCTCGGTCCGTGATTGAAGACAAGGTGTGGCTGATCGATCCCTCAGGGCCGCTGCGCGGCGATGTCGAGGTTCGCGGCTCCAAGAACGGCGTGTCGAAGCACATGGTCGCGGCCATGCTCGGCACCGGCGAGAGCACGATCCACAACGTCCCCGAGGTGGGCGAGGTGGAGATCACCGCGGCGATGCTCAGGGCGCTCGGCATCGAGGTGGAGATCGGCCGGGGCGAGATCAGGATCGGCCAGGGCCCGGAGATCAGGCCGAGCGTGCCCACCGCGTTCAGCGGCCTGAACCGGATCCCGATCCTGATGCTCGGCCCGCTGCTGCACCTGGCGGGCGAGGCGTTCGTGCCGCTGGTCGGCGGCGACCCGATCGGCCGGCGGCCGGTCAACTTCCACGTCGAGGCGCTGCGCGCGATGGGCGCCGAGGTGGAGGTGGGCGGCGGCGGCATCACCGCCAAGGCCAAGCGGCTGGTCGGCGCCCGCCTGGAGCTGCCGTACCCGAGCGTGGGCGCCACCGAGACGATCCTCATGTCGGCGGTGCTGGCCGAGGGCAAGACCGTGATCAAGAACGCGGCGATGGAGCCCGAGGTGGTGGAGCTGGCGCTGTTCCTGCAGCGGATGGGCGCCAGGATCGAGCTGTCCCCCGACCGGCGGATCCTCATCGAGGGCGTCGAGCGGCTGCACGGGGCACGCACCTGGCTGGCCGGCGATCGGATCGAGGCGTTCTCCTACCTGGCGGCCGGGCTGATCACCGGCGGCGAGGTCCGGGTGCACGGCTGCCCGCAGGACCGGCTGGTCACCGCGATCACCACCCTGGCCAGGATGGGCGCCCAGTTCGACATCAACGACGAGTACCTGTGCGCCAGGAAGCCGCCGCAGGGCCTGCGCGCGGCGGCCGTGCAGACCGACACCCACCCCGGTTTCATGACCGACTGGCAGACGCCGCTGATGGTGCTGTTCACCCAGAGCCAGGGCATGTCGGTGCTGCACGAGACGGTCTTCGAGAACCGGCTGGTGTACGTGCCCGCGCTGCAGGACATGGGGTGCGAGATCGAGGTGTTCGACCAGTGCCTCGGCGGGCCCGCCTGCCGCTACCACGACACCAACGCCAAGCACTCGGCCGTGGTGCGCGGCGTCTCCCAACTGCGCGGCGCCGACGTGGAACTGCCCGACATCAGGGCCGGGTTCTCCGCGGTGCTGGCCGCCGCGGTGGCCGACGGCTCCTCCAGGCTGCGCGGCGTCCAGCACATCGAGCGGGGCTACCACCGGCCCTTCGAACAGTTCGCGTCCCTCGGCCTGAACATCCGCCGCGAAGAGTAAAAACTCTGAATCCGCCGTTTGGCCAGCCTCTCCCGGCCGCAGATCATCTGCGTGACACTGCTCAAGCTCGGTGCGGCCGGGGTGCTCGGCGGGGTGCTGGTGGCGGCCGTGGCCGTTCCCGCGGTGGGCGGCGCGGGGATCGTGGTCAGGAACGTGGCGAGCACGTTCACCGACCTGCCGCCCGCGCCGCACGAGGAGCCGCTGTCCCAGGTCACCCGCCTGCTGGACAAGAACGGCAAGCAGTTCGCCCAGTTCTACGAGGCCAACAGGACGACCGTGCCGCTGAGCGCGGTCGCCCCGGTCATGCGCCAGGCCATCATCGCGATCGAGGACTCGCGCTTCTACGAGCACGCGGGCCTGGACATCAAAGGCACACTGCGGGCGGTCATCACCAACACCCAGGCGGGTGGGATCAAGCAGGGCGGCTCGTCGCTGACCCAGCAACTGGTGAAGAACATCCTGGTGGAGAGCGCTGAGACCGAGCTGGAGCGGGACCGGGCGCGGGCGCCGAACCTGTCGCGCAAGATCAGCGAGCTGCGGTACGCGCTGGCGATGGAGGAGAAGTACAGCAAGGCCGAGATCCTGGAGCGGTACCTGAACATCGCCTACTTCGGCGCGGGCGCCTACGGCGTCGAGGCCGCCGCCAGGCGGTTCTTCTCCACCTCCGCCGCCAAGCTCACGCTGGGGCAGGCGGCGGCGCTGGCCGGGGCGGTGCGGACGCCGTACTCGACCGATCCGTCGATCGGGAAGAAGCAGCAGGGGCGGCTGACCGAGCGGCGCGACACCGTGCTGGACCGGATGGCCTCGCTCGGCATGATCACGCAGGCGGCGGCGAAGGCGGCCAAGCGGGCGCCGCTCGGCATCAAGCTGCGGCCCGAGCCCGGCGGGTGCGAAGGCAGCGCCTACCCGTTCTTCTGCCTCTACGTACAGCGTGAGCTGCTGTCCAATCCGGTCTTCGGCGCCACCAAGGCCGAGCGGCAGCGCCGGATGAACCGAGGCGGTCTGATACTCCGCACCACGCTGGACCCGGTCGCTCAGCGGGCGGCCGAGCAGGCGATCTCCGGCCGGGTGAACCCGGAGGACACCGAGGTGGCCGCCGAGGCGATGGTCGAGCCGGGCACCGGGCGGATCAGGGCGATGGCGGCGAGCAAGAAGTTCGGCCGCAATCCCGGCAACAAGAACAACGGCCCGCGTACCACCTACAACCTGCCCGCCGATGTCGCGCACGGCGGTGGGATGGGGTTCCAGGCCGGGTCGACGTTCAAGGTGTTCACGCTGGCCACGGCGTTGAAGGAGGGCTGGCGGTTCGGGCAGGGCTTCCAGACGCCCGGCAGCTTCGTGCCCTCCGAGGGCTACCGCGACTGCTCGGGGCGGCCGGTCAACGCGCCGGGCGCGCGCATCCTCAACGCCAGCGGCGAGGGTACGGGCGGCCCGCACAGCCTCGAAACGGGCACCTGGAAGTCGGTCAACATCTTCTACATGATGCTGGAGCGCAAGATCGGCCTGTGCGACGTGGTCCGGACGGCCAAGTCCCTCGGCATCGTCAGGGCCGACGGCGCGGCGCTGCGGGAGGTGCCGACGTTCACCCTCGGCGTCAACGAGATGGACCCTGTCACGGTCGCAGGGGCCTTCGCGGCGTTGGGCGCCAGGGGGCGCTACTGCAAGCCGATGGCCATCGTCGAGATCGTGGACCGGGAGGGGCTGCGCACGTCGGTGCCGCCCACCTGCGAGCAGGCGCTCGACAGGGAGGTCGCGGACGCGGTCAGCCATGTGCTGACGGGGGTGTTCTCCAAGGGCACCATGAGGGGGCAGAGCATCGGGCGGTCCGCCGCCGGGAAGACGGGCACCAACAACGGCTACACCTCGGCCTGGTTCGCCGGGTACACGCCCGACCTGGCGGCGGCGGTCAGCGTGGGCGACATCCGCGGCTCCTACCGCTATCCGCTGCAGGACGTGCAGATCGGGCAGGAGTACTACGGGTCGGTGCAGGGCGCGGCGCTGCCGGGGCCGATCTGGGTGTCGTCGATGATCTCGGCGCTGGAGGGGACGGAGGCGACGTCGTTCAACCGGCCGAACATGACGCGCTTCGGCGGCGGCTTCACACCCGGGCTGGCCGAGGCGGAGGCGGCGGAGAAGAAGAAGCTCGAGGCCGAGCGCCGCAAGGCCCGTGGCGCACGGGCGGACGGCTCACCGCGCCACCACACCGAACACGCCGAACACGCCGGGCACGCCCGCCAAGCTCGCCACCCTCGCCATGCCCGCAACGCCCGCAGCGCCCGCAGTACCCGTCAGGGCCGCGAGCCCCGCGTCTGGCGCGACCGCGCCGCCGGCCACGCCCAGCCGAGGGCTCGCCACCGCCGCCACCACTGATCACCACCAGCCGCCACCACCGCTGGTCATCACCGGCCGCCGCCACCGCTGGTCACGCCCGGCCGAGGTCATGCGACTCCGGCTGCCACTGACCACCACCAGCCGAGGGAACTCACCGCCGCGTAGCCGGCCGCGGTGATCATGAGCATGGCGGCCAGGGTCCTGGCGCGTGTGACCGCCGACGGCCGCAGGACGACGGCCAGCACCACCGCGAGCGCCAGCCCGCCCCAGTCCTGTCCCGGATGCCCCCACTCCACCCTGACGAACGTGTCCGGCCAGCTCAGCGCCAACACGGCGGGCATCGTCTGCCCCTGGGCCAGCAGCGCCAGCGACAGGTCGCCGCCGATCCCGTCGCGCCTGGTCAGGTACGCCAGCAGGACCGCGGCAGCGTAGAACGCGAACGCCCACAGCAGAGGCTGGACGTCGCCGAAGGGGTACTCACGGAGCAGGAGATCGTCTCCCCGCAGAGGCGCCACGGCGAAGGCCCCGGCGATCAGTCCCGCGGGGACCACGGCCGCGCACTGCAAGGCGCCTCGGAACGTGGCCGCCGCCCTGCCGATCAGCAGCACGGCGACGAAGGGGACGAACCTGAAGTACAGCGAGTCGGTGACCAGAAGCCCCTCGGACGCCTCACCCCCCAGATACGTGACGACCTCACCGGCCGCGCCGACGGCGACGGCCGCCAAGCCGCTCCACGCGGTGTGCGGGCTCACTAATGTGATCACACTTCATCCTGACAGCCCGCTCCTCGCCCCCTCCGCCCCGCAGACACCCCGTGATCAGCACAGACGCTAACAACGCACATGTTTTCTGACAGACTTTGTCAAGTCTTTCATTTGCCACTAATAACCCAATAAGGGCATATATCCGGCAATCTTCATGGGTTCCACGGTTCCCTGCTCTCGCGGCCGGGCGCAGGGCCGATAGCCCATCCCCTTCGCCCACCTGGTCGCCGGCTCCGGGCGCGGTCTCATCAGTTGCTGCTTCACCGCACCGGACGCCTCCGCCCCCATGCCACCGCCGGACCAGCCCGGACTGGGAAGGAACTGACCCCGCCGGAAAGAGCGCTACGCGCCGAGGCAGGCGGGGCCGAGGAGTTGTTTGAGGTCGCCCATCAGGGCCGGGGACTGGGTGACGCGCAGGCGGTCGTCGACGCGCATCACCGTCGTCTTCGGCCCGTTGTGCACCTGCAGGTGGACCTCCGAGGTGCCGGGGTGGGTGGTGAGGATCTCCTTCAGCCGCCCCACCACCGGCGGGGTGCAACGGTTCAGCGGCAGGCTGACCAACAGCGGGCCGCCCGCCTCCACCGACAGGTCGGGCGCCGTCACCTCCATCGCGATGATCTTCGCGACATCCTCACGCTTGTCGATGCGCCCCTTGACGAAGACGATCGCGTCCTCGGCCAGAATCGTCGAACAGAGCTGGTACGCCGAAGGGAAGATCATCACCTCGATGGCGCCTTCGAGGTCCTCCAACTGGGTCAGCACCCATGTGTCACCCTTCTTGGTGACCTTGCGCTGCACGCCCGACAGGATGCCGCCCACCGTGACGACGTTGCCGTCGGAGCGGCTCTCGTCCTGCAGCGCGGCGATGGAGCAGTCGGCGCCCGAGGCCAGGATGTGCTCGACGCCGAAGAGCGGGTGGTCGGAGACGTACAGGCCGAGCATCTCGCGCTCGAACTGGAGCAGGGTGTTCTTGTCCCACTCCCCCACCGGGATCTGCACGTCGAAGGTCTGGTCCTCGCCGCCCTCGATGGCGCCGAACAGGGAGTCCTGGCCGATCGCCTCGTTCTTCTTGATGTCGATGATCGCGTCGACGGCCTGCTCGTGCACCATGACCAGACCCTTGCGCACGTGCCCGAGGGAGTCGAACGAACCGGCCTTGCAGAGCGACTCGATGACCCGCTTGTTGCAGACGATCGCCGGGACCTTGCGCAGGAAGTCCTTGAAGTCGCCGAAGCGGCCCTTCTCCTTGCGGGCGGCGATGATGCCGTCCACCACGTTGCCGCCCACGTTGCGGACGGCCGACAGGCCGAAGCGGATGTCGGTGCCGCGCGGGGTGAAGTCGAAGTCGGAGTCGTTGACGTCCGGCGGGTAGACCTTGATGCCCATGCGCCGGCACTCGTTCAGGTAGAGGGCCGACTTGTCCTTGTCGTCCTTGACCGAGCTGAGCAGGGCGGCCATGTAGGCGGCGGGGTAGTTGGCCTTGAGGTAGGCGGTCCAGTAGGAGACCAGGCCGTAGGCGGCCGAGTGGGCCTTGTTGAAGGCGTAGTCGGAGAACGGGAGCAGGATGTCCCAGAGGGTCTTGATGGCGGCGGCCGAGTAGCCGTTGGCCTTCATGCCCCCTTCAAAGGACTCGAACTGCTTGTCCAGCTCGGACTTCTTCTTCTTGCCCATCGCGCGGCGCAGCAGGTCGGCCTTGCCGAGGGAGAACCCGGCGACCTTCTGCGCGATGGCCATGACCTGCTCCTGGTAGACGATCAGGCCGTAGGTGGTGTTGAGGATCTCGGAGAGCGACTCCTCGAACTCCGGGTGGATCGGCGTGATCTCCTGCTGGCCGTTCTTGCGCAGCGCGTAGTTGGTGTGCGAGTTGGCGCCCATCGGGCCGGGACGGTAGAGGGCGCCGACGGCGGAGATGTCCTCGAAGTTGTCGGGCTTCATCAGCCGCAGCAGCGAGCGCATGCCGCCGCCATCCAGCTGGAACACGCCCAGAGTGTCGCCCCGGCCGAGCAGCTCGTAGGCCTTGGGGTCGTCGAGCGGCAGCTTGAGCAGGTCGATCTCGTCGCCGAACGTCGACTTGATCATCTTCAGGCAGTCGTCGATGATCGTGAGGTTGCGCAGGCCCAGGAAGTCCATCTTCAGCAGGCCGAGCGTCTCGCAGGTCGGGTAGTCGAACTGCGTGATGATCGCGCCGTCGGAGTCGCGGCGCATGATCGGGATGTGGTCGGTCAGCACCTCGGCCGACATGATCACACCGGCGGCGTGCACGCCGGTCTGCCTGATCAGGCCCTCCAGGCCCTTGCCGAGGTCCATCGTCGACTTGACGTCGACGTCCTCCTCGTAGAGCCTGCGCAGCTCGCCCGCCTCGTTGAAGCGCGGGTGGTCCTTGTCGAAGATGCCGGCCAGCGGGATGTCCTTGCCCATCACCGCGGGCGGGAACGCCTTGGACACCTTGTCGCCGAGCGCGTACGGATAGCCCAGGACGCGGCCCGCGTCCTTGATGGCGGCCTTCGCCTTGATGGTGCCGAAGGTGGCGATCATGGCGACCTTGTCGGCGCCCCACTTCTCGGTCACGTAGCGGATCACGTCGGCCCGCCTGCGCTCGTCGAAGTCGATGTCGACGTCGGGCATGGAGACGCGGTCGGGGTTGAGGAACCGCTCGAAGATCAGGCCGTGCGGCAGCGGGTCGAGGTCGGTGATGCCCATCGCGTAGGCGACCAGGGAGCCCGCGGCCGAGCCTCGGCCGGGGCCGACGGGGATGCCGTTCTCCTTGGCCCACATGATGAAGTCGGCGACCACGAGGAAGTAGCTCGGGAAGCCCATCTGCTCGATGATGCCGATCTCGTACTCGGCCTGCTTGCGGTGCTGCTCGTCGTAGCCCTCCGGCCAGCGCCGGTCCATGCCCTCCCACACCGTCCGGCGGAAGAACTCCTGCTCGGTCAGCCCCTCGGGGATGGGGTAGGTCGGCATGAGGTTCTTGAACTCGAAGAACCCGGATGGGTCGACCTTCTCGGCGACCAGCAGCGTGTTGCGGCAGCCCTCGGCCCACAGCTCGGAGGAGTCGACCGCGCGCATCTCGTCGGCGCTCTTGATGTAGTAGCCGCTGCCGTCGAAGCGGAAGCGGTCGGGGTCGGAGAGCTGCTTGCCGGTCTGGATGCACAGGAGCGCGTCGTGGGAGGCGGCGTCGGACTCGTAGGTGTAGTGCGAGTCGTTGGTGACCAGCGGCGGGATGTTCAGGTCCTTGCTGACCCGGGTCAGCCCGTCGCGGACGCGGCGCTCGATGTCGAGCCCGTGGTCCATGATCTCCAGGTAGTAGTTGTCCTTGCCGAAGATCTCCTGGTAGCGCGCGGCGGCGGCCACGGCCTGGTCGTACTGGCCGAGCCTGAGCCTGGTCTGCACCTCGCCCGAGGGGCAGCCCGTGGTGGCCATCAGCCCCTCGGAGTGCTCGGCGAGGATCTCCGCGTCCATCCGGGCCCACTTGCGGTGGAAGCCCTCGGTGTAGGCGCGCGAGGACAGCCGCATCAGGTTGTGCAGGCCCTGCTTGTTACGCGCCCAGATCGTCATGTGGGTGTAGAAGCCGCCCGCCGAGACGTCATCCTTCTTCTGGTGCGGCTCGCCCCACAGGACCGGCTTCTTGTTCTGCCGCATCTCCGGCGCGACGTAGGCCTCGATGCCGATGACCGGCTTGACCCCGGCGTCGGTCGCCTGCCGGTAGAAGTCGTAGGCGCCGTGCATGTTGCCGTGGTCGGTGATCGCGATGGCCGGCATGCCCAGCTCGCCGACCTGTTTGAACATCTGCTTGAGGCGCGCGGCCCCGTCCAGCATGGAGTACTCGGTATGCACGTGCAGGTGTACAAACGAGTCACTGGACGACATGGAGCGGCGCCTCCTCTTTCGAGACCTGGGTGTGCACGCCTGAGCCTAGTGGGCGGCACCGACAACCCGGCGCCGCCGCGACACACCTGTCCGCATCGTTGACGAGGTGTACGGCCACGGCCCGCAGAGGCTACATCCCGCCGCGAACCGCCCGCACCCGGCGTGCCGATCATACCCGCACCCACCTGCGCCGATATCGTCATCTGTCACCCACAGCGACGAAGGAGTCACATGGCGCGCCCGGAACTGGACGAAGGCTACCGCCAATCGCTCGGCAACCGTCAGGTCCAGATGATCGCGATCGGCGGGGCGATCGGCGTCGGCCTGTTCCTCGGCGCCGGCGGCCGGCTCGCGGCGGCCGGCCCGGCGCTGGTGCTCTCCTACGCCGCCGCGGGCCTGGCCGCGTTCTTCGTGATGCGCGCCCTCGGCGAACTGGTGCTCTACCGGCCCACCTCGGGCTCGTTCGTCGAGTACGCCAACGAGTTCGTCGGCCCCTGGGCCGGTTTCGCCAGCGGCTGGATGTACTGGATCAACTGGGCCTTCACCGGCATCGCCGAGCTGACCGCGGTGGCCACCTACGTCGCCTACTGGGCGCCCGGCTTCCCCCAGTGGCTCACCGCGCTGATCTCCCTGCTGTTCGTGCTGGCGGTGAACCTGCTGTCGGTGCGGCTCTTCGGCGAGCTGGAGTTCTGGTTCGCGCTGCTGAAGGTGCTGGCCATCTGCGCGTTCCTGGTGATCGCACTCGCCGTGGTGCTGCTGGCGGTGGACGTGGACGGCGGCCAGGCCGGCGCGCACAACCTGACCGCGAACGGCGGCTTCTTCCCCAACGGCTTCCCCGTGGTGCTGATGAGCCTGCAGGCGGTGGTGTTCGCCTACTCCTCGATCGAGCTGGTCGGCATCACGGCTGGCGAGACCAAGAACCCCCGCGAGATCATGCCCAAGGCCGTCAACGGCGTGATCTGGCGCATCGCGCTCTTCTACGTCGGCTCGATCGTGCTGCTGTCGATGGTCCTGCCGTGGACCGCCTACAGCGCGGGCACCTCGCCGTTCGTCACCTTCTTCGGCGCCCTCGGCGTACCGTGGGCCGCCGACGCGATGAACCTCATCGTGATCACCGCCGCCCTGTCGTCGTGCAACTCCGGCCTGTACGCCACGGGCCGCGTCCTGCGCTCGATGGCCGGGCGGGGCGAGGCGCCCGCGTTCTGCGCCCCGCTCAGCCCGCGCCACGTCCCGATGGGCGGCATCCTGATGACCGCCACGGTCTTCCTCGGCGGCGTGGCGCTGTTCTACTTCGTGCCGAAGCGGGCCTTCGACATCGCCACGGCGGTCGCCTCCCTGGGCGTGGTCACCACCTGGGCCACGCTGGTCTACTGCCAGCTCCGGCTACGCCGCAGGAGGCTGGGCTCGGCCTTCCCGATGCCCGGCTCGCCGTACAGCAACTGGCTGACGCTGGGCTTCCTCGGGCTGGTGGTGCTGCTGATGCCGCTGGCCGACGAGAACCAGCGCGTCGCCTTCCTGTGCCTGCCCGTGCTGGCGGCCGGCATCGCGATCGGCTGGAAGGTGGTCAGCTCCCGGCGGGCCGGCGACGCTCCTCCGCCAGGTGCAGACCTGCCTCGATGACCGCGTTCATGATCGGGGCGAGCCTGGTCTCGCCCAGCGTGGGGGCGCGCCTGGCCATGGCGGCCACGAGCAGGCGCTCGCGCTCCATGTCGCGGCCGGCGAACCCGCCGACGGGCTTGAGCGACTGCACCATGCCGGCCAGCGCGGCGCGGCGCTCCAGCAAGGTGGCCAGCGCCGCGTCCACCCGGTCGATGGCGGCCCGGCAGCCGGCCAGCGTGCGCGGGTCCTCGCGGCGGGTGACGGCCGCGATCAGCGTCACCGCCTCGCGTACCGCCTCGACCTCGCCGGCCGTGGCGGTGGGGGCCAGCAGCAGCCCGTCGGCTCCGGCCGCGATCGCGGCGGCGGCCAGGCCGGGGTCGCGGGAGACGTCGGCGACGACCGGCCGCCCGCTCCCGGCCTGGGCGGCGCGCATGATGGTCAGGTCGAGGGTCACATGGTCCAGGTGGGTCCTGGTGCCGCTCTCACAGAGGATCACCTGGTCGTTGCCTTCGGCCACGCAGTAGTCGGCGATCGCCAGCCACTCCTCCAGCGTCGCGGCGGGCCCGCGCTGCACGAGCACCGGCAGTCCGAGCCTGGCGGCGGCGCGGACGAGCTGGAAATCCTGCATCCAGGCCGCGCCGACCACCACGCCGTCGGCGCCGGCGGCGATCGCGGGCAGGTCGTCGGCCGAGAACGGCTCGACGTACAGGGGCCGCTCGCGCTCGGCGGTGAGCAGGTCGGCGGCGGTGACACCGCCGTGGTGCTCACGCAGGCTCACCCATGAGGCGTCCGCCGAGCCTCCGCCGATCACCACGATCGGGCCGTCGCCCGCGGGGAGCATCCGTCGTTCCAACGTCGATGACATCTGGGTCTCCACATTCGAGCCGACTCGGCTGGAGTCGGCGTTCTCCAGGAAACAAAAAGGGCAGAGACAGGGGTGTCTCTGCCGTGGTGCCGACTCCGGATGGTCGCTAGCTGACGACCGGCCCTCCCGGAGCCGGCTCGATAAACGCGTGGCGACAAGTCATGTGACGACACTACACCGGCCCGCCACCTGCTGGACCTGCTTCTCATATGGCGGACTGTCCTTCAGGGTGGTCGCCGATGATCCGCCGCTATGGGAGTATTTCTTGGCTTAAGAAGGGGGTTTGAGGCCGTTGATGTCGGAGCGACAGCAGCACGCCGGACGCCGCGTCGCCGGTCGGTACCACCTGAAGGAGCCCATCGGCAGGGGCGGCATGGGCATCGTCTGGCGAGCCCATGACGAGCTGCTCGACCGCGAGGTCGCGGTCAAGGAGGTCCGCTACGCGGCCGTCCTCGGCGACGAGGTGCAGATGCTGAACCGGCGCACCATGCGCGAGGCCCGCGCGGCCGCCAGGTTCACCCATCCGAACGTGATCGTCGTGCACGACGTCATCGAGGAGGACGACCGTCCCTGGATCGTCATGCAGCTCGTCCACTCGCGCTCCCTCGGGCAGGTCATCAAGCACGACGGGCCGCTGACCCCGCGCAAGGTCGCCGAGATCGGCCTGGCCGTGCTCGACGCGCTGCACGGCGCGCACGAGGCGGGCGTCCTGCACCGCGACGTCAAGCCGGAGAACGTGCTGCTGGCCGACGACGGCCGTGTGGTGCTCACCGACTTCGGCATCGCCACGCTGGAGACCGAGACCGCGCTGACCATGACCGGGCTGGCGGGCACGCCCGCCTTCATCGCGCCCGAACGGCTGAAGGGCCTGCCCGCGCGGCGCGAGTCCGACCTGTGGTCGCTGGGCGCGACCCTGCACACCGCCCTGGAGGGCAAGGCGCCGCACGACCGGGGCATGGCCATGGCGACCATGCACGCCGTGCTCAACGACGAGCCCGACCCGGCCGAGCACGCGGGGCCGCTGCGGCCGGTGATCGACGGGCTGCTGGCCAAGGAGCCGATCCAGCGGCTCACCCACGAAGAGGCCACCCGGCTCCTGCGCCAGGCCATCGCGCAGGCCGACGCCGAGAGCGCGCGAGCCGTGCCGCCGGAGCCCGCCGCGACTCCCGCGGACGTGGACGACACGCCGACCGACCCCAGCCTGCCGTCCGTCTCCTTCCCCCAGACGGGCGTCCCGCTGCCGACCCCCGGCTCGGACAAGCCTGGCAAGCCCAAACCCGCGAACAAGGCCGCGGGCAAGGCCGCCGCGCCCAAGGCGCAGCCGCCGAAGGCCGCGAGCGCTCCCCCGACGCCCAAGGGCGGGCCCTCGACGGCCAAGATGCCGGCGGCCGAGCCGTGGCCGGAGCCCGTCGAGCCCTACCGGTCCGAGCCGTACCGGGCCGAGCCCTACCGCGCCGAGCCGTACCGGTCGGAGCCGCGCCGGCCCGAGCCCGCCGCCGAGCCGCACCGGCCCGAGCCCGTCGAGATCGCGGCCGTCCCCGCGGCGCGCGACTTCGACGAGGACGAGCCGACCGTGTACTCCAGGAAGGGGGTACGGCGGGCGTCCCCGATCATCGCGATCGGCGCCGCGGTCGTGGTGGTCGCCGGTGTGGGCGCCTACCTCGGCCTGAACTCGGCCCCGGACAACACCGCGAACAAGGTGACGCCCCCGGTGGCGCTCAGCTCCGGGCCGAGCTCGACGAGCGCCCCGGCCCCCTCCGCGACCCCCACGACGGCACCGCCGAGCCCGTCGCCGACGCCGGAGAAGACCGCGGCCGAGATCCCGGCGGGCTGGAAGAGCTACAAGGACAAGACGGGCTTCAGTGTGGCCCTGCCCAAGGGCTGGGATGAGTTCAAGCGGGAGGGCACCCGGGTGTACTTCCGCGGCCCCGGCGCCTCCTCCAACTCCTTCCTGATGATCGACGAGGCGCCCAATCCCGGTCCCGACCCGCACAAGGACTGGAAGCAGCAGGAGAAGAGCGCCCGGTACGGCTTCGGCGGCTACGAGCTGCTGGGCATCAAGAAGGTCGACTACATGAAGGCCGCCTCCGACTGGGAGTTCACCTGGCGGACGAATTCAGGTAAAAGCCGGGTGCGCAACCGGGGGTTCATCACCGACAACGGGCGCGGGTACGCCATCTACTGGCACACGCTGGCCAAGAACTGGAAGCGCGACCTGCAGTTCTTCGACACGTTCGCGTCGACGTTCAAGCCCGCCAAGTAAGCTGCACGGCGTGGAAAGGCACGTCAACGACCGGTATCGGCTGATAGAGCCGATCGGTGAAGGCGGCATGGGCGTGGTCTGGCGCGCCCATGACGAGCTGCTGGACCGGACCGTGGCGATCAAGGAGGTCCGCTACACCGGGGTCGGCGAGGACAAGCGGGCCGAGCTCAACCGCAGGACCATCAGGGAGGCCAGAGCCGCCGGACGGCTCGACCATCCCTCGGTCGTCGTCATCCACGACGTGATCGAGGAGGACGGCCGCCCCTGGATCGTGATGCAGCTCGTCCGCTCCCGCTCGCTGGCCGAGGTGGTCCGCGAGCACGGCCCGCTGAGCGTGGACCGGGTGGCGCTGATCGGCGCCCGGGTGCTGGACGCGCTGCGCGCCGCGCACGCCACCGGGGTGCTGCACCGCGACGTCAAACCGGAGAACGTACTGCTGGCCGACGACGGCCGCGTCGTGCTCACCGACTTCGGCATCGCCACGCTGGAGACCGAGACCGCGCTGACCGCCACCGGCGGGCTGGTCGGCACCCCCGCCTACATGCCGCCCGAGCGGCTCAACGGCCTGCCCGCGCGGCCCGAGTCCGACCTGTGGTCGCTGGGCGCGACGCTGCACGCGGCCGTGGAGGGCCACCCGCCGTTCCAGCGCGACTCCTGGGCGGCCACGGTCGCCGCGGTGTTGCGCGACGCCCCCGAGCCGCCGCGGCGGGCGGGCCCGCTCGCCCCGGTGATCAGCGGCCTCCTGCGGCGCGACCCGGAGGCCAGGATGAGCGCCGCCGAGGCCTTCGCCCGTCTGCACGCCACCGCCGCGCCCGCGTACCCCGCCCAGGCCCCACCCGTGTTCCCGGCCCAGACCCCACCCGCCTTCCCAGGTCAGGCCCCGCCCGTCCCCGCGAGCTACGACCCGGCGCCGTACACGCCCGCCTGGGATGTCTCCACGCGGCCCCCGGCCGCGGGGCGCGCGCCCGGCGGGCATGGTCCGGCGCCCCGGCTTCCGGAGCCCCGGGAGGTGTCCACGTTCGCCGGGCCGCCCATCCCCGTGCGCCGCCGCTCCCCGCTGGTCTGGATCCTTCCCTCCGCGCTGGCCGTGGCCGTGCTGGCCGCTGGCGGCACGGTGCTGGCGCTGCGCGGGCCCGCCACCCCGTCCGCCGCTCCCACACCGGCGCCGAGCGCCACCCGCCCGAGTCCGCGGCCGAGCGCGAAACCCACCCCGGCCAAGGCGACGGTCCCGGAAGGCTGGCGGGTGCTGCGCAACACCACCGGCGGCTTCACCCTGGCGGTCCCCGAAGGCTGGACGGCCAGGCGGACCCCGGGCCGGGCCAGCATCAGAGTGACCGGCCCCGGCTCCCCCGGCGCGCTGATCGTCGAGTGGACCACGCCCGCCACCCCCGATCCCGACCCCTCGCGCGCCTGGCGGAACCTGGAGGCGGAGATCGAGCGCAAGGGCGAGTTCGACGGCTACCGCCGCCTGGCCATCCGCCCGCTCACCTACCTCGGGGTCGCCGCCGCCGACTGGGAGTTCACCCGGGTCCGCGAGGGCGCCACCGTCCATGTGGTCAACCGCGGCTTCCGCTGGCGCGACGGCCGGCACTTCGCCCTCTACTGGGAGGCGCCCGAGGCGGTGTGGACGCGCGACCGCCACTTCTTCGACACTTTCGTCAGGACCTTCCGGCCATGACCGAGGACGCGCGCTTCTGGCGGAATCCGGCCGTGCCGGGCGTCGATCTGCTGAAGGCCCGCTACGTCACCCACCGTTTCTCCCGGCACGCGCACGACGGCTACGCGGTCGGCGTGATCCTGGAAGGGGTGGAGGAGTTCCTCTACCGGGGCTCCCTGCTCAGGGCGGCGGCGGGGCAGGTGGTGCTGGTCAACCCCGACCACGAGCACACCGGGCAGGCGGGGGTGCCGGACGGCTGGGCCTACCGGATGCTGTACCCGTCGATCGAGGCGCTGTCGGGGGTGGCGGCCGAGCTGCGCCTGCCGTACGGGGTGCCGTACTTTCCCGAGCAGGTGGTGGACGATCCGGCCGGGGCGGAGCTGCTGCGCCGCGCGCACCTGGCGGCCGAGCGGGGTGACGCGCTGGCCGCCTCCACGCTGGTGCGCGCCGCCTTCGCCCGGCTGCTGTCGGAGCACGCCAAACCGCGCCAGACCACGCCGCTGCCCGCCGAGGGCCCCCAGGCGGTACGGCAGGCGCTCGACGTGCTGCGCGAGCGCATGGTGGACCCGCCCACGCTGGAGGACCTGGCCAGGACCGTCCGCTCCAGCCCGTTCCCGCTGCTGCGCGCCTTCAAGGAGGCGACCGGCCTGCCCCCGCACGCCTACCTGACCGGCCTCCGGGTACGGCACGCCAGACGCCTGCTGGAGTCCGGCATGCCCCCCGCCGACGTGGCCCTCATGGTGGGCTTCACCGACCAGGCCCACCTGGGCCGGCACTTCAAGCGGGCGGTCGGCGTTCCCCCTGCCGCCTACCAGCGAGCCGCAGGAACGTACAAGACGGACGATTCCGGAGCCTCATACCCTCATCTCCATGGAACAGACAGCTAGCCGGACCACGGCCATACGTGACGGGCTGGGGGTGGGTCTGGCCGTCGGACTGTCGGGGGTGGCGTTCGGCGCGGCGGCGATCACCGCGGGACTCGACGTGGCGCAGGCGTGCGTGCTCAGCCTGCTGACCTTCACCGGCGCCTCCCAGTTCGCGCTGGTCGGCGCGGCGGCGGGCGGCGGCGACCTGACCGCGGCGGCGGCGGGCGCGCTGCTGCTCGGCGGGCGCAACACCCTGTACGGCCTGCGCCTGGCCGACCTGCTCCAGGTGCGCGGGCCGCGCCGCCTGCTGACCGCGCACGGCGTGATCGACGAGACGACGGCGGTCTCGCTGGCCCAGCCGACGGCCGCGGCGGCGCGGACGGGGTTCACCGTCACCTTCGCCAGCCTGTACATCGCGTGGAACATCACCACCCTGCTCGGCGCGCTCGGCACCTCGTCGCTCGGCGACCCCGGCGTGCTCGGCCTGGACGTGGTGGGCCCGGCGACGTTCCTGGCGATCCTGTGGCCGCGCCTGGTCGAGAGCGCCGAGTTGCGCCGGCTCGCGGCGGGCGGCGCGGCGATCGCGCTGGCCGCCACCCCGTTCACCCCTTCGGGCGTGCCGGTCCTGCTGTCGGCGGCGGCGGTGCTGTTCGTGATGGTGAGGTCGCGATGACGCTCTGGTGGGCCATCGCGCTGGTGTGCGTCGGCTGCTACGCGCTCAAACTGGCCGGTCTGGCCGCGCCGCGCAGCGTCCTCGACCATCCGAAGGTGCGCCGTTTCGCCGAGCTGGTGCCGGTGGCGCTGCTGGCCGCGCTGGTCGTGGTGCAGTCGTTCACCCAGGAGGGCGCGCTGCACTTCGATCTGGCCCGGACGGCGGGTCTGGCCACCGCGGTCGTCGCGCTGCTGCTGCGGGCTCCGTTCCTGGTGGTGCTGGCCGCCGCGGCGATCGTGACCGCTTTGCTACGTATGACCGGGATCTGATGGGGTAGCCCACCCCCATGTCGGACACCGAGCAGATGATCGGCGGCCGGTACCGGCTGCTCAGGACCATCGGCAGCGGCGGCATGGGCCTGGTGTGGGAGGCCCACGACGAGGTGCTCGGCCGGGACGTGGCGGTGAAGGAGGTGCTGCCGCCGCAGGGCGAGCGGGACCCCGACTTCACCACCCGGACCTTCCGGGAGGCACGGGCCGCCGGACGGGTGGCCCACCGGGGGGTCGCGCAGGTCTACGACGTGCTGGAGGAGCACGGCCACCCGTGGATCGTCATGGAGCTCGTCAGGTCGCGCACGCTGGGCGCCCTGGTACGCGAGGACGGGCCGCTGCCTCCCGCCGAGGCCGCGGCGGTGGGGCTGGAGGTCCTGGCGGCGCTGCGGGCCGCGCACGCGGCGGGCGTCCTGCACCGGGACGTCAAGCCGGACAACGTGCTGGTGGCCGAGGACGGCAGGACGGTGCTCACCGACTTCGGCATCGCGATCACCGACGACGACTCCACGGTGACCAGGACCGGGATGCTGGTGGGGACGCCGGCGTTCATCGCGCCCGAGCGGGCGGCGGGCGGGCGGGCGGTGCCCGCCTCGGATCTGTGGTCGCTGGGGGTGACGCTCTACACGGCGGTGGAGGGGCGTTCGCCGTTCCAGCGCGACCATCCACTGGCGACGCTGGGCGCGGTCATGCACGCCGAGCCCGAGCCGACGACCCGCGCGGGCCCACTGGCCCCGGTGCTGTACGGCCTGCTGGCCAAGGACCCAGCCGACCGGATGCCACCGCACGAGGCCGAGAACCGGTTGCGCGCCGTCGCGGCGGGCCACGCCCCCGACCCCACCGCCCCGGTACGGATACCCGCCACGGGCCGCCCCTGGGCCGATCCCGGCACCCGCCGAGCACCCGCCGCACGACGCTCGCGGGTGTTCCCACCGGCGGGGATCGTGGCGGCGGCGGTGGCCGCCGCTTTGGCGACCGGCGGGATGGCATGGCTGTCCACCCGCACCTCCGACTCCCCACCACCTGTCGTGCCGACCATCGTCAGCACCCCCACCCCCTCCTCCAAGCAGCCGGTACGGCAGAGCACCCCGCCCACCGTCACCTCTTCCCCGCAGCAGGCCGTCACGCCCACCGAGGACCGGACGCCAACCCCTTCCCGCCGGAGCGAGGAGCCGTCGGCGGCGCCGACCGAGGGGCAGTCCACCGAGGAACGGTCGGCCGAGCCCACCGAGGACTCACCGTCATCCCCCGCACCGGACCCTGAGGAGCCCGGCCAGGTCGACCCCCAGGAAGGCGAGGGCTGACCCGGGCTCACGACCCCAGCGTTGAACGGGGCTCGGAGCTCGGAAGCGGGGGCTCAGGACTCCGCGCGCACCCGGTCGAGGGCCTTCTGCAGGTCCTGCGGGTAGTCGCTGGTGAACGACACCCACTCCCCGGTGGACGGGTGCTCGAAGCCTAGCGAAACCGCGTGCAGCCACTGCCGGGTCACGCCGAGCCGGGCCGCGATCGTCGGGTCCGCGCCGTACATGAGGTCGCCCACGCAGGGGTGCCGCAGCGCGGCCATGTGCACGCGGATCTGGTGCGTGCGCCCCGTCTCCAGCTTGATGTCGAGCAGGGACGCCGCCCTGAACGCCTCGATCGTGTCGTAGTGGGTCACCGACGGCTTGCCGCCCGCGACGACGGCGAACCTGCCGTCGCCGGAGGGGTGCCGGTCGATGGGCGCGTCGACGGTGCCCCGGAACGGGTCGGGGTGACCCTGGACCAGCGCGTGGTAGCGCTTGTCCACGGTGCGCTCCTTGAAGGCGCGCTTGAGGTGGGAGTAGGCGTGCTCGCTCTTGGCCACGACCATCGCGCCGGTGGTGTTGGCGTCCAGGCGGTGCACGATGCCCTGCCGTTCGGCCGCGCCGCTGGTGGCGACCGTGTGCCCGGCGCCGAGCAGGCCGCCGATCACGGTCGGGCCGGTCCAGCCGACGGTCGGGTGGGCGGCGACGCCGATGGGCTTGCCGACCACGACGATGTCGTCGTCCTCGTACAGGATGGTCATGCCGGGGATCGGCTCGGCCACCGGCATGGGGGTGGTGACCGGCGGCGGGAGTGTCACGTCGAGCCAGGCGCCCGCGTGCACCCGGTCGGACTTGGCCGCCGACGAGCCGTCGACCAGCACGTCCCCGGCGACGATGAGCTCGGCCGCGCGGGTGCGGGAGAAGCCGAACAGGCGCGACAGGGCGGCGTCGAGGCGCTCGCCTTCGAGCCCGTCGGGCACGGGAAGGCTGCGTTGCTCAGCCATTCTTGGCCACCTCCCTGGTGCCGTCGATCTGGTAGCCCCGCCAGGCCAGGAAGACCGCCAGGATGCCGCCGCAGACGATCGCGGAGTCGGCGATGTTGAAGATGGCGAAGTGGCCGGGGAAGACGGAGATGAAGTCGACCACGTGGCCCTGCAGGGGCTCGGGGCGGCCGAACCCGGCGGGGTAGCGGAGCAGGCGGTCGGTGAGGTTGCCCAGCGCGCCGCCCAACAGCAGGCCGAGCGTGATCGCCCAGGGCAGGCTGCGCAGGTGGCGCGCCGTACGCAGGATGGCGATCACGACGCCCGTGGCGACCAGCGTGAAGACGATCGTCATGCCGGTGCCGATGCTGAAAGCCGCCCCCGAGTTGAAGATCACCCGGAACTCGAGCAGATCCGGGATCACCACCAGGGGCGGCTCGCCCTCCAGCGTCCGCAGGACGATCGTCTTGGTCAGCAGGTCGAGGAGGTACACGGTCACCGCGAGGACGACCAGGACACCGATCCGCCTGGCGCCGGCGGCCACCGGTGACTCCGCGGCGGCCGGTTCGCTCAGCGGCGTTCCTCCCGCTGCTTGCAGGTCACGCACAGCGTCGCCCTCGGGAACGCCTGAAGGCGCTCCTTGCCGATCGGCTTGTGGCACGATTCGCACACTCCATAAGTCCCTGCGTCGATCCTGGCGATCGCACGTTCGTTCTGCGCGACCAGGTCGCGCGAATTCAGGGTAAGGGCGATCTCGCGTTCTCGCTCATAGGTCTTCGCGCCGGCGTCGGCCTGGTCGTCACCCGCTCCTTGGGTGACGTCGCCCGACGCGATCTCCGATTCGTGCTTCAGGATGTCGGCGTTCAGCTCGTTGATCTCCTGCGCGAGCCTGTCGCGCACCTCGGCCAGCTCTTCCTTCGACCATGTCACCGGTGTAGCGGTCTGCGTGACTGCCGCCATGGCTGCCTCCATGCTGATCAAGGCGGGAAACTGGTGCGGGCAGCTTAGGCCGCCGATAACAAATCAGCAAACGACCCGCCGTACGGTTTACCCCTCCCGTACTATCCCGCCTCGCTCACTCAACTCCTGATCACTGGCATCCATTCCCTCATCTTTGTCACGACTTGTGATGCGGGGCGGCACCGTGACCCCGGCCGCAGATAATCCGGAAGCCTTCGCTCCCACTCTGCGTTATCGTGTGAACCTGCGAGGCGATGAAGGGGCCCTGTGACGCTTATCACAGGGGTATCACCCCGGAGCCGCCGGAAGAACGGCTTTCGAGCTCACTAGACCCGGCAGCGGAAACGAACGAAGAGGGCCCCGGAAGGGGTCAAGAAGGGTGGTACCGCGGGGATCCCGATCCTCGTCCCTTCACGCGACCGTCAACCCGACTGCGTGGAGGTCCCGCCGACAATGTCCCACTATTTCCGCTCTCTTCCTGCGCAGGTCGACCTGCCCGCGCTCGAGCGCGAGGTCCTCGACCGATGGCGGGACGGCAAGATCTTCGAACGCTCCGTCGAGCAGAACGAAGGCGCCCCCACCTGGGTCTTCTACGAGGGCCCGCCCACCGCCAACGGCCTGCCCGGCGTGCACCACGTCGAGGCGCGCGTCTTCAAGGACCTCTTCCCCCGCTACAAGACCATGCGCGGCTACAGCGTGCCCCGCAAGGCCGGCTGGGACTGCCACGGCCTGCCCGTCGAGGTCGCCGTCGAGAAGCGCCTCGGCCTGACCGGCAAGAAGGACATCGAGCAGTACGGCATCGCCGAGTTCAACGCCGCCTGCCGCGAGTCCGTGCTGGAGCACGTCGACGAGTTCGAGGCGATGACCGAGCGCATGGGCTACTGGATCGACACCTCCCAGGCCTACCGCACGATGGACGCCTCCTACGTGGAGTCCGTCTGGTGGTCGCTCAAGGTCATCTTCGACAAGGACCTGCTGTTCCGCGACTTCCGCATCACGCCGTACTGCCCGCGCTGCGGCACCGGCCTGTCCGACCACGAGCTGGGCCAGCCGGGCGGCTACGAGACCGTCTCCAGCCCGTCGGTGTACGTCCGCGTGCCGGTCACCGCGGGCCCGCTGGCCGACCTGGGCGCCTCGCTGCTGGTGTGGACCACCACGCCGTGGACGCTGGTGTCCAACACCGCGGTCGCCGTCCATCCCGACGTGGCCTACGTGGCCGCGCGCACGGCGGACGGCGAGGTGCTCGTCGTCGCCGAGCCGCTGCTGTCCGTGCTGGGCGAGGGCGCCACCGAGGTGGCCAGGTTCACCGGGCGGGAGCTGGAGCGCACGCCGTACCGGCGGCCCTTCGACCTGGTCGACATCCCGGACGCGCACTACGTGGTGCTGGGCGACTACGTCACCGTCGAGGACGGCACCGGCCTGGTGCACCAGGCTCCCGCCTTCGGCGCCGACGACATGACCGTCTGCAAGTCCTACGGCATGCCGATCGTCAACCCGATCGGCCCCGACGGCCGCTTCCTGCCGGACGTGCCGATGGTCGGCGGCCAGTTCTTCAAGGACGCCGACGAGGGCCTGACCGAGGACCTGCGCGGGCGCGGCCTGCTGTTCCGCGGCGGGCACTTCGAGCACAGCTACCCGCACTGCTGGCGCTGCCACACGGCGCTGCTCTACTACGCGCTGCCCGCCTGGTACATCCGCACCACCGCGGTCAAGGACCGGATGCTGGCGGAGAACGAGAAGACCAACTGGTACCCCGAGACGATCAAGTGGGGCCGGTTCGGCGAGTGGCTGCGCAACAACGTCGACTGGTCGCTGTCGCGCTCGCGCTACTGGGGCACGCCGCTGCCGCTGTGGGTGTGCTCGGCCGACGAGTCGCACATCACCTGCGTCGGCTCGCTGGCCGAGCTGGGCTCCTACGCCGGGCAGGACCTGTCGGCGCTCGACCCGCACCGCCCGTTCGTCGACGACGTGACCTTCCCCTGCCCGCACTGCGGGGAGACGGCCGTCCGGGTGCCCGACGTGATCGACGCCTGGTACGACTCCGGCTCCATGCCGTTCGCCCAGTGGGGCGCCCGCGGCAAGCCCGAGGGCCTCTACCCGGCGCAGTTCATCTGCGAGGCGACCGACCAGACGCGCGGCTGGTTCTACTCGATGATGGCGGTCGGCACGCTGGTGTTCGACCAGTCGTCCTACGAGAACGTGCTCTGCCTCGGCCTCATCCTGGCCGAGGACGGCCGCAAGATGAGCAAGCACCTGGGCAACGTGCTGCGGCCGATCCCGCTGATGGACCAGCACGGCGCCGACGCGCTGCGCTGGTACATGGCCTGCGCGGGCTCCCCGTGGGCGGCCAGGCGGGTCGGCCACGGCACCCTGGAGGAGATCGTCCGCAAGGTCCTGCTGACCTACTGGAACACCTCCTCGTTCTTCACCCTGTACGCCAACGCCGAGTCCTGGTCGCCGTCGATGCTGGCCGAGGCGCCCGCCGCGGCGGACCGGCCGCTGATCGACCGGTGGGCGCTCGCCGAGCTGCACCGCACGGTGGCCGAGGTGACCGCCTCGCTCGACGTCTACGACACCGCGCGGGCCGGGCGGCGGATCGCCGACTTCCTCGACGACCTGTCCAACTGGTACGTCAGGCGTTCGCGCCGCCGCTTCTGGCAGGGCTCCCGGGAGGCCTTCGCCACCCTGTACGAGTGCCTGGAGACGGTCACCCGGCTGATGGCGCCGGTGACGCCGTTCGTCACCGACTACCTGTGGGACGTGCTGCGCGGCGTGGACGCGCCGGCGTCGGTGCACCTGGCCCCGTGGCCGGTCGCCGACCAGGCGCTGATCGACCCGGCGCTGTCGGGGCAGATGGCGCTGGTGCGCCGCCTGGTGGAGCTGGGCCGCTCGGCCCGCGCCTCCTCGGGCGTCAAGACCCGCCAGCCACTCGGCCGCGCGCTGGTCGGCGCGCCCGGCTGGGGGTCGCTGCCCGGCGAGATGCGCGACCTGATCGCGGACGAGCTGAACGTGCTGCGCCTCGACGACATGTCCGGCTTCAGCGCGGATCTGGTGGCGTTCACCGTCAAGCCGAACTTCCGGGCGCTGGGCAAGCGGTTCGGCTCGCAGACCAAGCTGGTCGCCGCGGCGGTCGCGGCCGCCGACGCCGCCTCGCTGGCGCGCGTGCTGCGCTCGGGCGGCGAGGTCACGGTGGAGGCGGGCGAGCTGGGCACGGTGTCCCTGGGCGCCGACGACGTCATCGTCACCGAGCAGCCCAGGTCGGGCTGGGCGGTGGAGACCGGCGCCGTCGACACCGGCACCGGCGAGACCATCGCGCTGGACCTGGCGATGACCGGCGAGCTGCGCCGGGCGGGCCTGCTGCGCGAGGTCATCCGCCTGGTGCAGGACGCCCGCAAGTCGGCCGGTCTGGCCATCACCGACCGGATCGACCTGTGGTGGTCGGCCACCTCGCCGGAACTGGCCGAGGCGCTGCGCGACGGCGGCTCGCTGGTGGCCGAGGAGGTCCTGGCCGCGTCGCTGGCCGAGGGCATCGTCGAGGGCCTCGCGACCACCGAGGACGCGGACCTGGGCCTGACCTTCCAGTTGCGCCGCGCCTGACCCACGGGCGCGGCCCCTCGCCGAGGGGCCGCGCCCGTTCCTCCGTGACGCCGGACGCTCGGACGCCGATACACCGGCAGAGGACGATAGACGAGCTCAGCGCGAAACTGACCGAGATCCGGACCCACTACGACAGGTACGAGCTGGCCGAGGCCGAGGCCCTGGCCAGGAGCGTCACCGCCGCGCATCCGGCGGACGCCGCCGCGCTGCTGCTGCTCGGCCGCGTCCTCATCGCCCGCTACCGGCCCGGCGAGGCGCTGCCCGTACTCGCCGAGACCGCGGCACTCGCCCCCGGCGACCCTGCCATCACCGGCTGGCGCATCGCACTCGCGCTCATCGACGAGGTCGATCGCGGCGAGGACGCGCTGCCGCTGGGCGCGGCCCTCGCCCTGGACGCGGTCGTCCCGCTGGACGAAGGCCTCCGGCGTACGGCGCTGCTCATCGGGCTGGGCTGGGCGGTGCTCTCCCTGCTGCTGCTCTTCGACCCGCGACTGCGCACCGCGCAGAGCCTGGTCTCGGTGATCAGGGACGGCGCTGGACTCGGCCCCGCGGGCAGACCCCCCGAAACCCCGCCCAAGGACAACACCTCCAAGACATGACAGGGAACACTCGCCGCACGAGACCCGTTGTGCACGGCATGACCGAGGTACTGCGCTACGCCGCATTCACCGCCGATCCGCGCGGCGGCAACCCCGCCGGTGTGGTGCTGGACGCCACCGGCCTGGACGCCGCGGCGATGCTGCGGATCGCCGCCGACGTGGGCTACTCCGAGACCGCCTTCCTGACGCCCGCGCCGCCTCAGGACCGGGCGTACACCGTGCGCTACTTCAGCCCCAAGATGGAGGTGCCGTTCTGCGGCCACGCCACCGTGGCGGCGGCCGTGGCGCTGGGCGAGCGGATCGGCCCCGGCGACCTGCTGTTCGTCACCCCCGCCGGCGAGGTGCCCGTCACCGTGCGCGGGGACGGCATCCCGGAGGCGACGCTGGTCAGCGTGGCGCCGCACGTCCACCAGGTGTCCGAGGCGGACGTGGCCGAGGCGCTCGGCGCGCTCGGCTGGTCGGCGGACGACCTCGACCCGGCGCTGCCGCCCCGCATCGCCTACGCGGGCGCCCGCCACCTGGTCCTCGCCGCCGCCACCCGCGACCGGCTGGCCGACCTGGCGTACGACTTCGACCGCCTGGCCGCCTTCATGACCGCCCGCGACCTGGTCACCCTGCAGCTCGTCTGGCGCGCGGACCCGACCACGTTCCACGTCCGCGACCCGTTCCCGGTCGGCGGCGTGATCGAGGACCCCGCCACCGGCGCCGCCGCGGCCGCCTTCGGCGCCTACCTCCGCGACCTGGGCGAGACGACGCCCCCCGCCACCCTCACCCTGCACCAGGGCGACGACATGGGCCGCCCCGGCATCCTGCGAGTGACCCTGCAGCCGGACGACCCCAGAATCCACGTCTCCGGCACAGCCGTCCCCATCTGACCAACGGTCCCCTGCGGGGGCGTCCTGCGCCCTTGAGCCGTCCCAGGGCCCGGGTTATGCGGTGGGCTCCAGAGGGTCGGCCTGCGGTCCTACTGGCACACCGAGCAGCTCGTGAGCCCGTTGGCCTCAGCCTCGGCCGTGGTCATGCTCTGGATCGCCCCGGAGTCGGCACCCTTGATCAGCGGGCAGGCCGCACCGTGATACCGGCGGGTGCCAGTGATCACCTTGACGGTCCTGGCATCCGGCGCTGTCTCTTCACCGCTCCGCGCCCCGGCCGCCTCCACACGCTCGGTCGCCCCGGCAAGATCGGACACCTCTCCAGAGTCGAGATCAGACGCCTTTCCAGAGTCCGGCGTCTTCGCGACCCCTGCCGCCTTCACCCGCTCGAACGTCTCGGTGCCTTTGACCGCCTCCGCTGCCTGCGCCTCTACGGCCTTCGCCGCCGAGGCATCCGCAGCCGATGCCGCTTCCCTGCCCTCGGGCGCCCCGGCTTCCGACGACGCTCCCTCAGGTGCCGCCTCCGTGCCGGGCGTTCCGACGGCATCGGACGATCCCGCACCACCAGATGACTTGGAAGCACCAGGCGATCCCGCAATACCAGGCGGTCTCAAATCACCAGGTGAGGACGCTTCGCTGGGCGAGGACGCTTCGCCTGGAGATCCCGCATCACCGCGCGAGGTTGCACCACCCGGCGAGGTCGCATCAGCGGGCGAGGCCGCTTTGGCAGAGGTCTCAGCGCCCCCCTTCGGGGGCTGCTCCTTGAGGGAGCCATCTGCCTCTTGGCCCGCTTCCGCACGCCCCGTGGCCGTGGGCGGCGCGCCTTCGGACTTCGACACGCCCTCAGACTTCGACGCGTCCTCGCTCGTGGACCCACCAACGGTTCCAGGGCCGCGAGGCGTGCCCTCGTCGGGCTTGGACACCGCCTTGAAGGCGGACCACGACGTCACCGCCGACTGCCCTTCACGACCGGCCTCCGACCGTTCCGAGGAAGCGGAAGCCGCGACGGACGAAGGGGCGGAGGTGACCGGGGGCCCCACGAGACCGGGCACGGTCGACCCCTGGTCCACCGGCTCCGCGGCCGACGCTTCGGTACGGCCGAACCACCCGCCACCCGACTCCGCCGACCCCGTGCCGCCGCTGAGACGCTCGGCATCGGCCTCCCGGCCGGAGGTGGAAGCACTGCCCTCGGACCCGGACCGCTCTCCAGCCGTCTTGGGCGGACGCACCCTCTGCGTCTCCTCAGCGGCCGGAGCCTGAAGATCTCTGCTCTCCGCCCCGGAGGCCACGGCGGACGAGGTGGGCGCCGCCAGCGGCGAGGCCGCCCCGAAGGCCCCCTGGACCGGGAACGAACCCGGCTGCCCCTCAGAATTCTGGCCGGGCTTGGACGAGGAGTAGGGATGCGAGGGCGGCGGACCGTCGGCGAACCCCGGCCTGAGCCGGTCGGCGAGCTTGGGATCGGTGTCGTCCATGTCCGCCTCGGAAGAACCCTCAGAAGGGGGCATCTCACCCGAACGAACCGGCACGGGAGGAGCGTCCGCTACGGGAGCCTCACTCCGGCGGGCGTCCGCGACAGGAGTTTCACTGCGGCGAGCATCCCCGGAAGGCGATTCACCGCGATGAGCGTCCGTGGTGGGGCTTCGGCGGGTGTCCGGGGAGACGGTGTCGCCGGGCCGGGCCTCGGCGTAGGGGTCGCGGCCGGCGGGCTCGGGGTCGGGAGGAAGCTGACGGCCGCCGAGGGCGGCGTCCGGAAGGCACGTGGTGCAGGGCGTGAAGCCCTCCTCGCGCGCCTCCTCATAGGTGAGCTCCTCCTGCTCCCGCCCGGCGAGCTGCCGGCACCCCGCCACGTGGTACCGCTTGCGCCCGGGGATGACCAGGACGAGCGCGTCCGGCGAGATCCCCGCCTGCGGCCCGGACAGGGCGGGCGGCCGGGGACGAGCCAGGCCGGGCACGGTCGCGGTCTGCTGCGGGACCGTCTGGTACGGGGGGTGGGGGCGCGGCGCGGGGGGTGCGCCGGCCGATCCCTGCTGGAGGGGTGAGAGCCCCTGCTGCGGCACCGGCCGTACCACAGGAGGGACCTGGCCGCTCTGCGGCCCTGGCGGGGGAGCCTGTGCGGCGCCGCCGCCGGGGAACAGCTCGTGCCGCCGCAGAAACGCTCCGATGACCAGGAAGAGCGCGGACAGCACGCTGACCACGATCGACCACATGATCAGGAACGGCTTTGCCAGCACGAAGCCCGCGATCAGCAAGACCACGGCCGCGAGCACCAAACCAGCACTGATAAGGATCACAGGGGGCTCTTTCGAGTGACGGGTCAGAGTCGAAGCTGACCCGTTACCTTAGCGGCGTCAGCGCCGGTCGTTGTGCGGGCCTTCTGCACCCTGGAACGCGCCCTGGTGCTGCTGCGGCTCGCCGCCGAACGGGTTCTGGCCGCCGGGCAGGGGCTGCTGTCCTCCCTGGGGCACGGCGTGCGACATGCTGGGGGCACCGCTCATGGGACCGCCGGGGATGACCGGGAAGCCGCCGCTGCCGCCCTCGGCGGAGACGTTGAGCTCGGCCAGCTGGTTCTCCAGGTAGAGCTTCAGCCTGCTGCGGTACTCGCGCTCGAAGCTGCGCAGCTCCTCCACCTTGCGCTCGAGCTCGTCGCGCGTCTGCACGAGCGAACCCATGGCCTGGCGGTGGCGCTCCTGCGCGTCGCGCTCCAGCGTCTCGGCCCGGGCGCGGGCGTCGCCGATGACCTGCTCGGCCTGGCGGCGCGCCTTGGTGAGGATGTCGTCGGCCTCGCGGCGGGCGCGGGTGACGGTCTCGTCGGCCTCGCGGCGGGCGTCGGCGATCGCCTGATCGGCGGTCTGCTGCGCCAGGGCGAGCACGCGGGCCGCGGTGTCCATGTTGTCCTCGGCGGGAGGCATGCTCATGGCCACGGGCATCTGCTGCTGCGGCTCGGGGGCCCGCATGGGCTCCTGCTGCGGCGGCGCCATCATCTCGGGCTTGGGCTCCTGCACGGGGGCGGACGCCATCGGCATGTTCATGCCGCCCGGCACCTTGCCGCGCAGGCACTCGGCCAGCTTGGCGCGGAGCTCCTCGTTCTCCTGGATCAGGCGGTCAAGCTCAGCCTCGACTTCGTCGAGGAAGGCATCCACCTCTTCCTCGTCGTAGCCCGGCCGCAACCGGGTCGTACTGAACTGCTTGTTCCGCACATCGGCGGGCGTCAGCGGCATCTTTTGGTCTCCTTGGCGCGCTTGGAGTCTGTCCGGAAGGACGGTACCCGAATCACTTCAGCGCGGACACGAGTTGGATCACGACCAAACCCCAACAGCCGTGCGGTCACCTGGCCAGCCACCCAGCGATTTGGATCAAGAGCAGAACCACAATGAACAGCACTGTGAAGCTTAGGTCAAAGGCCACCGTACCCAACCGGAGGGGAGGAATGAAACGGCGGAGGAACTTGAGAGGTGGGTCCGTAGCCGTGTAAGTGGCTTCGGCGAGCACCAGGACGACCCCGGAAGGCCGCCACTGCCGGGCGAACGCCTGCACCGTCTCGAAGATCATTCTGCCGATGAGCAGCACCAGATAGAGGGACAGGACTACGAACAAGATCTGACTGACGATCCCCACGGCCCGGCCGCGCCTCCACTTCCGGTGTGCCCTCCCGGTCTCGGTGAGACCCGGGTCGGGACGATAGACATACAGAGACTCTAACTCTGGTTGAAGAACCCGCGTTCCGCGATTCGGGCCTTGTCCTCGGCGGTCACCTCGACATTGGCTGGGGACAACAGGAACACCTTGTTGGTAACACGTTCAATGCTGCCATGTAGGCCAAAGACCAGACCTGCCGCGAAATCGACAAGCCGCTTGGCGTCACTGTCAACCATCTCGGTCAGGTTCATGATGACCGGGGTGCCGTCGCGGAAGTGCTCGCCGATCGTCCTGGCCTCGTTGTACGTGCGCGGGTGCAGCGTCGTGATGCGGGCCAGATCGGTCGTGCGGCGCTCCAGGACGGTCGTGGCGGGCCGGGGAGCGGGCACGCCAGGGTCCGTGTCGTCCTCGCGTTCCTGGATCGCTGCGGGCCGTTCCTCGCCGGTGCGGCGCGACTCGTCGTCGTAGTCGTAGTCGTCGTCGCTGTAGGTCTCGTATCTCTCGTAGCGGTCGTCCTCCACGAGACCGAGGTAGACCGCCATCTTGCGCATCGCGCCGGCCATCGCTACGTCGTCCTCCTGCTCATGGTCGCACTCGCTCGGGATCCGTGTCCTGGATCCCGAGGCGGTAGCCGTACCCCCTTGGAGCTCACCGCTATCCGACCTCTACTTGAGGGGACATTACCTGACGAAGGCCTTGCGGAGGCCGAGCAACGCCGTACCGACCCGCACGTGTGTCGCACCGTGCGCCACGGCCTCGTCGAGGTCTCCGCTCATCCCCGCCGACACCATCGTCGCACCGGGATGGCCTGCGCGTACGGCCACCGCCAGATCCCGTAGCCGGGCGAAGGCGGCGGCCGGATCCTCGCCCAGCGGGGCCACGGCCATCAGCCCGCCCAGGCGTACCCCGGAGGCCGCGGCGAGCTCGTCGGCGAGCCCTGGGACGTCCGCGGGGCGCGCGCCGCCCCTGGAGGGGTCGTCGTCGAGCGCGACCTGCACCAGGCAGGTGACCTCACGCCCGGCCCGTACGGCCTCGCGGCTGATCGCCTGCACCAGCCGCGGGCGGTCGACGGAGTGGATGACGTCGGCGTAACCGACCACCGAGCGCACCTTGTTGGTCTGCAGCTGCCCGACGAAGTGCCAGGTCAGCGAGAGGTCGGTGAGGGAGCCCGCCTTCTCCGCGGCCTCCTGGTCGCGGTTCTCGCCCACGTCCGTGACCCCGAGCCCGGCCAGGATCCGTACGTCGGAGGCAGGATAGGTCTTGGTCACCGCGATCAGGGTGACCTCCTCGCGCGGGCGGCCCGCCTTGGCGCAGGCTCCGGCGATCCGCGTCTCGACCTCGGCGAGGCCCGCGGCGATCTCATCTGTGCGTGTCATGTCCACAAGACATCCATCGTGCACCAAAAAGGAAGAACCCCCGCGATCGAGCAGCGGGGGTGACTCCTCCCCCCGAGACGCGGCGCGCCCCGGGGTGAGGAATCTCACTTCAGGAAGTCCGGGACGTCGAGCTCCTCCTCCTGCTCTTCGAAGACCACGGGGCGGCGCCTCGCGGGCTCCGACATGCGGGAGGTGATCGGAGTGGGCGGGTTGGCCGGTTCGGGCGCGGGCCTCGGGATCGAGACCGGCGCCTGCGGCTCCTCCATCGCCGGCGCGGGGGCGGGCGGCGGGGCGCTCTCCACCGGGCGCACCGGCTCGGGCCGGGGCTCGGGACGCGGTTCCGGGCGGGGCTCGGGACGCGGCGGCGGCGGCTCGGCCTTGACGCTCGGCGCGCTGAGCGGGGCCGAGCGCACCGGCGCGGCGACCGGGGGCGCCTGGGGCGCCGCGGCGGCCGGGCGCGCCTGCTGGCGCTGCTGAGGCGCCGGGACGGGCTTGTCCGGCGGGTTGGGCTCGTCGAAGCCCGCCGCGATCACGGTGACCCTGACCTCGTCGCCGAGGGCGTCGTCGATGACCGTACCGAAGATGATGTTCGCGTCGGGGGCCGCCGCGTTCGACACCAGCTGCGCGGCCTCGTTGATCTCGAACAGGCCGAGGTCGGAGCCGCCCGCGATGGACAGCAGGACGCCGTGGGCGCCGTCGATGCTGGCCTCCAGCAGCGGGCTGGAGACGGCCATCTCGGCGGCGGCGACCGACCGGTCGTCACCGCGCGCGTGGCCGATGCCCATCAGCGCCGAGCCCGCCCCCGACATGACCGACTTGACGTCGGCGAAGTCGAGGTTGATCAGGCCGGGCGTGGTGATCAGGTCGGTGATGCCCTGGACACCGGAGAGCAGCACCTGGTCGGCCGCCTTGAAGGCGTCCAGGACGCTGACCTGCCGGTCGGAGATCGACAGCAGCCGGTCGTTCGGGATGACGATCAGCGTGTCGACCTCGTCGCGCAGGGTCTCGATGCCGGCCTCGGCCTGCGACGCCCTGCGACGACCTTCGAAACTGAACGGCCTGGTCACTACACCTATGGTCAGAGCGCCAAGTGACCTGGCGATGTTCGCGACGACGGGCGCGCCGCCGGTTCCGGTGCCGCCGCCCTCGCCCGCCGTGACGAAGACCATGTCGGCCCCCTTGAGGACCTCCTCGATCTCCTCACGATGGTCTTCGGCCGCCTTGCGCCCCACATCGGGGTTGGCGCCGGCCCCGAGGCCGCGCGTGAGTTCACGGCCGACGTCGAGTTTGACGTCGGCGTCACTCATCAGCAGCGCCTGGGCGTCGGTGTTTATCGCGATGAACTCGACGCCCTTGAGTCCCTCCTCGATCATCCGGTTGACGGCGTTCACTCCGCCGCCGCCAATGCCGACGACCTTGATGACCGCGAGGTAGTTCTGCGGTGCTGCCACGACGAGGGGCCTTTCCGCTCGTTGACTTGCCATTTCGGGTGCGGAAAATCTCCGCTTGTAACTCTCAACCTCAAGTTGAGATTCAGATTTATGTCAACCTGAGGATTGATACGGACAGTAGGAGTTTCGCTCCGGGCGGGTCAACTAACCGCGCCGCAAGCACGTCCGGCGTGTCGCGGGCTGTCCCATTCGCGCCCATCGCTTTACTTCATGGTCACGACGTCCGGGGAACTCACGTCGTAGGCCTTCGCCTTCTGTTTCAGCAGGCCGGTGAGGATGCGCGCCTTGTCCTCCCCCCGGTCGCCCCCTCCCCACATCACGGTGCGGCCGTCGACCAGCTTGAACGACACGTTCTCCGCCGTGGTCGCGAGCACCTCGTCGATCACGCGGGTCAGGTCGTCCGGCAGGCCGCCGATCACCTGGAGCGCCGCGATCGTCGCCGGGTCCCCCGGCCCCGGGCTGCCCACTTTCAGGACGGGCAGTCGCGGCGGGGCGACATCGCGCAGCTCGGTCACCACGCCCTGCGCGTCGACCAGCGCCGCCTTGCCGCCGACGGGCACGACCGCGACCGGCCGGCGCTCGACCACCTCGATGGTGAGCGTGCCCGGCCAGTCCCTGCCCACCTTCGCCGAGGCGATCTGCCTGATCCCCAGCACGCGCTGCTGGACCTCCCCCAGGTCCACGGTCGCCAGCGGATGCAGCTCCGGCACCCCGGCCTGCTGCTCGATGCGCTCGGCGGGAACTGTGAGATTTCCCATGATCTCGATCGAGCGCACGCCCAGCACGGGCGAGAAGAACACCAGATAGACCGTGCTGCCGACCACCCCCGCGGTCAGCAGCGCGACAAGCGCGGTACGCGCCTTCATCCGCCCCCCACATAAGTCATCCGGCGGCGAGCTCCGCCACGATCCTCGGCCCCAGCTCGGTCACGTCCCCCGCGCCCATGGTCAGCACGATGTCGCCCGGTCTGGCCCGGCCGGCGACCAGCGCCGGCACCTCGTCCCGGTCGGGCGCGTAGGCCACCCGCTCGGCGGGCAGCGGCACCCGGCCCGCCACCATCGCGCCCGAGACGCCCGGCTCGGGGTCCTCGCGGGCGCCGTACACGTCGAGCACGATCGCCTCGTCGGCCAGCGCGAGCGCGACGGCGAACTCCTCGGCGAAGAACCGGGTGCGGGAGTACAGGTGCGGCTGGAAGACCGCGATGACCCGGCCGGTGCCCGAGTAGGAGGCGACCACGTCGCGCGCGGCGCGCAGGTCGGCGGCCAGCTCGGTCGGGTGGTGGGCGTAGCTGTCGAACACCGCGACCCCGGCGGCCTCACCCTTGGCCTCGAAGCGCCGCTTGGCCCCGGTGAAGGCCGCCAAGCCGTCCCTGATCTCCTCGAACGGCAGGCCCAGGGCGTCGGCCACGGCGATCGCGGCACAGGCGTTCAGCGCGTTGTGCGCCCCCGGTACGGCCAGCCGGACCTGCCCCCGGCCCTCGACGGTGAAGACGGTGCCGAAGCCGTCGGGCCGTACCTCGGAGAGGCGGTAGTCGGCGCCCTCGGTCTCGCCGTACGTCCTGACCACGAGGCCGCGCGCCCGCGCCTGCGGAACCAGCGCGGCAGAGCCGGGGTCGTCCAGGCAGAGCACGAGCGTGCCGCGCACCCGCTCCACGAAACGGGCGAAGCTGTCGTACACCGCCCGCGGGTCGCCGTAGTTGTCCAGGTGGTCGGCCTCGACGTTGGTGATCACCGCGATGTCGGGGGCCAGCATCAGGAACGAGCCGTCGCTCTCGTCGGCCTCGGCGACGAACATCTCGCCCGAGCCCTCGTCGGCGCCCAGGCCGGTGGTGACGAGCTGGCCGCCCACGCAGTAGGACGGGTCGGCGCCGCACTTCTGCAGCGCCACGGTGAGCATCGAGGTGGTGGTGGTCTTGCCGTGCGTGCCGGCGATGGCCACGCCCGCCCGCCCGGCCATCACCGAGGCCAGCGCGGCGGCCCGCGGGATCACCCGCAGGCCCTGCCTGATCGCCTCGCCCAGCTCGGGGTTGGAGTCGCGGATCGCGGTGGAGACCACCACGGTGTCGACGTTCTTGATGTGCGAGGCGGCGTGGCCGATGTGCACGGTGGCGCCCAGCTCGCGCAGCTCGGTCACCATCTCCGAGCCGCGGGCGTCGCTGCCGGAGACCCTGACGCCCCGTTTGAGCAGGATACGGGCGATCCCCGACATGCCCGCGCCGCCGATGCCGATGAAGTGGACCCGGCCGAGCTCCTCGGCCGCCACCGGGTCGACCAGCTTGACGAGACTCACGAGCGACCTCCGGCGATCTGCGTGACCTTGCGGGCCAGGGCCATGTCGGCGTCCCTGCGCCCCATGGCGGAGGCCGCCTCCGACATTGCGGCGACCCGTTCGGGGTCGCGGAGGATGGGCAGCACGTTCTGAATGATCCAATCAGGTGACAGGTCGGCGTCGTCGACCAGCAGGCCGCCGCCGCGCTCCACGATCGGGACCGCGTTGAGGCGCTGCTCGCCGTTGCCGTGCGGCAGCGGCACGTAGGCCGCCGGCAGGCCGACGGCGGTCAGCTCGGCGCACGTCAGCGCGCCGCTGCGGCACAGCGCGAGGTCGGCGGCGGCGTAGGCGAGGTCCATGCGGTCCACGTAGGGCAGCACGACGTACTGCGGGTCGCCGGGTGGCGGCTCGTGGTCGAGGGTGTTCTTGGGGCCGAGCACGTGCAGCACCTGGATGCCCGCCTGGCGCAGCGTGGGCCCGGCGGCCAGGGCCGCCTGGTTGAGCGAGCGGGCGCCCTGCGAGCCGCCGAAGACCAGCAGCGTCGGCAGGTCGGTGCGCAGCCCGAACCAGGAGCGAGCCTTGTCGCCCATCGACAGCCGGTCCAGCGAGACGATCTCGCGGCGCAGCGGGATGCCGATGTACTCGGCCTTGGCCAGCGCGGAGTCGCGGTGGCCGCTGAAGACGTGTTCGGTGAGCCGGGCGCCGAGTCTGTTGGCCAGGCCGGGGCGCGCGTTGGCCTCGTGCACGACGATCGGCACGCCGCGCCGCCTGGCCGCCAGGTAGGCGGGCGTGGCGACATAGCCGCCGAAACCGACGAGCACGTCGGCCCGCACCCGGTCCATCGCCGCCGCCGCCGCGTTTATCGCGCCGGCCAGCCGTCCTGGCACGGTCAGCAACTGCGGCGTGATCGCCCTCGGCAGCGGTACGGCAGGCACCAACTGCAGCTCATACCCCCTGGCCGGGACCAGCCGGGTCTCCAGGCCGCGCTCGGTGCCGAGGCAGGTGATGCCGATGCCCGGGTCCAGTTTGCGCAACGCGTCGGCCAGTGCCAGTGCCGGCTCGATGTGCCCGGCCGTCCCGCCACCGGCGAGGACCACCCTCATCTCGGTCCTTTCTTAACGTTTCCCTCGGCTCACTCTGCCCGCCCCTCGTGCTCGGGCAAGCCCCCCCAGGCCAAGCCAGCTTAGGGCCCGAGTGACGGGTCCGGGGCCACGCGCGGCCAAGGCCTCCCGCGCACCGGGCTCCTGCCGGGCGAACGACAACAACATGCCAAGCGCGGCGAGCGTCGGCAACAGGGCCGATCCGCCGTACGAGACCAGGGGCAGCGGGATGCCGGTGATGGGCAGCACGCCGATCACCGCGCCGATGTTGACGATGGCCTGCCCGGCCACCCAGGCGACCACCGCGGCGGCGCTGAGCCGGACGAAGGCGTCGTTGACCCGGGCGGCCACCCGCAGGCCCGCGTACCCGAGCAGGCCGAACAGCGCGATCACGGCCAGCGTGCCCATCAGGCCGAGCTCCTCGCCCAGGATGGAGAAGATGAAGTCGCTCTCGGCGTGCGGGATCCAGCTCCACTTCTGCCTGCTGCTGCCCAGGCCGAGCCCGAACCAGCCGCCCGAGCCCATCGCGATCTGCCCCTGCACCGCCTGGAACCCCGACCCCTGCGCGTTGCCCCAGGGGTTGAGCCACCCCTCGATCCGCTCCGACCGGTAGCCCTCGGTGATGATCATGAAGATGGTGGCCACCGTCATCAGGCCGAGGATCCCGCCGAACAGCTTGAGCGGCGCCCCCACCACCCACAGCAGCGCCAGGAAGATCATCATCAGCACGAGCGTGGTGCCCAGGTCGCGGCCGAGCATGACCATGACGGCCAGGATCGCGGTGCCCGGCATGAGCGGGATGAGCAGGTGACGCCACTCGATCCGGCCGTTGCGCGCCTTGCGCGACAGCAGGTCGGCCCCCCACAGCGCCAGGCCCAGCTTCGCCGGCTCCGAGGGCTGCAGGTGGATCGCGCCGAGGTCGATCCAGCGCTGCGCGCCCTGCTGCTCCACACCCGCGAAGATCACGATGAACAGGCCGATGATGGCCAGCGCCATCAGCGGGTAGCCGGCCCAGCGGAAGAACTGGCGCGGCAGCCGCGAGCACACCCACATCAGCGGCACGCCGATGGCGGCCGACATCGACTGCTTGAAGAACCAGGAGAACGGGCTGCCGGTCTTCTGCAGCGCCTCGATGCTGGACGCCGACAGCACCATCATCAGCCCGAGCGCCAGCAGCAGCGCGCTGCAGCCGAGGATCAGGTAGTAGGTGGTCAGCGGCCGGTCCAGCAACTCCTTGATCGCGGCGAGCTGCTCGCGGATCCAGCCGACGGGCTCCGGCCGCTCCTGCGCGGTCGCGCTCATGCCCGCTCCCGCCCCTTCAGGCGGTGTACGGCTAGCGCGAAGGCCTCCCCCCGGGCCGGGTAGTTCGCGAACATGTCCAGCGACGCCGCCGACGGGGCGAGCAGCACGGTGTCCCCGGGGGCGGCGAGCCTGGCGGCTTCGGTGACGACGCGGTCCATCACTCCAGTGTCTTGGGCGGCCAGGTCGACGACGGGGACATTCGGCGCGTGTCGCGACAGAGCTTCGGCGATCCTGGCCCGGTCGACGCCGATCAGCACCGCGCCGCGCAGCCGGGGGGCGGCCTGCCGGACCAGGTCGTCGACGTCGGCGCCCTTGAGCTGGCCGCCCGCCACCCAGACGATCGACGGGTAGGCGGCCAGCGAGGCGGCGGCGGCGTGCGGGTTGGTCGCCTTGGAGTCGTCCACGTAGTCGACCTCGCCGACGCGGTCGACCAGCGCCATCCGGTGCGGGTCGGGGACGAAGTCGGCCAGTCCCTGGCGTACCGCCGCCGCGGGCACGTCGAGGGTGCGGGCCAGGGCGGCGGCGGCCAGGGCGTTGGCCACGTTGTGCGGCGCGAACGGGTGCACGTCGGCCAGGCCCGCCAGTTCCTCGGCCTCCCGCCGCGGATCGGCCACGAACGCCCGGTCGACCAGCAGGTCCTCCACCACGCCGAGCTGACCGGGCCTGGGCACGCCGAGCGTGAACCCCACCGCCCCCTCGTACGGCGCGGCCAGCCCGGCCGCCGCGGGATCGTCGGCGTTGTAGACCACGGTGCCCGCCCGCTCGAAGACGCGCCCCTTGGCCCTGGCGTACTCCTCCAGCGAGCCGTGCCAGTCCAGGTGGTCGGGCGCGACGTTGAGAATCGCCGCCGCGTGCGGGGCCAGGCTGCTCGACCAGTGCAACTGGAAACTGGACAGCTCCACGGCCAGCACGTCGTACGGCTCGCCGACCGCCTCCACGACCGGGACCCCGACGTTGCCGACGGCCACGGCCCTGCGACCGGCGGCCAGCAGCATCGAGGTGAGCATCCGCACCACGGTCGTCTTGCCGTTGGTGCCGGTCAGCGCCAGCCAGGGCGCGGCGTGCTCGGGTCGCAGCCGCCAGCCGAGCTCGACCTCGCCGACCACCTCGACGCCCGCGGCGGACGCGGCGGCGATCAGCGGGTGGTGCGGCGGCCAGCCGGTGGTGACCAGGGTGGTGGTGCCCTCGGGCAGCTCCGCGGCGCCGAAGCGGACCTCGACGCCGAGCCGGGCCAGTTCGGCCGCGACGAGCCGCTGGCGCTCGCCCTCGACGGCCTCCAGGACCACCACCCGCTCGCCGCGCCTGGCCAGCGCCCTCGCAGCGGCGGTGCCGGAGACGCCCAGCCCGGCCACGCAGACGACACTCATGGCCTGGGCATCCACTCGACGTAGAACAGGCCGAGGCCGACCGCCGCGCACAACCCGGCGATGAGCCAGAAACGGACCACGATGGTGGTCTCCGCCCAGCCCTTCAGCTCGAAGTGGTGCTGCAGCGGCGCCATCCTGAACACCCGTTTGCCGGTCATCTTGAAGAAGCCCACCTGGATGATCACCGACACGGTGATGATCACGCACAGGCCGGCCAGGATGACCAGCAGGAGCTGGGTGCGGGTGGTGATCGCGAGGCCGGCCAGCACGCCGCCCAGGGCCAGCGACCCGGTGTCGCCCATGAAGATCTTGGCGGGCGGCGCGTTCCACCACAGGAAGCCGATCAGCGCGCCGAGCACGGCCGCCGCGACCACGGCCAGGTCCAGCGGGTCGCGCACCCAGTAGCAGTTGGGGCCGAGCTGGTCGATGCAGTTGTTGCGCAGCTGCCAGTTGCCGATCAGCACGTACGCGCCCAGCACCACGGCCGTGGCGCCGCTGGCCAGGCCGTCGAGGCCGTCGGTGAGGTTCACCGCGTTGGAGAAGCCGACAATCATGATGAGCACCCAGACCGTGAACGCCACGAGGCCGATCGACGACGGCCCGATGTCGCGCAGGAAGGAGAGCTTCGTCTCGGCGGGCGTGATGCCGTACTCGTTCGGGAACTGCACGACCAGGATGGCGAAGACCGCGCCGACGATGAGCTGGCCCAGTGCCTTGGCACCGGACCGCAGGCCCAGGCTGCGCTGCTTGTAGATCTTGATGAAGTCGTCGAGGAAGCCGACCGCGCCGAGCCCGGTCATCAGGAACAGCACCAGCATCGCCGAGACCGTCGGCTGCGCCAGCGTCGCCAGGTGGGAGGCGGCGAAGCCGAGCAGGGCGGCGATCACGATGACCGTGCCGCCCATCGTGGGCGTGCCCTTCTTGCTGAGGTGGGCCGAAACCCCGTCTTCGCGGACTTCCTGGCCGTATCCGCGCCGGGAGAACAGCCGGATCGCGAGGGGAGTGCCGAGCATGGACAGGATCAGCCCGACCGCGCCGGCAATGATGATATCGGTCACTTGGCGACACCTCCGAGCAGCAGCTCGGCCGTCCGTTGCAGCTCCATCGCGCGCGGTCCCTTCACCAGCACGGCGTCACCCGGCCGCAGCCAGGCGCCGAGCTGCGCCGCCGCCGCCTCCGCGTCGGCCACATGCACGATCGGCAACCCCTGCCCGGGGTACGGCAGGCCGCCCGCGGCCGTGTACGCCCCCCGCAGCACGGGCTCGGCGTCCGGCCCCGCCACGATCAGCCCGTCCAGCCCGGCGCCACCGGCCAGGCGGCCGAGCTCCTCGTTCAGCGCGGGCCCCTCCTCCCCCAGCTCGCGCAGCGCGGCGATGACGGCGAAGCGGCGGCGGCCCTGGCCGAGCGCGCCGAGGGCGGCGAAGGCGGCGCGCATCGAGTCGGGGTTGGCGTTGTAGGCGTCGTTGATCACGGTGACGCCGTCGGGGCGGTCGGTGACCTCCATCCGCCAGCGGCTGCGCGGCTCGGCCTGCGACAGCTCCTGGGCGATGGTGGCGACCGGCAGGCCCAGCTCGTAGGCGGCCGCGGCGGCGGCCAGCGCGTTGCTCACGGCGTGCTCGCCGTACAGCCGGAGGTTCACCTCGGCGGCGCCCGACGGGGTGCGCAGCGTGAAGGACGCGCGCCCGCGCTCGTCGAGGCGCACGTCCTCGGCCCGGACGGCCGCGCGCTCGGCGCGGCCGAAGAAGGTCACCCGCGCGGCGGTCCGCCCGGCCATCTCCCGCACCAGCGGGTCGTCGGCGTTGAGGATGGCCACGCCGCTACGCGGCAGCGCCTCGACGAGCTCGCCCTTGGCCTTGGCGATCGCCTCCCGGCCGCCGAACACGCCCAGGTGCGCGGTGCCGACGTTGAGCACGACGCCGATCGACGGCGGGGCGATGCGGGCCAGGTAGCCGATGTGGCCGGCGTCGCGGGCGCTCAGCTCCAGCACCAGGAAACGGGTGTCGGCGTCGGCCTTGAGCACGGTCAGCGGGTGGCCGATCTCGTTGTTGTAGGAGCCGACGGGCGCGATGGTGGGGCCGATCCGGCCGGTCAGCCTGGCCAGCAGGTCCTTGGTCGAGGTCTTGCCCGCCGAGCCGGTGACGCCGATGACGGTGGCCGGCAGCGCGGCGGCCACCTCGGTGGCCAGTGCGGCCAGCGCGGTGACGGCGTCCGGCACGATCACGCCGGGCGCCTCGGTGGGCCGGGTGCCGAGGACGGCCACCGCGCCCGCCCTGACCGCCTGGGCGGCGAAGTCGTGCCCGTCCACGCGGGCGCCCCTGATCGCCACGAAGAGGGATCCCGGCTCGACGGCCCGCGAGTCGATCACGACGGGGCCGCGCACCACGGCGCGCGGGTCGGCCATGCCAGACAAGGCGCCGGAGGTGATCTCGGCGATCCTGGCCAGCGGCAACGGGATCATAGGTTCGTCCTGCTTTCGTTACGTGCGTCCATCGCCTCGGCGACGACGGCTCTGTCGTCGAAGGGGATCACCTCGCCGGAGACGTACTGCCCCTGCTCGTGCCCCTTGCCGGCCACGACGATCACGTCTCCGCGACCCGCCGCCCCGACCGCCAGGCCGATCGCCGCGGCCCGGTCAGGCTCAATGATCACATGGGCGCGGTCGTGCGGGGGAACCTGCAGGGCCCCGTCCAGCATCGCGGCGAGGATGCGCAGCGGATCCTCCGACCGGGGGTTGTCGCTGGTGAAGATCGCCACATCGGCCAGCCGCGCCGCGGCCTCGCCCATGAGCGGGCGTTTGCCCTTGTCGCGGTCCCCGCCACAGCCGAGCACCACGGTCAGCCTACCGGTGGTGACCGTGCGCAGGGCCGTCAGCACCGACTCCACGGCGCCCGGTTTGTGGGAGTAGTCGACGATGGCCTGGAACTCGGCGTCGGCCGGGGTGACCCGCTCCATACGGCCCGGGACGCCCGCCATGGTGCCGACGCCGTGCACCGCCGTCTGCAACGGCACGCCGGCCTCGACCAGCGTGACGATCGCGCCGAGGGCGTTGGCCACGTTGAACGGGCCGGGCAGCGCCACCGTCGCGTCGGCCTCGACGCCGCCGGGGCCGACCACCCGGAAGGTGCTGCCGTCGGCGCCCAGCCGTACGTCCAGGGCCCGCCACTGGGCCGCGGGGTCGCCGGTCGCGGAGAACGTGGTCATCGGGATCTTGGCCAGCTCCAGCAGCTCGCGGCCGTAGTGATCGTCGATGTTGGTCACGCCGGCGCGGCTGAGCTCGGGCTGGAAGAGGCGCACCTTGGTGGCGAAGTAGTCCTCGAAGTCGCGGTGGAAGTCGAGGTGGTCCTGCGACAGGTTGGTGAACAGCGCCACGTCGTAGAAGACGCCGTCGATCCGGCCCAGCGCCAGCGCGTGGCTGGAGACCTCCATCGTGGCGGCGGTGACGCCCCGCTCGCGCATCAGCGCGAACAGGCCGTGCAGGTCGGTGGCCTCGGGGGTGGTCAGCTTGGGCTCGAAGACCAGGTCGGCGGCGTGGATCTCGACACCGCCGACCAGGCCCGTGGTGTGGCCCGCCGCCTTGAGCCCGGCCTCCAGCAGGAAGGTGGTGGTGGACTTGCCGCTGGTGCCGGTGACGCCGAGCACGGAGATGTCGTGGGCGGGCTGGCAGTAGACCCACGAGGAGATCTGGCCGAGCAGCGCCCGGGGATCGGCGACCACCAGCACGGGCAGGCCCGTGGCCGCGGCCGCGGCGCGCCCCCCGGGGTCGGTCAGGATGGCCGTGGCGCCGCGCGCCAGGGCCTCCGCGGAGAAGTCGGCGCCGTGGGCGCTGCCGCCGCTCACGGCGACGTAGAGGTCTCCTCGCCTGACCTGGCGGGAGTCCATGGTGACCCCTGTCACCGCGGCATGCGGTGAGCGCGAGGTGCCTGACGGAGCGTCAAGCATGGTCGCGAGCCCGGTCAGCGGGCGGGGCGGACTGGTCGATGGACGCATAGACGACGGGGGACGCACGGCGAGAGCGTACCTTCCCTGCTCATTGTCCGGCGCGGATCCGCGCGGGCGGCGCGTCCGAGCCTGTCGGAGGAATCTTCTTGGTCTTGATGGCGAACGTCATCACGTCCTTGAAGACCGGGGCGGCGATCTGGCCACCGTAGTGCTCCTTGGCGGGTTTCTGCACCACCGCGAGCACCACCAGGCGCGGGTCGTCGGCGGGCGCGAAGCCCACGAAGGAGGCGGTGTAGCCGCAGTAGCCCTGGCAGGCCGTCTCGTAGCGCATCGCGGTGCCGGTCTTGCCCGCCACCCGGTAGCCGGGGATGGCGGCCAGCGCTCCGGTGCCCTCGGCGCCGACGGCGGCCTCGAGCATGGAGGTGATCTGGTCGGCGGTCGTCTCACTCACCACCCTGGTCCGCTTGCCGGGCGCGGCCTGGACGTACCTTCCGCTCGTGTCGGTGCTGCCGGCCACGATCCGCGGCTGCATCCTGATGCCGCCGTTGGCGATCGTCTGGTAGACGCTGGCCATCTGCAGCGCCGTCACCGAGACGCCCTGCCCGTAGGCGACCGTGCAGCTCTGGCTGCCGGACCAGACCTTGTAGTCGGGCAGCAGGCCGGCCTCCTCGCCGGGGAAGCCGCCGCCCGGCCGGCTGCCGAAGCCGAACGCCTTCAGCATCTCGTGCAGCTTCTGGTCGCCGACCTTGCGCGCGGCCATGATGGTGCCGACGTTGCTGGAGGTGGCCACGATCTTCTCGAACGGCATCGCCTCGGGCGGGTGCGGGTGCGCGTCGCGCAGCACCTTGTCGGCGCACCGGATGTGGTCCTTCACCTGGAAGACCGTGCCGGGGGCGACCGCGCCGCCCTCCAGGGCCGCCGCCGCGGTGATGACCTTGTTGGTGCTGCCGGGCTCGAAGACGTCGGTCACCGCCAGGTTGTTCCGGCGCGCCTGCGGGGCCTTGCTCCAGTTCTTCAGGTCGAGCTCGGGGGCGTTGGCCATGGCGATCACCTGGCCGGTGCGCACGTCCATGACGATGACGGTACCGCTCTCCGCCTCCACCGCCTTCACCTGGTCGGCGATGGCCCGCTGCGCCGCCCACTGGATGTCCCTGTCGATGCTCAGGCGCACGTCCCTGCCCTCGACGGGCGGGTCCTTCTGGCTGTACGTCATCGGGATGCGCTGCCCGAAGCGGCCCTGCTCGATGCGCTGCTTGCCGTCGCGGCCGGCGAGCACGTCGTTACTGGCCCGCTCCAGGCCCTCCAGGCCGTAGCCCTCGTCGCCGACGAAGCCGATCAGGCTTCCGGCCAGGTCGCCGCCCGGGTAGTCCCTGCGGTACTGCATCTTGGTGGTGACCGCCGGCAGTTCCTTCTTCAGCAGCGCCTCGGCGACCAGCGGATCCACGTCGCGGGCGATGAGCTGGTAGCGGGAGGTGGTCTTGGCGAGCTTGGCGGCGATCTCGGCCTCGGGCTTCTGCAGCATCGCGGCCATGGTCGAGGCGACTTTCGCCCGCTGCTGGGGCAGCACCTTGCTGGGGTCGATGGCGATCTCGCGGGCCTCGACGGTGATGGCCATGGCGTGGCCGTTGACGTCGGTGATGGAACCGCGCTTGGCCGGGATGACCTCGCTGATCAGGCGCTGGTCGGCGGCGCGGGCCTCGTAGATCTTGGAGTCGAGCCCCTGGAGCTGGATGAGCCGCCCGGCGAAGATCGACAGCACGAAGGTCATGCCGATCAGGCCGATGTTGATCCGCCGGCGCGGGCTGCCGAGCCGCAGCACCAGCGGCGGCCGTGGCGGCGGTCCAGGCGGCCTGCGCCCCGGCGGGCCGCCGCGCGGCCTGGGCACGGCGGACTCGCCCGCCCCGCGCGTACGCGGGCGGACGATCGTCTCCTCCACATCACGGGTACGGCCGCGCGGCGGTTCGTCGCCCCGGCTGCTTCTGCGGGGCGGGTCTTCGTCCCGGGGGCGGCTGCGCGGCAGGTCGTCGAACGGGTCGGGAGCCGAGCCCTCGGGGCGCGACCTGGCCCCGGGACGCCGGGCAGGCCCCTCCGCGGCGCCTGGGCGGTTGCGCGTCGCCGGGCCGTCGGCGGAGTCGGGGCGCTCGCGCCGGCTCGGCCCGTCCCCGGCGTCGGGGCGCGGGCGGCGGCCCGGGGCCTCGGGCGGCTCCGGGCGCGGGCGGCGGGGCTGGTCGTCGGAGCGCGGGCGGCGCCTCGGCTCCTCGGGGTCGTCGGGCGAGGCCGGGCGGCCCGTTCCCTCGGTACGGCCAGGGCGACCCGGTCGCCCGGGACCTCCCGGCGTACGACGAGCGGCGCCTGGCCCTCCCTGAGAGCCGGCGCCGCCTCGGCCGGGACCCGGTCCCCGGCCGCCCGATTCCCTCACCGGTCCTGGCCCACCTGGGTCTCGCTCTCGCCGGTCAGCCGGCCGTTGGTGTACACGTTGAGCTGCGAGTCGGGGCGCAGGTTCGGGTCGGCGAGCTTGGACAGGTTGTTCGGGTCCTCGGCCTCGGCGTTCTGCCGGGCGAGGCGGTCGTTGTCCAGCTGCAGCTTCTCGGTCTCCTTGCGCAGTTGCCCCGCGGTGAAGGAGTCCTGCGCGAGGACCGTGTTGAGCAGCAGCAGGCTCACCAGGCCGCCGCAGAGCAGGCCGACGACGAGCAGCACGAACGGCGCGCGCTGCCGTCCGGCGGGACGGCGCACGGCCTTGGGCCGCTCGTCGGCGGCGGGACGCGGGCGGGGCACGGGCCTGACGCCCGGCGACGCGCCCGGCGCGGCGGGCCGGCGCACGCCGCTCCTGCCGGGAGCGGTCACAGGCGCGCCGCCCCTCGTGGGCGCCCCTCGCCTGATCTCCTGCTCAGTCCTCGTCAACACGGATCCTCTCTGCCGCCCGAAGCCGGGCCGAGGCGGCCCGCGGGTTGCGGGCCAGCTCTTCTTCAGTCGGGAGCTCGGCTCCCCTCGTCAGGTGGCGGAACCTCGGCTGGTGAGCCGGGAGTGGGACGGGCAACCCGGGAGGGCTGGTGTCCCTGGTTCGCGCCGCGAGGACCTGCTTGGTCAGCCGGTCCTCCAGGGAGTGGTAGGAGAGCACGACGACTCGCCCACCCAGCGTCAGCGCGTCGAGTGCCGCGGGGAGCGCCCCTTCGAGGGCGGTCAGCTCCGCGTTGACCTCGATACGCAACGCCTGAAAAGTCCTTTTTGCAGGGTTCCCGCCAGTACGGCGGGTCGCGGCCGGAATCGCTGCACGCACGATGTCCGCCAGCCGCTTGGTCGACGTTATGGCTTCCTTGGCCCTTTCCTGGGCAATTAGGCGCGCGACACGCGGTGCGAACCGTTCCTCGCCATAATCACGGAGGATGCGGGTTAGCTCCCCGGTCGAGTAGGTATTGACCACCTGCTCTGCGGTGAGCTCTTGCTCCGTATCCATCCGCATGTCGAGTGGCGCGTCATAGGAGTAGGCGAAACCCCGCTCCCCCTCGTCGAGTTGCGGCGAGGAAACGCCCAGATCGAACAGCGCGGCGTCGATCGTCGTCCGCCCGGCCCGGGCGAGCACCTCGGGCAGCTCGTCGGAGGCCGCGTGGACCAGCGTGACGCGGTCTGCGTACGGCGCGAGCCTGCGCGTGGAGAACTCGATCGCGAACGGGTCGCGGTCGATCCCGATCAGGTGCAGCGCCGGATGCGCGGCGAGCAGCGCCTCGGAGTGGCCGCCGAGCCCGAGATTGGCGTCGACGGCGACGGGAGCGGGCCCGGACAGCGCCGGGGCCAGGAGCTCCAGGACTCGCTCGAGCATCACGGGAACGTGACCGCCCGTGCCCGCCGCGTTGCCGTTGGTATGCATTCCTGAACCCCCCTCCTACTGTGGCGTCCGCTCGCGGATGACGCGACGCCGATCTGCCGGTGTACATCCCTGTGCTGGGTCCCCACCCGGTGCCGTCCGGCCAGGTCCCCATCCGCACCCTCTTCGTGGACGCCCGCCATCTGACACCGGGGAAGGTGCATCAGCTGGCGGACGAGTGGTTGCGGGTGGAGACCTCGCCGAACGACATCACCGACGGATCGACCGTGACTACAAGATCCCTGGCAGCACCTCCTCCGACAGATCGGCGAATGCCTGCTCCTGGTCGGACAGATAGGTGTCCCAGGCCTTCGCGTCCCAGATCTCCAGCCGGGTGTTGGCCCCGATGACCACGCACTCACGATCCAGCCCCGCGTACTGGCGCAGGCCCTGCGGGATCGTGATGCGCCCCTGCTTGTCGGGAGTCTCGTCGGACGCGCTGGCGAAGAAGACGCGGCTGTAGTCGCGGACCGCCTTGGCGGTGACCGGGGCGGTGCTGAGAGCCTCGGTAATGCGCTGGAACTCCCCTACTGGAAAGACGTAGAGGCATCGCTCCTGGCCTTTGGTGATCACAAGACCCTCCGCCAGCTCCTCACGGTACTTAGCCGGCAGGAACAGCCGTCCCTTGTCGTCCAGACGCGGTTGATGGGTGCCGAGGAACATCGGCTCCACCTCCCGTGCCTCATGAAGCGCCTAGCGCTGGTGCACCGGCCCTCCACTGCGCACCACCATACTCCACTTCTCCCCACCGTCAACTGATTCAACCCGTCTTAACCGGGCGTTCCCGCCGCGTTACCGCAGGTCAGAGCGGTGGAGCAGAGTGGAGGGCGCTGGGCGCCCGCTCAACCCTCATGGGCGTGTCGAGGGTTGAAAGGATCGACGAAATCGGGCTATCCACCCCTCTGGCCCGCTCGCATGGAGGAAAGTGGAGTGTCCCCCGGACGGTTGTGTCACCGGATTCGCACGACTATGCGACAAGAACACGACGAGACAGGCGAACACTGTGTGTTCGCGGCCCTTCACCCAAATATCCACAAAAGTCGCTCCGGAACCCCCATCGTCGTAGGGTCGGTACACACAATGGAAAAGGAATGCAGGCCTCCCGCAAAAACAGCTCGGCGCGGGAGAGCCGTAGCACTTCTCGTGGAGGCCTGGTGGCAGTAACCCATGACGTCCCTGACCAACTCGAGGAGTTGGTCTCCACCGCCCACCGGATCCGGCAGGCCATCGAGTCGGTGATCGAGGGGAAGAGCGCCGCCGTCCGGCTGACCCTGACCGTGCTCCTCGCCGAGGGCCACCTCCTGATCGAGGACGTCCCAGGAGTGGGTAAGACCATGCTGGCCAAGGCGCTGGCACGGTCCATCGACTGCCCCGTACGGCGCGTGCAGTTCACCCCCGACCTGTTGCCCAGCGACATCACCGGGGTGAGCGCCTACAACCAGCAGACGCGCGAGTTCGAGTTCAAACCGGGCCCCGTCTTCGCCAACATCGTGGTCGGCGACGAGATCAACAGAGCCTCCCCCAAGACCCAGTCGGCGTTGCTCGAATGCATGGAGGAGCACCAGGTCACCGTCGACGGCGTGACCTACCGGCTGGACGCCCCCTTCATGGTGATCGCCACGCAGAACCCGATCGAGATGGAGGGCACCTACCCCCTGCCGGAGGCGCAGCGCGACCGTTTCACCGCGCGCGTGGCGATGGGCTATCCCGAGCCGGCGGCCGAGCTGGAGATGCTCGACGTGCACGGCGGCACCTCCCCGCTGGACAAGCTGGAGCCCGTCGCGACGACAGCCGAGGTGCGCGCGCTCATCGGGGCCGTACGCGGCGTCTACGTCTCCCAGCCGGTGAAGAGGTACGCCATCGACCTGGTGACCGCCACCCGGCACTCGCCCGACCTGCGCCTGGGCGCCTCCCCCAGGTCCACCCTGCAGCTCGTACGGGCGGCCAGGGCCCACGCGGCCCTGTCGGGACGCGACTACGTCATCCCCGACGACCTGCAGGAACTGGCCATCCCCGTGCTCGCGCACCGGTTGCTGCCCAGCGTCGAGGCGCAGGGCCAGCGGCGGCTGCCCGAACAGGTGGTCACCGAGCTCGTCCGGCGCGTGCCGGTGCCGGAAACCCGTTCGCAGTGAGGGGGTCCGGATGAGAGTCGGCCTGCGGGCACTCACCTCTCGCGGCAGATCCTTCCTCGCCTCCGGCCTGGCCGCGCTGCTGATGGCGCTGCTGCTGGGCGAGCACGACCTGCTCAGGATCGGCGTGCTCATCGTCTCGCTGCCCCTGCTGGCCGCCCTGGTGGTGACCCGCACGCGGTACCGGCTGAGCTGCGCCAGGCGCCTCGACCCGCCGCGGACCGAGGTGGGCGGCGAGGCGACGGTGACGCTCCGCCTGGAGAACGTCACCCGGCTGCCCACCGGGCTGCTGCTCATCGAGGACACCGTTCCCTACGCGCTGGGCGCCAGGCCCAGGTTCGTCCTGGACCGGGTGGAGTCCAAGGGCATCAGGGAGATCGACTACCGGGTGCGCTCCGACCTTCGCGGCCGCTTCACCATCGGCCCGCTGTCGGTGCGCATCACCGACCCGTTCGGCCTGGTCGAGCTGACCAGGGCGTTCACCATCAGCGACACGCTGGTGGTGACGCCGCAGGTGGTGGCACTGCCGCACGTGCGGCTGTCGGGTGAGTGGACGGGGGGCGGCGACAGCCGTACCAGGAGTGTGGCGGCGGCCGGGGACGACGACGTGGCGCCGCGCGAATACCGGCAGGGCGACGACCTGCGGCGGGTGCACTGGCGCTCCACCGCCAGGCACGGCGAGCTGATGGTGCGGCGCGAGGAGCAGCAGTGGCAGAGCCGCGGCGCGCTGCTGCTCGACACCCGCAGGCACGCCCACCGGGGCGAGGGCCCGCGCTCCTCCTTCGAGGTGGCGGTGTCGGCGGCGGCCTCGATCGGCGTGCACCTCGCACGCGAGGGGCTCGGCCTGCGCCTGGTCACCGACCAGGGCGCCGAGCACCTGACGGACACCGGGCTGAGCTGGTCGCTGCTGGACACCCTCGCCGTGGTGCGCAACAGCCCGCTCCGCTCGCTGGAGACGGGCATCACCGCGCTGCGCCAGGGCGGCGGGGACGGCCTGATCGTGGCCGTGCTCGGCGCGATGGAGCCGGAGGAGGCCAGGGAGCTGGCCAGGCTCAGGCACGGCAGCGTGACCGGTGTCGCCGTGCTGCTGGACGTGGAGTCGTGGGACGTCGGGGACGAGGGCTCGGCCGAGCGCCACGAGGCGGTGCGGGCCGTGCTGGCCGGGTCGGGCTGGCGCATCGTCAGGCTGCCCGCGGGCAGCTCGATCGCCTCGGTCTGGGCGGAAGCCGCAGGTAAGGGCAGGTTCGCGCTCGGCTCGATGGGAGGCGCGGCATGAGGCTCCCGATCGCGGCGGGCGTGGCCACCATGGCGACGGCGCTCACGCTCTACCCCCTGTTCAACGGCGGCGCGTGGCTCTGGGGCTCGCTCGGCGCGGTGCTCGTGCTGACCGCGGTGGGCGTGGTCGCCGGGCGGCTGGCGCTGCCCGGCTGGTCGGTGCCGCCGGCCGGTCTGGTGGCGCTGTTCGTCTACCTGACCGCCACCTTCGCCGGCGCCAAGGCGTGGGCCCTGGTCGTGCCGACCAAGGAGTCGACGCTGGCGCTGGCCCGCCTGCTCGCCACCGGCTACACCGACATCCAGCGTTTCGCCGCGCCGGTACCGGTCAGTCCCGGCATCGCGCTGCTCACCACGGGCGGCGTGGGCGTGATCGCGATCCTGGTCGACCTGCTCGTGGCCAGGTTCCGGCGGGCCGCGCTGGCCGGACTGCCGCTGCTGGCGCTGTTCACCGTACCGGCCGCGGTGCTGCCCGACCCGATCAGCTGGCCGGCGTTCATCCTCGGCGCACTGGGCTTCACCAGCCTGCTGATCGCCGACGGCCGTGAGCGGGTGGGCCACTGGGGCCGGGCGGTGCTGGTACGGCGCGCCAAGATCGCGGCCACCACCGCCACCCGGGAGACCGCCGACACCCGCGGGCTGCGCCTGTCCGGCAAGCGCATCGGCTTCACCGCGATCGCGCTGGCGGTGCTGGTGCCCGCGCTGCTGCCGACCCTGGAGCCCAACCCGCTGTTCGGGTTCGGCGTGGGCGGCGTCGGCGGCGGCGGCAAGGGGAACTCGATCAGCATCCCCAACCCGATCGCCAGCCTCAAGGGCCGCCTGCAGCTTCCGGAGAACGAGACCGTTCTCACCTACACCAGCAGCGACGACGCTCCCCGCTACCTGCGCATCTACTCCCTGGACAGCTTCGACGGCGAGCAGTGGACCATGAGCCCGACCGGCAACCCGGAGAACCGGGTGGACAGGGGCCGGCTGCCCGCGCCGCCGGGACTGGCGAGCGGCACCGAGGTGGCCCGCATCGAGACAAGGATCGAGATCAGTGACGCGGTCGCCAACCTCAACTTCCTGCCCCTGCCCTACCCTCCGGGGACGGTGCGGGCGGATGGTGACTGGCGGGCCGACGTCTCCTCGCTGATGGTCTTCTCCACCACGGACGAGGCGGCCGGGCTGGACTACGAGGTGGTCAGCACCGAGCCCAAGCCGACGACCCGGCAGCTCAAGGACGCTGGGGCGGCCCAGGATCCGGTCGTCGAGCGACGGTACCTGCAGGTGCCCGGCGATGTGGAGCCCGAGGTGCGCGCGCTGGCCAACCGGGTGGTGGCGGGCAGCGCGTCGCCGTACGAGGCGGCGGTGAAGCTGCAGGAGTTCTTCACCAAGACCGGAGACTTCGTCTACAGCCTGGAGGCGCAGGGGCACGGCAACTCCGCGATGGCGGACTTCCTGCTGCGCAGCAAGGCCGGGTACTGCGAGCAGTTCGCCTCGGCGATGGCGGTGCTGGCCAGGATCGCCGGCATCCCGGCGCGGGTGGCGATCGGCTTCACCGGCGGCACCAAGATCGACAAGTCGTGGCAGGTGCGCACGCACGACTCGCACGCCTGGCCCGAGCTGTACTTCGAGGGTGTGGGCTGGCTGGCCTTCGAGCCGACCCCGACCGGCAGCCTCGGCCAGGGCACGGCCCGCGTGCCGTCCTACACGGTGCAGCAGCCGGAGGCGGGCCCGGAGAGCACGACCCCGACCACGGGTCCCGGCCAGACCTCCGACACGCCTTCGGGCGGGCCCACCAACGCCCGCGGCAACCGGTTCAACGACCGCGAGGAGGCGCTGCTCGGCGGCTCGTTCACGCCCGAGGAGAGTATGCCGGTGGGCGTGCGGATCGCCATCGGGGCGGGCCTGCTGCTGCTGGTGCTGCTCATCCCCGCAGGCGTGCGCCTGATCACCAGGAACCGGCGGATCAGGGCGCTGAGCTGGAAGGTGGCCCAGCCCTCCGACGAGCTGACGGCCAGGGCCGGGCGGCGCGACGTGACGGTGGCCGCGGTCTGGGCCGAACTCGACGACGTGCTGTGCGACTACGGGATGGCCAGGGCGCCGAGCGAGACGCCGCGCTCACTGGCCAGGAGGCTGGCCGAGCAGTACGAGTTCGACGCCGACTCGGCCGCCGCGATCGCCACGATCGCCTCCACGGTGGAGCGGGTACTGTTCGCCCGCGACCCGGGCGGGGTCGAGCCGCTGCGGAAGGAACTGCGCGCCGTACGGCGGGCGCTGGCGGCCAGTGTGTCACGCGGCAGGCGGCTGCGGGCGGCGCTGCTGCCCCCGTCGACGCTGCGGCGGATGCGGGGCATGGGCGAGGGTCTGCTCGACGGCTTCGACCGCCTGGAGAACATCAGACTGCGCAGGACGGCAGTGCGAAAGGGCGCCTGAGGCGTCGCCGATCGTGCGGTCGCTCCCTCGGACGGGGGGCGACCGCACGTTCGTCTATACGGAGGGGCTCAGTGCTCGTCGTGACGACGGCGCCAGCGTTCCTCCATGCGCTCCATGAAGCTTCCCCGGTTGCCCCGGCGCGCTCCCTTGTCCGGCGTCGCGGCGCCGGAGGCGGGGGCGGAGCCGGAGTCACCGAATCCGTTCATGCGTTTCCAGCTGGACAGACCCCACAGACACGCGGCGAGCATGACCACGAAACCGCCGACGCCGAGCGGGATCAAGTTGATCACAACGCCGACCATCAACAGGACGATGCCCAGGACGAAGCCGATGACGGCTTTGACCAGGCGACGCTTGTAGTGGCTGCGCGGATCGCTGATCCGGACGGTATTGGCCCACTTCGGGTCCTCGGCGTAGAGGGCCTGCTCGATCTGGTCGAGCAAGCGCTGCTCGTGCTCAGAGAGCGGCACGGCGCCTCCCAAGGACGGCCCCATTACGGGGAAGACGGCAACGGACGACACGGGGTGTCCGAACCTCGCGGTCGGTTATCCCCAGAATACGAGGCTGTAGACGTAGGCGAAAGAAAACGTCCAACGTAGACCAAACCGGAGGCGACGTCATAGGCCCATTCCATCAAACTCTGGCCCAAGTCGTAACATCGGGCGTCATCCCTCCATTTCATCAAGCCGCCCCCTGACCAGGGAAGCCGGGACCACCGCATCGGGGCCGAATCTTCTGATCGCCCTGTCCATGGCCTGCTCCGCCTCGCGCCAACCGGTCTCGCGCTCGCCCAGGCTGAGCTGGCGCGAGGCCGAGTCGGCCGGCTTGAGGTTCTCCATCCGCACGCCGACCAGGCGCAGCCTGACCCGCTCCAGTCCGGCGGCGGCGTAGAGCTCACACGCGGTCGCGTAGATCTCCTGAGCCACGTCCGTGGGCTCGCGGAGCGTGCGAGAGCGGGTGATCGTGGAGAAATCAGCGCGGCGCAGCTTCACACTCACTGTTCTTCCCACGTGGCCGCCTGCCCGCACGCGCGCGGCGACTCGTTCGGAAAGCCGCAGCAACTCGCGTCTGATCGCCTCAGGATCGTCGACGTCCGCGGCGAACGTCTCCTCCGCGCCGATGCTCTTGTCGGGCACCTGCGGGGTCACCGGCCGCTCGTCGCGCCCCCAGGCCAGCGCGGCCAGGTGGGTGCCGACGGCCTGGCCGAGCTCGCGCTGCAGGGTGGTCACCGGGACCTTGGCCAGGTCCGCCACGGTCCTGATGCCCAGGCGGACCAGGGCCTGCTCGGTGCGCTCCCCGACCCCCCACAGGGCCGAGACGGGCAGCGGGTGCAGGAAGTCGACGACCTGCCCGGCGGGCACCACGAGCAGGCCGTCGGGCTTGCACTGCTTGGAGGCAAGTTTTGCGATGAATTTACTGCTGGCGACGCCGACCGAGCAGGTGATGCCGAACCGCTCCCGCACCTGGGCCCTGATCATGGCGGCGATCGCCGCGGGCGGCCCGAGCCTGCGCCCGGCCCCGCCGACGTCGAGGAACGCCTCGTCGGAGGCGATCGGCTCGACCAGCGGGGTGACGGCGTGGAAGATCTCCATCACGCCCTTGGACACCGCGGCGTACTTGCCGTGGGTGGGCGGGATGATCGTGGCATTCGGGCACAGCCGCCTGGCCCGGCTCATCGGCATCGCCGAGTGCACGCCCTGCGCCCTGGCCTCGTAGGTCGCGCTGAGCACCACCCCGCGCCCGGCGGGCGAGCCGACGATCACCGGTCGGCCGCGCAGCTCGGGGCGGTCCAGCAGCTCGACGCTGGCGAAGAACGCGTCCATGTCGACGTGCAGGATCGGGCAGCCGTCGTCGTCGGCCCCGATCCGCGCGACGGGGCCGACTCCCGTGATCTGCTTGCGGGACACGATTCGAGTCTAACCGAACACTCGTTCTACTTGTGTCCCAGGACATGGAGCTGGGTCGCGATGTCGCGCAGCACGGGGTGCGCGGCGGCGGCCTGTTCCAGCGCGAGGAGCGCCTCGGCGGCGCCCGGCTCGCCGTCCACCAGGCGGCTCGGCACCAGATCGGCGAACACCCGCACGCCGTGCACCTCGCCCACCGCGAACCCGGTGACCGCGAGCAGCTCAGCCAGCCCCTGCGCGGAGAACCGCCGCGGGGTGGGGTCCCTGTCCCCCCAGCGGCCCCGCGGGTCCGCGAGGACGGTTCTGGCCTCGTCGAAGTGGCCCGACAGGGCGCGGTGCAGGGCGCTGGCGACCGGGTTGGCGGCGAGCACGCTCACCACGCCGCCGCGCCGCAGCAGCCCGGCCACGGCGCCCAGCGCGCCGATCGGGTCCTCGACGTACTCCAGCACGCTGTGGCACAGCACCAGATCGGCGCTGTCGGGCGGGAACAGCTCGGCCAGATCGGCGGCGTCACCCTGCAGGGCGCGCACGCCCACCCCTGCCTCGGCGGCCCGGCGCTCCAGCGCGGCCAGCGAGTCGGGGCTCGGGTCGACGACGGTCACCGCGTGCCCGAGCCCGGCCAGCGGTACGGCGAAGCCCCCCGTCCCGCCGCCCGCGTCGACGATGTCGAGCCTGTCCCTGCCCGCCGCGGCGGCCCGCTCGGCCAGGACCCCCCGCAGCGCCTCCCACACGACGGCGGCGCGCACCGCCGGGGTCGCCGCCTGCCTCGTGACGCCTTCCGCACGCACCCTCGGCTCGCCTCCTCGTTCACTCCCCCACGACCGGCTGCCAGCCTACGCCGTAGGCGCGGCCCCCCGCTCGCCCCGCCGGGAGTCCGCCGCCCGGCGGGCGGGTACGACAGGGGCGGGAGGTCGGAGTGGGCGGGGGACACGGGCACGGGCGGCCCAGCGCGACGGCACGGCACCGGGGGCGCATGATCGTCGTGGTCGGCGTCACGTCGGTGGTCTTCGTCGTGCAGATCGCCGGCGGCATCGCGGCCAACAGCCTGGCGCTGATCTCCGATTCGCTGCACGTGGCCACCGACATCACCGGCGTGCTGATGGCCCTGATCGCCGCGCACTTCGCGACCCGGCCGGCGTCGCCCAGGAGGACGTTCGGCTTCTACCGGCTGGAGATCCTCGCCGCGGTGTTCAACGCGGTGCTGCTGTTCGGCATCGCGATCTGGGTGTTCGCCGAGGCCTTCCGGCGCTTCTTCGCGCCGCCCGTGGTCGCCTCGGGCCTGGTGCTGGTGATCGCGCTGGTGGGCCTGGTGGTCAACGGGTTCTCGATGGCGCTGCTCCACCGGGGGCAGAAGGAGTCACTGAACGTGCGCGGCGCCTACCTGGAGGTGCTGGGCGACCTGCTGGGGTCGGTGGCGGTGGTGGTCGCGGCGATCGCGATCGGGGTCACCGGGTGGCAGGTGATCGATCCGATCGCGTCGGTGGTGGTGGCCTTGATGATCCTGCCGAGGGCGTGGCGGCTGCTGCACGAGGCGATCGACGTGCTGCTGGAGGCGACGCCGAAGGGGATGGATCTGAGCGAGGTGCGCAGGCACCTGCTGAGGCGGGAGGGGGTGCTGGACGTGCACGACCTGCACGCCTGGACGCTGACCAGCGGGCTGCCGGTGCTGACCGCGCACGTCGTGGTCGAGCAGGCGCGGCTGGCCGACGCCGGGCCGCTGCTGGACTCGCTGCACGAGTGCCTGCGCGGCCACTTCGACGTGGAGCATTCGACGCTGCAGCTCGAACCGGTGGGCCATCTGGACCACGAAGGCGCCCGGCACGAGTGACCACCGGCCCCGCCCGGCCGCCGAACCTCCGCCACCGCCCCGGCCACCGGCACTCCGACCGGCGAGGACAACGGGCGGCCCGGTGGCGCCCGGCGGCGCGGCGTGACGGCGGCCCGCCGTCGCGCACGAGTGGCGTCGGCCGGGCGGGCGGCGCCACGAACGGCGGGGAGAGCCCGAGTCGGCGGGAGCCGTACGGGACGGTCAGAGAGTGAGGCTGGGTTTGAGTTGTTTGAAGCGGGCCAGGAGGCCGTTGATGAACTGCGGTGAGTCGTCCGTGGAGAGTTCCGCGGCCAGGTGGACCCACTCGCTGATGACCACGCCCTCCGGCACGTCCGGCATCCACAGCAGCTCGTAGGTGCCGCCGCGCAGCAGGTTGCGGTCCACCGCCGGCATGCGTTCGAGGGTCCAGCCCTCGGAGTAGGTCGCGATCAGCTCGTCGATGCGGGCGAGGTGCCTGGCCACGCCCTCGACGATCGCGGAGGTGTACTCGTTGACCGGCGGCTCCTGCCGCTCGACGCGCTCGGCCAGGACCTTCAGCGGGTCCTCGCCGCGCGCCTCGGCCTCGAACAGGATGTCCAGCGCCCGCCTGCGTGCTTTGCCCCGTGCCGACACCTCAGGCCCGGCCGAGGTATTCGCCGCTGCGGGTGTCGACCTTGATCTTCTCACCGGTGGTGATGAAGAGCGGGACCTTGATCTCGGCGCCGGTCTCCAGCGTGGCGGGCTTGGTGCCGCCGGTGGAGCGGTCGCCCTGCAGGCCGGGGTCGGTGTGCGAGATGGTCAGCTCCGCGGCGGCCGGAAGCTCGACGTAGAGGGCGGAGCCCTCGTTGAAGGCGATCGTCGCGTTGGTGTTCTCGAGCATGTAGTTGGCGGCGTCGCCGACGGTCTTGGCGGGCACGGTGACCATGTCGTAGGTCTCGGTGTCCATGAAGACGAAGTCGTCGCCGTCCTTGTAGGAGTACTGCATCTCGCGCTTGTCGACGTTGGCGACGTCGACCTTCACGCCGGCGTTGAACGTCTTGTCGACGACCTTGCCGGAGAGCACGTTCTTGAGCTTGGTGCGCACGAACGCACCGCCCTTGCCCGGCTTGACGTGCTGGAACTCTACGACGGACCAGAGCTCACCGCCGTCGAGCTTCAACACGATGCCGTTCTTGAGGTCGTTGGTCGTCGCCACTCGTTTCTCCCGGGTGCGGCCGCTCTAAAGGACGAGCAGCTCTTTGGTCGTCATGGTGAGGAGTTCCGGTCCGCCTTCACGCGTCACGAGAGTGTCCTCAATACGGACCCCGCCCCGGCCCGGGAGGTAGACCCCTGGCTCGACGGTGATCGGAACTCGATCCTTTAGTCTACCGGTCCTGGAAGGGCCGAGGAACGGCTCCTCGTGGATCTCCAGTCCGACGCCGTGGCCGAGGCCGTGCCGGAAGTGCTCGCCGTACCCCGCGTCCGCGACGACGGACCTGGCCGCGGTGTCGACGTCCCGGACGGAGGCGCCGGGCGCCAGGGCCTGCCGTCCGGCCAGTTGCGCGGCGGCGACGAGGTCGTAGATCTCGCGCTGCCATCCGGCGGGCGGGCCGAGGGCCACGGTACGGGTCATGTCGGCGTGGTAGCCCTGGTAGAGGGCGCCGAAGTCGAGGGTGACCAGGTCGCCGGCGCGCAGTTCGCGGGTGCCGGGCGAGTGGTGCGGGATCGCGCCGTTCTCGCCGGAGGCGACGATGGAGTCGAAGGCGGGCTTGTCCGCGCCGAGTTCGACCATGCGGGCCTCCAGGACGCGGGCGACCTCCCGCTCGGTGACCCCCGGCCGGATATTTCCGGAAATATCGGCGAATGCTTGGTCGGAGATGGCGCAGGCCCTCCGCAGCAGTTCGATCTCTTCCTCGTCCTTGACCATCCTGAGGCGTTCCACCACCTGCTCGGTCGGGACCAGGCCCTCCCCCAGCCGGTTGAAGGTGGCCACCGTCATGTGCCCGGCCTCGATCCCGGCACCCGCGGCGGCCAGCCGCCCGGTCACGTCGGGGTCCTCGACGACCTCCAGGTCCAGCCCTTTGGTCATCTCGATGTAGCGGGAGTCGGTGGCCAGTGTCGCGCTGCCGTCCGCCCTGACCAGGACGGCCGCGTTCGAGCTGTCGAGGCCGGTGAGATAGCGCACGTTGACGGGGTTGGTGACGAGGAGGGCGTCGACGCCTTCGAGCGTCGCGGCGAGCCTGAACCTGCGCCCGGCGTAGTCGAGGATCATCCGGCCAATCTACTCATGCCGACCGGGCATTGACCGCCCTTCTCATACCGATTAGGTTCCTCGCAAGCAGGTTAGGAAGGTTTACTAACTTTTGGAGCCGCCCATGAGCCGCCGCGCGCTGGCCGCAGCCCTCGCCCTGACCGTCCTGACCATGGGGAGTCCCGCCGTGGCGTCCTCCGGGCCCAGCGGCCACATCCGCGTCGACCAGGTGGGGTTCGACACCACCGAGGTCAAGCACGCCTACCTGATGACCGGCGCGACCGCCCCCGGCGCGCGGTTCAGCGTGATCGACCGCCGCGGCCGCGAGGTCCTGCGCGGTACGGCGGGCCGCGACCTCGGCTCCTGGAACACCGCCTACCCCCACGTCTACGACCTCGACCTGTCCCGCCTCCGCAAGCCCGGCAGCTACCGGATCAAGTCGGGCTCGATCGTCTCCCCCGAGTTCGCGATCGCCCCCTCGGCCGACCCGGCGGCCAAGGCGCTGACGTTCTTCAACGGCCAGCGCGACGGCGCCCGCGCCACCCGGAGGCCCAGCCACCTCAACGACCGCGCCGCCGAGGTCTACGACTGGCCGGTCTTCACCGGCGACGACACCGACCAGATCAAGGGCGAGCTCACCAAGATCGGCGGACCGGTCGACGTGGAGGGCGGCTGGTTCGACGCGGGCGACTACCTCAAGTTCACCCACATCCTGGCCTACACCGACACCATGCTCTGGGCCGCGGTCCGCGACGGCGGCGGCGACCGGCGGCTGCGCGCCGAGGCCGGTCACGGGCTGAAGCACCTGGACAAGATGTGGGACGAGGAGTCCAAGACCCTCTACATCCAGGTCGGCATCGGCGCGGGCAACGCCGAGGGCACCTTCGTCGGCGACCACGACGTCTGGCGGCTGCCCGAGGCCGACGACGGTGACACGGCCGAGGGGCACCGGTACATCCGCAACCGTCCCGTCTTCCGGGCGGCCGATCCGGGGCAGCCGATCAGCCCCAACCTGGCGGGCCGTACCGCCGCCGCGTTCGGGCTGGCCGCGCAGGTGGAGCCGTCGCGTTCGCGGGCGCGGGCGCTGCTGGAGAAGGGCGCCTCGGTCTACGCGATGGCCAAGACCGCGGACGTGGGGCGGTTGGTGACGTCCCTGCCGTGGGCGTTCTACCCCGAGAGCGCCTGGCGGGACGACATGGAGCTGGGCGGCGCGGAGCTGGCGCTGGCCGCGCTGCGGCTGGGCGACTCCAGGGCCGGTGAGTGGGTGGCGCAGTCCGCGCACTGGGCGGGAGAGTACCTGCGGCACGAGGCGGGCGGCGACACGCTCAACCTGTACGACGTGAGCGCGCTCGGCCACGCCGACCTGGTCAGGGCGATGCGCAGGTCGGGCGCCTCGGGGACGGCCGTGTCCCAGCGCGACCTGCTCGGCGACCTGCGGGCGCAGTTGGAGGTCGGCGCGCGGCGGGCGGCGCAGGACCCGTTCAGGGCCGGGGCGCGCTATGACCAGTTCGACTCGGTGCCGCACGCGTTCGGGCTGGCCGCCACCTCGCGGCTGTACCGCGCGGTGAGCGGCGACCGTGCCTACGACGCCTTCGGCACGCAGCAGCGCGGCTGGGTGTTCGGCGCCAACGCGTGGGGTGTGTCGTTCATGCAGGGCGTGGGCGGGAACTCGATCCAGTGCCCGCACTACCAGATCGCGAACCTGACCGGCAGGCCCGCGACCGGCGCGGTGGTGAACGGGCCCAACAGCGCCTCGCTCTTCGACGACGGCCTGGGCGGCCACTTCGAGGAGATGACCAAGTGCCCGGCCGACGGGGTGGACCGCTACGAGTCCTTCACCGGCCGGGGCAGCCGCTTCGTCGACGACGTGCGCTCGTGGCAGGCGTCCGAGCCGGCCGACGACTTCGCCGCGATCGCGCTGTACGCGCTCACGCTGATGTCGAGGGACTGAACCCGGGTACGGCCCGCGCCGGACGCGGGCCGTACGCCGTGATCGCGCCTGGCGCGGCGAGGAGGAGTGCCACCGCCTGGACGGCTTCCGAGTAGAAGGATCACCTACCTGGCGGTAGACGTTTCCCACCCCACGTAGAACACCTAACTACCGGGATGTGAGCATGCCTCACCACAGCGGGTTAGGTTCCTGAACGCGCGGGCGAGACCCCGCGTGGCGAGGGAAGTTCACCGCCACACGGCCGGGCCTCCCCGGAGCGCCCGGCCGTGCGGCCTTCCGTGACCGGCGCCTCAATTCCGAGGGCTTGGATGCGAAGTCGGGACACAAAGGTCGAATTCCGCCCGCTCCTTTTTGCACCGTTTCATGGGAAAAATCGGGCTATCGGTTGGTGTGAACTTTTGTCCCGGTGGGCGCATCGAAGTAGGGCATGAGAAGACTTCGGCAGGCACTCGCCCTGTCCACCCTGTCCCTTGTGTCGGCGGCGACAATGCTCGCCTCGCCCGCCGCCGCGGCCACTGTGGACTCCGCCGGTTGCCCCACCCCCACCAGGGCGGAGGCGAAACGGTCAGCCGCCGGCAAGTCCGACCAGCCCCCGAAGGGCGCCACCGCCCTCAGGGGAGTTCGCGTCAACCACATCCCGAAGGGCTTCTCCTCGGGCCAGGTCGTCGTCAACAAGCACGACGGCATCAGCGAGTACGGCTACCAGTGGACGGACGACCGGAGCGAGGTCGATCGGAAGCAGAGGTCGCTGTGGGTGCGGGTGGTCTGCTGGCCTGACGCGCACAAGCTCTCGCAGTTGAAGAACGCTCCGTTCGACCTCGGCACGTTCTCGGGCGATGTACGGACCGCGAAGATCGGCGGTCGCGAGGTGCTCACGCAGGAGGGTGATGGCGCGCTCGGCCACGGGCAGTACGCCGGATGGGTCGAGCGAAAGGGAACCGTGATCACCGTGATGGCCAGCCAGCCGCTCGTCCCGCACCTAGGCAAGATCATCAAGGGCATCCGGCTGCCCTGAGCCGACGGGAGCCCTTCGCGGCGCTCTGCCGCGTGGTGACGAGCACCTGGCCGCGCCGCCGGCGCCGTGGTCATCGCGTCTCCCTCGGGTAGCACAAAGGGCGGGAAGCCGGTGGCTCCCCGCCCTTACGCGTCGGAGGTCAGGCCGTAACCGGTTCCGGGGTCCGGAGTGATGGCTTTGCCAAGGGCTCGTCGAGCGACTGGGGCGGTGCGTTGAAGACCGCCTCGTCCAGGCGGCCCTCGCCGCGCGCCACCAGGACCGGCACCACGATCTGGCCCGCGACGTTGGTCGCCGTACGGATCATGTCGAGGATCGGGTCGATGGCCAGGAGCAGGCCGACGCCCTCCAGGGGCAGGCCCAGGGTGCTCAGGGTCAGCGTGAGCATCACGATCGCGCCGGTCAGTCCGGCCGTGGCGGCCGAGCCGATCACCGAGACGAACGCGATCAGCAGGTAGTCGCCCACGCCCAGCGGCACGTTGAACACCTGCGCCACGAAGATCGCGGCCAGCGCCGGGTACACCGAGGCGCAGCCGTCCATCTTGGTGGTGGCGCCGAAGGGCACCGCGAAGGAGGCGTAGTCGCGGTCGACGCCCATCCGCTCGATGGTGACGCGCTGGGTCAGCGGCAGCGTGCCCACCGAGGAGCGGGAGACGAAGGCCAGCTCGATGGCGGGCCAGGCGTTGCGGAGGAAGCGCACCGGGCTGACCTTGCCGACCAGGGCGAGCAGCGTCGGGTAGACGACCAGGAGCACGATGAAGCAGCCGATGTACACCCCGGCGCTGAACTTGGCGAGCGGGGCGAGCAGGTCCCAGCCGTAGGTGGCGACGGCCTTGCCGATGAGGCCGGCCGTACCGATCGGGGCGAGCCTGATGACCCACCACAGGGCCTTCTGGACCAGTTCCAGGATGGAGCGGCTGAGGTTGAGGAACGGCTCGGCCTTCTCGCCCAGCGCCATGGCCGCCGCGCCGAGGACGACTCCCAGGAAGACGATCTGGAGGACGTTGAGCTCGGTGAAGGCCGTGACGATGTTGGTCGGGATGATGCCGGTCAGGAAGTCCACCCAGGTGCCCGCGCCCTCGAGGTCGACGGCCTTGGCGGCGGCGGTGTCCAGGGTGACGCCCTGGCCCGGGTTGAGCAGGAGGCCGAGCCCGATGGCGAAGGCCACGGAGATCAGCGCGGTGGCCAGGAACCAGAACAGTGTCTTGCCCGCCAGCCTGGCGGCGCCGTTGACGTTGCGCAGGTTGGCGACGCTGACCACGACGGCGGTGAAGACCAGCGGCGGCACGGCGAGCTTGAGGAGCTGAACGAAGATCTTGCCGACCTCGGTCAGCGTGCTGGTCAGCCAGGTCACGTCCCAGGTTCTGGCGACGAACCCGAGCGCGACGCCGGCCACCAGACCGAGCAGGAGTTGCAGAGAGAACGAGAATCTCTTCACGAGAGGAGTCTCCGGTTGTACGGCATGCCGCAGCGCAGGGCATGTGAGGAAAAGGGGCGATCAAACGCGAGAAGGCGCGATCAGCGACACAGGCAGCCGGTCAACCGGCACAGATCGATGTGCAGCCGCTCGACGAGCAGCACCACCGTTAGAGAGAACCTCACAGCCCCATTTAACACGCCGCAAACCCACACGTATTCCATGGAATACAGTGATCCGCATCACATATCACGAAAGGCCCCCCGAATCGGGCGGCCTTTCGGTACAAGCGCGTCAGGACGCCAGCTCGCGCACCTTCTCCAGCAGCTTGACCCGCTCCTCGTGGGTACGGCCCAGCGGCGCGATGTTCAGCGTCGTCACCCCGGACTCCTTCATCGCCTGGATCCGGTCCCGGACGAACCCCTCGGAGCCGATCAGCGACATCTTCTCCAGCAGTTCCCGCGGCACCAGCGCCTCGGCCTCCTTCTTCTGCCCGGACAGGTACAGCTCCTGGATCTGAGCCGCCTCCTTCTCGTACCCGTACCGGCAGGCCAGCTCGTTGTAGAAGTTCTTCCCCTTGGCGCCCATGCCGCCGATGTACAGCGCGGCCATGGACCGCCCGAGGTCGAACAGCTCCTGCACGTCGTCGCCGATGGCCAGCGCGGCCTGCGCGATGACGTCCAGCTCACCGAGCTCGGGGGCGCGGCGCGCCTTGCCCGCCTGGATCGACGGGCCCCACACGTCGGCCGCCCTCTCCGGCATGTAGAAGATCGGCTCCCAGCCCTCGGCGATCTCGGCGGTGAGCTCGACGTTCTTCGGCCCGATCGCCGCCACGACGATGGGGATGCGGGTGCGGACCGGGTGGTTGATCAGCTTGAGCGGCTTGCCCAGCCCGGTGCCCTTCTCCGCTGGCAGCGGCAGCGTGTAGTGCTTGCCCTCGAACTCCATCCGCTCCCGCCGCCACACCTTGCGGCAGATCTCCACGACCTCCCGGGTACGGCCCAGCGGCGCGGTGTACGGCACGCCGTGGAACCCCTCGATCACCTGCGGCCCCGACGCCCCGAGCCCCAGCGTGAAGCGCCCGTCGGAGACGTAGTCCATGCCCGCGGCGGTCATCGCCAGCAGCGTCGGCGTGCGCGAGTAGATCGGCAGGATGCCGGAGGCGATCTCCAGGCGCTCGGTCTTGGCCGCGATGTACCCCATCTGGCTGACCGCGTCGAAGCTGTAGGCCTCGGCGACGAACACGATGTCGAGCCCGGCCTTCTCGTAGTCGGCGAGCTCGGCGACGGTCTCCTTGAAGCCGCCCGAGTAGTTGATCGCCATCCCGATGCGCATGCCGCTCCTTAGAAACCGAATGTTGTTCCGTTACCCCGGCGACCAGGCTATCGCGTTCGCACGCGAGGCGGCCAACCCCTAGCCTGGACGATCAGGGGAGAGGAGCAGCGTGCTGAAGCCTGTCGTGATCGTGGGGGCGATCGTCGTCGCGGCGGGGCTGGCGGGACACCGCCTGATACCCGCGCTGGGCGGAGCCACCACCGTGTTCGAGAGCGTGCTGCCGTGGCTGGGCCTGACCGTGCCGGTGTTACTGCTCGCCGCGCTGTTCACCAGGTCGGCGGCGGCGCTGGTGTCGGTCACCGTGCCGGGGCTGGTGTGGGCCTTCATGTTCGGGCCGCAGCTGCTCGGCTCGGGTCCCGGCGGCCCGAGCGACCTGTCGGTGGGCACCGTGAACGTGGGCGTCTCCAACGACGCCTCCGGCACCGCCGTACGGACGCTCTCCAAGGGGCTCGACCTGTTCGCCGCGCAGGAGCTGACGCCCGGCGGCCCGGCGGCCAGGGAGCTCGACAAGCTCTTCCCGCACCACTTCGAGTCGGGCACGGTCGGCCTGTGGAGCCGCTACCCGATCAAGGAGTCCAAGAAGATCGACCCGGGGCTCGGCTGGGTGCGGGCGCTGCGCGCGGTGGTCGACACCCCGAAGGGCAAGGTCACGGTGTACGTCGTGCACCTCGGCTCGGCCCGCCCGGGGCACACCGCCGCCAGGGACCGGTCGCTGACGGCCACCAGGAAGCTCATCGACGACGACCGGAGCAAGCGCATCCTGCTGCTCGGCGACCTCAACACCGCCACCACCGACCGGGGGATGGCCGAGCTGAGCCCCCCGCTGATCGACGCCCAGGTCACGGCCGGGCAGGGCTTCGGCTTCACCTGGCCGTCGGAGTTCCCGATCACCAGGCCGGACCACATCCTGTTCCGCGGCCTGACCGCGACCACCGCCGAGGTGGCCCCAGCCGCCGGCAGCGACCACCGGGCCGCGCTCGCCACCTTCCGCTTCTAGCCCTCGCGTCTTCGCGGACCAACCCCCGCGGGTCGTCTCCTAGTCCTCGCCGGTCAGTGTCGTCAAGTCCTCGGGGGTGTCGATGTCGCGCGGGTCGCCCGGGACCTCCACCTCGGTCACCAGCTCCGGGTAGGCCGTCAGGAAGGGCCTGGCCCCCACGTCGCCGTTCGCCATGGCGGCGACCCGCTCGACGTGTCCGCGGGCGATCAGCACCGGGTTGCGGGGGCGCCCGCCGTACGTCGCGACCGCCACGGGGGCGCCGCTGTCGATCAGCGCGCGCACCGCGGCCGGTTCGACGAACGGCTGGTCGACCAGGGCGACCACGACCGCCTCGGCCTCGGGGGGCAGCGCCGCGAGCCCGACCCGCAGGGAGGAGCCCATGCCGGTGCGCCAGTCGGGGTTGACCACCGCGACGGCCCCGCGCACCTGGAGGGTCGCCGCGCCCAGCACGACGATCACCGGGTGGCAGCCGCCCTCGTGCAGCAGCCGCACCCCGCGGTCCACCAGCCGCTCGCCCCGGTACTCCACCAGCGCCTTGGGCGTGCCCAGCCGGGCGCCCTGCCCGGCGGCCAGCAGCAGCCCGGCCACCTGTCTCATCCGCCCTCCCCGTGGATACGGCCCTCGGTGTCGGTCAGCGGCCTGCCGGTGCCGTGCCAGCGGAGCTGGATCAGCTCGGCCGCGATCGACACCGCCGTCTCCTCCGGCGTACGCGCTCCCAGGTCCAGGCCGATCGGCGAGCGCAGCCCGGCCAGCTCCGCCTCGGTCAGCCCGGCCTCCCGCAGCCGGGTCAGCCGGTCCTCGTGCGTACGCCGCGACCCCATGGCCCCCACATACCCCGCTCCGGCCCGCAGGGCCACCTCCAGCAGCGGCACGTCGAACTTGGGGTCGTGGGTGAGCACGCAGATCACCGTCCGCTCGTCGACCTGCACCGAGGCCAGGTAGTCGTGCGGCCACTTGACCACCACCTCGTCGGCCTCCGGGAAGCGCCTGGCGGTGGCGAAGATCGGCCGGGCGTCGCAGACGGTGACGTGGTAGCCGAGGAACTTGCCGATCCTGGCCACGGCGGCGGCGAAGTCGATGGCGCCGAAGACGAGCATCCGCGGCGGCGGCGCGAAGGAGTGCACGAACACCGACAGGTCGTCCAGCCGCCGCTCGCCGTGCTCGCCGTAGTGCCGGACGCCGGTCAGCCCCTGGGCCAGCATGCCGCGCGCGTCGTCGTCGACGGCCTCGTCCAGCCGCGCCAGGCCGAGCGAGCCAGACACGGACTCCTCCCAGATCACCCGCCTGGCGCCGATCCTGCCGGGGCCGGAGATGATCGTGGCCACCGCCACGGGCCGGTGCGCGGCGATCGAGGCGGCGATGTCGCCGAGTTCGGGGAAGGTCTCGATGGAGATCGGCTCGACCATGATGTCGATGATGCCGCCGCAGGTCAGGCCGACGGCGAAGGCGTCGTCGTCGGTCACGCCGTACCGTTGCAGGACCGGTTCGCCGATGTCGGCGGCCAGCTCGAACACCGCGCCCTCGACGCAGCCGCCCGAGACGCTGCCGACGACCTCGTCGCCGCGTACCGCCATGGAGGCTCCCGGCGGCCTGGGCGCGCTGCTGAAGGTGCTCACCACGGTGGCGAGCCCGAACCGCAGGCCCGCGCGCCACCAGGGCAGGATCTCAGCCAACACGTCGCGCATGGGCCAGCCTTTCGCCGAGTTCCTCGAAGGCGGCCAGGCTGTGCCCGGCCACCAGGTCGTCGATGTACGGCAGCGAGGCCCGCATCCCCCCGGTCAGCGGCTGGTAGTCCGCCTGCCCCTTGTGCGGGTTGACCCAGATCACCCGGTACGCCTGCCGGGCCAGCCTGGACATCTGCGTGCCGAGCAGCGCCGGGTCTCCGCGTTCCCAGCCGTCGCTGGCCACTACCACGATCGCGCCCCGGGCGTGGCGGACGGACAGGAACTCCTTCAGCTCCTCCCCCAGCCTGGTGCCGCCGCTCCAGTCGGGGATGGCCGCCGACACCAGGCGCATCGCGGTGTCGGGGTCGCGGTGGGACAGCTCGGCGGTGATCGGGGTGAGCCGGGTGCCGACGGAGTACACCTCGGTGGCCCGTGGCTCGTTCCTGGCCAGCGCGTGCGCGAAGCGCAGCAGCGTCTCGGCGTACGGGCGCATCGAGCCGCTGACGTCGACCAGCATGACGACGCGGCGCGGCTTGACGGTGTGCGCCCGGTAGCGCAGCCGGGCCACCTCTCCCCTGCTGAGCGCCTCGCGGATGGTGCGCCGCTGGTCGAGGCGGCCGCGGTGGGAGGGCGCGTACCGGCGGGAGCGGCGCTGCCGGCGTCGTCCGCGCAGCAGCGCGAGCAGCCGGTGCACCTCGGCGCGTTCGGCGTCGCTGAGCCTGGCCACGTCCCGGTGCCGCAGCACGTCCAGCGTGCTGGCGGTGGCGGCGAGCGCCTCCTCCGGCCCGTCGCCGCCCTCCCCCCGGTCGGTGGCGGCGCTGTAGCGGGTGACCGGGCGGGCCGCGGTACGGCCGTCGCGGGCGCGCAGCCCGCCGAAGTAGGCGGCGAAGCAGCGGTCGTAGCGAGGCAGGTCGTCGGGACCGGCGCAGAGGGTGAGGCGGCCGGCCCAGTAGACGTCCTCGCGGGCGGTGACGTCGAGGTGGGCCAGGGCGCGCAGCAGGTTCTGGGTGCGCTCGTGGTCGGCGGCGACGCCCGCGGCCCGCAGCGTCCTGGCGAAGCCGGTCATGGTCGCGGTCAGCTCACGCATGGCCGAGGAGCCCGTTGGCGAGCACGGCCTCGACGTCCTCTCGGTACTTCAGGGCCGCGCCCAGCGTGACGGCGGCGAGCGCCGGGTCGAGGTCCTTGGCGCCGAGGGTGAGCAGCGCCTCGGTCCAGTCCAGGGTCTCGGCCACGCCCGGCGGCTTGACCAGGTCGGCCGCCCGCAGCCGCTGGGCGGCGCCGGCCACCTGGACTGCCAGCGTCTCGGTGCAGGCGGGCAGGCGGCGCAGCAGGATGGCCACCTCGCGGTCGAAGCCGGGGTGCCGCAGCCAGTGGTAGAGGCAGCGCCGCTTGAGCGCGTCGTGCACCTCCCTGGTGCGGTTGGAGGTGACCACGACGACCGGGGGCGTGCGGGCGGTGATCGTGCCGAGTTCCGGGATGGAGATGGTGAAGTCGGACAGCACCTCCAGCAGGAAGGCCTCGAACTCGTCGTCGGCCCGGTCGATCTCGTCGACCAGCAGCACGCACGGCTGCGTCTCCAGGGCCTTCAGCAGCGGCCTGGCGATCAGGAAGCGGCGGTCGTAGATCTCCCCTTCGAGCGCCTTGACGTCGGTGACGCCCGCCGCCTCGGCGGCCTTGAGGTGCAGGAGCTGGCGGGCGAAGTCCCAGTCGTAGAGCGCCTGGGCGGCGTCGAGGCCCTCGTAGCACTGCAGCCGGATCAGCGGCGCCTCCATCAGCGCGGCCAGCGTCTTGGCCAGCTCGGTCTTCCCCACGCCCGCCTCGCCTTCGAGGAACAGCGGCCGGCCCATCTTCATGGCCAGGAACGCGGCCGTGGCCAGTCCCTCGTCGGCGAGGTACGCGTGCCGGTCCAGCAGTTCGACCAGCTTCGCGGGCGACTCGATGTCCATGATTCCAATTGTCCGCCGCAGCACTTTCTCAGGCTACGCCGCGTGATGTCGGGGAGCTCCGACCGATATTGCCAAATCCGGTACATTCATCCGGCACCAATGAATCGGAGAGCATATGGCCCGCCTACTGGACACCTTGGACGACGAGGTCTACATCAACTACGGCCAGTTCATGCTGCGCGGCGTTAGTGACCTTCGAGGCGTCGACAAGCGCGATCACATCGCCGAGTTCGAGGGCCAGGTCTTCCTCTACGCCAGGGGCGGCGAACACTGCCGGATCAGAGTGGAGTCCTGGGACGCCGAACCGCCCCGGCTCGAGGGGCCCGGATCCCGGGTGGCGGTCGCCAGATGCGTCGCCGCGACCGGGATCGTGGCGGTCCCGCCGTACATGTTCGCCGGGTCGGGGCTGAGCATGCTGATCGGCCCCGCCTTCTTCGAGTACGGCCTGCACCTGTACGCGCACAAGATGGAGCGCCTGCTCCGGCTCTGGCCGGTGCGGGACGTCTTCGACCCCGCCGTGCACCTGCGGCCCGAAGACGTGGACCCCGAAGCCTGGCCTCCGGGCGGCGGCGACCCGGCGCGGTCGGAGCTGACCGACTGGCCGAGTTCGCCGCTGTTCCCCGACGAGGCGGACACGCTGGACCAGTCGGCCGAGGAGCAGCCGAAGGCCGAAGTCGCCGAGGAGTGGCGGCTGGACGAGGAGAACGAGCGGCGGCTGGACGAGCTGCTCGGCGAACTGCGCCCGCAGTTGCTGACCAGGCCGCCCGCGTGGCTGCTCGACACCGACGCGGACAACCGGCGGCGCTACCTCAACGAGCTGCGCAGCGCGGTCGCGGTGGCGCGGCGGCTCAATCCCTACCGGCGGCCGACCTTCCTGCTGGCCCGTGAGGAGCTGGGCGAGCGGCCCAGCCCGGGGCTCAGCTACCGGGTGTGGCAGTGGCGGCCGATCGACTCGGCCGCCGAGACGCTCACCACCTGCAGGGAGGTGCGCGCGCGGGACGTGCTGCGCCGCCGCGAGCTGGTGACCGGCCTGGTCACCGTGCTGCGCGAGGAGAACGGCCTGGTGGAGGTGCGCGACGCGATCGGCCCGGAGGCCGCCAGGGTGCTGTCCGCCGAGGAGACCTGGAGCGCTCCCTGACCGCCACGGTCGGGGGTCAGGGGGTTTCGTCGCCCGTGTGCGCCTCGCCGCGGGTGTGGATCAGGGCGGCCAGTTCGGCGGTGGCCTGGCGGGCTCTGGCCTTCTCCGAGCCCTGGATGCCCATCGCGCCCACGGTTCTGCCGTCCGAGAAGTCGATCTTCGCCCAGGGCTCGCCCTCGATCAGCGTGACGTCGAGGACCTGCGGCCAGTCGTAGCGGTGCGTGCGCAGCGCGTTGACGACCGTCACGCCCTCGTCGTCGGCGGTGACCCGGACCCGGCCGAGCAGGTGCAGGATTCCCGCGATCGCGCAGCCGAAGACCACGATGGCGAGCTTGTCGGGGAGCATGAAGGGCTCCGAGATGAAGATCGCCATCACGATCGCGCCGATCACCACGACCGCGGCGGAGCCGTACGCCACGAACCTCCCTCGGACCGGCCGCCAGGTGACGGGGAGGGGCGGGGGGTTCACGGGCTCTGTCATCGGGCTGCTCACTGCGTTCGGGGCCGGAAGGACGAAGGCAACCTACCGCACCGGCCCCTCGGTCCTACGCGCGCAACCCGCGCAGCAGCAGCGCCGTTTCCAGCGCCGCGATCGTGGACTCGTACCCCTTGTCCTCTTTGCTGCCCTCCGCGCCGGATCTGTCCACCGCTTGGTCGAGGGTCTCGCAGGTGAGCACGCCGTTGCCGACGGGCGTCTCCTCGTCCAGCGAGATCCTGGTCAGGCCCGCGGTGACCGAGTCGCAGACGTAGTCGAAGTGGGCCGTCTCGCCCCTGATGACCGCGCCCAGGGCCACCACCGCGTCGTGCCTGCGGGCCAGCGCCTGCGCCACCACCGGAATCTCCAGCGACCCGGCCACCCGCACCACGCTGGCCCGCGCCCCGCTGTCCTCGGCCGCCTGTACGGCGCGCGCCACCAGCTGGTCGGTGATCCGCTCGTGCCAGCTCGCCGCCACGATGCCGACGCTCAGTCCCGCGGCGTCCACCGCCGCGGCGTCGGGCCTGCCCTGTCCGCTCACCGCTCACCTCCCGAGATGTCGTGGCCGAGCCGGTCCCGCTTGGCCGTCAGGTACCGCTCGTTGTAGGGGTTCATCGCCGGCGGCAGCGGCTCGCGGCCCAGCACCTTGATGCCGTAGCCGTCCATGCCGCGCAGCTTGGCCGGGTTGTTGGTGAGCAGCCGCACCGAGCGCACGCCGAGGTCGGCGAGCATCTGCCCGGCGTTGGAGAACTCCCGCGCGTCCACCGGCAGGCCCAGCTCCAGGTTGGCGTCGACGGTGTCGCTGCCGTTGTCCTGCAGGCTGTAGGCGCGCAGCTTGGCCAGCAGGCCGATGCCGCGCCCCTCGTGCCCGCGCAGGTACACGATCACGCCCCGGCCCTCGGCCGCGACGGCGGCCATGGCGTTGTCGAGCTGCACGCCGCAGTCGCAGCGCAGCGAGCCGAACACGTCGCCGGTCAGGCACTCGGAGTGGGCGCGGACCAGCACGTTCTCGCCGTCGCCGAGGTCGCCGAGGACGAGCGCGAGGTGCTCGCCGCCGTCCAGGGCGCTGGCGTAGCCGTAGGCCCGCCACTGGCCGTGCTCGTTGGGCAGGCGGGTCTCGGCGACCCTGGTGACCATGCTCTCGGTGCGGCGGCGGTGGTCGACGAGTTGCTCGATCGAGACCAGCGCCAGGTCGTGCCGGTCGGCGAACTCGCGCAGCGCGGGCAGCCTGGCCATGGTGCCGTCGTCGTTGACGATCTCGCACAGCGCGCCCGCCGCCGACAGGCCGGCGAGCCTGGCCAGGTCGACGGCCGCCTCGGTGTGGCCCTGCCTGGCCAGCACCCCGCCGGGGGCGTAGCGCAGCGGGAAGATGTGGCCGGGCCGGACCAGCTCGTTCGGTTCGGTGGCCGAGTCGGCGAGGGTTCTGATGGTCTTGGCGCGGTCGGCGGCCGAGATGCCGGTCGTCACGCCGTCGCGGGCGTCGACGCTGACCGTGAACGCGGTGCGCATGCTCTCGGTGTTGCGCTGGGTCATCAGCGGCAGGTGCAGCCGGTCCAGCTTCTCGCCTTCCAGGGCCACACAGATCAGGCCGCTGGCGTGCTTGATGGTGAAGGCCAGCAGTTCGGGCGTGGCCTTGGCGGCGGCGAAGATGAGGTCGCCCTCGTTCTCGCGGTTCTCGTTGTCGACGACGATGACCGGCTTGCCGGCCCCGATGTCGGCGATCGCCCGCTCGATGGGATCGAGTCTGATGCTCATGACGCCACCACTTCCCGTGAGGAGCGGTACTCCTTGAGCCAGCTCCGGAATCCGACCAGCACCATCACGAAGAAGATGCCGTAGACCGTGCCCGAGACGACCAGCCCGGAGGAGAAGGCCAGCGGCACGCCGACCACGTCCACCAGCACGTAGATCCACCAGAACTCGAGCAGCGCCTTGCCCTGGGCGAATGTCGCGACGGCGCTGCCGACGAAGATGTAGGCGTCCGGCCAGGGCGCCCAGGAGACGTTGAGGCCGAGGGAGTTCAGCCAGCCGAAGATCAGCGCGACCACCGCCGTGCCGGCGACCATCATGCCGACCAGCGCCGAGCGCTCCCTGGTGGTGGCCGGCCGTACGGCCAGGCCGCCCTCCTCGCGCATGCCGCGCCGCCACCGCAGCCAGCCATAGATCGCCAGCCCGCCGAACAGCACCTGCTTGAGCGCGTTGCCGGTGATGTGCGCGCCGATCGAGGCGATGAACAGCAGCACCGCGCCGGTGAGCTGCACCGGCCACGTCCACATCGACCTGCGCGTGGCCAGCACCACCGTGGCCAGCGCGGCGATGTTGCCGATCAGGTCGGCCCAGGTGACCCGCTGACCCAGAAGGTCGAATCCGGCATGTGCCCAGTTCACGGCCGCACCACCAGCTTCTCCACGTACTTGGCGATGACGTCGACCTCCAGGTTCACCACGTCGCCGGGCCGCTTGTGGCCCAGCGTGGTGAGTTCCAGCGTCGTCGGGATGAGGCTCACGCCGAAGCTGGCGGCGTCGACCATGCTGACCGTGAGGCTGACGCCGTCGATCGCGATGGAGCCCTTGTGGGCCACGTACCGGTTCAGCTCCTCCGGCAGCGAGAAGCGCACGTCCTCCCAGCGCTCGCCGGGGTCCCGGGACAGGATCGTCGCGGTCCCGTCGACGTGGCCCTGCACGATGTGCCCGCCGAGCCGCTGGTCCGCGCGTACGGCCCGCTCCAGGTTCACCCGCGAGCCCTCGCCCAGGCCGCCCAGCGAGCTGCGCTCCAGGGTCTCGCGCATCACGTCGGCGGTGAAGGTCTCGCCCTCGACCTCGACGACCGTCAGGCAGACGCCGTTGACCGCGATCGAGTCGCCGTGCCCGGCGTCCGCCGTCACGACCCTGCCGCGTACCTTCAGGGTGGCCGAGTCGCCGAGCGGATCGAGCGCCACGACCTCGCCCAGCTCTTCCACGATTCCGGTGAACATCACTTCTCCTTGGGGGCGGGCCGGGCTGTCAGACGCAGGTCCTGCCCGATGGGGGATACATCTTCGAAGATCAGCCGATGGGTCTGGGCGATCGTCGCCACGCCGGCGTCTCCCATGGCGGCGGCTCCCGAGCCCAGGAGCGCGGGCGCCAGGTAGGCGACGACGCGGTCGATCAGCCCTGCACCCATGAAGGAACCGGCGAGGGTCGCTCCGCCTTCCAGGAAGACGGAGACGATGTTCCTGGCGTGCAGTTCCTGGAGCAGGGCGTGCAGGTCGAGACCATGGTCGGCACGGGGAATCCGCACCAGTCCGGTCGGGGCCGCGACGCCCTGGAGGCCGTCGAGGTGGGTGACGGCGTCGAGTGCGACGGCCACCAGTGTCGGCGCCTCGCCGTCGAGGACCCGCGCGCTCCGCGGCGTCCTGCCCTCGGTGTCGACCACCACGCGCAACGGCGTGCCTCTTTCCGCGCCCGAAGGCACGTCGGCGGCGGCGCCGGGAGGGGTGGGGCGGGCGGTGAGGCGGGGGTCGTCGGTGAGGACGGTGCCGACGCCGGCCACGATGGCGTCGGCGCGGGCGCGGAGGCGGTGGACGTCGGCGCGGGCCTCGGCGGAGGTGATCCACTGGCTGGTGCCGTCCGCGGCGGCCGAGCGGCCGTCCAGGGTGGCGGCGAACTTCCAGGTGACGTGGGGGCGGCGGAGCCGTACGAAGGTGAGCCATTCGGCGTTGACGCGTTCGGCCCGCTCGGCCAGCACGCCCGCCTCCACCTGGACGCCCGCGGCCCGGAGGGTGCCCGCTCCTCCGGCGGCCAGGGGGTTGGGGTCGGTGACGGCGACCACCACGCGGGTGACTCCGGCCGCGATCAGCGCCTGGGTGCAGGGCCCGGTCCTGCCGGTGTGGTCGCAGGGCTCCAGCGTGACGTACGCGGTGCCGCCTCTGGCCCGCTCGCCCGCCTGCCGCAGCGCCGCCACCTCGGCGTGCGGTCCGCCCGCGAAGGCGTGGAACCCCTCGCCGGCGACCCGGCCGTGGACGTCGACCACGACACAGCCCACGACGGGGTTGGGACTGGTGCCGCCCTGCCCGCGCGCGGCCAACTCGACCGCCCGGCCCATGTGCGTGACATCTGTGGGCTCGGCCACCCCCGGACCTCCTGCTCGCCGTCAGCTCTCAGCTACGGCGGCTCCGGGGGGACGGCAGGGGTGCGCATGACGTGCACCACAGAGACGTCCGGTGATCACACCGGACGCCCGCGCGCTTCCTCCCATCCGGACTTTAACCGTCGGTCCTGGAGTTTCACCAGGTCAACCGGCCGATGGCATCGGCCGGGTCGCGGACTGTAACCGCCGGTTCGGACTTTCACCGACCCCGGAGCACGCTAGCTCTGTTCTCCATCAGTCTGCCATGCCGGAAAAGGCGGATGCGACCACCCCCACCCAGGAAACCAAGCAGGCGCTCGGTTCCGCGCGTCCGCGCAGTTCAGGGTGGGGGCGGGCCGAAAAGGTCTACTCGCCGTGAGCTGTGCGCCGCTGAGCCGCGAGCGGCCCCGCCGCGCGGGATTCGGCGAGCGGGGAGAGGGCGGGCAGGAGTTCGCCGACGGAGGCCGAGGTGGCCGAGCCGGGTCCGCACAGCGCGGTGACCAGATGGACGGCCTGCGCGTACGCCCCCGCCGCCGCGTCCGGGTGGTTCATCAGGTTGACGCCGCTGGAGAACTGCCTGCTGCCGTCCTCGCTGGAGAACGACATCGTCCCCATGCCGATGACACCGCCGTCATGTCCCCAGACCCGGCCGCAGGGCAGCGGGAGCGTGAAGATGCCCAGGCCGTAGTCGACGGTCTCGGTGACTCCCGGGCCCGGGGTGACCGGCACCGTCGTGCGCATCTGGGCGAGTTGCGCCGCCCCGACGAGCCGGCCGCTCAGCAGGGCGCGGTTGAACCGGTTGAGGTCCGGCATCGTGGAGACGATGGCCCCGGCCATGCCGCCCCAGGACATGTCGTAGACGCTGAAGTCCCTGGGCGGGTCGAACGCGCCGCCCAGGGACTCATAGGCCTTGGAATGCGGCCGCGGCAGGTACGGCGTGCGCGGGAAGAACGTGTCCGACAGCCCCGCCCGCTTGATCACGTGGCGGGTGATGTAGTGCTCGGCGCCGATCCCGGTGACCTTGTCGAGCAGCAGGCCGAGCACGGCGTAGTTGGTGTTGGAGTAGCTCCCGGGCAGGTCGCCCGGCTGCCCCGTCGTCCCGCCTCCCAGCCCGATCTCCACCAGTTCCTTCCTGGTGAACTTCCGGGTGCGGTTCGCCTCGACGCTGTCGAGCGTGGAGAAGATGATGTGGTCGTAGTCACTGATGTGGCTGGTGTGGTTGAGCAGCATCCGTACCGTGATCCGCTGGTCGGGAAGCAGGCCGGGCAGGTAGCGCCCGACCGGCGCGTCCAGGTCGACGGCGCCGCGCTCGACCTGCTGCAGGACGGCGGTGGCGACGAAGGTCTTGGTGATGCTGCCGATCCGGTGGTACATGTCGGGCCGTGCGGGCCGCCCGGTCTCCTTGTCGGCCACGCCGGAGGCGCCGCGCCAGCTCTCGCGGCCGTCGCGGACGTGGGAGTAGGTGCCGTAGATTCCGCCCGCGGTGACCGCGTCCAGCGTCTGCCTGAGCGCGGCCCGGTCCAGTCCGGGCCGCTGCGCGAGCGCGGGTGAGGCTGCCGTGGCCGCCAGTAAGGTGGCCAGCCCCAACGTGATGATCAGTCGAGCGCGACGCGCCATCTTGCCGCCCTTCAGGGATGAGTCCTGACAAGACGATCTTCACATTGGCGTGTCCGCCTGTCATCGGCAGCGGGGAGGACGGAGATCCTCAGCCCGCCGGATGAGCCGCGGAGACCAAAGTCTGCCCCGGGCGTGGGTCAGGCCACCGTGAGGCGGCGGGCCCTTCGCGCGTCGGGGGCGTAGCGGACGTGGGCGGGGATCAGGCCGAGGCCCGTGTGCAGGGTTTTCAGGGTGGTGGTCGCCCACAGGTCGCCCATGGGGGTGGCGGGCACGCCGTACAGGCGCCTGGCCCAGCGGGGGAGGGAGGCGAACGCGAGCAGCATGATCGCCGGGAAGACCGGTTTGAGCAAGGTGAGGCGGCGCGGCAGCGGCGCGTTGAGCGCCATCCGCAGCGGGTGGGCGGCCTCGGGGACGAAGTACAGGCCGGGGCGCTGGGCGTCGATGTAGTCGCGCATCTCGCCGACGCTGCCGGGGACGTCGGCGGGGTCGAGGCCGACGACCTCGGCGGCGCGCCGCCACTCGGCGACGAAGCGGTCGGCCTCCTCGTCGGTGAGGCGGACACCGGCCCGCCTGGCCACGCCGAGGTAGGAGTCGACCTCGCCGACGTGCACCCAGCGCAGCGCGTCGGGGTCGTCGAGGCGGAAGCGCTCGCCGGTTTCGGGGTCCACGCCGCCCAGCGTCGCGTGGATCTTCCGCACCCGGCGGCCGGCGCGCTCGACCTCCTCGCGGGTGCCGTAGGTGCGCACCCGGACGAACTCGGTGGTGCGGAGGAAGCGCGCCCACGCCTCGTCGGGGTCCATGAGCGCGGAGTTCTGCAGCACGCCGCGCATCGCCGTGGGGTGCAGCCCCTGCATCAGCAGGGCGCGCAGACCGCCGACCAGCAGGATGGGCTCCCCCATCACCCGCCACGTCACCGACTCGGGCCCGAACAGCCCGTGATCCCTCATAAGTAATCAATTACCCGGCAAACCGGGCATCCATGTCACGGCGATGTTGGGTTTATGTCGCGATTCCGTGATGGCGATCGGCACAGCCATCAAGATCATGGCATCTCCCCGCCTGCCAGGTCAACGCAGGCCATGGCACGAGGAGGTCGACATTGCGCAACAAAATAAAGAAGAACGACCAGCCCATTGATTCCGGGCGATACATGCTGCGAACGTGCCTAACAGACCGGATATTCCGGGTTTGCCACGCGTTTGGGAGCCCTTTGGATGACCGCCCCGATCCCTGCGACCCCCGTCCTCGACGCTATCGAGGTCACCACCACGCCCGAGGCGGTCGGACGATCACCCGGCCAGCTCATGTGGCTGAGATTCAAGCGGGACAGGACCGGTGTCGCCGCCGCGCTGATCGTCATCTTCTTCCTTCTGGTCGCGATCCTGGCCCCGGTCATTTCCCTGGTTTACGGGAAGGACCCTTATACGCTTTACGGTCAGGATAATCCTGGTCTGCTCAATGATTTCGGCTATCCGATCCTGCCGAACGGCGGGGTGAGCTCGGAGTACTGGTTCGGCATCGAACCCGGCCTCGGCCGCGACGTGTTCATGCAGCTCGTCTACGGCATCAGGACCTCGCTGCTGATCGCGGTCGCCGCGACGATCATCACCGTGACGATCGGCATCGTGGTCGGGATCGTCTCCGGGTACGCGGGCGGGAAGATCGACTACTTCGTCGGCCGGGCCATCGACACGGTCCTGTCCATCCCCGCCGTGCTGTTCACCATCGCCTTCATGCCGGTCGTGGAGAACCTCTTCGTCAGCCCCGACCAGGAGACGCCGATCTGGCTGCGCGCGGTCACGCTGATCGTGGTGCTGTCCGCGTTCCTCTGGGCCGGGCTGGCCAGGCTGCTGCGCGGGCAGGTGCTGTCGCTGCGCGAACGCGAGTTCGTCGAGGCCGCGCGGGTCACCGGCGCCTCCCCCGCGCGGATCGTGTTCAAGGAACTGCTGCCCAACCTGTGGACGCCGATCCTCATCCAGTCGACCCTCATGCTTCCGGCCCTCGTCACGGCCGAGGCCGCGCTCTCCTTCCTGGGCGTCGGCATGATCGAGCCCGTTCCCGACTGGGGGCGGATGTTCCTCCGCGGCACCGAGGTCTACCAGGACGACATCACCTACCTGGTCTTCCCGGGCGTCGCGCTGCTGATCTTCGTGATCGCCTTCAACCTGCTCGGCGACTCGATCCGGGACGCCTTCGACCCCAAGATCAAGCGATAGGAGAAAGATGACACTCCGCAAACGGTCGGCGGTCGCCGTACTGGCCGCCGGTGTCCTTGCGCTGAGCACCGCGTGCGCGGCCGGGAACCAAGGGGCGCCCACGACGCCCAAGGCCGGGGGGACGTCGGCCGCGCCCGCGGCGGTGGAGTACACGCCGCCGAAGCTCTCGCTCGGCACGGCCGAGGACTCCAAGGGCCCGGCCATCGAGCCCGAAGGCGTCGTCAAGGGCGGCACCGTCACGATGATGGACGTCGACGACTTCCCGCACCTCGACCCCGCCCAGTGCTACGTCAACACCGAGACCAACTTCGGCCTGCTCATCCACCGCGGGCTGACCGGGTACAAGCGCGTCGCCAAGGGCGACTACAAGCTGGTCGGCGACCTCGCCACCGACACGGGCACGCCCTCCGACGGCGGCAAGACCTGGACCTTCACCCTCAAGGACGGCGTGAAGTGGCAGGACGGCTCGGCGATCACCTCCGAGGACGTCAAGTGGACCGTTGAGCGGACCTTCGCGCCGTTCATCACCCAGGGCCCGACCTACATCCAGCAGTGGCTGACCGAGGTCGACCACAAGAAGGCCTACGGCGGGCCGTACGACGGCAAGCGCCTGGACACCATCGAGACGCCCGACCCCAAGACGGTCGTCTTCAAGTTCAAGACGCCGCACGCCGACGCCAACTACGCCTTCGCCATGGGCGGCTACGCGATCGTGCCCAAGGCCAAGGACACCAAGGAGAAGTACGACAAGGAGCCCTTCTCCGCCGGGCCGTACGTCATCAAGACCCGCGTCGTGGACAAGGCCATGGAGCTGGCCCGCAACCCCAACTGGGACGCGGCGACCGACCCGATCCGCGGCGCCTACCCCGACGTGTGGAAGCTGGAGTTCGGCCAGCAGGCCCTGCAGATCACCGACCGCCTGATGGCGGACGCGGGACCCGACCAGCAGGCGTTCACCTTCTACGCGGCGACCCCGCCCGAGCGGCTGCAGCAGGTGCTGGGTGACGCCGCGCTGGCCCCCCGCCGCATGGTCAGCCCGTCGCCGTACGGCAACTACTACTACTTCAACCTCGACCGGGTGAAGGACGTCAAGATCCGCCAGGCCATCAACCACGCCTGGCCGAGCAAGCAGATCCAGCAGGTCCTGGGCGGCCCGATGGCCGCGGCGCTGCCGACCACGATCCTCAACGAGAACACCACGGTCGGCTACCAGTCCTACGACCTGTTCAACAAGGTCACCAAGCCCGACGGTGACATCGAGAAGGCCAAGGAACTGCTGGCCCAGTCGAGCAACCCGACGCCGACCATCGTCTACGCCTACAACCAGACCCCGACCCAGGAACGCGTCACCGTCGCGATCAAGAACGCCCTGGAGAAGGCCGGCATCAAGGTCGTCACCAAGCCCATGGAGCGCAAGACCTACTACGACTCCATCGGCGTGGTGAAGAACGAGTTCGACCTGTACTGGGGCGGCTGGGGCGCCGACTGGCCGTCCGGCTCCACCGTGATGCCCGTCATCTTCGGCCCGGTCACCGACGGCTCGCCGAACTACTCGCACCTGAAGGACCCGGCTCTGACGGCGGAGATGGACAAGATCACCGCCATGCCCGACCTCGACGCGGCGAACAAGGCGTGGATGGACCTGGACAAGAAGATCCAGGAGACCATCACCCCGCTGGTCGTCGCCGAGAACCGCATCGCCACGACCCTGCACGGCTCCAAGGTGGGCGGCGCCGAGATCGACCCGCAGTTCTGGATCGTCTCGCCCAACACCATCTTCGTGAAGCAGTAGCGCCATCGCCCCGGGCGTCCGCCGGACGCCCGGGGCATCACTCAGGAGACTCCGTGCTTCGATTCCTGACCCGCCGCACGCTGGGCGCCGCCGTGACGCTCCTGATCATCGCGGCCATCACGTTCTTCATGTTCTTCGCTGTGCCCAGCGATCCCGCCCGGCTGGCCTGCGGCAAGGTCTGCCCGCCGGAGATGCTGGAACTGGCCCGGCACAACCTCGGCCTGGACGTGCCGCTGTTCGTCCAGTTCGTCGAGTGGATCGCGGGCATCTTCGTCGGCCGCGACTACGAGGGTCTCGGCCACTGCGCCGCGCCCTGCCTCGGCTACTCCTTCGTCAACCGGGCCCCGGTCTTCGAGACGATCATCGACCGCCTGCCCGTCACCGTCTCGCTGACCATCGGCTCCGCGCTGTTCTTCCTCACCTTCGGCGTGGCCACCGGCATCGTCGCCGCCCTGCGCCAGGGCAGGCCACTCGACAAGATCGCCAGCGTGTCCTCGCTGATCGGCGCCTCGGTGCAGATCTACTTCATCGGCACCCTCGCCCTGTACTTCCTCGTCTACCAGGGGCAGATCCTCTCCCAGCCCAAGTACGTGCCCTTCACCGAGGACCCGCTCGGCTGGGCGCAGGGCCTGCTGCTGCCGTGGATCGTGCTGGCGATCATCTTCACCGCCAACTACACCAGGATGACCCGCTCGACGATGGTGGAGAACCTCGCCGAGGACTACGTGCGTACGGCCAGGGCCAAGGGCATGCCCGCCCGCACCGTGGTCATGCGCTTCGCGTTACGCGGCACCCTGACCCCGATCATCACCATCTTCGGCGTCGACCTCGGCACCCTCATCGGCGGGGCGATCATCACCGAGACCACCTTCGGCCTGCAGGGGCTCGGCCGCCTGTCCATCCGCGCCGTGGTGAACTCCGACCTGCCCACGCTGATGGCCACCGTCCTGGTCGCGGCGGCCGCGATCGTGGTGATGAACGTGATCATCGACGCCATGTACGCCGTCATCGACCCCCGGGTGAGGCTGAACTAGTGTCCACATCGTTCCTCTCGGTCACCGACCTCACCGTCGACTTCCACACCGAGGACGGCGTCGTCCACGCGGTGGACAAGCTGTCGTTCGAGGTGGAGAAGGGCACCACGCTCGGCATCGTGGGCGAGTCCGGGTCCGGCAAGTCGGTGACGAACCTGGCCGTGCTCGGCCTGCACAACCCGGAGACCGCCAAGATCTCCGGCCGGATCGACTTCGACGGCACGGACCTGCTGGGCGCGCCGCGTTCGGCGATGGAGAAGCTGCGCGGCAACCGGATCGCGATGATCTTCCAGGATCCGCTGACCTCGCTCTCGCCGTACCACACGGTCGGGGTGCAGATCTCCGAGGTCTACCGGCGGCACACCGGCGCGAGCAAGGCCGCCGCCAGGGACCGCGCCATCGAGATGCTCGGCCGCGTGGGCATCCCGCAGCCGAAGACCCGGGTGGACGAGTACCCGCACCAGTTCTCCGGCGGCATGCGGCAGCGCGCGATGATCGCCATGGCGCTGGTCTGCGACCCGGGCCTGCTCATCGCCGACGAGCCCACCACCGCGCTGGACGTGACCGTCCAGGCGCAGATCCTCGACCTGCTGCGCGACCTGCAGGACCAGTTCGGCACCGCGATCATCCTGATCACCCACGACCTGGGCGTGGTGGCGCACAACGCGCACAACGTGCTGGTGATGTACGCGGGGCGGGCGGTCGAGCGCGGCACCGTGCGCGAGGTGCTGCGCTCACCCCGCCACCCGTACACCTGGGGGCTGCTCGGCTCCATGCCGAGCCTGCGCCGCCCGGTGGACGTCCCGCTCGAACCCGTCCGCGGCACCCCGCCCAGCATGATCAACGTTCCGTCCGGCTGTCCCTTCCACCCGCGCTGCGACTACGCGGAGCTGGCCGGGCGTGAGGTGTGCGCGGGCGAGCGGCCCGAACTGTCGCCGCCGCGCGGGCACGCCGACGCCTGCTACCTCACGCCCACGCAGAAGACGGAGTCGCTGGCCGCCAAGTCGCGGACCGCTAAGGAGGCACGGTGACGGAGAAGCTGCTGGAGTTGTCCGGGCTGGAGAAGTACTTCCCCATCCGCGGCGGCTTCCTGGTCAAGCGGAAGATCGGCGACGTGCACGCGGTCGACGGGATCGACCTGAGCGTGTACCCCGGCCAGACGCTCGGCCTGGTCGGCGAGTCCGGGTGCGGCAAGTCGACCACCGGGCGGCTGGCCGCGCGGCTGATCGACCCGACCGCCGGGGAGATCCGCTACCAGGGCCGGGACATCACGCACGCCGGACGGCGGGAGCTCAGGCCGATCAGGCCCGAGATCCAGATGATCTTCCAGGATCCGTACTCGTCGCTCAACCCCCGGCACACCGTCGGCTCGATCGTCCGCGGGCCGATGGACATCCACGGCCTCAACCCGGCGGGGGGACGGGACAAGCGGGTGCGCGAACTGCTGGAGATCGTCGGGCTGAACCCCGAGCACTTCAACCGGTTCCCGCACGAGTTCTCCGGCGGGCAGCGGCAGCGCATCGGCGTGGCCCGGGCGCTGGCCCTCGAACCCAAGCTGATCGTCGCCGACGAGCCGGTGTCGGCGCTGGACGTGTCCATCCAGGCGCAGGTGATCAACCTGCTGCAGCGGCTGCAGCGCGACATGGGGATCGCGTTCCTGTTCATCGCGCACGACCTGGCGGTGGTACGGCACTTCTCACAGCGGGTCGCGGTGATGTACCTGGGGAAGATCGTGGAGATCGCGGACCGCGAGTCACTGTACGAGCGGCCCCGCCACCCCTACACGCACGCGCTGCTGTCGGCGGTGCCGGAGCCGGACGACGTCACCGGGGAGACGCCCCGGGAGCGGATCCGGCTGGCCGGGGACGTACCCTCACCGATCAACCCGCCGTCCGGCTGCCGCTTCCGCACCCGCTGCTGGAAGGCCCAGGAGAAGTGCGCCCAGGAGGAACCACCCCTGCTCCAACTCTCCGGCAACCACACCGACCACCTCACCGCCTGCCACTTCCCCGAGGCCCCCACCACCCAGGGCACCGACATCGTCCTGGACCCAGCCCTCCAAAACTAACCACCACCCCCGCGCGGGGGTTCGTGGATCTTGTACGGCAAGCCCCACAACCCCCCACCGCGAGCACATGGCCGGGCTCCGTCCAGGGAAACGCTCCTCGAGAGCCCATGGCCGGGGCCCGAAACGGCGCACGTTTCACCGATGACCAGCCCTCGGCGCCGAAGGTGACCCCACGACCAGTCACAGGGTCTCCCTCACCCCCTTGGGGCGATGATCTCGATCGCGCGCTTTATGAGCGCGGCGTGCGCCGGAGGGCGCTGCGTGACGAGGGGCACCATGGCCGATCCAGGGCAAACGCGATACAGACCGCAAGGCGAGGCGTTTCCGACCGCGCCCGCACTTCTGCTACATGGTGAGCCCCCGCATCCCGTCCACACCGAGGGGACCAACGACCACATCAGGGACATCCCCCGCGTGGCGTCCGGCCTCCTCAGCGTCAACGCCGACACCGCCGCGTACGGTCGAGACCTGCACAAACGATCAACCAGCGGCTTGACGGCGACCAAGCCTCAAGACCCGTGAAGCCAGAAAGGGACTGATTCGGTGAAACGGCTCGCTCAGAAGACGCTCACGCTCGCGGCGGTTGTCACGGCAGCGGCAGGGACGGTCGTCCTGCCCGCGGCCGGCGCGCATGCCGACCGGCAACTGCCGTGCTACAAGGTCGCCGCCGTGTGCATGTGGACCGAACCGTCCGGCGGAGGCGAACAAAGGCTGCTCTTCCGAGAGGGAGCCATCATCAGGCCGGCGGTGCGGAGCGCACAGAACCAGACCTTCGAAACCTGGTGCTTCTACGAGCAGCCGTTCTACGCCGGCTACCGCCGCCGGGAAATCCAGTCCCACGAAACCGTCTATGACTTCGGCTTCACGGCGTACTCCGCCAGACCGGGCAACTGCTACTGACACCGGAACCCCCGCCGACCCCAGACCGGTTCAACGAACACGGCGGGCCATCGACCACGGTGGCCCGCCACACGCGCCCCCGATTACCGGGTTACCGGGCAGGGTTACCGAGCTACCGGGCTACAGCAGTGTCACCGTGCGTGTCCCGCCAGCAGTTCCGCCCACGTCTCGCGCGCATACTTCACCCCCCACCGTGGGCTCTCCCGCACGGACACCGCCCTCATCTCACCCGCGACCACAGTGGTCGTCTTGCGAATGAACGCCCGCCCGCCGCTGAGACACAGTTCGTACACCGGCTGCCTGCACGGGCACGTCCCCTGCCACACCCGTATCGGAACATTGCCTTCGTACGGAGAGACCCACTCCAGCCGCACCGCCCGCCGCCTCGGCCGAGGCACATGCAGCCCACCGGCACACCCTTCACCCGACGCATCCATCGTCACCCGCAGCACCACCCACCCCTTTCCGCAGCGCAGCACCACCCCACCCCCCTTCCCTGCGGGCAGGAGCCAGACGACCCGGCCGATCCCTGTGAGGTGGAGCCAGTACACCCGGCCGCGTACTGCCGGGTTCGGGCTTCATTCCGCGTGGGCAGGCTGCCTTTCGGAGATCGGCATCAGCGCCCACACCGCCCGCCGGTCGCCGGCGACCACCCGCACCCCCCACTCGGCCGACAGCTCGTCGACCAGCCACAACCCCCGCCCCGACAACTCCGAAGAATCAGGCTCGCGCGGAGCGGGGACGCTCACCGCCCCGTCGTCGACCACCTCGATGCGCACCATGTCCCCGCCGGACTCGACGATCAGCATCGTGATCTTGCCGCCCGGCCCACCCGACCTGGTATGCCGCACCGCGTTCCCCACCAGCTCACTCACCACGATGAGCGCCTCGTCCACACACCCGCACCCCGCCGCCTCCAACACCAGAGCCCCCCAGTGGCGAGCCACCCCCACGGCCCGCGCCGTCCCGGGCAACGTCACTAATCCCGGCACCCCCGCCATCACCGCGCCGCCCCCCGCACCCGATCAGCCACGTCGTCCGCCAGCGCACACACCGATCCTCCGGCCCCCGTCCATGCCGCTACCGCCGCTCCTCCCCCGTCATCGCCTCACCCGGTCCCCCTCCGCAGCCTCACCCCGTCCCTCGAACCCCTCTTTCCGCGAGGGTTTCTCTATACGAAAGACATTTCGCACCATCTAGTTCAATGGGCTACGGGATTCAGCTCGGCCTCTGTATTCGCTCACCCTCCGGCCACCGACATGGGAGACTGGTGCCTATGATGCATAGATATAGAGAGCAAACGCAAGGACTGCATCCGCCTTTCTTCGTGCGCGATCCGCTAGCGTGGCCCGCATGCCCCAGCGTCCACCCCCCACCGTCCGACTTCGACGGCTCGCCTCCGAACTACGCAAACTCCGAAACAATGTAAATCTGACACGCGACGACGTCGCAGAAGTAACCGGCATCAACAGTGCGACTCTGTACCGAATCGAGTCCGCCAAGACGAAACCCCAGGCCCGCACACTGCGCTCCCTGATGGACGTCTACCAAGCAACCGACTCAAAACGCGCAGAACTGCTCGCGATCCTCAAAGACGCCGGTGAACGCGAGTGGCTCCAGAGCGGCTCCGGCATTCCGGATCAGTACGCCACATACATCCAGTTCGAGAGTGAAGCCAAGCGCCTGCTCAACTACCAGGGCTTGTTCGTGCCCGGCCTGCTGCAGACCGAGGACTACGCGCGAGCGGTCATCAGGGGCACCGCGCCCACGGCGTCCCGCGATGAGATCGAAAGCCGCGTGGCCGCACGCGTGGAGCGTCAAGCCAGGCTGGCCGACGCGCAATCACTACAGCTGTGGGCAATCGTCGACGAAGCCGCCCTGCGGAGAATGGTCGGCGGCACGCAAACAATGCACGCCCAGCTTGAAAGACTGCTAGAAGTAGTCGAGGAACCGAACATCACCTTCCAAGCGATCCCCTTCAGCGCAGGTTCGCATCCGGGCATGCCTGGAGGATTCGTTGTGATGCAGTTCACGGAAGGGGCGCCGGATTTGATCTACATAGAGCATGTCACAGCCGACCTCTTCCTGGAAAACGAGACCGATTCAAGCAGGTGCATCCTGCTTTTCGACCACCTGCGAGCCGTTGCCGCGAGTCCAACCGAAACACAAGCACTTGTGGCCGACATTCTCGCTAAAAAGTGAAAAGGAGTGCAGGTATGGCTAACCCCGAGCTGTCCCACGCAGAATGGCGTACGAGCAGTCGCAGCGGTGGAAACGGTGAGTGCGTGTCAGTCGCCTTCGTCCGCGACGACGTGGCCGTCCGCGACTCGAAGAACCCCGACGGTCCCGTGCTCGTCTTCACGCACGCCGAGTGGTCCGCCTTCCTAGGCGGCGTCCACGACGGCGAGTTTGAGCTTCCCGTGCCCGCGCACGCGGCACAGCACTGACGAGTCCCACCGAGGCTCCAGGCTGACGCAGATCACCAACCGGTCACCTGGGGCCACAGCGCCCGGTCGCCCGCCCGGCGACCAGGCGCTTCCAGCAGGACAGCGTGCGGGGAACGGTCAGCGGGATGCCAGTGCGCGGAGGCGGTCGATCGCGGAGGCCGGGTCGTCGGCGCCGTACACCGCGCTGCCCGCGACGAAGACGTCCGCGCCCGCCTCGGCGCAGCGTTCGATGGTGTCGGAGGCCACGCCGCCGTCCACCTGGAGCCACACCTGCCCGCCGTGCCGTTCGATGAGCGCCCGAGCCCGCCGGACCTTCGGCAGCACCATGTCGAGGAAGGGCTGCCCGCCGAATCCGGGGTCCACGGTCATCAGCAGCAGCATGTCGATCTCGCCCAGCAGGTCCTCGTAGGGCTCCACCGGTGTCGCCGGGTTGAGCGCGAATCCGGCACGCGCCCCGAGCGAGCGGATCTGCCGCAGGGTGCGGACCGGCGACTTGGCGGCCTCGGCGTGGATGGTGACGCTGCCCGCGCCGACCTCGGCGTACCCGGGCGCCCACCGGTCCGGGTTCTCGATCATGAGGTGGCAGTCGATGGGCGTCGAGGTGGCTTTGAGCAGCGCTTCGACGATGGGCAGTCCAAGCGTCAGGTTGGGCACGAAGTGGTTGTCCATGACGTCCACGTGCAGCCAGTCGGCGTTGGGCACCGCGGCGGCCTCGTCGGCGAGACGGGCGAAGTCGGCGGAGAGGATGCTGGGTGAGATCTGTACGGCCATGATGCCGCCGAGTCTATTGCGCTCTCACGCCCACTCCACAAGCCGGCCTGGATCCTCAGAGGTTCTCCGCCATGTACCGAGCTCAGCGTCGCGCGCAAATCCAACCGATCAGGGGCGGTAGCCGGCCAGCAGTGTGGTCAGGTCGCGGCGCATCGCCTCGGCCAGCGAGGTGCTCCTGGTCATCGCCCAGGTGATCTGCGTCCCGTTGCGGATCGAGTTGATCGCGGCGACCAGCGCGGCCACGTCCCCGACCACCAGTTGCCCAGCCGCCACGGCACCGGCGACGCAGGCGGTCAGCTCGGCCCTGATCGTCTCGTCGAAGACCGCCAGCAGCTCCCTGAACTCCTCGTCGGCCAGCTCCAGATGCAGGAAGCCCAGGTGGTTGGCAAACTCCTCGGGCGCCGTCTCCGGACCCACACTGTCCACGACGGCCCTGATCAGGCCCTCCAGGGGGTCGGGCGCGCTGTCGTAGACCTCGCGGAGCCGCCCGCCCTGGTGCGCCTGCCGCATGAAGGCGAGCAGCAGGCCGCGCTTGGTGCCGTACCGCTGCACGAGCATGCCCGGGGAGACGCCGGCCTCCCCGGCCACGTCGGCGAGCGTCAGCCTGGCCGCGCCCACCCGGCCGATGGCCGCCGCGAGCGCGGCCATGACGCGCTCGTCGGTGATGGTCCGCGGACGTCCCATGGCCGCGCCCGTCAGTCCTGGGCGGTCTTGCGCAGCAGGGCCAGGAACATCGCGTCGGTGCCGTGGCGGTGCGGCCAGAACTGCGCGTGCGGGCCGTCGCCCAGCCCGCCCGCCTCGGGCAGGTAGGCGCGGGCGTCGAGCTGCTCGACGTCGTCCCGGCGCCGGAGCACGTCGGACACCACGACGGTGGTCTCGGCCAGGTGCGGTGAGCAGGTGACGTAGGCGACGACGCCGCCGGGCCGTACCGCGTCCAGGGCGGTGCCGAGCAGGGCGCGCTGGAGCCTGCTCAGCTCGGCGACGCTCGCCGACTCGCGCCGCCAGCGGGCCTCGGGGCGGCGGCGCAGCGCGCCCAGCCCCGTGCACGGCGCGTCGAGCATCACCCGGTCGAAGGCGCCCGGCCGCCACGCGGGCTCGGTGCCGTCGGCGGTGACCACCGCGGCCTGGCGGGTGGTCTGCCAGACCAGCCGCGCCCGGTGGTACTGCACGTCGGCGGCCAGCAGGTGCGCCCCGCCGGGGAAGGCGTCGAACGGCCTCGGCAGCCGCGACTCCAGCCCCGCCTGGTCGCCGTGAGTGGCGATGGCGTCCAGCAGCCCCGCCTTACCGCCGGGGCCCGCGCACAGGTCGAGCCAGCGCTCGTCCTCGCGGCCGTCGAGCGGCACCCTGGTCAGGGCGAGCGCCACGAGCTGGCTGGCCTCGTCCTGCACCGCGGCGCGGGTCTCGGCCACGGCGAGCACCCGGCCGGGGTCGCCTTCGGGCAGGTAGGCGCCGTACGGGGAGTAGCGGGCCGGTTCGGCGCCCGCGTCCTCCAGCTCCTCCAGCGTGCTACGGCCCGGCCTGGCGACCAGGCTTACCAGCGGCCTGGCGTTGTCGGCGGCGAGCAGGTCGGCGATCTCCCCCGCGTCCGGTCCGAGCGCGTCGCGCAGCGCGCTGACGATCCACCGCGGGTGGCTGTACGCCAGGGCCAGGTGGCCGGTGAGGTCGTCGTCGGCACGCGGCGCGACGATCTCGATCCACTGCTCGGCGGTCCTTGCGGCGATCTTCCTGAGGACGGCGTTGACGAACTTCGACGCGCCGACGCCGATGCGCAGCCGTACCAGGTCGACGGTGGTGCCGACCGCGGCGTGCGGTGGGATGCGCATGCTGAGGAGCTGGTGGGCGCCCAGGCGGAGCGCGTCCAGCACGTCCGGGTCCGGGGCGCGGTCGCCGCACATCTCGATGATCGCGTCGTAGGTGCCGAGGCCGCGCAGCGTGCCGTAGGCCAGCTCGGTGGCCAGCGCGGCGTCCCTGCCGGACAGCCCGCGATCGCGCAGCAGGCGCGGCATCAGCAGGTTGGCGTAGGCGTCCCGCTCGTCCACGGCGCGCAGCAGGTCGAACGCGGCGTTGCGCGCCTCGTCCCGCACCGGCTTCGGCGGACGCCCGCCACGCCCGCGCCCGCCCTGACCGGAACCGGACCCGCCGTGCCCACCCTGACCGGAACCCGGCCCGCCGCGCCCGCCCTGGCCGAAACCTGAGCCGCCGCGCCCCGCGCGTCCTGAGCCGGTCCCGCTCTGCGAGCGGTGTCCGCCCGCGCGGGATCCCCTGGCCCCCTCCGAGGCGCCCATCAGGCGAGCCGGTCCTCGGCCGTGAGCCGGACGCCCCTGGCCCACTCGCCCGCGCTCATCAGGCGCTTGCCCTGGGGCTGCACCTCGCCGAGCTCGACCGGGTGGGTGGCGGTGCCGACCAGCACGGAGTTCTTCGTGGCCGCGATCTCGCCGGGCGCGAGCGGGGCGGCGGACGGCGCGAGCCGTACCGGGCCCAGTTTGACGCGCTGGCCGCGGAACTCGGTCCACGGGCCGGGGCTGGGGGTGCAGGCGCGGGCCAGGCGGTCGACCCGCATCGCGGGGGCCGACCAGTCGACCCGCGCGTCCTCCACGTTGATCTTGGGTGCGAAGCTCACGCCGTCGGCGGGCTGCGGGCGGGCCTCCAGGGTGCCGTCCTCGACGCCGTCGAGCGTGGCGGCCAGCAGCCCGGCGCCCGACACCGACAGGCGCTCCAGCAGCGAGCCGCTGGTGTCGTCCGGCTTGATCGGCTCGGTGACCACGCCGAAGACGGGCCCGGCGTCGAGCTCCTTGACGATCTGGAAGGTGGCCGCGCCGGTGATCTCGTCGCCGTGCAGGACGGAGTGCTGCACGGGCGCCGCGCCGCGCCAGGCGGGCAGCAGCGAGAAGTGCAGGTTGATCCAGCCGAAGCGGGGTACGTCGAGCGCCGGCTGCGGCAGCAGGTTGCCGTAGGCGACCACGGGGCAGCAGTCGGGCGCGAGTTCGCGCAGCCGTTCCAGGAAGTCCGGGTCGCCCGCCTTCGCCGGCCGCAGCACCTCGATGCCCGACTCGTCGGCGAGCTGCGCGACGGGGCTGGGGTGGACCTTGTGCCCCCGGCCCGACTTGGCGTCGGGGCGGGTGACGACGGCGACGACCTCGTGGCGCGGCGAGTCGATGAGGGTGCGCAGCGCGGGCAGCGCGGTGTCGGGTGTGCCGGCGAAGACCAGGCGCATCTCTACAGGGCCTTCCCGCCGGTGGCGTGCGGGGAGAACCGGACCGTGGGCGCGGGCTCGCCGAACCATTCGGCCTCGCGGATCGCCTTCATCGCGAGCTTGCGCATCTTGGCGTCCATCCGGTCGATGAACAGGATGCCGTCGAGGTGGTCGGTCTCGTGCTGGAAGCAGCGGGCCATCAGGTCGGTGCCCTCCAGCACGACGGGCTCGCCGTGCATGTTGACGCCCTTGGCCACCGCGCGGATGGCGCGCGGGGTCGGGAAGCTCAGGCCGGGGAAGGACAGGCAGCCCTCCTCGCCCTCCTCGTCCAGGTCCGCGGACAGGTCGAGGTCGGGGTTGATGAGATGCCCGAGCTGGTCGTCGACGTAGTAGGTGAACACGCGCAGGCCGACCCCGATCTGGGGCGCGGCCAGGCCGGCGCCCGGCGCGTCCATCATCGTGTCGGTCAGGTCCTTGACCAGTTTGCGCAACTCCTTGTCGAAGTCGACGACCGGCGCAGCCGGGGTGCGCAGCACCGGGTCACCGAACAGCCGGATCGCCTGGATGGACAAGGGGCCACTCCTTCAAGTCGATGGGGATCACCCCAGTTTACGGGCCTCGAACGACCGCGCCTTCATCGCCGCCTTGCGCGCCGCCTTGGCCACCGACTCCTCGGCGTGGTGGGCGGCCAGCAGGTCGAGGACCGCGATCGCGTCGGGGTGCTCGACGGCGGACATCCCGCCGACGAGCCTGACCAGGTCGTCACCGGCCTCCAGCACGTCGAAGGAGCCCATCGCCTCGGCGGCGTCGGCGAAGTAGAGCAGCGCGGCCAGCGAGTCGATGGTGATCCAGGCGTGGTCGTCCGGGGTCAGCGTCGGCGCGGGCAGGTCGCGGATGTGCAGCCAGGAGGCGGCGTAGCGCCACATCAGCGGCTCGTCGAGGGCCCTGCGGACGGGTGCCTCGGCCTCGGGCCCGAGCTCCTCCAGGATCGTGCCGACGGCGCCGCGCTGACCGGCCGTGCCCCTGGCGGCCACCCGGACCAGCTCCTCGGCGGCGGCCTCCGGGGAGCGGCGCTCCAGCCAGTAGGCGACCACGCTCGGCGTGGCCTGGCCGGTGACGATGGCCTCCACCAGGGCGGCCGCGTCCAGGTCGGCGAACACCTCGACCTCGGCGGCGGTCGGCGCGTCGTGCCCCTCGCGCAGCAGGTCCCGGCGCACCGCCCAGACGCCCAGCGGAGTCAGCCTGACCCGCCCGGGGGCGCTCTGCTCGACCAGGCCCGCGTACTCCAGCAGGGACAGCGCGGCCGGCAGGTCCGCGGTCAGCGTGGCGGCCAGCGCCGCCAGCTCGGCGGGGACGGGCGAGCAGGCCACCTCGTGCGACTGCAGGATGCCCTTGACCAGGGTGGCGGAGGCCACGCCGGTGCGTACGGAGTAGACCGTGGCGAGGGTCTCGGCCAGGTGCTCGTCGATGACGGCCGAACCGGTCAGCCCCTCGTCGGCACGGTCGAGCACATCCATCACCACGCCGTCCCACAGCTCCAGCGTCGCCTCGACGGGCAGGTGGAGCGGCAGCGGGCCGCGCGAGGCCCGGCCGCCGAGGATGCGCAGCATCCCGGAGTTGACCGCGACCACCCACACCAGGCGCAGCCGCGAGGCGGGCACGCCCAGCTCGGCGCACGCGACCTCGGCGTCGGCCGCGGGCAGCAGCCCGTGCGCGGTGACGGCGCGCTCGCCGGTCCACGCGGTCAGCCGCAGCGCGTCGGCCACCAGCGCGACCCCCGGCACCGCGCGGGCCAGGTCGGCGTCGGCGGCCAGCGCGACCGGCGGGAAGGTCAGCGCCTCTGACTCGGCGGTCTCCGCCGCTGGGCGCGGGGAGACGGTGCCCATCTCATCGATCAGCTTGCGCAGCTCGGCGAGGTCGAAGACGTTGTTTGCCACCCACGAAACTTACTGCACACCAGTCACAGAGATGTACGGCTGCGCCCTACCCGATGGCTCGGGAACGCGCCTTGAAGGCCGCCTTGCGGGCCGCCTTCGCCACCGTACCGTCGGGCAGTGACCGGCCGAGCAGCTCCAGCACGCCGACCACGTCGGGATGGTCCACCCGCCACATCTCCTCGATCAGGTAGCCGGGCGGGCCCGAGGCCGCGATGTTCTCGGCGAAGGCCTCCGGATCGTCCTCGGCGGCCGGCATCGCCAGCGCGAGCATGTCCACGCTCACCCACAGCAGCTCCTCCTGGGTGAGCTGCGGCGCGGCCAGCCCGCGCGCGGTCAGCCAGTGGATGGCGTGCGGGCGCAGCTCCTGGTCCTCCAGGCAGGCGCGGAGCGCGGGCTCGGCCGCGGCGTCGAGCCGGTCGACGATGGTGATCGCGATGCCGCGGGCCACGGCGGGCGCGCCCGCGGCGGCGCCGAGCAGCTCACCGGCCGCCTGGTCGGGAAGCCTGCGCTCCAGCCAGCGCTGGATGTCCTCCTCGGCCAGCTCGGTCGGCACCCCCGACAGCAGGCCCTCGATGAGCCCCATCGCGTCGGCGTCGGCCAGGTCGGCCGCCTCCGGCGCGGGCAGGCCGAGGCCGGTGTAGAGCTCGCGCAGCCCCCACACGGCGATCGGGGTCAGCGTCACCGCCTCGCCGGTACGCCGCAGCATGCCGCAGTGCGCCAGCCGGTCGAGGGCGGCGTCGACGTCCACCCCGCCCTCCTCGGCGATCTCCTCCAGGTAGTCGCCGACCACGCCGAGCGGGACCGGCACCTGCAGCCGGTAGAACATGTCGAACAGGTCGTAGAGCTCGTCGTCGACCTCGGCCGATCCGGTGACCAGGCCGCCGGTGTCCTTCTCCACGAGGAACCGCACCGTGCCCGCCCACAGGCCGAGCAGGTCGCCCTCGTCCCGGCCGGCCAGCGGCCCGAAGCCGTCGCCGGCCGCCATGGAGGCGCCCCGGACCTTGACGGCGCCCGTGTGGCGGCCGAGCTGCCACAGCAGCGCCGCCGGGCGCACCGGGGCGACCTTGGCGTCCTTGACCCTGATCCGCCCCTTGGTCGTCGGGGTGGTGTCGCGTTCCAGCATCCAGCCGACCAGCTCGTGCAGCTCCTCCAGCAGCGGTACGGTCCTGACCTCGGCGGCCAGCGTGGCGGGCGGCGCCAGCCGTACCGGTGGGAGGGGCAGGCAGCCGGGGCAGTCGCAGGGCGCGTCGTCCAGGTGGGCGATCTGGGAGGTGGCGATCGGGATCGACTGCTCCAGCGAGTCGGGGCCGATCGCGCTGAACAGGCTCTTGGCCATGCCGAAGTTGGCCGTGTCGGCCAGCGCCTCGGGCATCTTGGGCGCGATCTCGTCGAGTTTGGCGCGCATCCTGGCGGCGTTCTTGCCGGCGATCTCCTCGGTGCCGACCAGGAAGTCGACGAGGGTGCGCGCGGCGGCCACCGTCTCGGGCGCGCTCTCCGGCGGCGCGATGACCTTGCGGGGGTAGATGGAAAGCAGGAGCTCCTCAAAGGTCGCAGGGGTGAACTCGCCCAGCTCGTTCACATTCAGATAGTCGCTGGCGTAGTCGCAGAGCAGCCTGATCTCGTCGGCGTCTACGTCGACTCCGTGCGCACGCCCCCAAGCGCGCAGATCGTCGATGGCTCGGTTCACCCATTCGATCGACACAGGGAGACGCTAACGGGTAACGTGCAGCCTCGCGAATCGGGGAAACGGGCTATATCAGGTCGAGAGGGTCAACACTTACCCTCACGATATCCAGCGCCTTACGCGCCGCACGAACCCCGCTGACCCCTTTGAGCGCTGTGGCCAGGGCAGTACCCGCAGATCGGGGCACCCGTACCAGTGCGCGCTCCTGCTCGCTCTCCCCGCGTGGCGTCTCCACCGGAACCGGTCCGAGAACCTGAGCCTGCGGCGGCAGCCGCAGCTCCGCCAGCGTCTCGCGGACCGCGGCGGGCGGGCCGGTCAGCGTCGCCATCCGCACCGCGGGCGGGAAGCCGAGCTCGGCCCGGTCGGCCAGCTCGCGTTCGGCGTGGGTGACCGGATCCCAGCGCAGCAGCGCCTGTACGGCGGGCACGGCGGCGTCGCCCAGCACCACCAGTTCGGCGGCCGGGCGCAGCAGGGCGGCGGCGTTCATCCACCGCCGCACCGCCTCCTCGGCGGCCCGCAGGTCGGCCCGGCCCAGCAGCGCCCAGCCGTCGAGCAGCACGGCGGCGGCGTACCCGCCTTCGGCGACGGGCTCGGCGCCCGGGGTGGCGACGACGAGCGCCCGCCCCGGCCCGACGGTCGCGAGCACCCCGTCCCGGCCGGACGTCTTCACCGGCACCGACGGGAACGCCCGGCCCAGCTCCTCGGCGGTACGCCTGGCCCCCACGACCACGGCCCTGACCCTGCCGCCCCCGCACGACGTACACCGCCACCCGGTGGCCACCCGCCCGCACCAGCGGCAGTAGGGCGCCGCGTGGCCACCCCGCAGCGCCAGCGGCCCATGGCAGACGAGCTCCCCGCCGGGACCTTCGGACCGCACGCCCGCCACGACGTCCATGAGCGCGATCGCCGCCTCCGGCCCGGATGTGCTCTTTTCCGCGGTGTCATCCCCTGAGGGCGGGTTCTCGGGGGCCGGGAGGGCGATCGAGCGGGTGGGCGGGTGGGCGCAGCGGGCGGGGGCGCGGCAGTTCTGGCAGGCGAGGGCCGGGAGGTAGCCCCTGCGGGGGACCTGGACGAGCACGGGCCCGCGGTCCAGACCCTCGCGCAGGGCCCGCCAGGCGATGCTGGGCAGCCGCGCGGCCCTGGCGGCCTGGTCCTTGGCCAGCTCGCTGTCCTCGCCCGCCGGACGCACTCTGGGCGCCGCCGCCCTGACCGTCTCGCGGGCGGCCACGATCGGCCGGGCCCAGCGGGAGGCGATGAGCTGGGTGGCCTCCGCCGTACGGGCGTAGCCGCCGATCAGCATGCCCGCCCCGGCCCGGTGCGCCCGCAGCGCGAGCACCTCACGAGCGTGCGGGTACGGCGCCAGCCGCTCGGCGTGCAGGTCGTCCCCGTCGTCCCAGATGACCACCAGCCCGAGATCCGGCACAGGCGCGAACGCCGCCGCCCTGGTCCCGACCACCGCCCGCACCTGCCCCCTGAGCAGGCACAGCCACCGCCGGTACCGTTTGGCGGGCCCGAGGTCGGCGGTCAGCGCCACATGCCTCCCGGCCCCCAGCACCTCCTCCAGCACCTGGTCGGCCAGTGCGACGTCCTTCCCGTCCGGCACCACGACGACCACGCCCCGGCCACCGTCGAGCGTCGCCCGCACGGCCTCGGCCACGGCCCGCGCCCATCCCCGCCCGCCGGGCAACGCCGTCCACACGGCCCTCGGCGCCCTCCCGTGCCGGAGCGCGTCAAGGAAGGAGGGCCCCATCGGATAGTCGGCCCACTCCCCGGAGTCCATGCGGTCGGGCTCGGCCTCCTCGGCAGCGCCGGTCTGCTCGGCCTCCCCGGAGACGTCAGCGGTCCCGGCGTCCTCGGGCACGGCGGGGACCTCGGCGTCCTCTGCGGCGGCGGGGGTCTCCGCTTCGGCTCGGGCGTGGCGGGGTGGGACGGCGAGGCGGAGGACGTCGGCCAGGGTGCCCGCGTAGCGGTCGGCCACGGCTCGGGCCAGGCCAGCGATCTCCGGCGTCAGGACGGGCTCGGGAGAGACGACGCGTTCCAGCGGGGTGAGCTTGCCCGTGTGCTCGCTGACCGCCACCCTCTCCAGCAGGAACCCGTCGACGAGCTTGCCCGCGAACCGCACCCGCACCCGCACCCCCGGCGCCGCGGCCCGATCCATGCCCTCCGGCACCAGGTAGTCGAAGGGCCGGTCGAGGTGCGGCAGCGGGTTGTCGACCGCCACCCTGGCGACGGGCAGCTCGGCCGCCGCGACGGGAGCGCCCTTGGTGTTCTTCTCCGACTGCCTCGGTTGTACGGCGTCAAGCGGCAGGAGGGCGTCGTCGGAGTCGGTCACGGACTACGTCTACCAGACACCGCCACCCGGATCGTCCCACCGCCCGGACGGCCCATGCTCGGACGCCCGGGCCGGGCGCGGGTCCGCGACGACCGTGCGGTGGGCGCGGACCCGCGACCGCCGGAGTGGGCGCGGGGCGGAGTGCCGGGCTCGTGGCATCCCGGCGGCCTCACGCGTGCGCGACCCCGGCGGATCGCCAGCGGGCGGCGACGGTCCGGCGGACAGGCCAGGCGGCCTTAGGACCCCTCCCGTCGACCACCTGAGCGCAGGGCTGCCCGTCCGAGACGTTCGTCACCCGCTGGCATGACAACCATCCGTGTGACCTTGAAGTCACGCATCGGGAGAAGTGCCTATCCCTGCACCGAAGCCGGAATTGAATCCGAGCCCAAAGACGACGCCACCCACGCGGCCACGTGGGTGCGCGAGGCGAGATGCCCCTTGGCGAGAATGTTGCGGACGTGCGCGTCGACCGTCCGCTTGGAGATCACCAGCCGCCTGGCGATCTCCAGGTTCGTCAGCCCCTCGGTGATGAGCACGGCGACCTGCAGCTCCCTGGCGCTCAGCACCGGCCGCCCGGGGTCGCGTACCCGGCGGGGGCGGGGCGCGGGGCCCGGCCTGCGGGTGCCGTACCGCGCGGTGAGGCGCCTACGGGCCCCGTCGTCCAGGTGCTCCACCCCCACCTCCCGGTAGACGCGCAGCATGCGGTACCGAGGCCCTTCGGGGGTCGGCTCGCGCGAGACGACGGAACCGTCGACCAGATCGGCGAGTACGGCGAGCACCCGGGCCTCCGGCAGCCCGGCCTCCGCCCCGATCGACTCGGCCATCTCCGGCTCGAACGGCCCGCGCACCACCGACAGCGCCGCCCACAGAACACGCTGCTCGGCCCCGCACAGCTCGTGGCTCCATCCGACGAGCGCCCGCAGATCGCGATGCCGGGCCAGGACGCTGGTGGTCGCCCCGGCGGACAGGGCGCCGCGGTCGCGGATCCGGTCGCGCAGCTCGCCCACCGACAGCGTGCGCAGGCAGGCGGCGGCCAGTTCGACGGCCAGCGGCAGCGCGTCGACGCTGCGGCAGACGGCCGCCGCGGCGCGCCGTACCTCGGGCGTGAGCTTGAAGCCGGGGTCGGCGGCGACGGCCCGGTCGGCGAACAGCGCCAGCGCGTCGGCGTCGGGCAGCGGGCGCAGGTCGAGGATGCGCTGGCCGCCGGTGCTCGGCGGCCGGCGGCCGGTGACCAGCACCCGGGCCTCGGCGCTGTGCCGCAGCATCGCCTCGGCGAGCCGGGAGACGGCCGGGGTCAGGTGCTCGCAGGTGTCGAGCAGCACCAGCGCGCGCCGGTCGCGCAGCACGGCGGCGACGTCGTCGGCCGTCCGCCGCCCGGGTACGCCGAGGACCTGGGCGACCCGCCCGGCGAGCTCCGCCTCGTCGTGGACGGCGGACAGCTCGGCGTACCAGACGCCGTCGGGGAAGCTCCTGCGGGCGGCCTGCGCGATGCGGGTGGCGACCCTGGTCTTGCCGACACCGCCGGGCCCGGTCACGGTCAGCAGCCGCGCAGACGCCAGCCCGGCCAGCCCTTCGGCCACCTCGCCCGTCCTGCCGACGAAGCTGGTGTACTCGGCGGGGAGGTTTCCCTTGGACATCCCGTTCATCTCCGTCTCGTCACCCACGCGGCGATCTGGCTGCGGCCGGAGAAGCCGAGCTTGGCCAGGATGTTCTCGACGTGGGTGTCGACCGTCCTGCGCGCGATGACCAGGCGCTGCGCGATCAGGCGGTTGGTCAGCCCGGCGGCGACCAGTTCGGCCACGTCGGTCTCCCTGGGGGTCAGCGGCGCCCAGACGGAGGCGGCGGCCGGTTCGGGCGGCCCCGATCCGGCCGAGAGCGCGTCGGCGATCGCCTCCTCGGCCGACAGCGCCCGCCCGGCCGCGGCGGCCTTGGCGTACTGGAGGCCGAGGGCGTCGCGCAGTTGCCGGTCGTAGCGGGCGCGTTCGGCGGCGAACACCGGGGAGCCGAACAGCGGGCTCACCTCGTGCCCCCACAGCCGGTGCGCGGCGCTCAGCAGCGTGACCGCCCTGACGGGCCGCCCCCGGTCGGCGGCGAGCCAGCCGAGCACCTCGACGCAGAACGCCCGGCCGAAGGTGATCCGCAGCGTGGAGAGGGTGCGCAGCGCGGCGCGGGCCAGCTCCTCGGCCTCGGCGTGCTCGCCGCGCAGCCGCCGCACCAGGGCCAGCGCCAGGGCCGCCCACGCGCCGGTCGCGCCGTCGCCCTCGGCCCGGCAGAGGGCGCGGGCCCGCGCGAGCACGTCGCCCGCCTCGCCGGTACGGCCGGCGAGCAGCAGCGTGAGGCCGAGTTCGACGGTGGCGTTGCGCAGCACGATCCCGCCGCCGGCCTTCAGCCCTTCGACGCTCGCCCTGAGGTGGCGTTCGGCGGCCTCCAGGTCGCCTTCGGCGAAGCTGAGCGTGCCGAGCATCTTGGCGGTGTGCAGGCCGGCGAGCACGCCGAGCCTGGCCGCGGGCTCCTCGGCGGCGGCCAGGGCCCGGCGGGCCGCGGGCAGGTCGCCCTGGCCGACGGCGATGTGGGCGAGCTGCAGAAGCGCTCCCATGCGTACCCGGTCGGGGCCGTCGGTGACGGCGAGCAGGCGTTCGAGGTACCGCCTGCCGTACTGGGCCCGGCCGCCGAAGACCCAGACGTGGCCGAGCAGCAGTCCCATCTCCAGGCCGGTGGCGAGGGCCTCGGGGTCGGCGGCGTAGGACTCCAGGGCGGCGCGCAGGTTGGGCCAGTCGGCTCTGGCGCGGGCGAGCGCCTCCACCCGGTCCTGGTCGGTGCGTTCGGTGCCGAGGCGCCTGGCCAGGGCGAGGTAGTGCTCCCGGTGGCGTTCGCGCAGCCGTACGGCCTCGCCCCCGGCCGCGGCGAACTCGCGGATGGCGTCCGGCATCCGGTACACGGTGTGCCGCGCGTCCCCGTCCCTGATCACGATGGACTTCTCGATCAGCCCGGCCAGCGCCGGGTAGACGGCGCCGTCGGGCAGTTCGTCGTCGGAGCAGACGGTTTCGGCGGCGGCCAGGTCGAAGGTGCCCGCGAAGACCGTCAGGCGCGCCCACAGCAGGCGCTCCCCGGGCGTGCACAGGTCGTGGCTCCAGGCGATCGCCGCCTGCATGGTGGCGTGCCTGCCCTCGCCGCCGGACGCCTGGCCGAGCCGCCCGTGCTCGTGGACCAGCCGCAGCAGCCGTTCGACGGGCATGGCGCGGGCGCGTACCGCGGCCAGTTCCAGCGCCAGCGGGATCCCGTCCAGCCGCCGGCACAGCTCGCCCACCGTCTCGGCGTTCGCCGCGGTCAGGTCGAAGGCCGGGTCGACGGCCGCCACCCGGTCCAGGAAGAGCGCCACGGACTCGGTGTGCGCGAGGTCGGCGACCGGCAGGCCCGGTTCGGGCACGGCCATCGGCGCGACGATGACCGTGTGCTCGCCGGGCGCGCGCAGGGCGTGCCTGCTGGTGATCAGGATGTGCAGCCCGGGGGCGGCGGGCAGCAGCTCCTGCACCAGCCGGGAGCAGGCCTCGGCCAGGTGCTCGCAGGTGTCGAGCACGAGCAGCAGCCGGCGGTCGGCCAGATGCTTGACGAGGTCGTCCACGCCGAGCGGCGACGGGCCTCCGGCCACCTCCAGCGCGTGGCCGATCACCTGCTCCAGCGCGGCGGGGTCGGAGTGTCCGGACAGCTCGACGAAGGCCACGCCGTCGCCGAAGGCCCTGCGCATGAGCTGGGCCGCCCGCAGCGCGACCCGCGTCTTGCCCACGCCGGCGATGCCGGTGATGGTGACCAGGCGGCTGCGCTGCAGCACCCGCCGTACGTCGGCGACCTCCTTGCGGCGGCCGACGAAGTTCGTCAGCGCCGTGGGCAGTGCGGCGCCGCCGGACATCGCTCCGTCTCCCCTCAGCTGAAAGCTTGCTGTGAGACACGTTATATCGATCTTGGAGCGATTACCCGCCAGAAATGCGGATGCCGCACCCCGCGCGGGGTGCGGCATCCGGTGAGCGGTCGGGACTACAGGCCCGCGGCGGTCCGCAGCGCCTCGGCGCGGTCCGTGGCCTCCCAGGAGAAGCCCTCACGGCCGAAGTGGCCGTAGGCGGCGGTCTCGGAGTAGATGGGACGCATCAGGTCGAGGTCGCGGATGATCGCGGCCGGGCGAAGGTCGAACACCTGGAGCACGGCCTGCTGGATCTTCTCCGTCGGGACCGCCTCGGTGCCGAAGGTCTCGACGAACACGCCGACCGGGTGCGCCTTGCCGATGGCGTAGGCGACCTGGACCTCGGCGCGGTCGGCCAGGCCGGCGGCGACGATGTTCTTGGCGACCCAGCGCATGGCGTAGGCGGCCGAGCGGTCGACCTTGGACGGGTCCTTGCCGGAGAAGGCGCCGCCGCCGTGGCGGGCGTAGCCGCCGTAGGTGTCGACGATGATCTTGCGGCCGGTGAGGCCGGCGTCGCCCATCGGGCCGCCGATCTCGAAGCGCCCGGTCGGGTTGACCAGCAGGCGGTAGTCGGCGGTGTCGATGTCGAGCCCCGCGAGCACGGGGTCGACCACGTGCTCCTTGATGTCGGGGGTCAGCATCTCCTTGAGGTCGATCTCGGCGGCGTGCTGCGTGGAGACGACGACGGTGTCGAGGCGGACCGGCTTGTCGCCGTCGTACTCGATGGTGACCTGGGTCTTGCCGTCCGGGCGCAGGTAGGGCACGGTGCCGGACTTGCGGACCTCGGACAGGCGGCGGGCCAGCCGGTGCGCCAGCGTGATCGGCAGCGGCATGAGCTCGGGGGTCTCGCGGCAGGCGTAACCGAACATCAGGCCCTGGTCGCCCGCGCCCTGGCGGTCGAGCTCGTCGGTGTCGCCTTCCTCGCGGTGCTCGTAGGCGTCGTCGACGCCCTGGGCGATGTCGGGCGACTGCGCGCCGATGGACACCGACACGCCGCAGGAGGCGCCGTCGAATCCCTTGTGCGAGGCGTCGTAGCCGATCTCGAGGATCTTCTCGCGGATGACGCCGGGGATGTCGACGTAGGTCTCGGTCGTGACCTCGCCTGCGACGTGGACCTGGCCGGTAGTGATCATCGTCTCGACTGCGACCCGGCTCTTGGGGTCGTCCTTGAGCATGGCGTCGAGAATCGCGTCACTGATCTGGTCGGCGATCTTGTCCGGGTGGCCCTCGGTGACCGACTCGGAGGTGAACAGGCGACGTGACAACTCAGTGGCTCCTCATGCAGCGGCTGCTGACGGCTAGGCGCTGTGGCGGTATGGCACGCCCAGCGCTTCGCCGAGTCTAGCCCTACTGAGCCGGGCGCCGCGAAACCGTCTCCCTCTCAAAGGTCAGGAAGTGGGTCAAGGGGCATCAACTCTGGTGCGAACACCTCGGCGTCGGCGGCGGCCACGACCGCCGCGTACTCCTCGTCGAACTCGAAAGTCATCGGCCCGAGTCCGATCGTCGGAGCGGGTGCGAGCATGATCGGCCCGAGCCTCGTCTCGCGCGGGTAGGTCGCGTACACCGACACCGGGCGGTCGCTCCTGAGCATCCGGGTGGCCACCACCGAGACGTGCAGGTCGCTGACCACGATCAGGAAGTTCGCCATACCCGGCGGCCCCACCGACAGGGCAGGGAAGATGTAGCGGATGGTCTCGTCGGGACGCAGCAGCGTCCTGCATCGGTCTCTGACAGCGGAACTCACCGGCATCGCATCCCCCCGGCCCAGTATCCGCAGGCCGAGGGGGTGCCGCAACAGTTGATCAGGTAAGCCGGCGGACCGTTTCCTACACGGGCGGGCGGATCTGCGCGGCGGGCTCGCCGCGCTGCACGGGGATCGGCTGGCCGGCCTTGAGCGCGGCCAGCCGCGCCTCCACCTCGCTCTGCTCGCCGAGGTCGTCCAGGCTCTCGAACTGGGCGTCCAGCGACGAGGCCGCCAGCTCCTGCTGCCCGATGACCTTGGCCTCCTCCCGGCGGATCTTCGCCTCGAACCGGCTGACCTCGCTGGTCGGGTCCAGGATGTCGATGCTCTTGACCGCGTCCTGGACCTGCGCCTGCGCCTGGGCCGTGCGGGACCGGGCGACCAGTTCGTCGCGCTTGCTCCTGAGCTCGCCGAGCTTGTTCCGCATCTGCTGCAGGCCGGACTTGAGCTTCTCGACGACCTCGCGCTGGGTGGCGATGCCGGGTGCCGCGTCGGTCGCCTCCTTCTCCGAGGCCATCTGCCGCCCGAGCGCCACCTTGGCCAGTTCGTCGAACCGGTCGGCCTCCGCGGCCTGCCCCGACCCGCGCAGGGCGTCGGCCCGTTCGCTGGCGGCCATCGCCTTGCGCCCCCAGTCCTCGGCCGCCCGGATGTCCTCGGCGTAGTCGGCCTCGACCATGCGCAGCCCGCCGATCGTCTGCGCGATGGCCTTCTCCGCCTCGGCGATGTTGTCGGTGTAGTCGCGCACCATCTGGTCGAGCATCAAGGCGGGATCCTCCGCCGAGTCGAGTATCGCGTTGACGTTGGCCCTGGCCAGCTGCGCGACGCGCCCGAAGATCGACTGCTTGGACATCGGTCGTTCCCCCTGTGTTAGAAACCGCCTCCGGCGCCCCTGCGCCCGCGCGTGCGGGCGCCGCCGAAGCTTCCGGGGGCGGGACCGGCGGTACGGCCGCGCGTACGGCGCCGCCCCGATGCCCCGCCCATCATGCTCTCGATCAGAATCCCGCCGAGGACGGCCCCCATCGCCGCCCCCGCTCCCCCACCACCTCCGCCGGCGCCCGCGCCGCCGCGGAGCGCCAGGCCGGAGGAGTCGATGTCGTCGCGGGCGTGCCGCACGGCCTCCACGGCGAGCGTGTCGGCGCCTTGCGCGGCCGCCAGCGCGTTCACCGGGTCGGCGCCCGCCTGCGCGGCGGCCTGGTCGAGCAGCCGCCGCGCCTCCGCCAGCCGGGTACGGGCCGTGCTGCCGACCGCGCCCCTGTTGGTGGTGATGAAGTCCCCGGCGGCGCCGATCTCGCTGCGCGCGGCGAGCAGCGCCTGGTCGAGCAGCCCTCGGGCCTGCTGCTCGCGGGCCTGCCGGTCGCGTACCCCCGACAGCGCCCCGTCCAGCGCCCGCTGGGCCTCCTCCACCCGGCGGAGCTGGGCGATCGGGTCGACCGGCCCCGCGGCGACGTCGGTGGCGACCTGCGTGGCCGTGCTCTCGGCGAAGGCGATCTGCGACGACAGGTCGGTCGTGAAGCGCTCGTCGGCGGCCATCGCCTTGGCGGCGGAGAGGTTGGCGGCGACGTGTTCCAGTGCCGGTTTCAGTCCTGCCGCGGCTTCGCCGAGCTCCTCGGACCTGCGGGTGACCGCCTCCAGGAGCTGCCGCGCCTGGCCGACAGCGGACTGGGCGGCCAGGAGCGGCACCACGGCCTTGGAGTTGTCGCCCGCCTCGATCGCCGCGGCGGCCTTGCCGAGGTGCTCGCTCGCGAACGCCAGCCTGCCGGCCGCCTCAGTGGGCCCCGCCTCGACGGGGGCGAGGGCGCTGGGCGCGTACCTGGCCGCCGCGTCGTCGAGCACCGCGCGCACCTCGGCGAGCTTGGGGGTGAGCTCCTCGTACGCCTGGCGTACCTCGCCGAGCACCTGCGGGGCCTGCGACTCCAGGTCGCGCAGCCGGTCGAAGGCGTCCGACTCGGCGTCCAGTCGGGTGCCGGCCGCCTCGCAGCGCTGGACGATCTCCTCCAGCATCCGCTTCCTGGTCTCGTCGTCCTCGGGGATCTCGTCGTCGAGTCGCTGGCGCAGGCGGAAGGCCTGGCCGAGCTCGCCTCTGGCGTACTCGAGGGCTTCGGTGAACGGCTTGGCCGCCTCGTCGCCGAACTGGGCCTGGGCGAAGCCGATCTCCTGCTCGGAGGTCTTGACCGCGTCGTCGGTCTGGACGAGCGCCTGTCCCGCTTTGGTCTCCAGCGCCTCCAGCCCGGCCGACTCCCGGGCCTTCCGGCGCCGCCGCAGGAGGAGGAAGCCGACGACACCGGCGGCGAGCAGCACCAGCAGCGCGATCAGGAACCCCTTGCCACCCCCCGAGGACGTCGCGCCCGGACCGCTGGTGCTCGCGATGGCGTCACCGATCCCCGTGGCCGCGCCCGTCGCGGCGCCCGCCCAGTCGCCCTGCCGCAGGGCGGGCACGATCGAGGTCCTGGCCACCTGGTTGAGTTGCGCGTCCGAGAGGCGGAAGTTCGTGTCGGCGGACAGGGCGTACCTGCGTTCGGTGGTGGCCACGGCCATCAGGACGTCGTCGCGGCCGAGCCCGCTGCGCTGGGCGGTGTCGTCGGCCCAGGTGGTGGCATTGCGCCCGGCGAAGTCGTCCACGTAGACGGCGTAGAGCCGTACGCCGTGCTCGTTCTCCAGCTTGGCGATGGCGTCCTGGACCTCCTGGGTCCTTCCGCCGAGGACTCCGGCGCGGTCGGTGACCGTCTCGGTGACCGCCGGCGGCTCGTCCCCGGCGACCGGCGGCTTGTCCTCCGCGGACAGCAGCAGGTGGTTGACCATCGCGGGCATCTCGGCGGGCCCGATCGAGGAGAACGCCAGCGCGCCCACGCACAGGACGGCCACGAGCAGCGCGAGTACCCCGACGATGTGCCGCACCCGTCCCCCCAAACAGGCCGAAACCCCTTGGGCGGTTTCCTCCCCGTCCAAGAGAATCCATACACATCGTTACCTGCGCAAACAGGGCATTGCGGGGCTGGCGGGCTTGAGAGGGAAGTCAGGACAGGCGCGGGGCGACCAGGTCCCAGACGGCGTCGGCCACGTCCTCCTTGGGCGCGCGGGCGATCTCCACCGGGTCCCCGCCGGCGACCAGCACCGTGGCGGCGTTGTCCGGGGTCCCGAAGGCCAGGTTCTCGCCCACCTGGTTGACCACCAGCATGTCGCAGCCCTTGCGGGCCAGCTTGGCCTGCCCGTTGGCGAGCACGTCGTCGGTCTCCGCCGCGAACCCCACCAGCACCTTCGGGTACGGCACGCCCTTACGCACCTCGCCCAGCTCGGCCAGGATGTCGGGGTTCTTCACCAGCGCGATCGCGTCAGGCTCCGCCGAAGTCTTCTTGATCTTGGATTCGGCGCGCTCGGCGGGCCTGAAGTCGGCCACCGCCGCCGCCATCACCACCACGTCGGCGTCGGCCGAGGCGTCGAGCACCACCGTACGCAGCTCCCTGGCCGACTCCACTCGCACCACCTTGGCCCCGGCGGGGTCGGGCAGCGCGACGTTGGCGGCGACCAGCGTCACCTCGGCGCCGCGCGCGACGGCGGTGCGGGCCAGGGCGTAGCCCTGCAGCCCGGAGGAGCGGTTGCCGAGGAAGCGGACCGGGTCGAGGGCCTCGCGGGTGCCGCCCGCGGAGATCACCACCTTGCGCCCGGCCAGGTCGCGCGGACGACCGCTGAGGACGCGCAGGCACACCTGGAAGATCTCGGCGGGGTCGGGCAGCCTGCCCGGACCGGTGTCGGCGCCGGTGAGGCGGCCGACCGCGGGATCGATCACGATGGCGCCCCGCTCGCGCAGCGTGGCCACGTTGGCGCGGGTCGCGGGGTGATCCCACATCTCGGTGTGCATGGCGGGCGAATAGACCACCGGGCAGCGCGCGGTCAGCAGCGTGTTGGTGAGCAGGTCGCCGGCCAGCCCGTGGGCGGCCTTGGCGAGCACGTCGGCCGTCGCCGGCGCCACGACCACGAGGTCGGCCCGCTGGCCGAGCCGTACGTGCGGCACCTCGTGGACGGAGTCCCAGACGTCGACGGTCACCGGGTTGCCGGACAGCGCGGCCCAGGTCGGCTCCCCCACGAAACGCAGCGCGTCGCGGGTCGGGACGACCCGCACCTCGTGCCCGGACTCGGTGAACAGCCGCAGCAGCTCGCACGCCTTGTACGCGGCGATGCCCGCGGCCACGCCCAGAACGACCCTCATGAAGGGTTAGACCGCACCCTCGATGGGCTCGGCGCTGAGGAGGCCGTCGGCCACCTCGCGAAGGGCGATGGACAGCGGCTTCTCCTGAGCGTGCGTCTCGACCAGCGGCCCGACGTACTCCAGCAGGCCTTCGCCGAGCTGGGAGTAGTAGGCGTTGATCTGGCGCGCGCGCTTGGCGCCCATGATGACCAGGGAATACTTGCTGTCGACGATGTCGAGCAGCGAGTCGATCGAGGGGTTGGTGATGCCCTCGGTCGTCGGGGCAATGCCTGCCACGTGTCGGACCTCTCGTCGGATTGTCATGCAGTCATCAAGGCTATCAGCCGATGGCACACATCCTGGACGTTCGTGTTCACGAGCGTGGTGTCGAACTCCTTCTCGGCCGCCAGCTCGATCCGCCCGGCCTCCAGGCGGCGGGCGATGACTTCTTCCGGCTCGGTGCCGCGGCCACGCAGGCGCTTCTCCAGCTCCTCCCAGCTCGGGGGGGCCAGGAAGACCAGGAGGGCCTCCGGCATGCTCTGCCGTACCTGCCGGGCGCCCTGCAGGTCGATCTCCAGGACCGTGGGGATGCCCGAGGCCAGCTTGGCCAGCACGGCGGCCCTGGGGGTGCCGTAGCGGTTGCCCGCGAACTCGGCCCACTCCAGCAGCTCGCCCGACTCCACGAGCCGGTCGAACTCGGGGCCGTCGACGAAGAAGTACTCCACGCCGTGGGTCTCGCCCGGGCGGGGCTTCCTGGTGGTCACCGAGACCGACAGCCACACCTCTGGGTGTGCCCGCCGGAGCTCGGCGACGACCGTGGACTTGCCGACGCCAGACGGTCCGGAGAGGACCGTCAGTCGCCGTGTGGTGCGCCCTTGCGGGGCCACACCTGGGGGCAGGCCGTCACCGGCTTGAGTCTGTGGTCCCCCGACATCGGCCGCCTCGTGGGCTTGAACATCATCGGACCTGGACCTACCGGTCACTTCCTACCCCCCGTTGAACCTGCGCTTTTCGTGTGGAACCGAGATTAGCTCTCGGCGCCACCGAACTCGCGCTCGAGGGAGGCCCTCTGGTTCGCACCGAGCCCCCGCACGCGGCGGGACTCGGCAATAGCGAGACGCTCCATGAGCTGCTTGGCGCGGACCTTGCCCACGCCGGGGAGCGACTCCAAAAGGGCCGACACCTTCATCTTGCCGATGACGTCATCGGTCTGCCCATCCTTGAGCACCTCAGCCAGAGAAACCGCGCCGTGCTTGAGCCGGTTCTTGACCTCGGCACGCTCTTTACGGGCCTTGGCAGCCTTCTCCAGGGCTGCGGCGCGCTGCTCAGGGGTCAGGGGAGGAAGAGCCACGCCGGGTCACCTCGAATTTCTGTCGATGTACTCGGACGGGAAGGGAAACTAGCTGGTCATCGCCCCCTAGGCAACGTCAAGGGCGGTTTCTCTCATCACAAAACCCACTTCATCGCTCTCCGTATCGTGAAAACCACCCACTGTCGATCAAATCGCCCCCACTTCCCACTTCTCATCACTCCTCACCCCACCCCCAAGATCACCCCCCTTGATCACCTCCACCCCTCACACCAACCCCTCCCTCTCCCCCGACCGAAATTAATCGATCATGACGCTATCGTCGCATTCACCCTCCCAAAACCACCCTTAACGTCAAGATCGACAAGCCCCCTCCTCTTCAGATTCCCCGACAGGCAAGGCCCTGCCGCCCACCCACCCCACACGAACCCCCAAGATCGTGTACGGCATACCGGACCGACCGATTTCCACCCAACCAAGGAACGCGAAGACCCCGACCTACACGAGGAAGCAGCCCACCAACCGACCCCCGGCAGCCCCCCGGACCGAGCCGAAGGCGAGGACCGAAGGCGAGGACCGAAGGCGTTGCAGTCCAACCTTCGGAGAGGGCACGGCCGGAGGGGGCCAGGCCGGGACACATGAGGATGAGGCCGAGTAAGTGGGGAGCGAGGACGCACAGCCGGGGGTGCGTGGTGGCGAGGGCCTGTGAGCCAGCGCGAGGGAGCCAGCGCGAAGAGGTGGGTGCCTTGTTGAGTGGCAGGCTCTGCTGGGCGATTTTGGCGTCGGTCGTCCTGCGAGGGGGGATGACCTGGGGGTTCGTGGGTTATGTGCGGCTTTAGGTGCGGGTGTTGTGTGAGAGTGTGGTGGTGTGCCGCCCAGGCACCGACGCCACCACCGCCCTGAGCACCGTGATCGCCTTCAACGGCGTCGCCCTGTCCACCTGCGGCGCCGCGTACTCCTCAGCGAGGTGGCCGACGGCCGCACGCGATGGACAGGTTGGACGTGCCGTACCGGAGGGTGCGTGCGCTTGCGCCGGGCCCCGCGTGGCGCAGGACGTTGGTGAGCGCCTCCTGCACGCACCGGTAGCCCGCGTGGCCCGTTGCGCCTGGCAGAGCCCTCTGGGGGCCTTCCACACATGCCTGAACATCGACGCCCGCGCTCCGGACACCCGGTAAGAAGACCGCCGACGCGAGGATCGCCGAGGCGCTATTCGGCGCGGGGGTAGGACAGGCGGCCGTAGCCCGTGAGGGGACAGATGTCGTCGGCAGCGGGTCCGCGCGGGCCGGAGGCGGGGGCGCGGCGGTCGGCCAGGAACACCGGCCCGGCCTGGCGTCCCTGGAGCAGGCGGGGCAGCTGGCGGGCGGTGGCGGTGGCCCAGTGCACGTATTCGATGGCGCCGCCCTTGGAGACGACGCGGGCGCGCCGGAATTCGAGGTCGAGGTCCTCGACGTTGAGGGAGAGGATCTCCTCCGCCCGGGCGGCCGTTTCGTAGAGGAGCCGCCACAGGACCCGTTCCCGCAGGGGGTGGCGGTCGTCGGTGAACAAGGCCTCCAGCCGGGTGTACGGGATGGCGCGGTCGCCGCGGCGGGCGGTCTTGCGCCGCTGCAGGTGGCGGGCGGGGTTGGTGGCCAGCAGGTCCTGGCGCTGGGCCCAGGTGGTGAAGGAGATCAAGGCGGACAGGTGCCGGTTCCAGGTGGCCGGGGCCGCGGTGTCCCAGTCCGCCATCACTGCGGCGTAGTCGTCGCAATCGAGGTCGACGACGGGGTGGTGTGGCCCGGTGACGGCGGTCAGGCGGGCCAGGGTGCGGGCGTAGCCGACGCGGGTAGTGGCAGGAAGCGGGCGATGGCGCCGGACATGGTTGAGCGGTCGCCGGGGGGCGCGACGGGTTCATGCACTCCGGGCGCGCCGGGGAAGGCGACGGCCGGCATGACGAACCTCCACGGTGGTTGTGACAGATAACACTACTGAGTCGGCCCGGCCTGGGCGAGCGGCGAGCTGGGCGGACGCGACACCCCGCGTGGCCGTACGACAGGTAATGCCAATTCTCTGTCACATCTGCTGATAGTGGTGGCGAGAGCCTGACCTGCTGGTCCGGGGTTTTCGCACGCCGCCGGTCGTGGGGCCGCTCCGATCGGTTCAGTCGTTCCTGCCTGGCCTGAAATTCTGCCGGCGGCCGCGGACACGTAGGAATTGAAAGCCCGCAGCGTTCGGAAGGTCTGACGAGGATGACGCGTGAATGAACAAGACGACCGGTCCCGCTTTGAGGCGGTGTACCGGCGAACCTATGAGCAGATCCTCGGATATGCCGTACGGCGGTGTTCCTCACCCGAGGACGCCGCCGATGTTGTGGCCGAGACCTATGTCGTCGCCTGGCGGCGGATAACCGAGCTCCCCGACGGCGAGGCCGGCAAGCTCTGGCTGTACGGCGTGGCCCGCCGGGTCCTGGCCAACCACCGCCGTAGCGAGCGGCGCAGGCTCACCCGGCACGCCGAACTCACCGACGAGATCGAACACCTCTACGCCGCCCCCTCCCACCACAGGGAGCAGCACGGCGTGGAGGAAGCCATGAACATGCTCGCCGACAGCGATCGTGAACTGCTGGCCCTGACCCTCTGGGAGGGGCTCGACCCCGGCGAGATCGCCACAGTGCTGGACTGCTCCCGCAATGCCGCCCGTATCCGCCTGCACCGGGCCCGCAAGCGCTTCGCCAAGGCCCTGGAGAAGACCCGCCCATCGGCCGCCGGTTTCACATCACGGCCGCTCATCGAGAAGGAGTCAGGGTGAACAACGACCAGATCTTCAAGAACCGGGCGCGAGTGCTGGATGAGGACCTGGCCGGCCGGGCGTCCACCGCGGGGGCGGACGCGCTGCTGGCGGAGATCGTCTCGCTGGAACGCGTTCCGGCACGGCGGCGGCTCCTGCTCTCTCCTGGCCGCGCTCTGCTCGGCCTGGCCGCGGCCGCCGCGGTAGCGGTTATCGCCCCCACGATGCTGTCTGAGAGCACGGTCTCCATCGGACCTCAGCCCAGTACGTCGGTGTCCGCGACGGCCGAACCGACGGCCCGGCAGATCCTACTCGCCGCTGCCGTCGCCGTGGAGAAGGCCCCGGCGAGCGGCGACTACTGGCGCACCGCCACCGTCAACCAGTGGATGTTGACCGACCCCACGCGCAGCTATGTGCTCGAGGGCAGGCGGTCCCATGAGACGTGGCTGGCAGAACGGCCAAATCTGCAAAGCTGGTGGATCGACCAGGATCTCGGCGTCAAGCCCGCGACCCCGCAAGACGAGGCAGCCTGGCGGGCCGAGGGGGCGCCCACCAGCTGGCGATACCCCAAGAACATGAAGACGGAGGAGCTGTTCGCCGTCCCGTTCAGGCCGCTGGAGGCGGCGGCAGGTGAGCAGACCGCCGCACGGCTTCACGGCAAGTGGAAGGGCTCGGCCGGCGACCTGACAGGGGAGCTGATCACCTGGAAGGAACTGCGCGCGATCCCGGGCGAGCCCGATAAGCTCCGAAGCTACCTGGAAGAGCGCATCACCCGGCGGCTGACGGCGGACCCTGACGCCGGGATAGACGTGGAGAAGGTAACGGCGCTGCTCCTTCGGCAAGGCTGCGTGGACATCATCAGTCGCCTGCCCGCCTCGCCCGAGGCTCGGGCATCCGCGTACCGGATCCTCGCGTCTCTGCCCGGCATCCGGGCCGAGGGCGAAACGACAGACCCGCTGGGCAGGCCCGGGCAGACGCTCAGCTATCAGGAGGAAGCAGAGCCGGGCTTGTTCACCCAGATCCGGCTCGTGGTCGATCCCAGCACCGGCCTGCCGCTCGCCCAGGTGAGGACGAACACAACCAAGCTCGCCAACGGACGACAGGCGGAGCTCCGCAGCTCCACCTCGTTCCAGGCGATCGGCTGGACCGACGAACGCCCAGAACTGCCGACGCATCAGAACTGAGGCGCTCACCAATCTGCGCGCGAGAGCTGGCAGAGGGATCGGCGGCGCCGAGGCCACATCGTCGGGCACGATGATGTGCTGCCAGGTCGGCCCTGGCGCGGTGGTGGCCCGCGCACGGCGCGGTCCTCACCGCCTTCTTCAAGATCGCTGGGCAGGTGTCGCTGAGGGCTGGGGGTGCGGTGCCGGGCTCTCTTGCGCTCGTCTTCTTGCGGTCAGGCCGGGAACAGCACGCGGGGTTCGAGGTCGAGCCGGGTCGTGGGGTTCTGCTCTGGCGGGGTCAGGTCGAGCGTCCAGTTGCCGAACCGGCGCACGGTGTGGGTGATGTAGGGCGAGACGGTGGCCAGGTCGTCGAGGTCGACGGGGCGGCCTTCGGCGGCGATGTCGTTGGCGGCGTCGGTGATGTCGCAGGCGGTGGAGTAGAAGACTCGGCGAAGCCGTGGAAGGCCTCGTTGCGGTTGGTGACCTGGGTGATCTGCTCACGTAGCTGCGGTTCCGACAGGTAGCGCAGCAGCGTGATGGTGCGGATCGCGCGGCCGAGCTCGCGGAAGGCCCGATACAGGCGGTTCTTGCGGGAGTGGTTGCCCAACCGGCGCAGCAGCGTCACCGAGGACAGCCGGTTCTCCCGGATCGAGATCGCCGTGCGGAGCAGGTCGCTCCAGTGGTTCTCGATCAGGTCCCAGTCGACCGCGTCGTCGCCGAACAGCGAGTCGATGTGGGCGTAACGGGTGTTCTCGTCCGGCCGGTAGAAGATCAGGTCGTGCCAATTGCGGATGCGGGGCAGCAGATCGAATCCCAGCAGCGCGCCGAGGCCGAAGACCGGCAGCGCCTGGCCTTGGGTGTCGGCATGGATGGTGTCGGGCCGGATATCCGATTCGTTTCGCAGCAAGCCCTCGATGATGTAGACCGCCTCCCATACCCCACACGGAATGAAACGGCTGAACAGCACGATGTAGGTGTTGGAGACGTGCCGCTAGGCGATCCCGCCGTACCCGCCGTACCGGATGCTGGTCTCGGCCAGCAGGTTGTTCTCCCAGGTGTCGATCTGCGAGCCATCGGCCGCGACCGTCTTGCCGTCACCCCACACGCCCGCCACGTCCAGCTTGGCGAAGGCGTTGGTGACGTCCACCGACGCCTTGTCGATCTTGGTGGCGGTGGTGTGCTTGTTGCCCGCCAGCGACAGCTCGTGCACGCTCACCAAGACGGTGCCCGGTGGTCAGCCCGGCGTACGGGCACAGGGAGGGCGGGACCCGGCGGCTCAGCCAGTCGTACGGCGCAGGGAGGCGGCGCCCGGCGGCTCAGCCGGTCGTGCGGCGTAGGGAGGCCGCGATGGCTGCAGCGGTGGCGCCGGGGTCTGGGGAGGCGGTGATGGGGCGGCCGATGACGAGGAGGTCGGCGCCGTCGGCCAGCGCCTGCTCGGGGGTGGCGACCCGGGCCTGGTCCTGGGAGTCGGAGCCGGTCGGGCGGACGCCGGGCGTGATGAGGGTGATGTCCGGCCCCACCTCGGCGCGGACGGCGGCCACCTCGTGCGGCGAGCAGACCAGGGCGGTGGCGCCGGAGGAGACGGCCAGCACGGCCAGGCGCCGTACGGCGTCGCCGGCGGGCCCGGCCAGGCCGATGCGGCCCAGGTCGCCCTCCGACAGCGAGGTGAGCACGGTGACGGCGGCGACCTGCGTGTGCGGGACCGCCTCGACGGCCGCCTGGATCATGGCGGCTCCCCCGGCGGCGTGCACGGTGAGGAAGGCGGGCCGCAGGCGGGAGACCGCGCGCGCGGCGCCGGCGACGGTGTTGGGGATGTCGTGCAGCTTGAGGTCGAGGAAGACCTGGACGCCGCTCGCCCCGCGGACGGAGGCGATCACGTCGGGCCCGTAGCGCAGGTAGAGCTCGAGGCCGACCTTCACCGTGCTGACGTGCGGGGTGACCAGCGAGGCCCAGCGGGCCGCGGTCTCCAGGTCAGGGGCGTCGAGGGCGACGGCGATGGGCGCGGGTGTCAAAGGGAACTCTCCTCGGAGTCGACGAGCAGGTGCCGGGAGGCGCTGCCGGGCGGGCGGTGGGCCAGGCCGACGGCGTCGGCCAGCCGCTGGAATCCCCTGGCCTGCAGCAGGTCCTCCAGCTCGCGTTCGATGCGCAGGCAGGCGTAGGGGTCGTGGAAGAGCGCGGTCCCCACCCCGACCGCGCAGGCCCCGGCGAGGATGAGCTGGAAGGCGTCGCGGCCGGAGATCACCCCGCCGACGCCGATGATGGGGACGCCGGGCAGGGCGGCGTGCACCTGCCAGACGCAGCGTACGGCGACCGGCAGGACGGCGGGGCCGGACAGCCCTCCGGTGACGGCGGCGAGCGCGGGCCGCAGCGTCTCGGTGTCGATGGCCATCCCCAGCGGGTTGTTGATCATGGAGAGCGCGTCGGCCCCGGCGTCCACGCAGGCGCGGGCGACGGCGACGATGTCGGCCACGTCGGGCGACAGCTTGGCGACCACCGGCACGTCGTAACGCATGACCGAGCGCACCGAGGCGACCACCTCGGCCGCCGCGCCGCCGTCGCGGGCGAAGACCCGGCCGCGGTCCTCGATGTTGGGGCAGGCCAGGTTCACCTCGACGGCGGTCACCCCGGGCGCGTCGGTGAGCCTGCGGGCCAGCGCGGAGTACTCGGCGACGGTGCCGCCGCCGACGGACACCACGGTCCTGATCCCCCGGTGGGCCAGCCAGGGCAGCTCGCGTTCGAGGAAGGTGTCGATGCCGGGCCCCTGCAGACCGACGGCGTTGAGCATGCCCGAGGGCGTCTCGGCCATCCGGGGCGTGGGGCGGCCGGCCCGCGGCGCCATCGTGATGGAGCGGGTGACCAGCGCGCCCAGCCGGTGCAGGTCGAAGAACTGGGCCAGCTCGCGGCCCGCGCCCGCGCAGCCCGCGGCGGTGGTGACGGGGTTGGCCAGCTCGACGTGGGCGAGGAAGGTCCGCATGTCAACTGACATGCCTGGCTCCGCCGCCTGGCGCGCCCAGCGCGTCGAACGGGATCGTTCCCACGTCCTCGAACCGCACCCGCTCCCCCCTGAAGACAGGTCCCTCCGCGCACGCGCGGACCATCCTGGTCACCCCGTCGTCGCCGATCACCGGCAGCACGCACGTCATGCAGACGCCGATGCCGCAGGCCATCGCCTCCTCCACGGCGACCTGGACGGGAATGTCGAACTCGATCGCCACGGCGGTGACCGCGCGCAGCGTCTCCATCGGCCCGCACGCGTAGATGGCGTCGGCCCGGGTGTCGGCGATCACCGAGGGCAGCACGTCGGTCACCTTGCCGCGCAGCCCGAGCGAGCCGTCCTCGGTGGTCAGCGCGGTGGTCTCGGCCATCCGGCGGGCGCGCATGGCGCCGAAGACCCGGTCGGCGCTGGCCGCGCCGAGCGCGAAGTCGACCCGGCAGCCCCGCTCCATCAGCGCGTCGGCGACGGGGAACAGGGCGGCGGAGCCGTACTCCGAGCCGACCATCACGCACGAGACCGGGTCGCGGGGCAGCGGGAAGGGCCGCCCGAGCGGCCCGACCAGGTCGAGCGTGTCGCGGGCGCGGCGCTCGGCGAGCCACGCCGTGCCCGGCCCGCCGGCGGTGAAGACCAGCTCCACCGTTCCGCCGTAGTCGGGCTTGACGTCGTGGACGAAGAAGGCCCGCCTGGTCACCATCGAGGTGTGCGCGCCGCCGACCGCGACGGAGACGAAGTGTCCCGGCCTGAAGCGCTCGGCTATGCCGGGCGCCACCACGGTCAGCGCATGGTAGGCGTCGACCCGGCGCGTCGTCAGCACCGTGCCGGTCACCTGCACCGGTGTCGCAGCCGTCGCCATCCCCTCCCGTGTTGCTACCCCCGAAGGGCTCGTGCGTGCTCCTGGAGGGACCGTACGCCCACATCGCCCCTGACGATGGCCTGGATGCCCGCCGCGGCCGCGGCGAGTCCCTGCACGGTGGTGATGCACGGGATCCCGCGCAGTACGGCGGCGGTGCGGATGTCGTAGCCGTCGAGGCGCGGGCCCGACTGCCCGGGGCTGCCGAACGGCGTGTTCACGATGAGGTCGACCTCGCCGTCGAGGATGCACTGCACGATCGTCGGCTCACCGCCGGGTCCCCTCCCCTCGCTCTGCTTTCGCACGATCTTGGCATGGACTCCGTTGCGGCGCAGCACCTCCGCGGTGCCCTCGGTGGCCAGAATCTCGAAGCCCAGATCGGCCAGCGCCCGTACCGGGAAGATCATCGCCCGCTTGTCGCGGTTGGCCACCGAGACGAACGCGCGGCCCTTGACCGGCAGCTCGCCGTAGGCGCCCGCCTGCGACTTGGCGTAGGCGATGCCGAAGAACTCGTCGATGCCCATGACCTCGCCGGTCGAGCGCATCTCCGGGCCGAGCACGATGTCGACGCCGCGGAAGCGGTTGAACGGCAGCACCGCCTCCTTGACCGCGATCGAGGCGTCCAACGGCAGCGTGCCGCCGTCGCCCTCGGCCGGCAGCATGCCCTCGGCGCGCAGCTCGGCGACGGTCGCGCCCATCATGACCCGGGCCGCCGCCTTGGCCAGCGGCGTCGCGGTCGCCTTGGACACGAACGGCACGGTACGGCTGGCGCGCGGGTTGGCCTCCAGGACGTACAGCACGCCCGCCGACATGGCGTACTGGACGTTGAGCAGGCCCCTGACCCCCACTCCGGCCGCGATGGCCTCGGTGGCGGCCCTGATCCGCTTGATGTCGTTGCCGCCGAGGGTGATCGGCGGCAGCGCGCACGCCGAGTCGCCGGAGTGGATGCCGGCCTCCTCGATGTGCTCCATGACGCCGCCGAGGTAGAGCTCCTCGCCGTCGTAGAGCGCGTCCACGTCGATCTCGATGGCCTCGTCGAGGAACTTGTCGACCAGCACCGGGTGGCCGCCCTCCTGGGCCGCCATGTAGGTGGTCAGCGTCACGTCGTCGTAGACGATGGCCATGCCGGCGCCGCCCAGCACGTACGAGGGGCGCACCAGCACCGGGTAGCCGATCTCGTCGGCGATGGCCTGCGCCTCGCCGACGGTCAGCGCGGTGCCGTGCTTGGGCGCGGGCAGTCCGGCCTCGGCCAGCACCCGCCCGAACGCGCCGCGCTCCTCGGCCAGGTGGATCGACTCGGGCGAGGTGCCGACGACGGGCACGCCCGCGTCCTTGAGCGCCTGCGCCAGGCCGAGCGGCGTCTGCCCGCCGAGCTGCACGATCACGCCCGCGACGGGCCCGGTCTGCTGCTCGGCGTACACGACCTCCAGGACGTCCTCCAGGGTGAGCGGCTCGAAGTAGAGCCGGTCGGAGGTGTCATAGTCGGTCGAGACGGTCTCGGGGTTGCAGTTGACCATGACGGTCTCGAACCCGGCCCGCGACAGCTCGAAGGAGGCGTGCACGCAGGCGTAGTCGAACTCGATGCCCTGCCCGATGCGGTTCGGCCCGCTGCCCAGGATGAGCACCTTGGGCCGGTCGCCGTACGGGACCTCGTTCTCCTCGTCGTAGGTGGAGTAGAGGTAGGGCGTCTTGGCGGCGAACTCGGCGGCGCAGGTGTCGACGGTGTTGTAGACGGGCCGCAGGCCGAGCGCGTGCCGCAGGTCGCGGACCCGCGCCTCGCCGACGCCGCGGATCTCGCCGATCTGCGCGTCGCTGAAGCCGTGCCGCTTGGCCCGCTCCAGCGCGTCCCGGTCCAGCTCGGGCGTCGCGGCCAGGGCCCGCGCCTCCTCGTCGAGCAGCATGAGCTGGTCGAGGAACCACGGGTCGACGCTGGTCGCCGCGAACAGCTCCTCGACTCCGGCGCCCGCCCTGATGGCCTGCTGCATGGTGCGCAACCGCCCGTCGTGCGGGGTACGGCAGGCCGCCAGCAGCTCCTCGCGGTCGCCGACGGGACCCGCCCAGGAGAACGACGAGTCCTTCTTCTCCAGCGACCGCAGCGCCTTCTGCAGCGCCTCGGCGAAGGAGCGGCCGATGGCCATGGCCTCGCCCACGGACTTCATGTGGGTGGTGAGCGTCTGGTCGGCGCCCTTGAACTTCTCGAAGGCGAAGCGGGGCACCTTGACCACGATGTAGTCGAGGGTCGGCTCGAAGGAGGCCGGCGTCACCTTGGTGATGTCGTTGGGGATCTCGTCGAGGGTGTAGCCGATGGCCAGCTTGGCCGCGATCTTCGCGATCGGGAAGCCGGTGGCCTTGGAGGCCAGCGCCGAGCTGCGCGACACGCGCGGGTTCATCTCGATGACGATCATGCGGCCGGTGCGCGGGTCGACCGCGAACTGGATGTTGCAGCCGCCGGTGTCGACGCCGACCTCGCGGATGACCGCGATGGCGACGTCGCGCATGTTCTGGTACTCGCGGTCGGTCAGGGTGAGCGCGGGCGCCACGGTGACGCTGTCGCCGGTGTGCACGCCCATCGGGTCGATGTTCTCGATGGAGCAGACGATGACGACGTTGTCGGCCCGGTCGCGCATGACCTCCAGCTCGTACTCCTTCCAGCCGAGGATGGACTCCTCCAGGAGCACCTCGGTGGTCGGCGAGGCGTCGAGGCCGGCTCCGGCGATGCGCCGCAGGTCGGTCTCGTCGTAGGCGAAGCCGGAGCCGACGCCGCCCATGGTGAAGGAGGGCCGCACGACGACCGGGTAGCCCAGCTGGTCCGCGGCGGCCACGCACTCGTCCATGGTGTGGCAGACGTGGGAGCGGGCCGACTCGGCGTTCAGGCCGCGCTCGCGGGCGACCTTGGCGACGATCTCCTTGAACAGCTCGCGGTTCTCGCCCGCCTGGATGGCGTCGAAGTCGGCGCCGATCAGCTCGACGTCGTACCGCTCCAGCACGCCCGCCTCGTGCAGCGCGACCGCGGTGTTCAGCGCGGTCTGCCCGCCCAGGGTGGGCAGCAGCGCGTCGGGGCGCTCCTTGGCGATGATCTTCTCGACGAACTCCGGGGTGATCGGCTCGACGTAGGTGGCGTCGGCGAACTCGGGGTCGGTCATGATCGTCGCCGGGTTGCTGTTGACGAGGATCACCCGGAAGCCCTCGTCCCGCAGCACGCGGCAGGCCTGGGTCCCGGAGTAGTCGAACTCGCACGCCTGCCCGATGACGATCGGCCCGGAGCCGATCACCAGGACGGACCTGATGTCCTCACGCTTGGGCACGGGTCATGACCTCACAGAACTCGTCGAACAGGTAGGCGGCGTCGTGCGGGCCGGCCGCGGCCTCGGGGTGGTACTGCACGCTGAAGGCGCGCCCGTCGAGCAGGCGCAGGCCCTCGACGCACCGGTCGTTGAGGTTGACATGGCTGACCTCGGCCGGGCCGTACGGGGTGTCGAACGGGCCGTCGAGGGGCGCCTCGACGGCGAAGCCGTGGTTGTGCGCGGAGATCTCCACCTTGCCCGTGCGGACGTCCCGTACCGGCTGGTTGACGCCGCGGTGCCCGTAGCGGAGCTTGTAGGTCGACAGGCCGAGCGCGCGGCCGAAGAGCTGGTTGCCGAAGCAGATGCCGAAGAACGGCGTGCCGCCCTCCAGCACCTGGCGCAGGGCGGTGACGTCGGCGGTGGCAGGGTCGCCGGGGCCGTTGGAGAAGAACACGCCGTCCGGCCGGACGGCCATGATGTCCTCGTAGGTCGCGGTGGCCGGCAGCACGTGCACCTCGCAGCCGCGCTCGGCCATCCGGTGCGGGGTCATGCCCTTGATGCCCAGGTCCACGGCGGCCACGGTGAACCGCTTCGCCCCGATGGCCTCGACGACGTACGGCTCGGCGGTGGCGACCTCGGCGGCCAGCGCGGCCCCGGTCATGGACGGCGCCTGCCGTACCCGCTCGGTCAGGGCCTCCAGTGGCTCGGACGGGGAGCTGAAGATGCCCGCCCGCATGGCGCCGCGCTCGCGCAGGTGGCGGGTGAGGGCGCGGGTGCCGGGGATGGCGATGCCGACGACGCCCTGCTCCTTGAGGTAGTCGTCGAGCGAGCGGTCGGCGCGCCAGTTGGACACCACGCGCGACGGCTCGCGGACGACGTAGCCCGCCACCCAGACGCGGCCCGACTCGGGGTCCTCGTCGTTGACGCCGGTGTTGCCGATGTGGGGGGCGGTCATCGCGACGATCTGGCGGTGGTAGGACGGATCGGTGAGGGTCTCCTGGTAGCCGGTCATGCCGGTGTTGAAGACCATCTCACCGAACGTCTCACCCTCGGCGCCGTAAGGGGTTCCGTGGAAGACGCGGCCGTCTTCCAGGACGAGGACGGCGTTACTCAAGCGAGCTTCCCTTCGAGAACGGTGGGCTTGCCGCGAAGGAACGTGGCAAGCACCCGGCCCGGCAGCGTCATGCCCTCGTAAGGCGTGTTGCGGCTCTTCGACGCGAACGCGGAGGGGTCCACCTGGGTGCGCGCGGCCGGGTCGTACAGGGTGATGTTGGCCGGGGAGCCGGCCGCGAGCGGCCGGCCGTGGCCCGCCAGGCGGCCGATGTGCGCGGGCATGGCCGACATGCGCTCGGCGACGCCCGCCCAGTCGAGCAGCCCGGTGTCGACCATGGCCTCCTGGACCACGCTGAGCGCGGTCTCCAGGCCGACCATGCCCATGGCCGCGGCGGCCCACTCGGTCTCCTTGTCCTCGACCGGGTGCGGGGCGTGGTCGGTGGCGACGATGTCGATCGTGCCGTCGGCCAGGGCCGCGCGCAGTGCCTCGACGTCCTCGCGGGTGCGCAGCGGCGGGTTGACCTTGTAGATCGGGTTGTAGGCGCCGTTCGGCGACCGCTCGACCAGTTCGTCGGTGAGCAGCAGGTGGTGCGGGGTGACCTCGGCGGTGACGTTCCAGCCCTTGGACTTGGCCCAGCGGATGATCTCCACCGAACCGGCCGTCGAGACGTGGCAGACGTGCAGGCGGGAGCCGACGTGCGCGGCCAGCAGGCAGTCGCGGGCGATGATCGCCTCCTCGGCGACCGCGGGCCAGCCGGCCAGGCCGAGCCGGCCGGAGATGACGCCCTCGTTCATCTGGGCGCCCGCGGTCAGCTTGGGCTCCTGGGCGTGCTGGGCGACGACGCCGTCGAAGGCCTTGACGTACTCCAGGGCGCGGCGCATCAGCACCGCGTCGTCGACGCACCTGCCGTCGTCGGAGAAGACCCTGACCCGGGCGGCGGAGTCGGCCATCGCGCCGAGTTCGGCGAGCTGCCTGCCCTCCAGGCCGACGGTGACGGCGCCGACCGGCTGCACGTCGCAGTGGCCGAACTCCTGGCCGAGGCGCCAGACCTGCTCGACGACGCCGGCGGTGTCGGCGACGGGCATGGTGTTGGCCATGGCGTGCACGGCGGTGTAGCCGCCGCGGGCGGCCGACTGGGTGCCGGTCTGCACGGTCTCGGCGTCCTCGCGGCCCGGCTCGCGCAGGTGGGTGTGCAGGTCGACGAGACCGGGCAGGGCGATGGCGCCCGCGCCGTCGATCACCTGGCCGTCCGCCTCCAGGTTGTCGCCGATCTCGGCGATCACGCCGTCGCGGACGCGGATGTCGCGCGGGTCGCCGCCGAGAATCCGTACGTTCTTGATGATCATTACGCGGTCTCTCCCCCGAGCAGCAGGTACAGGACGGCCATGCGGATGGTCACGCCGTTGGCGACCTGCTCGACGATGGTCGAGCGCGGCGAGTCGGCCACCTCGGCGGCGATCTCCATGCCCCGGTTCATCGGCCCGGGGTGCATGACGATCGCCTCGTCGGGCATCTTGGCGAACCGCTCGCGGTCCAGGCCGTAGCGGCGGGAGTACTCCCGCTCGCTGGGGAAGTAGGCGGCGTTCATCCGCTCTTTCTGCACCCGGAGCATCATCACGACGTCGGACTTGGGCAGCACCGCGTCGAGGTCGTAGGAGACCTCGCACGGCCAGGTGCCGATCGAGACCGGCACCAGTGTGGGCGGCGCGACCAGCGTGACCTCGGCGCCCAGGGTGTCCAGCAGCAGCACGTTGGAGCGGGCGACGCGGCTGTGCAGCACGTCGCCGACGATGGTGACCTTGCGGCCCTCCAGCGAGCCGAGGCGGCGGCGCATGGAGAAGGCGTCGAGCAGTGCCTGGGTCGGGTGCTCATGGGTGCCGTCGCCGGCGTTGACGACGCTGCCGCGCACCCAGTCGGCCAGCCGGTGCGGCGCGCCGGAGGCGCCGTGCCGGATGACGACGGCGTCGGCGCCCATCGCCTCCAGGGTCAGCGCGGTGTCCTTGAGCGACTCGCCCTTGGAGACGCTGGAGCCCTTGGCGGAGAAGTTGATGACGTCCGCCGACAGCCGCTTCGCGGCGGCCTCGAAGGAGATCCGGGTGCGGGTGGAGTCCTCGAAGAACAGGTTCACCACGGTACGGCCGCGCAGCGTCGGCAGCTTCTTGATGGACCGTTCCGAGACCCTGGCCAGTTCCTCGGCGGTGTCCAGGATGAGCAGGGCGTCGTCCTTGGTCAGGTCGCCCGCGGAGATGAGATGCCGGTTCACTTGATCAGCTCCACTGCGTCGCGCCCGTCGATCTCCTGGAGATAGACCTTGACCTTCTCGCTCTTGGCGGTGGGCAGGTTCTTGCCGACGTAGTCGGCGCGGATGGGCAGCTCGCGGTGTCCCCGGTCGACCAGCGTGGCGAGCTGCACGGCGGTGGGACGGCCGAGGTCGTTGAGCGCGTCGAGCGCGGCGCGGACCGTGCGACCGGAGTAGAGCACGTCGTCGACGAGGACGACGGTCCTGCCGTCGACGCCCTCCGGCGGCAGCTCGGTGCGGCCCAGCGGGCGGGCGGGGCGCAGGCGCAGGTCGTCGCGGTACATCGTGATGTCGATCGAGCCGACCGGGATCTTGACGCCCTCGAACTGCTCGATGCGCTCGCCGAGCCGGTGAGCGAGGGTCGCGCCGCGGGTAGGGATACCGAGGAGGATGACGCCTGCGGCGCCCTTGGTGCGCTCGAGGATCTCGTGCGCGATCCGGGTCAACGCCCGGTGGATGTCCGGGCCTTCGAGAACGGCCCTGGGTTCGGACATGCGGAGAACTCACCGCCTTTCCCGCCTCACTGGACGGGTCTTAAAAGGGTGTCGGTCGGAGTCACAGTACCAGCACCCACCAGCCACGATGGGCCGGGGTACGGGTCACGCTAGGCTGTTTCACGACACAATGTGATCGGGGGGTTACGTTGGGCGCTCAGCTACGGCGGATTCGCCAGCGGATCAAGTCCATCAAGTCGACCGCGAAGATCACCCGTGCGCAGGAGCTGATCGCCTCCTCGCGGGTGGGCAAGGCGAGAGTTCGCGCGGCGTCGGCGGAGCCGTACTCCAGGGAGATCTCCAGGGCGGTGTCGGTGCTCGTCAGTCATCACATGCGGATGAACCACGCGCTGCTGAACGAGCGGCCCGACACCTCCCGTGTGGCGATCCTGCTGCTCACCAGCGACCGCGGCTTCTGCGGCGGCTACAACCACAACGTCATCAAGCAGGGGCAGGCCCTGGCGGCGCTGTGCCGGCAGCAGGGCAAGGAGCCGACCTTCTACGTCCTCGGCAGGAAGGGCGTGGAGTGGTTCAGCTTCCGCGACCGCGAGATGGACGGGTGGTGGACGGGCATGAGCGGGCAGCCCGACTACGCGACCGCCGCGGAGGTCGGCCGGCGGCTCATCGACGCGTTCGACATGCCGACCCGCGAGGGCGGGGTGGGCGAGGTGCACGTGGTCCACACCGAGTTCGTCTCGATGCTGAACCAGGAGACCACGGTGACCAGGATCCTGCCGCTGGGGGTGGAGGAGGTCGAGGTCGAGGAGCGCGCCGAGGGCGGCCGGGTGCCCAAGGCGCCCTACGAGTTCGACCCCACGCCGGAGGCGGTGCTGAACGAGATGCTGCAGAAGTACGTCCGCTCGCGGGTGTGGTACATGCTGCTCAGCGCGGCGGCCGCCGAGCACGCGGCCCGGCGGACCGCCATGATGTCGGCCACCGAGAACGCCCACGAGCTGATCGACACGCTCACCCGCGAGGCGAACACCGCCAGGCAGGCGGAGATCACCACGGAGATCAACGAGATCTCGGGCGGCGCGGAGGCGCTCAAGCACCACTGAACGACTTGGCAAAACAGGACAAAAGGTTATAAAACCTCTCTCAAGTCTTTTGAGGGAGGTTTCACGTGGCCCGGCCGGAAAAAGCACTGACCGCTCGCGAGCGCACCGCGCTCGACGCCATCGCCCGCCAGCTCGCCGACGACGACCCCGCGCTGGTGCGCAGCCTTTCCGAGCACGGCAGCGGCATGGTCACCGCCGAGCGCATCACCTCCCGCTGGGACGCCTGGCCGGTCGCGCTGCTCGCCATCTGCCTGGCGATCTTCGCTTTTGCCCTTCTTCTCACCAGTAACGCCGGATAGGCGTTTTGCGCTCTCCGCGCATGGGAAGTCACCCGATGTTAGATCCATCGGGGGATTTCAGTGCCGGGGGGCACCATGGGGGAACCTCAACGGCCGGGTGACGCCGACCTGGGCACCACAGAGGCCGAGGTGGCCGGCGTCTCCACCGCACCGGGTCGCGACCTCGGCCTCGGCGCGGCGATCGCGCTGGTCATCGGCAACATCGTCGGCACCGGGATCTTCCTGCTGCCCGCCTCGCTGGCCGCGTTCGGCACGGTCAGCATCATCGCCATGGGGCTGGTCACCATCGGCGCCATCGCCATGGCGCTGGTCTTCGGCAAGCTCGGCGCCCGCCTTCCCGCGGGCGGCGGTCCCTACGCCTACGCCCGCGACGCCTTCGGCGAGTTCGTCGGCTTCTGGAACGCCTGGTCGTTCTGGCTGACGGCGTGGATCGGCAACGCCGCCATCGCGGTGGCCTGGGTCGGCTACGTGCAGTACTTCGTCCAGCAGGTCTTCGGCCTGAACTGGAACAGCACGTTCGCCGCGATCGTCATCGCGCTGGTCGGCCTGTGGATCCCGGCGTTCGTCAACCTGCTCGGCGCCAAGAACATGGCCGCCTTCCAGCTCGTCACCGCCGTGCTGAAGTTCGCGCCGCTGCTGTTCATCGCGGTCGTCGGCCTGTTCTTCATCCAGGGCGCCAACTTCGGCGAGTTCAACGCCACCGACGGCAGCTGGATCGGCGCCATCTCGCTGGCCGGCGCGGTCGCGCTGTTCATCTACTCGGGCGTGGAGAGCGTCGCCATCGCCGCGGAGAAGATCAAGGACCCGGTCCGCAACATCGGCCGGGCCAGCCTCATCGGCGTGCTGGCCTGCGCGGCGCTCTACATGCTGAGCACCGTGGCCGTCATGGGTACGGTCCCGCACGACCAGCTCGTCAACTCCACCGCGCCCTTCGCCGACGCGCTCAACAACATGTTCGGCGGGTCGATCGGCGGCCTGGCCATGGCCGCGTGCGCCATCGTCTCCGGCATCGGCGCGCTGAACGGCTGGACCATGCTGGTCGCCGAGATGCCGATGGCCGCCGCCAAGGACGGCATGTTCCCGCGCATGTTCACCAAGGAGTCCGGGCGCGGGGCGCCGGTGGTCGGCATCCTGGTCGGCACGATCCTCACCTCGGCGATGCTGCTGGTCGCCTACGCCTCCGCCAACGCCTTCAACACGATCGTGCTGCTGGCGTCCTTCACCACCGTCATCCCGTACTTCTTCTCCGCGGGGGCCCAGCTCTTCTGGCTGATGACGGGGGCCCGCGAGGTGCACAAGAAGCGCCTGGCCCGCGACGTGACGATCAGCGTGATCGCGCTGCTGTTCGCGTTCTGGATGGCCTTCGGCTCCGGCGCCGACGCGGTCCTCGGCGGCACGCTGATGCTGCTGGTGGGCGTGCCGGTCTACATCTGGGTGAAGTCCAGGCGGGGAGAGTACGGCCCGCTCGAAGTAACTCACGGCTCTCACAGGGGATAGCGAAACCATGACCTTTCATGTCGATTCCGAGGTGGGCAGGCTCAGCCAGGTGCTGCTGCACAAGCCAGAGCTGGCGCTGAAGCGTCTCACCCCGACCAACAAGGACGAGTTCCTCTTCGACGACGTGCTGTGGGTGCAGCGGGCGCTGGAGGAGCACGAGGCGTGGCAGCAGGTGCTGCGCGACCGGGGCATCACCGTCTACATGCTGGCCGACCTGCTGCGCGAGACCCTCGACATCCCGGAGGCGCGCAAGCACATCCTCGACCGCGTCGTCGACGAGCGCTGGCTCGGGCCGATGTCCACCGACGCCATCCGCAACACGCTCGACGCGATGCCGTCGAAGGAGCTGCAGCCGTTCCTCACCGGCGGCATCACCAAGAGCGAGATCAGGGAGCACGGCGCCGACCCCAGGAGCGTGGCCTTCCACGCCATGGACGACCACGACTTCATCCTGCCGCCGTTGCCCAACCACCTGTTCACCCGCGACACCTCGTGCTGGATCTACGACGGCGTCTCCATCAACGCGATGAAGAAGAAGGCGCGCCAGAACGAGACGGTGAACTTCGAAGCCGTCTACCGGTACCACCCGACCTTCGCCTCCGGCTACGGCACTTCGCCGGCCACGGGCGGGTTCAACATCTGGATGCCCGGCACCTCGGTCGCGCCCGCCACCATCGAGGGCGGCGACGTGCTGGTCATCGGGCGCGGGGCGGTGCTCATCGGGATGAGCGAGCGCACCCAGCCGCAGGCTGTCGAGATGCTCGCGCACAACCTGTTCAAGACGGGCTCGGCCAAGAAGATCGTCGCGCTGGACATGCCGAAGGCCAGGGCGTTCATGCACCTGGACACCGTGATGACCATGGTGGACGTGGGCGTGTTCACGAAGTACGCGGGGCTCGGCATGCTGCCCTCGTACACGATCGAGCCCGGGGACATCGAGAAGGAGCTCAAGGTCACCGACCACGCGCCGGAGGACATGCACAAGGCCATCGCCAGGGCGATCGACCTGGACGACATCAAGATCCTCACCGCCACCCAGGACGTCTACGCCGCCGAGCGCGAGCAGTGGGACGACGGCTGCAACGTGCTGGCCCTGGAGCCCGGGGTGGTCGTCGCCTACGAGCGCAACACCACCACGAACAACTTCCTCCGCAAGAACGGCATCGAGGTCATCACCGTCGCCGGCAGCGAGCTGGGACGAGGCCGGGGCGGGCCGCGCTGCATGAGCTGCCCGCTAGAGCGCGACGGGATCTGAGGGAGTGTCATGGGTTTGAACCTTCGCAACCGCAGCTTCCTCAAAGAGCTCGACTTCACGCCCGAGGAGTTCCGTTTTCTGCTGAGGCTGGCGGCCGACCTGAAGGCGGCCAAGTACGCCGGCATCGAGGAGCCCCGCCTCAGGGGCAAGAACATCGCGCTGATCTTCGAGAAGACCTCCACCCGCACCCGGTGCGCCTTCGAGGTCGGCGCGCACGACCAGGGCGCGCACGTCACCTACCTGGACCCGACGGGCTCGCAGATGGGCCACAAGGAGTCGGTCAAGGACACCGCCAGGGTGCTCGGCCGGATGTTCGACGGCATCGAGTACCGCGGCAGCAAGCAGTCCAACGTCGAGGAGCTGGCCGCCTACTCGGGCGTGCCGGTGTGGAACGGGTTGACCGATGAGTGGCACCCGACCCAGATGCTCGCCGACATGCTCACCATGCAGGAGCACAGCGACAAGCCGCTGCACGACGTCTCCTTCGCCTACCTGGGCGACGCGCGCAACAACATGGGGCACTCGCTGCTGGTCACCGGCGCCATGTTCGGCATGGACGTACGGCTGGTCGCGCCCAAGTCCCTGCAGCCCGACTCCACGGTGGTCAAGCCCGCCAAGGCGCTGGCCGAGCGGACCGGGGCGACGATCACCATCACCGACGACGTGGGCAAGGGCGTCAAGGGCGTCGACTTCCTCTACACCGACGTGTGGGTGTCGATGGGCGAGCCGAAGGAGGTGTGGGGGGAGCGGATCAAGCTGCTCATGCCGTACCAGGTGAACGCGGAGGTGGTGAAGGCCACCGGGAACCCGGGCGTCAAGTTCATGCACTGCCTGCCCGCCTTCCACAACCGGGAGACGAAGGTCGGCGAGGACCTGTTCGAGAAGACCGGCCACGAGGCGCTCGAGGTCACCGAGGAGATCTTCGAGTCGCCGAGGTCGATCGTCTTCGACGAGGCGGAGAACCGGCTGCACACCATCAAGGCCATCATGGTCGCCACCCTGGGGGACTGACATGCGCGTCCTGGTCGCCCTGGGGGGCAACGCGTTGATGCGGCGCGGCGACAAGCCGGACGCCGAGCTGCAGATGGGCAACGTGGCCGTCGCCGTCAAGACGCTGGCCCAGGTGGCCGAGCGGCACGAGCTGATCATCACGCACGGGAACGGCCCGCAGGTGGGCGTGCTGGCGCTGGAGAGCGCGGGCGACCCCAACCTGAGCAAGCCGTACCCGCTGGACACGATCGGCGCCGAGACGCAGGGCATGATCGGCTACTGGATGCTGCAGGCCCTGCAGAACGCGCTGCCGGGCCGGCAGGTGCTGTCCATGGTCACCCAGACCCTGGTGTCGGCGGTCGACCCGGCCTTCGACGATCCGACCAAGTTCGTCGGCCAGGTCTACGACCAGGCCGAGGCGGAGAAGCTGGCCAGGGAGAACGGCTGGATCGTCAAGCCGGACGGCCAGTACTGGCGGCGCGTGGTGCCCTCCCCCATGCCGCAGCGCGTGGTGGAGACCCGGCTGATCCGCAAGAGCGTCCGCGACGGCGTCGTGGTGGTCTGCGCGGGTGGCGGCGGCGTCCCGGTGATCCGCGACTCGGCCGGCCGGCTGTCCGGCGTGGAGGCGGTCATCGACAAGGACCTCACCGGGTCGGTCCTGGCCGAGGCGCTGGAGTGCGACGCGTTCCTGATCCTCACCGACGTACCGCGGATCATGAAGGACTTCGGCACGCCGCAGCAGGCCGAGATCGGTCACACCACGCCGTACGAGCTGCGCGCCATCGACTTCCCGGCGGGCTCGATGGGGCCCAAAGTGGAAGCGATGTGCCGGTTCGTCGAGACCACCGGTGACATGGCCGCCGTCGGCAAGCTCGACCAGGCGCTGGAGATCCTCGACGGGACGTCCGGCACCATCGTCACGCCCAACGCCACCTGGCCTCTGGCCAGCACACTCTAAGACGTCACCGAGGAGGTGTCGCGTGGCACTGGCCCAGCGGTTGTTCCGCGTCAAACCCACCGACCAGATCGTGGCAGAAGGCGGCCACGGGGTCGGCGGCGAACTTCGCCGCACCATGTCCCTGTGGCAGCTGACCCTCTTCAGCGTCGGAGCGACGCTGGGGACCGGCATCTTCGTCATCCTGGGGCAGGCGGTGCCGAAGGCCGGCCCCGCCGTGATCCTGGCCTTCGTGCTGGCCGCCATCACGGCCCTGTTCTCGGCGCTGTCCTACGCCGAGTTGGCCGGGACGATCCCGGTGTCGGGCTCGTCCTACTCCTACGCGTACGCGACCCTGGGCGAGCTCATCGCCTGGGTCTGCGGCTGGTGTCTCATGCTGGAGTACGCGGTGTCCGTCGCCGCGGTCTCGGTGGGCTGGGGCGAGTACCTCAACAACTTCCTGGAGGGACTGTTCGGCTGGACGCTGCCCGCCGCGATCACCCACTCCCCGGGCGACCAGGGCGGCGTGATCAACCTGACCGCGATCCTCATCGTCCTGCTGGCCACCTGGCTGCTGCTGCGCGGCGCCTCGGAGAGCGCCACCGCCAACGCGATCTTCGTGCTGATCAAGGTCGCGGTGCTGGTCTTCTTCTGCGTCGTCGCCTTCACCGCGTTCGAGGCGGGCAACTTCACGCCGTTCGCCCCCATGGGCATTGCCGGCATCACCGCCGCCGCCTCCCAGGTGTTCTTCTCCTACATCGGCTTCGACGCCGCCTCCACCGCCGGTGAGGAGGCCAAGAACCCCAAGCGCGACCTGCCGCTGGCGATCATCTTCTCCCTGGTCATCGTCACCGTCATCTACGTGGCCGTGGCCGTGGCCGCGATCGGCGCCATGCCCTGGCAGGACTTCGACCCGGAGAGCACCGAGGCCAGCCTGGCGGTGATCGTCGACCTGGCCACCGGCGCCACCTGGGCCGGCCTCATCGTCTCCTTCGGCGCGGTCATCGCCATCGCCAGCGTCGTGCTGACCGTCCTGTACGGCCAGACCCGCATCCTGTTCGCGATGTCCCGGGACGGACTGCTGCCGCGGGTCTTCCAGAAGGTCAACCCGCGCCGCCAGGTGCCGGTCGCCAACACGCTGATCGTGGCCGGCTTCGTCTCCGTGCTCGCCGGGCTGATCCCGCTGGGGCAGCTCGCCGAGGCGACCAGCATCGGCACGCTGTTCGCCTTCGCGATCGTCAACGTCGGGGTGCTGGTGCTCCGCCGTACCCGGCCCGACCTGCCGCGCAGCTTCCGCACGCCGCTGTTCCCGGTCACGCCGGTGCTCGGCGTCATCTTCTGCGTGCTGGTCATGGCGGGGCTCGCCGGGGTCACCTGGGTGGCCTTCCTGCTGTGGATGGTCGTGGGCCTGTTCGCCTACTTCGCCTACGGCTACCGCCACTCCCGCCTCAACACGGAGGTGCCCAAATGAAGATCGAACACGTGCTGACCGGCTTCATCCCCGAGTCACGCGGCCGGGACGGGCTGAGGCTGGCCGTGCTCCTCACCGGGCAGGCCGGGGCCCGGTTGACCGTGGCGACCGTGCAACCGCCTCCCTGGACCACTCCAGGGCCGGGACGGGCCGACGAGAGCGCGTGGCTGGCCTACCTGAGGGAGCAGGGCACCGCTGCCCTCGAGAACGCCAGGGAGCTGGTCGGCGACAAGGCCGAGTACGTCATGAGCTTCCACCGGGGCAGCGGTCGCGGGCTGGTCGAGCTGGCCCGCAAGTCCGCCGCCGACGTCGTGGTGATCGGCTCGTCGCCGCGCGGCGCCAAGGGCCGCATCTCCCTGGGCAGCACCGCCGACCAGCTCCTGCACTCCTCGTCGGTGCCGGTACTGCTGGCGCCCAAGGGGTACGGCGAGACCCCGCCGCCCGCCTTCGAGCGGCTCACCGTCGCCTACCGGCGCGGGCCCGGCTGCGACGCGGCGGTCAAGCTGGCCGCCACCGTGGCCGCCTCGCTCGACGTGCCGCTGCGCCTGGTCACGCTGGTGCTCAGCAGCGGGCGTAAGGCGAAGATCGAGGAGGAGATGCACGAGCGGCTGCGCGAGCAGGCCGCCGTCGACCTCAAGGCCGCGACCCGGGGCAGGCGGCGCGTCAAGATCGACGGGGAGATGCTGGAGGGCAGGACCGTCGCCGACGCGCTCGGCCAGACCGGCTGGCTGCCGGGCGAGCTGATCATCTGTGCCTCCAGCGAATCGGGCCCCCTGCGCCGAGTCTTCCTCGGCGACACCTCGATCAAGATCATACGCGCCGCGCCGTGCCCGGTGATGATCCTCACCCGGCAACCGGCCTGACGCTTTGTGTACACGGTGTAACGATCGCCACACCTTGCACTCCTGGCGAACGCTCGCGAAGTACTGTTCTCGGTGGGACAAGAGCGACCTTTAACGCGGACCCTCTCGGACCGGATTCGGCATCTTTTTTCCAATCAGCTTGACCTTCGGCGTCCACCGCTTTACCGTCACTGTCCGTAACCACACCTCGCGGCGTACTGGGGTAAACCCAGTGCCAACAGCTACCGAAGGTGCCTACCCCGGCACCCACCCCCCGGTGGTTCAGGCATATGCCGCAAGGGAGCACAATCTACTGAGAGCTGTACATAACCAGAGCCGGGGGGCCACACGATGCCGTCTGAGTACGCCAAGTCGCTGGGTGCACGACTCCGCGCCATCCGCACCCAGCAGGGTCTTTCCCTGCACGGGGTCGAGGAGAAGTCGCGCGGACGCTGGAAAGCCGTCGTCGTTGGCTCCTACGAGCGTGGCGACCGAGCTGTGACGGTTCAGAAGCTTGCCGAGCTTGCCGACTTCTACGGCGTGCCCGTTTCCGAGCTGCTGCCGGGCGGCGCCGCCCCCAGCCCGCTCGGGCCCGTGCCGAAGCTTGTGATCGACCTTGAGCGCCTGGCCACCCTGCCCAAGGAGAAGGCCGGCGCGCTCGCCCGCTACGCGGCCACCATCCAGAGCCAGCGCGGCGACTACAACGGCAAGGTGCTGTCGATCCGGCAGGAGGACCTGCGGTCCCTGGCGGTCATATACGACAAGTCGCCTAGCGAGCTGACCGAGGAACTGATCAGCTGGGGCGTCCTCGACGCCGAGGCCCGCCGGGCGGTCGAGTCTTTCTAACTGAGGTCATCCGACTCCCCCAAGGGATTTCGGTCACCCCGACTCCGGCGCGAGCCGGCTGCGGCCCCGGACCTTCGCGGTCCGGGGCCGCAGCCGTGCCGGGGGTCGGGGTCGCCGGGAACGGCCGCTGCCGGCGTCTTCCGAGCTGGACGGCTGGCACTGAGTGCGGAGGCTGGGCTCGAAGCGGCTGTGGCAGTCTCACCCGCGTCCTGGCACTGGGTGTGAAGGCAGGGCTCGAAGCGGCTGTGGCAGCCTCTACCGCGTCCAGGGCAGGGCTGTACAGATGCGTGCGGCGGCAGAAGGGCACGGCGCGGGACTGAGGGCCCGAGCGCGGACCATGGGCACACAACGCGGGCAAGAGGGCCTGAGCGTGGATAGAGGCATGCGTGGCGGTGCAGGCACGGGCGCGGTGCGGAGGGTCTGCGCAGCGTGAGGGCATGCGAAGTCGGGGCGTCAGGCGGGATGTGCCTGGGAGCGGGCGAGTCGGGCCGAGGGCAAGCCAGTTAGACCTGAGGGGAGCAGGCCAATTGGGCCTGAGAGCAGGTCGTCAGGCTGGGTGGGCGGTTTGGGGTGTTGGTCAGGCTGGCTGGGGTGGTTTGGGTGTTGGTCAGCCTGCCAGGGGGACGTGGGCGGGGAGAGAGGGCTGGACTGGGACGCCGAGGAGTTCTTCCACGGTGGAGACGAACGTCTCAGCTTCGGCCAGGAGTTCGTCGGCGTCGGTGGTGGTGACGCCGTGGGTGAGGCCCGCCTCGGCGCGGGCGCGCTTGGCGGCGCTCACCGAGAAGTAGGCCGCCCAGTCGGCCAGGCGGGGCTCGACTTCGGGGAGGAGCTCCCAGGCGCTGCGGAGACGGCGCCTGCGGCCTTCCATCGGGCGGGGGCGGGCGGCCAGGATCGCCGCCGCCGCGCGGAGTGCGGCCAGGTGGGCCGACACGTATCGGGTGGCCGGGGTGCGGGCGGTGCCCGCCTCGGCCAGGCAGTTGCGGGAGTCGTTGAGGTGCGCCCGGACTGCGGGCGACAACCGGGGCCCGCGCGTGTCGCTGAGCCTTTGGGTCATCTTGCCAGCCTCCTTCGGGTCGTGGCGGCTCCCGGCGTTTCCACCGGTGAAGCCCAGAATCGCAGGCCCCACCGACAATTCCGCCGGGCGGCCGGACGAGGAGCTTCCCCTCTCCCCGTCCGGCCAGAACACGCCCACTCGTCTCCGCCGACGACGAGGACGCGCCCTTCGCCCGGGGACCTGCCCGCGGGCTTCACATGGGGGATGCGAAGCCCACGACCAGGCCCTTTGGCGTGAGCCGCGAGCCTCACGCCACTGCATCGAACATAATTTCGATCACCCCGAATGTCAACCGATTCAACGAACACAGGTTCGATCATGGCGAAACCCCAGCGGGCTTCATCTGCGCGAAGCTCCAAAACCTTCGGGGGACCGACACCCGACAGGGGGCGCGGCTGAGCAAGCGGGAGACGAGCCGGACGACGCGTCTTCGCCGCCACCGGCGAGGTCCGGCCTGAGCGAAGAACGCCTGAGCGAAGGAGGGCGTCCGAGAGCAAAGAACGCCGGATCAGACGCCCTTGAGCGGAGATCCACAGCCGAAGCGGACCGGGAGAAGCGGGACGCGAACCAGGACGCGTCTGGGACCCCGTCGATGCTAGGCGAAGGGAGCGAGGTGAAAGTGCTGCACGAGTCAGGTAGGCGCCGAGCACGACAAGAAGGCGAGGGTCAGAAAGCGAGGTCAGAAGGCAAAACGCCGAGCAATGGCGAGAGATAGCGGCGTGGGCAGGCAGAAGGGTGGGGGCAGGCGGGAGGGTGGGGGGAGGTTGGTGAGGGGGGTGCGGAGGCTGTTGTCAGGTCAGGGGTTGATGGAGATCGCGCCAGAAGGGCACAGCTGGACCGCCCGCTTCGCGGCCCCCTCCAAGCCGGCCGGTACCTCGGCCACCAGCACCACCACCGTCCCCTCCTCCTCGCTCTGATCGAACAGGTCCGGGGCCGTGAGCACGCACATCCCCGCCCCGATGCACACCGTCGTATCGCCTGAGACCTTCATCCCGAATTCTCCTCACCAGGTCACCGGAAGCCGGTGCACGCCGTAAATGCTCATGTCCGTCCGCATCGGCACCTCCCCCTCCGGCACCGCGAGCCGCAACCCGGGAAAGCGCCGCAGCAGCGCCGGGTAGGCGATGCGCATCTCGATCCGGGCGAGCTGCTGCCCGAGGCACTGGTGGATGCCGTGCCCGAAGGACAGGTGTCCGTGCGCCTCCCGCCTGAGGTCGAGCCTATCGGGCGAATCGAAGCGGGACGGATCCCGATTGGCCGCCGGCACGGAGAGCGTCAGCGCCTCGCCTTCGGCGATCCGGTGGCCGCCGAGCTCGACGTCCTCCAGCGCGGTCCGCGTCGGCCCCAGGTGGATGATGGACAGGTACCGCAGCAGCTCCTCCACGGCGCCGTCCACCGCTTCGGGCTCGTCGCGCACGATGGCGAGCTGGGCGGGGTCGCCGAGCAGCGCGTACGTGCCGAGGGCGAGCATGTTGGCGGTGGTCTCGTGCCCGGCGATGAGCAGCAGCAGCGCGACCCCGCTCAGCTCCTCGTCGTCGAGTTCGCCGCCGGCGACGAGCCCGCTGAGCAGGTCGCCGCCCGGTTCGGCCCGCTTGCGCTCGATCAGCGCCCGCAGGAACGCCAGCAGGTCGGTGACGGCCGCCGCCAGGTCCTCGATGCTGCTCTCAAGACTCACCAGCACGGCGGAGTCCCGCTGGAACCGCTCTCTGTCCTCGTACGGCACGCCGAGCAGCTCGCAGATGACCAGCGACGGGATGGGCAGCGCGAAGTCGGCCACCAGCTCGGCAGGCGGCCCCGACCGCTCCATGGCGTCGAGCCGCTCGGCGGTGATCTCCGCGACGCGCGGCTCCAGCTCCTTCATCCGCCGCACGGTGAACTGCCCGGTGAGCAGCCGCCGGTAGCGGGTGTGCTCGGGCGCGTCCATCCGCAGGAAGAAGCCGGGCGGCAGCGTCATCTGGGCACGCTGCTGGACCAGCCGCTCCGGAATGGGCGCGTGCGCCAGCTCGGGCCGGTTGCTGAAGCGCGGGTCGGCGAGTACGGCACGCGCCTCGGCGTAGCCGGTGACGAGCCAGCCGAGGTGCCCGTCGGGGTACCTCAGCCGCTGAACCGGATCCTCCTTGCGCAGCCCCGCCAGTTCCTGCGGCGGGTCGAGCGGCTGTTGCCGTTCGGTCGGGAGCGTGAGATCTGTCATGCCGTTCCCCTTCGTGAGGTGACGAACGGCTTCCATAAAACCTCGCTCGTTGCAAAATTTCAACGACTGCAATCATGTTACAGTGCCGACATGTCAGGTGAAGGCGGGCTGCGCGCGCGTAAGAAGCTGCGTACCCGGCGCGCCCTGGTCGAGGGCGCGCTCAGGCTCTTCGCGGAGAAGGGCTACGAGGAGACCACGCTGGCCGAGATCGCGGCGAGCGCCGAGGTGTCGACGCGCACCTTCTTCAGCTACTTCGCCGGCAAGGAAGACGTGATCTTCTTCGACGGCGACACCCGGCTCCACCGGGCCGTCGAGCTGATCGGCTCGCGCCGCCCCGGCGAGAGCGTGGTGGAGTTGCTGGTGCGCGCGATCGAGCAGAGCCTGTCCGCGCGGCCCAGTGCCGTCGGCCTGGACCCGGTGCTGGGCCCCGTCCAGGTCCGGTTGATCATGACGGTGCCCGCGCTGCAGGCCCGCGCGCTGCTGCTGCTGTTCGACAGCCAGCAGCAGCTGGCGCGGGCGCTGGCGCGGGCCTTCCCCGGCGAGCTCGACCTGATCGAGGCCTCGGCCGCGGTGGGCGCGATCGTCGGCGCCTCGAAGCTGGCGGCGATGACCGCCGTGGAGCGCGGCGACCCCCCCGAGCTGGTGTACGCCGCGGTCCGCAGAGCGGTCGAGGTCACCGTCGGCGGCCTGACGACGCTCGACAGGGCGTCCCGGCTCACTGGATGACGATGGAGATCCACTTCGAGAAGTGCGGCCCCGGGCTCTCGCAGTGCCACTGGGTCGGCGGCGGCGGCGCGCCGCCGTCCGGGCTGGCCTTCAGCATGATCTCGTCCATGTACATCCCGTTCACGGCCTGCCCCGTGTCCTCGATGTAGCCGCGCATCACCGTGAAGGGGTCGGCGTTCAGCGCCTGGCGCGCCGCGTCGTCCAGCTCCTCCAGCTCGTACACCTCGAAGTCCAGGCTGATGTGCCCGACCAGCTTCAGCCGTCCCGCGTTGTTCGCCACGATGCCTCCCACGGAGTGCGTTTCCCTGCCTGACCAGGCCAGGATGCGACCGCCCCGCGGCCCCCCGCATGAGTAGGGGCTACTCACCGGCTACCCCCTGAACCTCCCCCGCACATGGACGGGGACGCCCTTGCCGAGCAGGCCGGGCAGCGCCTCGGCGACGTTCATGGGCAGCCGCACGCAGCCGTGGGAGGCGGGCGCGAGCGGTACCGACAACGCGCCGTGGAAGGCGATGCCGCCGTTGAAGAAGATCGGGTTGTAAAGCTTGCCCAGGTAGGAGCGGTGCCAGCCGGACCTGCGCCAGGTCGTCTTGAAGTTGCCGGTCGGCGTGGTGGCGCTGCCGCAGAAGCGCTGCGTCTTGCCCTGCCAGGAGGCGGTCTCGCAGTAGGCGACGCCGCTGCCCGAGGAGATGTGGGTGATCAGCTTCACCTGGCCGCCGACGTACAGGACCATGATCTGCTTGGTCAGGTTCACCTCGGCTCTGGTCGACTCGCCGTTCCTGACCAGGACCTTCGGCTCCATGGGCGCTTCGAGCGCGTCCCAGGTGGCGCGGCCGATCGTGCTGGTGGGCTTGATGCCGTTGACCTTCTGGAAGGCCCACACCGCGGCCAGCGTCGTGCCGCCGTACCTGCCGTCGGTCTTGCCGGGCAGGTAGCCGAGCATCTTGAGCCGCTTCTGCAGCCACTTGACGGCGCCGCCCTTGTCCCCGAGCTTGAGCCGTTCGTCCGGCGCGGTCACGGTGGCCGGTGCCGAGAGCACCTGGGCCACGCCGGTCGGCTGCGGCGCGGTCGCCTGCGCGGCGCCCGCCGCGGACACCGAGAGAGTGACGGCCCCCGCCGTCAGAAGAGCAGCCAGGCCGAGCTGCCGTCGAGCCACCACGTAGACCATCCTCTCATTCGTTAACGATCGAATCAAAGGACCATATGCGCAGCTTCAAGGCACGGCAATCCCTTGGTCGATCGGGGACGTCGGGCGCGGACCCCTGGCTTCAGCCATGGGGGTAAGCCCGACGCGGGAACGCCTCCTGGGGCGTGAGCGTGTTCTGACCTGGGCGTGTGTCCCGCATGCAGTTCATCGAAATCCTCTTCGATAGATAGCGGAATGCTGTATTGATCGTGTGGGTGTGCGCTTGCGAACGAACTCGAACATCGCGTTCCAGTGCGCGTTCCACGTCGTGTGGTGCCCGAAATACCGGCGGAGCGTGCTGGGCGGCCGGATAGAGGAGCGGCTGAAGGAACTGATCCGCGAGGTGATCGAGGAGAAAGGGGCGTGGCTGGTGGAACTGGAAGTCATGCCCGACCACGTCCACCTGGTGGTGGAGGTGGACCCGCGGTACGGGGTCCACAAGCTCGTGAAGGCCGTCAAGGGCCGCACCTCCCGCGTCCTGCGCGGCGAGTTTCCGTCCCTGACGTCCCGGCTGCCGACGTTGTGGACGAACTCCTCCTTCGTGGCCACCGTCGGCGGCGCACCGCTGGAGGTCGTGAAGCGGTATGTCGAGAACCAGAGGAACCGGTGACCCGCTGATGCTGACCGGCCGCAAGTACCGACTCGACCTCACCCCCGACCAGGCCGAGTTCGCCGAGCGGATCGGCGGCGCGTGCCGGTCGGTGTGGAACACCGGCCTGGAACAGCGCCGCGCCTACCGGCTGCATGGAGCGTTCATCGGCTACCACGAGCAGGCCCGCCAGCTCGTGGACGCGAAGACCGAGTTCCCCTGGCTCGCCGAGGTTCCCGGTCACTGCCTTCAGCAGACCCTCATCGACCTTGACCGGGCATGCGCCAAGCACGGCACGTGGAGGGTCCGCTGGAAAACGAAGATCAAGAATTCGCCCGCGTTCCGGTTCCCGAAGGCGGGAAAATCGCGGTCGAACGCCTGAACCGGCGGTGGGGACGGGCGAAACTCCCCAAACTCGGCTGGGTCCGCTTCCGCTGGACCAAGCCCCTGGGCGGGACGGTGAAGAACGCGACCGTCACCCGCAACGGGAGACACTGGTACATCAGTTTCCTGATCGAGGACGAGATCACCACTCCCGAGCGGCACGCACACCCCGGCAGCGGGGTCGGGATCGACCGGGGCGTGGCCAAAGTCGTGACCCGCTCCGACGGCGTCTTGCACCATCGGACCTTCGTCGGCCTCGGTGAGCTCGCCCATGATGCGAAACTCCGTCGGGAGCTGGCCCGCACGAAGAAGGGCTCCAAGCGGCGCAAGCGGGCGCTGGCACGTCTCGCCGGCCTGTCGCGGAGGGTTCGCCACCGTAGAGAGGACTTCGCCGCCCAAACCGCCCACATCCTGGCCACCCGGTTCGAGTTGATCGCCTTGGAGGCGTTGAAGACGAAGAACATGACCACAGCCGTCGCGCCGAAACCCGACCCGGACAACGAGGGCGGGTTCCTGCCGAACGGGGCCGCGGCCAAGTCCGGGATGAACCGGGCCCTCTTGGACAAGGGCTGGTACCGGATCGAACGGGCAATCCGATCCAAGGCCCGCTCCACGGGCACCCACGTGATCACCGTCAACCCGGCGTACACGTCGCAGACCTGCAACCCCTGCGGGCACACCGCCAGGGAGAACCGCGAGAGCCAAGCGGTCTTCCGGTGCGTGGCCTGCGGGCACCGGGCACACGCCGACGTGAACGCCGCCAAGAACATCCTTGCCGCCGGGAGGGCGGAACACATGACAGCCAGACCGGCCGCACGTGTTGGGGCGCGCAAACCACGGGCAGCCGTGGGCCGGAAGGCCAACCGCCAAGCAACAGCAGCCCCCATCCCTTCCAAGGGTGGGGAACTGGCTGGAATCCCCCGGCCTTAGCCGTGGGAGCGCTTCAACTGTTTAGAGTGGTCGCATGCCAGAAAAGTCACACCCGAACGTCGTCCGTGTCGCCGCCTCCCTTCGCGAACTGGGCGCCACGGGAGAAATCGTCGTTCTGCCCGAGGCCGCCCCGACGGCGGCGAGCGCCGCGGAGCAGCTCGGCTGCGAGGTGGGCGCGATCGCCAACAGCCTGATCTTCGACGCGGACGGCGCGCCGCTACTGGTGCTGACCAGCGGCGCGCACCGCGTCGACGTCACGCTCATCGCGCGCACGGCGGGTGTGGCCAAGGTACGGCGGGCGACCCCGGAGTTCGTCAGGGAGGCCACCGGCCAGCCGATCGGCGGGGTGGCTCCGGTGGGGCACCCGGCGCCGGTGCGCACGCTGGTCGACACCTGGCTGAGCAAGCACGAGGTGGTCTGGGCGGCGGGCGGGCACCCGCACACGGTCTTCCCGACCTCGTTCGACGAACTGCTGAGGCTGACCGGAGGTGCCGCGGTCGACGTCGAGTAGTGTGCGACAGTTGGCATCCTCCCCCGCCCGAAGTGAAGGCGGGGGATTCCAACGGCGACTACCCCACGGGGAGGAGGTCGTGTTGGGGTTCACGGTTCGCGGGCTCGCCCAACGGCGGGCCTCCCCGTGCGGCCACCGCATGCCCTGCGGCGGTGTCTCGGACGTTCTTGGCCGCGTTGACGTCGGCGTTGTCCCGCCACCCGCAGGCCACACACAGGAAGAGCGCTTGGCTCTCACGACTCTTCCTGGCGATGTGCTTGCAGGCGTTGCAGGTCTGCGACGTGTAACGCGGGTTGATCTTCCGGACACGGCCGGCAGCCTTCTGCTCCAGCCGTTCCACGAGCCTGCCCCACCCTGCGGTGAGGATGCCCCGGTTCAGACCGGCCTTCTGCCGGACGTTTCGACCCGGTGCTTCGACGGTGCCCTTCGCCGAACGGGTCATGTTGCCGATCTTCAAGTCTTCGACCGCGATCACGTCGAAGCGGCGGGCCAGATCGGTGGACGTCTTCTCGATCCAGTCCTTGCGCCGGTCCACCTCGCGCGCTTTCAGCCGGGCGATGGCCGTCTTGACCCTGCCGCGCCGGTTCGAGCCGCGCTTGGCCCGCGCCAGCCTGCGCAGCAGTCGCCGCAGGCGGGACTTCTCGCCGTCGCGCGGCGTGGGCGCGTTCAGCAACTCGCCAGTGGACAGTGCCGCCGACACGCTCACGCCACGGTCGACGCCGATGACTTCACCGGTTCCGGGACCGGGCAGGGGTTCGGGGATCGCGGCGAACGCCACATGCCAGCGTCCCGCGGCGTCGCGGGTGATCCGGTACGACTTCACGCCTTCGGGGACGGCGCGCGACCAGCGAAACCGCACCCAGCCGACCTTCGGGACCCTCACCTCGCCGACGTTGCGCGACAGGCGGCGTACATCGCCCGCCTTGACCGCCACGATCCGAAAGCCCTCACCCCGCCCGCGCCGACGCCACCGCGGCCTGCGATGCGTTCCGGCGAAGAAGTTCGCCAACGCCTGCGCGAAATCTTTCAACGCCTGCTGCTGCACAATGACCGACCCAGCGCGCAGCCACCCGAACTCCGCCCGCGCCTCGCTGAGCTGGCGGCACTGCTCGGCGAAACCGGGCGCGGACTTCAGGCCCGGACGCCAGTGCGCGTGCTGCTCAACCGCCAGATTCCACACGTATCGGGCGTGCCCGCAGTGCTCCAGCAACGCCGCCTCCTGAGCAGGCGTCGGCTGAAGCCGGTAACGGGACACGCCGAACAAACTACCGAACGTCACCGACAAAAGCAGGAGAACACAGTGACCCGAAGCACCGCGCTTCCTCCCCGACCTGAAGGACGGGGCATCCACGCTGTAGGTGCTCGGTGATCGAACTGCGCGAAGCGGGCCCGGTGGAGTTCGCCGCGCGCCTCGACCCGGTGATCGAGATCTACACCGCGGCGATGCATCCGCCGGTGGACCAGATCACCGGACGCAAGAGCATCATGCGCAACCACGGGACCTATCCGGCCTTCCGCTGCCTGTTCGCGGAGGCGGCGGACGGCACGGCGGTCGGTTTCGCCTACGGCTTCCACGGGGCCCCGGGGCAGTGGTGGCATGATGTCGTCCACCATGCGCTGGTCGAGCGGGCGGGCGCCGAGGTGGCCGACGCCTGGCTCGGCGACACGCTGGAGCTGGCCGAGATCCACGTGCATCCCGACTACCAGGGCAAGGGCATCGGGCGGGCGATGATCCGCGGCTTGTGCGCGGGCCGCCCCGAGCGCGCGGCGATCCTGTCCACGCACGACCAGCCCACCGCCGCCCGCCACCTGTACCGCTCGCTCGGCTTCACCGACCTGCTGACCGAGTTCGTCTTCCCCGGCGGTTACGAGCGGTACGCGATCGTCGGCACCGCCCTCCCGCTGCTCACCTGACCGCGGCTCAGTCGATGGCCAGCTCCTCCGGGTCCAGCCGGCGCGCCCACGCCTCGCCGAGCATGTTGATCTGCCGGAACATCCGCGCCACCTGAGGCGCCTCCAGCTCGGGGGCCTGCTCCAGCCACCACTCCAGCACGCCCATCGCCTGCCAGGCGAAGTTCTGCGCGAGCAGCTCGTACGGCAGGCGCGGCGTCCGCCCCAGCGTCTCGTCCCTGCGCACGATGCCCACCCGGCCCACCTCGGCGATCCGGCGCAGCCACGCGCGCATGGGCCGCCCGTGCCCCGCGCCGCGCACCACCAGCCTGACCACCTCGCCGTGCTCGCCCGCCGCCCGGCAGAACGCCTCCATGGCCCGCATCGAGTACTGCGGCCAGGTCGCGCCGATCGCCTCCTGCGTCGCGCGGTCGATGGCGTTCATCGCGCCCTCGCTGATCTGGTCGAGCACCGCGTCCTTGTCCTTGTAGTGGGCGTAGAAGGTGGCCCGGGCGACGTCGGCGCGCTCCAGGATCTCCTCGATCGCCACCTGGTCGTAGTCGCGTTCGAGGGAGAGCTCCACAAGGGCGCGCTGGATGGCCGTCCTGGTGCGCAGGACTCTGCGGTCGGTCACGGAAAGATTCTTTCACTCTTGACACCAACTGAACGCCGAATACGATTCTGAACTCCAAGTATGTTTACTAGGGAGACACCCATGCTGTGGAACCCTGCCGCCGAGACCCTCAGCGGCGACGACCTGCGGGCTCTTCAGCTCGGCAAGCTCCAGAAGCAGCTCGTACGGGTGTACGAGGCTTCGCCGTACATCAGGCGGCGTTTCGACGAGGCTGGCGTCGATCCGCACAGGTTCCGGTCGCTGGAGCAGCTCGCCGACTATCCGTTCTTCGACAAGGACCTGGAGCGGGTCAGCCAGGAGGAGTCGCGCGAGCGGCACGGCCACCCGTACGGCCTGCACCTCGCCTGCGACCCCCGAAAGGTGATCAGGGTCAGCTCCTCGTCCGGCACCACGGGCAAGCCCACCTACACCGGCTACACCGAGGCCGACCGGCAGGTCACCAACGAGATCGGCGCCCGCGCGCAGTGGCGCATCGGCGGGGCGCCCGGCGACGTGGTGATGCACGCGTTCGTGCTGTCGATGTGGATCGCCGGCAGCCCCGTGCTCGACGTGCTGCAGCACGCGGGCGCGACCACGGTGCCGATCGGCGCGATGACGGGAGCCGCCCGCTTCGCGCAGGTCGCCCAGGACGTCCGGCCGGTCCAGGTGAACCTGACGCCGAGCTACGCCCGCTACCTGTTCAAGAAGCTGCCCGAGGAGGCCGGGATCAGCGCGGCCGACCTCGGGATCAAGCGGATCATGGTCGGCGGCGAGCCGGGCGCGGGCGTCCCGCACATCCGCGAGGCGCTGTCGGCCGGGTTCGGCGGGGCGAAGGTCTACGACACCATCGGGCACACGCACGCCTCGTTCTTCACCTCCGTCTCCTGCGACGCGCACGCCGGCATGCACTTCCTCGCCGAGGACTACGTGCACCTGGAGGTGGTCGACCCCGAGACGCTGCGGCCGCTGCCCTGGGAGGACGGCGTCACCGGCGAGATCGTGGTGACCGCGCTGGAGAAGGAGTGCGCCCCGGCGATCCGCTGGCGCGAGAAGGACATCGTGACGATCCACACCAGGCCGTGCGAGTGCGGCGCGCCCGGCTTCCGCTTCAGCGTGGGCGGCAGGGCCGACGACATGCTGCTGGTGCGCGGGGTCAACGTGTTCCCGCACGCGATCAAGGACGTGGTGCAGTCGTTCGCGCCCGAGGTCACCGGCGAGATCCGGGTGGTGCTCGACCAGGCGCCGCCGGTCGCCCACCCGCCGCTGCCGGTGAAGGTCGAGCTGGCCGAGCACGTCACCGGGACCGCCGAGCTGGCCGCCCGGATCCAGGCGGCCGTCCACGACCGGCTCCGGTTCACCGCGGCGATCGAGTTCGCCCCCGCCGGGAGCCTGACCTCGCTGGGCGGCACGCTCAAGGCCCGAATCGTCGAGCACGCCTACCAGGAGGCCTGATCATGGACACCGTACGATACGAGCTCGACGGCCACGTCGCGATCATCACGCTGGACCGGCCGGAGTCGCTGAACGCCTTCAACGCGGCCATGCACGCCGACCTCGACACCGCGATCAGGCGCTTCAGGGCCGACGGCGACGCCTGGGTGGCGGTGGTCACCGGAGCCGGCGAGCGGGCCTTCAGCGCCGGTCAGGACGTGCGCGAGCTCGCCGACCTGGACGCGTTCATGGACACGGTGCCCGGCTTCTGGGAAGCCGTCTACACCGACCGGATCGACCGCGAGATGGAGCAGTACAAGCCCATGATCGCGGCGGTCAACGGGCACTGCGTGGGCGAGGGGCTGTGCCTGGCCATGGCCTGCGACCTGCGGGTGTGCTCCGACGACGCCAGCTTCTTGATGCCCGAGGTGGCGCTCGGCATCCCCGTCGTGGTCGGCGCCGCCCAGTCGGCGCGGCTGATGGGCCTCGGGCACGCGCTGGAACTGCTGCTGCTCGGCGAACCCCGCGACGCCGAATGGGCCCACCGCGTCGGCCTGGTGAACAAGGTCGTGCCCAAGGCCGACGTCCTCAAGGCGGCTCTGACCTGGGCACACCGCCTGGCCAGTGTGGGGCCGCTGGCCGTACGCTGCACCCGGGAGATCGCGGTGCGCAGCCTTGAGACCGATTTCTCCACCGCCATCCGCATGGGCGAAGCCATGCGGCGCGTGGCCACTGGACTGTCCGGTGACTTCCGTGAAGGCGTCACCGCGGCGGCCCAGGGCCGTACCCCCCACTTCACCGGCAGGTAGGCATGTCACGCGTCTTCTATCTCACCCGCTGGATGGCGATCGTCCCCCTGACGATCTTCATCGTGCTGATGGTGTTCTTCAGCTTCCGCGGCCAGGTCGACACCCAGATCCTGCTCGGCGTCGGCGTGCTCGCGCTGGTGCTCGGCTCGCTGCTGGCCCGCGACAAGGGCGCCTACTGGGACGGCGTGGTGTCCGGGCTCGGCGACCGCACCGCCGTACTCGTCGTCGCCATCATGTCGCTGGTCGGCGTGTTCGCCCAGCTCATGGAGAAGGGCGGGCTGGCCGGCGGGGTGATCTGGCTGGCCGACACGATCGGCCTGTCCGGCGGGTTCTTCATGCTGTTCACCTACGTCGCCTGCACCGTGGTGGGCGTGGCGACGGGCTCCACGGTGGGCACGCTGTCGGTGATGCTGCCCGTACTGTTCCCGGCGGGCGTGCTCATGGGGCTGCCCTCGGCGCTGGTGGTCGGCGCGATCGTGTCCGGCGCGGCGACCGGCGACCACTACTCCCCCGTCTCCGACACCGCGATCATCTCCTCCTCCACCCAGCGCTTCCGCCGCCGCGCGGGCCTGGCCGACGTCAGCGGGGTCGTGAAGGCGCGACTGATCTACGTACTGCCCGCGTTCCTCATCGCCGCCGTCGCGCACTTCCTCGTGGGCCTGGGCGCCACCGGCGACGACGCGGCCGCCGCCGCGGTGATCGCCAAGTTCGCCGACCCGAGCGGGCTCATCATGGTGCTGCCGGTGCTGCTGGTGATCGGCGTCGCGCTGAGCGGACGGTCGGTGTTCGAGTCGCTGTCCTACGGGATCGTCTCGGCGATCCTGCTGGGCGTCGTCACCGGGAAGCTGCCGCTGGCCGACCTGTTCCCGGCCAAGCTCGCCGACGGCACCAAGACGCTCGGCGCGCTCGCCGACGGCGTGCTCGAGGTGGTGCCGATCATGCTGATGGTGATGATCGTGATGGCGGCGTACGGCCTGGTGCGCGAGTTCGGGCTGCTGGAGCTGCTGACCGCCAAGCTGGCCGGCGGGGCGCGCAAGACCGCGCGCGGCGCCGAGGCGGTCATCCTGGCGCTCTGCTCGTTCCTGGCCTTCCTGGTGGTGGGCAACAACAGCAAGGTGACCATCATCGGCGGGCCGATCAGCGACGCGGTGGGCGGGCGCAGGCTGCTGCACCCCTACCGGCGGGCCAACCTGGTGGACGCGGTGGCCAACAGCGTCAGCTACGTGGTGCCGTGGCACATCTGGCCGATCGGCGTGGTGTCCATGCTGGCGACGCTGACCACCACGTTCCCGTTCCTGGACGGCAAGCTGCCGACGCCCGCGGGCATCGCGTTCGCGTCGTTCTATCCGATGGCGATCTGGGTGATCATGCTGATCGCGGTCGTCACCGGGTACGGCCGCCGCTTCGAGGGCCCCGAAGGCGAGCCGGTGGCGGAAGAGCCGGGCGAGGTCGCCGCGACGACCGCGTGACAGAGCCGGGCCCGCCGCTGACGCACCCCCTCGCGCGTCAGCGGCGGGCCCTCTGTCAGGAGGCCGAGGCGCGGTCGCAGAGGGCGCGGTCGATCAGGTCGCCCGCGGCCTTCTCCTGGCGCAGCGAGCGCTCGTCGCCGATCTGCGCGCTCATCGACACCACCACGCTGCGGCGGCCGTCGGCGGTGACGCCCGTCCTGGTCTTGTAACCGTAGTCGTCGCCGCCGTGGTGCCAGTAGACGCCGCCGCAGGACAGCGGGCGCGAACCGATCCCGAGGCCGTAGCGGGCGCCCGGCCAGACCTGGTCGTGCCCGGTGGCCTTGACCGTCCGCTTCATCTGCGCGAGTTGCTCGGCGGGCACCAGGTCACCGCCCAGCAATTTGCGGAAGAACCGGTTGACGTCGGCGGTGGAGGAGATGAGCCCGCCCGCGGCGTCCCCGTCGAAGTGCTCGGTGGCGTCGAACGGCGCGGCCGGCGGGAGCACCATGTAGCCGCGGGCGTGCGGCCGGGGCACCGAGTTCGAGGTGCCCGACCAGACGGTACGGCTCAGGCCGAGCGGGCGGCTGATCCTGTCGGCCACCTCCTTGTGCCACGGCCGGCCCGTCACCTTCTCGGTGATCATGCTGATCAGCAGGTAGCCGGTGTTGGAGTAGCGCCAGGCCGTGCCCGGCGCGAAGTCCGGCTTGTGCTTCATCGCCTTGGCCACGATCTGCGCCGCCGTGAAGCGGTCGTACCTGTGCTCCTGGTACTCCTCGACCGAGGCGAAGGACGGGTAGGCCTCGGGGATGCCGCTGGTGTGCTGGAGCAGCATCCGGACCGTGATCTTGCTGCCGTCGTTGCCGTTGCCGTGCACCACCCCGGGCAGCAGGCTCTCCACGGTGTCGTCCAGGGACAGCTTGCCCTCCGCGGCGAGCTGCAGCACCACGGCGGCCACGAAGGTCTTGGTGGTGCTGGCGATCCGCACGTAGCCGTTGGCGGGAACCGGCCGCCGGGTCCCGACCACGGCGGTGCCGCTGGTGGCGACCAGGTTCGTGCCCTCGGGGGTGATCACGCGCGCCTGTACGCCGATGGTCCCGATCGCGCGGATGGCGTCGACGTCGCGCTGGAGGTCGGCCTTGCCGTATCCGGGCGGGGCGGTGGCGGTGGCTGCGGTGGCGGGCAGCGTGGTGCCGAGTACGGCGACGGCGGCGAGCAGCGCGGCGCGGCGTGGGTGACGCATGAGTACTCCCAGGTGAGATGAGGTTGATGGTTCGAGCCTAGGAAGCGGGAAGGGCCTCGGAATCGGCCGTGAGCGTGGCTCCGCCGTCGCCCTGGGGGAGGATCTGCCGGCCGCCCGGGCAACTTTGGATTCGTCCGGTCGGGAGGGCGGCCGACCTGGCCTTACGCTGGGCCCGTGATGAACGGGTTCGGCCGGCGGTGGTTCGCGGGACGGCCGCGCGTCGCCGACGTCCTGCTCGCCGTCGCGCTGACGGCGGTGGCGTTCCTGTTCAGGCTGGGCGTGGGGCTGCCCCGCGATCCGGCGACGGCGGCGGTGGTGCTGGCGTTCCTGTTCGCGCAGGCCGTACCCCTGGTGTGGCGCAGGACGCACCCGTGGCTGGTGATGACCGTGGTGAGCGCCGCGTACGTGGCGTACGAGCTGGCCGACCCCATGATCGGTTTCCGGGACGGCCTGTACGTGGGGTTCGCCGCCTACGCCGTCGCCCGCTACACGGCCTCGCCGGGGAGCCTCGCGGCGGTCGGCGTGGGCGCGACCGCGGTGCTGGCGCCCGATCTCCTGGTCCGGCCGCTGCTGGGCCTGCCGCTGCCGGCGGACCTGCGCCCGGGGCTGGTCGAGGCGATGCTGGTCGCCGGGCTGCTGTGGGGGGTGTGGCTGCTGGGCACCTCCCAGCGCCACATCCGCGCCGACGCGGCCCGGCTGCGCGATCTGGCCGCGAGGCTGCGCGCCGAGCAGGAGGTCAGCGCGGGCCGGGCGGTGACGGCCGAGCGCGCCCGCATCGCCCGCGACCTGCACGATCTGGTCGCCCACCACGTCAGCGCCATCGCCATGCAGGCGCGGGCCACCGCCGAGGTGCTCACCGACGACCCGTCCCTGGCCGGCCGGGGCATCGCGGGGATCGGCGCCGCCGCCGACACCGCGCTGGTCGAGATGCGCAGGATGCTCGGACTCCTGGCGGACGACGGACCGCCCGCCCCCGAGCCGTCGCTACGGCACCTCGACCAGCTCGCCGCCTCGGCCAGGGCGGCCGGCTGCGCGGTGGAGGTGAAGGTGGAGATCGGCACGGATCCGGCGCACGGCGTCCCACCCGCCGCGCAGGTGTCGGCCTGCCGCATCGTGCAGGAGGCGCTGACCAACGTCCTGAAACACGCGGGCCCCACCGCGGTCCGCGTCGAGGTACGGCAGGCGGGCGAGGAGCTGAGCGTCCTGGTCGACAACAGCCCGGCGGCCCCCAGGCACCGGCCCATGGCGGGGTCCGGGCTGGGGCTGATCGGCATGCGCGAACGCGTCGCGCTGTTCGGCGGCGGGCTGAGCGCGGGCCCCCTGCCGGACGGCGGCTGGCGGGTCCTGGCCACGTTCCGGTGGGAGGGCGCGGCGTGACGGCCGTCCGGGTGCTGATCGCCGACGATCAGGAGCTGGTCCGGGCGGCGCTGCGCGTCATGTTGGACCGGCGCGCCGACCTGGAGGCCGTCGGGGAGGCGACCGACGGACAGCAGGCGGTGGCCGCCGCCTTCGAGCTGCGGCCCGACGTGGTGCTGATGGACGTGCGGATGCCCGGCCTGACGGGCGTCGAGGCGACCCGGCGCATCCTCGGCGACTGGCCGCATCCGGAGCCCCGCCCCCGCGTCCTGGTGCTGACCACCTTCGACCTGGACGAGTACGTGCACGCCGCGCTCCGGGCCGGGGCCAGCGGCTTCCTGCTGAAGAACGCCTCCCCCGACCAGCTCGCCGACGCCATCAAGGTGGTGGCCGCGGGGAAGGCCATGCTCGCGCCGGGCGTCACCGAGCGGCTCATCGGCGCGTTCGCCGCGATCCCGCCCGCGCTGCTGGCCGAGCCGCCGCACCGGGACGGCGCGGCGGACCCGCTCAGCAGGCTCACCAGGCGGGAACTGGAGGTGCTCGTCCTGGTCGCCAAGGGGTTGTCCAACGCCCAGATCGCCAAGAGCCTGGACCTGACCGAGGCCGGGGTGAAGAGCCGGGTGAACCGCATCCTCACCCGCCTCGGCCTGGAGAACCGCGTCCAGGCGGCCGTCCTCGCCCACGAGTCCGGCCTTCTCGGAAAGATCCGCCGACAGCCCGGGGCCGCTCCCGGCTGATCGCGCCGGACGGCGTCGTGGCAGTGGCGCGCTTCGACCGTCACGACGCCGTCGACGGCCGCTGGCGCTCCCGGATCAGCTCCGTGTACCGGGCGGCCACCCGCAGGGCCGCCTCCTGCGGCTGGTTCGCGGGCGCGTCGGCGTACTCGGGCGGGATCTTGGCGGCCTTGATCCACCAGAAGGTCTGGCCGTTCGTCCAGACCAGCAGGCCGCCCCACACCGACACGGTGGCCAGGCCGTTCCCGGAGCGCAGGTCGGAGTCGATGCCGAGGGCCGCCAGCTCCCGGTGCAAGGCGGCGGCCGCGTTCTCGGGCATCGTCCACGCGGACATCAGGTCCTCCACCGTCGCACGACTTCCACCGCCTCCTCGTTGTGCACCGCGGCCGGTTCCTCCTCGCCGTGGCCGGCGCTCGCGGGCACGGGGCGGGTGCGGCATCGAGGCAGGTTCAAGGCCACGAGCATGATGCTGTTCAGAGATACCTCCAAGGCGAGTTCGGCCGTGAGGTGACGGGCCGGTCCGCGGCGAACGATTCAGGTCTTCCTGCCGGCGCCGGCCCGGTGCCGGTGGCCGCGACGCGACAGAAGAGGTGACTCAAGCTTGGAGTGATCCCGCCGCCGCAGGAACGCCATCCAGCGGGGCAGTCAAGGGGCAGATCGGGGGCAGATTGACGGATGCTTTCGCCACGGTCTGTGCGACGATTCTGGCAAAGTCGTGAAGGGAAGGCTCGGTGGCAACCCCCAACGTCCAGTTGCAGCAGGCGCGCCGGCGGCTCGCCTCGCCGTCTTCTCCGGGCGAGCCCGCCTCCCGGCAGGACCTGGCCGACCTGGTCAACGCCTGGATCGACGAGCACCGCGACTACGAGGCGTGCCTGACCGCCAACTACGTCGGCAAACTCGAACGCGGCGCCGTGCGCTGGCCGAGCGCCGACTACCGCGCCGCGCTCCGCGAGATCCTCGGCTGCGGCACCGACCGGGAGCTCGGCTTCCGGCCGCCGCGCCGCCCGAGCCGGCCTGCGGCCGGTCTGACCGACGTCGACCGGAAGGGCTTCCTCAGCACGCTCGCGGGCGTCGCCGCGGTTCCCCTGCTCGACCCGCTCTTCCCGGCTCAGCCCGCGTCGATCCCGGCCGTCGTCACCCCCGCCGACATCCACGAACTGCGCACCATCGCGGGGGTCTTCTCCACCTGGGACCACACCTACGGCGGCGGCATGATCCGCGAAGCCGTCACCGCGCAGGTGCGCTACTCGGTGGCGCTGCTGGAGCAGGCCCGCTGCCCGGACAGGCTCCGGAGCGAGCTGTTCGGGGCGGTGGGCTGGCTCAGCCACACCTGCGCGTTCATGGCGTTCGACGCCCACGCCCACGACGACGCCCGCCGCCTGTTCCGCCTCGCGCTGTCGTGTGTCGAAGAAGCCGGGGACTGGCACCTGCGCGCCAAGGTGCTGTCCTCCATGGCCCGGCAGGCCATCTGGTGCGGTGACGCCGACACCGGCCTGACCCTGGTCGAGCTCGCGCTCGTGCGCGCCGACCGGCTCACGCCCGCCGAGCTCGCCATGGTGCTGTCCGCCCGCGCCCGCGCGCTGGCCAAACTACGGCGCACCCAGGACACCCTGGCCACGGTGGGCCGGGCGGACGAGGAGTTCTCCCGCATCCGCCCCGCCCACGAAGGGCCCTGGATGCGGTACTACGACGCCGCCCAGCACGCGGGCGACACCGGGCACGCCCTGTACGACCTGGCCATCCACGGCCAGTTCGTCAACGAGGCCGCCAACCGGCTGGCCGCCGCCGTCGCCGGCCACATCGCCGTGCACGTGCGCTCGCGCGCCCTCAGCGGCATCAAGCTGGCCAGCCTCACCATGGCGGCCGGCGACCCCGACGAGGCCGCCGCCATCGGCCGCCGCGCGGTCCTCGCCGTCGACGCCGTCCGCTCCCGCCGCGCGGCCGACGACATGCGGGAGCTGCACCGGTTATCGGCCCCGCACCAGAGGCGGCCACCCGTCGCCGAGCTGCGGCAACGCCTGCGGACGGTGGTCGAGGCATGATCACCTCCGGCGAGGCTGAGAGGGCGGCCCGTGCCGTACTGGAGAGGGCCTGCCGGAGTGTGGGAGTGAGCGCGGAGGGAGCGGAGCTACTGCGGCTGGGTGAGAACGCCATCTACCGGCTGCCCGAGGGGATCGTCGCCCGCGTCACGCGCCCGGGGCAGCAGCACGCCGCGCGCCGCGAGGTGCTGGTCGCGCGATGGCTCGAAGCCAACGGCGTCTCCGCCGTGCGAGCCGCGCCCGGCCTGCGTCAGCCCGTCGAGGTGGACGGCAGGTCGGTCACCTGGTGGCGCGAGCTGCCGCCGCATCGGTACGGCGACACGCTGGACGTCGCCGCGATGCTCAGGCGCCTGCACCACCTGCCGCCGCCGAGCACGTTCTCCCTCGGCCGGCTCGACCCCTTCGTCCGGCTGGCCGAGCGGATCGACCGGGCCTCCACCCTGGCGGAGGCGGACCGGGCCTGGATGCGCGGGCACCTGGCCCGGCTTCGCGCCCGGCACGCCGAGTTACCCGCGGGCCTGCCGAGCGCCGTCGTCCACGGAGACGCCTGGGTCGGCAACGTCCTGCGCACCCAGGACGGCCGGACCGTGCTGCTGGACCTCGAACGCTGCTCGGTCGGCCCGCCCGAATGGGACCTGGTCTCCACGGCCGTCAAGGCGTACACGGTCGCCGGCATCACCGACGCGGACTACCAGGCGTTCACCGTCGCCTACGGGCACGACGTCGTCCGCTGGGGCGGCTTCGAGACCCTGCGCGACATCCGCGAGTTCCGCATGACCTGCATGGCCGCCCAGGTGGCCGCCGAGAATCCCGCCCGTCACCCGGAGGCGGCCCTCCGATTAGCCTGCCTGCGCGGGGAACTCGGAGATCGCCCCTGGCGGTGGACGGCCGTCCCGTAGGGTCTGCCGCCATGTACCCTGTCACGCTCACCTCCCCCCGCGTCACCCTGCGTGAGTTCACCCTCGACGATGTGGACGCCCTCACGGCGATCTACGGCGACCCGCGGGTGGCCGAGCACATGAGCTTCGAGCCCCGCACCCGCGACCAGGTGAAGGGCACGCTGACCAGCGTCACCAGAGCCGCCCTGGCGGAACCGCGGACCGAGTACTCCCTCGCCGCCGTCCTGCCCGCCGGAGAACTGGCCGCCTACGCCCGGCTGGCCGTCGACACCCAGCACACCGGCCAGAACAGCGCCCAGATCGGCTTCTCACTCCGCGCCGACCGCTGGCGCCAGGGCCTCGGCACCGAAGTCGTCCGACTGCTGCTCCGGCTCGGGTTCGACGAGCTGGGCCTGTACCGCGTGTGGGGCGCCCGCAGCCCGCTCAACGAGGCCTCGGCGGCGGTGATGGGCAAGCTCGGCATGGTAGAGGAGGGACGCATCCGCGGGCACATCCTGGTCCGGGGAGCGTGGCGCGACTCCGTCGTCCACTCCATCCTCGCCCCGGAATGGACGGCCACACCCCGAACCTGATTCAGGCCGAGAGGGCGGGGGCGGTGTGGTTGAGGCGCTGGTAGACCTCGCGAGTGGCCTTCGAGCGGTTGAAGGTGATGAAGTGGATGCCCGGGGCGCCCTCGTCCAGCAGGCGCTGGCACATCTCCGCGCCGTGCTCGATGCCCAGGCGGCGGACCGCGGCCGGGTCGTCGGCGACCGCCTCGAAGCGGCGGGCCAGCGCGGCCGGGAACGGCGCCCCCGACAGCTGCTCCGACCTGCCGATGGTGCTCAGCTGGGTGACCGGCATGATGCACGGGATGATGGGCGTGTCGCAGCCGCGCGCCGCCACCCGGTCGCGCAGCCGCAGGTAGTCGTCGGCCTCGAAGAACATCTGGGTGATCGCGTAGTCGGCGCCCGCCTCGCACTTGCGCACGAAGTACTCGGTGTCGGACTCGATGGTGGCCGAACGCGGGTGCTTGTACGGGAAGGCGGCCACGCCCACGCAGAAGTCGCCGGACTGGCGGATCAGCCGGACCAGGTCCTCGGCGTACAGCACGCCTTCGGGGTGCCGGATCCACTCGGCGGAGACGTCGCCGGGCGGATCGCCGCGCACGGCCAGGATGTTGCGCACCCCGGCGTCGGCGAAGCGGCCGACCAGGTGGCGCAGCTCGCGGACGGAGTGGTTGACGGCGGTGAAGTGCGCCACGGGGGTGAGGGTGGTCTCGTGCGCCACCCGCTCCACGATGTCGACCGTGCGGTCGCGGGTGGAGCCGCCGGCGCCGTACGTCACCGAGACGAACGTCGGCTGCAGCGCCTCCAGCTCCCTGATCGCCCGCCAGAGCTGCCGCTCGCCCTCGTCGGTCTTGGGCGGCATGAACTCGAACGAGAACGACCGCTCACCGGATGCGAGCAGCTCACGGACGGTGGGAACGCGATCCGGAAGGACGGAGGGACGACCGAGTGCCATGCGTCCAGGGTACAGGTCCCGTCACAGGGCAGCCGGGAGATCGAAGCGGGCATCTCCGACCATTAGTCTCAAGGCATGACCACTCACGCCGCCAGCCTCGACGTACTCCGCACCCAGGTGGAGCATCGCCTGCGGGAGTTCGTCGGCCGCCAGCGGCCCATCGTCGGCGACGGCGATCTGCAGCCGCTGCTGACGGCGGCGGGCGAGCTCCTGTCGGGCGGCAAGCGGCTGCGGCCCGCCTTCTGCTACTGGGGCTGGCGCGGCGCCGGCGGCGGCGACGACCCGGCGATCTACACCGCGGCGGCGTCGCTGGAGCTGCTGCAGGCCAGCGCGCTGGTGCACGACGACGTGATGGACAAGAGCGACCTGCGCCGCGGCATGCCCGCCGCGCACCGCCGCTTCCAGGCGCTGCACGAGAACTCCGCCTGGCACGGCTCGGCCGAGCAGTTCGGCGAGGGCGCCGCGATCCTGCTGGGCAACCTGCTGCTCATCTGGTCGGGCGAGATGTGGCGCACCAGCGGCCTGCCGTCGGCCAGTCTGGCGGCGGCCCAGCCCGTGCACGACCACATGCGCACCGAGCTGATGTGCGGCCAGTACCTGGACCTGCTGGAGCAGGCCCACGGGGAGAACACCTTCGACTCGGCGCTGCGGGTGGCGCTGTACAAGAGCGGCAAGTACTCCGTGGAGCAGCCGCTCCGCCTCGGCCTGGTGCTGGGCGCGGGCACCCGCGAGCCGTGGGTGGACGAGCTGTGCGTGACGTACGGCCGGCGCGTCGGCATCGCCTTCCAGCTCCGCGACGACATCCTCGGCGTGTTCGGCGACCCGGCCGAGACGGGCAAACCGGCCGGTGACGACCTGCGCGAGGGCAAGCGGACCATGCTGGTCGCCCGCACCCTGGCCCTGGCGGCGCCCGGGGACGCCGCCCTGGTGCGCAAGCTGCTGGGCGACCCCGCGCTGGACGCCGAGGGCGTGGCCGCGCTGCGCTCGGTGATCGAGGGCAGCGGGGCGCTCGCCGCCTGCGAGGAGATGATCGCCGAGTACCTGGAGGCGGCGCTGGGCTGCCTGGCGGAGGCCCCCATCACGCAGGCGGCCAGAAGCGGCCTGGCCGAACTGGCCGTGGCCGCCACCAGCCGCCGCGCGTAGGTCGCCGCGCCCGGGTCAGGCCGCCAGTCGCTTGGCGAACTCGGCCGCCGCGGCGGCGGGGTCACCGGCCTCGGTGATGGCGCGGACGACGACGACCCGGCGCACGCCGTACGACATGACCTCGCCGAGGTTGTCCAGGTCGATGCCGCCGATGCCGAACCACGGACGGTCGGTGCCGAGGCCCGCGGCGTGCGTGAGCAGGCCGGGGCCGGGCGCGTGGCGGCCGGGCTTGGTCGGGGTCGGCCAGATCGGGCCGCAGCAGAAGTAGTCGACGCCCTCCTCCACGGCCGCCGCCGAGGCTTCGGCGGGCGAGTGCGTGGAGCGCCCGATCAGCACGTCCGGCCCGAGGATGTCGCGCGCGACGGCGACGGGCAGGTCGTCCTGGCCGAGGTGGAGCACGTCGGGGCGGGCGGCGTAGGCGATGTCCGCCCGGTCGTTGACGGCCAGCAGCTTGCCGTGCCGGTCGCAGGCGTCGCGGAAGACCTCCAGCAGCGCGAGCTCCTCACGGGCCTCCAGCCCCTTCTCCCTGAGCTGGACGATGTCCACGCCCGAGGAGAGCACGGCGTCGAGGAACGCGGGCAGGTCGCCGCGTTCCCGGCGGCCGTCGGTGCAGAGGTAGAGCCTGGCGTCAGAAAGCGAGGGCTTGGGCACGCCGCTTGACCTCGGTATGGCGACCGGCCCTGATGGCCTCGGCCGGTGAGCCGGGCAGCGAGTCGTCGGGTGTGAACAGCCAGCGCAGCGCCTCGGCGTCGTCGTAGCCGGCGTCGAGGAGCAGGGTCAGGGTACCGGAGAGCCCCTTGACCACCTCGCGGCCGTCCAGGAAGACGGCGGGGACCTGGGGACCGCCACCGCCTCTGCGTACGCCGATGAGTTTGCGCTCCTTCAGGAGCTGCTTCGTCCGACCGATCGTGAGGTCGAGGCGCTGGGCCACTTCGGGGAGAGTGAGCCACTCGGCGACGAGCTGGTCGGTCTCCCGGTCGATCTGTGCAACAGAAAGCGTCACGAATCCACCACTACCACATTGCACCCTTGCTCAAACAACACAGTCACGTACGGCCACCTCGGGGTCTTTCAGCCTGCTGGGGTCCAGCCGCTGCCCGCCCTCGACGATCCTGCGGCCCTGGACCAGATCGCGCGGCCGGTCGACGGTGAGGATCGCCGCCAGCCTGTCATCGCCGGTCAGCCAGCAGATCGCCCACTTGCCGCCGGCCGAGGGGTCGCCCCGGAGCAGCAGGCGCGCGTCGGCCTGGTGGCCAGCGTACTGGACCATGTGGCCGAACTGCTCCGACCAGAAGTACGGCACCGGGTCGTAGACGGCCTGCTCGCCGAGCAGGGTGGCGGCGGCGACCTCGGGGGCGGCCAGCGCGTTGTCCCAGTGCTCGACGCGCAGCCTGGTGCCGAAGCGGCGCGACCACCAGGCCGCGCAGTCGCCCACCGCGACCACGCCGGGCAGCGAGGTGCGCAGGTGCTCGTCGGTGACGACGCCGTTGTGCAGGTCGATGTCGGAGCCGGCCAGCCACTCGATCGACGGGCGCACGCCGATGCCGGTGACGACCACGTCGGCCTCGATCCAGCCGCCGCCGACCAGGTCCAGGCCGCCCGGCTCGACGGAGCTCACCATGGTGTCCAGGCGCAGGTCGACGCTGTCGTACCAGGGGATGGTGTGGGCGCCGGCGTCCGCGCCGACGGCGTGCGCGAGCGGGGCGGCGGCGGCCTCGACCACGGTCACCGCGCAGCCGGCCCGGACCGCGGCGGTGGCCACCTCGGCGCCGATCCAGCCCGCGCCGATGATCGCCACCTTGGCGCCGGGGACGAGCAGGGAGCGCAGCTCCAGCGCGTCGTCGAGGGTGCGCAGCACGTGCTGGACCCCCTCGCCACGCAGCGTGACCGGCTCGGCGCCGGTGGCGATGACCAGGCCGTCGTAGGCGATCTCGCCCTCGGTCGTCTCGACCACGCCCGCGCGCAGGCCCTTGGCGGCCACCCCGGGCCTGAAGTCGACGGCGAGCGCCTCGAGGTCGAGGTCGACGAAGGAGGAGTCGGCCTCACCGAGCAGCACGGCCTTCGACAGGGGTGGACGGTCGTAGGGCCGATGCGGCTCCTCGCCGACCAGCGTGACGCGACCGTCGAATCCTCTCGCCCTCAGCGCCTCGACGCTGCGCACTCCGGCCAGCCCCGCTCCCACGACCACGACATGATTCACAATCATGACCCTAGGTTGCCTACGGGGGGTAACGCCAATGACGGCCACGTGACGAACCCGTCAATTCTCTCGCACAGTAGGCTGAAGAAGTAAGACGCGCGGGAGTCCGGCCACAACCGGGCTGAGAGGAAGGCTGCACGGGCCTTCGACCGCAAGACACCTGATCCGGATCATGCCGGCGAAGGGAGCGGGATGAATCGAACCGCGAACGCGATCGTCGTCGGCGGCGGCGTCATCGGCCTGTCCGCGGCCTGGCGGCTGGCCCGCACGGGCCGCTCGGTGGCGCTGGTGGACCCCGCGCCCGCCTCGGGCGCCTCGCACGCGGCGGCGGGCATGCTGGCGCCGCTCAGCGAGGTCACCTACACCGAGGAGCCGCTGCTCAGGCTCGGTCTCGCGTCGCTGGAGCGGTGGCCGCGGTTCGCCGCGGAACTGACCGCCGACAGCGGGCTCGACCTCGACTACCGCGCCGAGGGGACGCTCGACGTGGCCTTCGGGGCCGACGACCTGGCCGCGCTGGACGAGCTGGCCGCGTTCATGGACAAGCTGGGGCTGCCGGTGGAGCGGCTGACCGGGCGCGAGTGCCGCCGCCTGGAGCCGATGCTCGCGCCGTCGGTGCGCGGCGGGCTGCTGGCGGGCGCCGACGCGTGGGTGGACCCGCGCCGCGTCACCGCCGCGCTGCTCGCCGCCCTGCGGCGGCTCGGCGTGCCGGTGGTCCGCGAACGCGCGACCGAACTGGTCCGCGACGGCGACACCGTCCTCGGCGTACGGCTGGCGCCCCCTGGAGCCCCCGCCACCCACCCCGGCCGGGTCCTCGCCGGAGACGTGATCCTGGCCGCCGGAACCTGGAGCGCCGAGCTGGCCAACGTGCCCGTGCGCCCGATCAAGGGCCAGATCATGCGCCTGCGCTCCCCCAGCCCCCTGCTGGGCCGCTGCGTCCGCGGCGTCGTGCATGGCTCGCCCGTGTACCTGGTGCCGCGCGGCGACGGCGAGCTGGTCGTCGGCGCCACCCAGGAGGAGCTCGGCTTCGACACCAGGGTCACCGCCGGCGGCCTGTACGAGCTGCTGCGCGACGCCCGCGAGCTGGTCCCCGGCGTCACCGAGCTCGAACTGGCCGAGGTGGTGGCGGGCCTGCGTCCTGGCACCCCCGACAACCTGCCGCTCGTCGGCCCGAGCCGGGCCCCCGGGCTCAGCCTGGCCACCGGGCACCACCGGGGCGGCGTCCTGCTCGCCCCGCTGACGGCGGCCCTGCTCCAGGGGGAGGAGGGCGCGCTGGCCGCGCTCTGCTCCCCTCAGCGGTTCTCGTGAAAGAAGCATGAATGAACGTGACGATCAACGGCAGTGCGCACGAGGTGCCTTCGGGGACGACGGTGGCGCAAGCCGTACGGGCCCTGACCGAGGCGACGACCGGGGTGGCTGTGGCGGTGAACGACGAGGTGGTGACCAGGAGCACCTGGGAGACGACCGCGCTCGCCGACAGCGACCGCGTCGAGGTGCTCACGGCGGTGCAGGGTGGATGAGCTGATCATCGCCGGGGAGTCGTTCTCCTCCCGGCTCATCATGGGCACCGGCGGCGCCCCGTCCCTGGAGGTGCTGGACCGGGCGCTGGCCGCCTCCGGGACCGAGCTGACCACGGTGGCGATGCGGCGGCTCGACCCGGGCTCCCGCGGCTCGGTACTGGACGTCCTGCGCGAGCGGAAGATCAAGGTGCTGCCGAACACCGCGGGCTGTTTCACCGCGGGCGAGGCCGTGCTGACCGCCCGGCTGGCCCGGGAGGCGCTCGGCACCGACTGGGTCAAGCTGGAGGTCATCGCCGACGAGCGGACCCTGCTGCCCGACCCGATCGAGACGTTCGACGCGGCCGAGCGGCTGGTGGCCGAGGGGTTCGTGGTCCTGCCGTACATCGGGGACGATCCGGCGCTGGCGCGGCGGCTGGAGCAGGCGGGGTGCGCGGCGGTGATGCCGCTGGGCGCGCCGATCGGCTCCGGCCTGGGCATCCGCAACCCGCACAACATCGAGCTGATCGTCGAGGCGGCGTCGGTGCCGGTGATCCTGGACGCGGGCATCGGTACGGCGAGCGACGCGACGCTGGCCATGGAGCTCGGCTGCGACGCCGTGCTCCTCGCCACCGCGGTGACCCGCGCGCAGCGGCCGGAGACGATGGCGGAGGCGATGCGGGGAGCCGTCACGGCGGGGCGGCTGGCCCGGCTGGCTGGACGTATTCCCATGCGTCGCTATGCTCAAGCTTCGTCACCCACGTCGCCGTGATCCACTGCGGGGGCCACGTCTCGGCATCGGTTTCGGATAGTCGGGCCCTGCCGGTGGCAAAACGCCCGTAAACTCGGCCGCGTGGACACGACGATTGCGGACCCCCTCGTCGGGCGGCTTCTCGACGGGCGCTATCGCATCGAGTCCCGGATCGCCCGGGGCGGGATGGCGACGGTCTACCTGGCGCTAGACACCCGGCTCGACCGCACGGTCGCGCTGAAGGTGATGCACGGCTCGCTCGCCGAGGACCCGGCGTTCGTCCGCAGGTTCATCGGCGAGGCCAAGTCGGTGGCGAGCCTGTCGCACCCGAACGTGGTGCACGTCTTCGACCAGGGCACCGACGGCGACGTCGTCTACCTGTCGATGGAGTACGTGCCCGGCAGGACCCTGCGCGACGTGCTCAGGCAGCGCGGCAGGCTGCCCGGCCGGGAGGCGCTGGAGATCATGATCCCGGTGCTGGCCGCGCTCGGCGCGGCGCACCAGCAGGGCATGGTGCACCGGGACGTGAAGCCGGAGAACGTCCTGCTCAGCGACGACGGCCGGGTCAAGGTCGTGGACTTCGGCCTGGCCAGGGCCATCGAGGCGACCAACCAGACGCGTACCGGCGTGATGATCGGCACGATCGGCTACATGTCGCCCGAGCAGGTGACCACCGGCGGCGCCGACGTGCGCAGCGACGTGTACGCGGCGGGCATCATGCTGTTCGAGCTGGTCACCGGGCAGCAGCCGTATGACGGTGAGACGCCGATGTCGGTGGCCTACCGGCACGTGCACGACACGGTGCCGCAGCCCTCGGCGTACGTGCCGGAGACGTCGCAGCTGATCGACAACCTGGTGGCGCACGCCACCGCGCGCGACCCGCAGGACCGGCCCGCCGACGCCACCGCGATGCTGGTGGCCGCCGTCGAGGCGCACCGCATGCTGCCCAGGGAGACCACTCCCCCGCTGTCGCACTCCCAGCCGCACCCGCGGCCGCCGGTGGCGCCCACGCACACGCTGATCCAGCCGCGCGCCGAGGTGCTGACCGCGCCCGCGGGCCCGGCGGCCCCGCCCCCGCCGGCCCGGAAGGGCGGATTCCGGCCCAACTGGTTCCTGGTGGGGCTGGCCGTGGTCATGGTGATCGCGGTCGGGGTGACCGGCTGGCTGGTCGCCCAGCCCACCTACGTCATGATGCCCGACCTGGTGGGCAAGCACCTGTCCGTGGCCAAGAGCGAGGCGGCCAGGCAGGGCTTCAAGGTCAACGTCGCGGCCGGGGAGTATGACGAGAAGTTCGGCGAGGGCACGGTGCTGAGCACCGACCCGCTGGCGCAGACCGAGGTGAAGCAGGACTCGACGATCACGCTCGTGCCGTCGCTGGGGGCCAAGCGGGTCACCGTGCCCAACCTGGTCGGCATGGCCGAGGCGGACGCCCGCGCGAAGATCGCCGAGGTGGGCCTGAAGGCGTCGGCGATCCGCCTGCCCGAGCCGACCGTGCCGCGCGGAATCGTGATCAGGTCCAGCCCGGTGGTGGGCGAGTCGGTCAAGGTGGGCGCCAAGGTCAACCTGGTGATCAGCGCCGGGCTGGTGATGCCGGATCTGGACAGCATGCCCAAGGACGACGCGATCCGCATCCTGCAGGAGCACGGGCTCGTGCCGGACGTCAAGGAAGTGCCCGACGACGACGAGCCGTGCACGGTGATCGCCCAGCTTCCGGCGGCCAAGACGGAGGTCAACGCCGGGGCGCGGGCCGAGGTCACGGTGGCGCAGTGCCAGAGCAGCTGGGAAGACTGGTTCGACAACAACGACAACGACGCCACCGACGGGCAGGAGTTCAGGGCCGTCCCCGGGGTGATGGGCAAGAACCTCAAGGACGCCCGCGACGAACTGCGGGCGGCCGGGTTCAAGGTGAAGATCCGCAAGCTGACCGGGTCGGGCGTGGTGCGCATCCAACGGCCGCTGGGCGGGCAGGAGCGGCCGGCCTGGAGCGAGGTCGTCATCTGGCACTGACCCGCGCGGAGGAGGCCCAGGCCGATCACTCTTCCTTGAGGGTGCCGTGCAGGCGGACGCGGGCCAGGCCGCCGTCGGGGAAGATGTTCACCCTTACGTGACGCACCGGCCGGTCGCCGCCGATCCGGAAGCGGTGGTTGCCGTCGGGCTGCAGGCGGGTTTCGGGGAGCAGGGTGAACCAGCCGGCTCCGTCCGGGGAGCCTTCCAGAGAGACCGATCCGGGGGCGTTGTGGACCAGGTTGGTGGTGTCGATCTCCGCCATGCGGATGACGCCGGGTCCGGCCAGCCGGATCACCAGCCAGTCGTGCCCGCCGTCGCGGCGCCTGGCCGTCTCCCAGCCCTCGGCCTGGTGCCGGGCCAGGCCGGGGGCGATCACGTTGTTGGGCGAGGAGTAGAACTCGTCGGAGCACGAGGTCACCAGCGCGCCGTGCTCCAGGGCGGCCAGGTCGAGGGTCAGCCCGTGGTACATCCCCAGGTCGGGCACCACCTCACCGTGCACCCGCAGCCGGGCGACCCCTCCGTCCGGGTAGATGTTCAGCCGCACGTGCGTGTAGCGGCTCTCGTCGCGTACGTCGAAGAAGTGCTCGGCGTCGCCGGTCAGGGCGCTCCTCGGCACGATCGGCACCCAGTACGCCCGCTCCAGTTCGTCCACCGACGGATACCCTTCCGCCGCGCAGGCTTCGACGGACGCGTGCGGCGGGTAGTTGCCCTTGAACCACGCGGTGTCGATCACCACGCCTCGTACGACGCCGGGTAGGCCGAGCCGTACCAGGGCCCAGTCGTGTCCCGGATCCCGGCGCCGCCGGGTCTCCCAGCCGTCGTAGAGCTGCCCCTTGGCGCCGAAGGTGTGCGCCCGGAAGCCGGGCCTTCCCGGCCGGATCAGGCTCTCCCGCTCGGCGAACGACTCGTCGCTGGCCGCCACCACGGACCCTCCCAGGGTCCGCAGCGCCAGGTCGGGCAGGCTGGTGAAGCCGGTCATACAGTGCTCTCCCAACGATGTGCCCGGCGCTCAGCCGGGCAGGAAGGTTCCGAACGGCGGGGTCGCGGGGTCGACGGCTCTGCCCCGGAGCCAGGTGGTCACGACAACACCCGTCAGGGACCGGCCGTGGTACGGCGTGACGGGGTTCTTGTGGTGTAGCCGGGCGGCGTCCACCAGGTAGGTGGCGTCGGGATCGAAGGCCACCAGATCCGCATCATTCCCCAGCTTTATCGCACCCTTTCCGGAAATATCCGCCAGTGCGGCCGGGCCTTCCGCCATCCACCGCACCACGTCCCCCAAGCCGTGCCCCCTCGTCCGGGCCTCGGTCCACACCGCGCTCAACCCGATCTGCAGCGAGGCGATCCCACCCCACGCCGTCGCGAAGTCGGCCACCTTGAGCTCCGCCGTCGTCGGCGAGTGATCGGACACGACACAGCTCAGCACCCCGTCGGCCAGCCCCTCCCAGAGCAGGTCCCGATTACCCGCCGACCGGATCGGCGGGCAGCACTTGAACGCCGTGTCCCCCTCGGGCACCTGCTCCGCGCTGAGCGTCAGATAGTGCGGGCACGTCTCAGCCGAGACCCGCAGTCCCTCCTGTTGCGCCCGCCGCAGCGGCGCCAGGCACTCGGCGCCGGACACGTGCAGGACGTGCACCCGGGCCCCGGTCTCCCGCGCCAGCGAGACGACCTGCTCGACGGCGCGCCGCTCGGCGTCCGCCGGCCGCGACCGGAGGAACTGCGGGTAGCCGGGCCCGGCGGGTTCGAGCAGCAGGGCGGGATCCTCGGCGTGCACGACCAGGAGCCCGTCGAACGCGGCGATCTCCTCCAGCGCCTGCCGTACCTGGGCGAGCGCGAGCGGCGGGAACTCCTCCACCCCGGACGGCGACAGGAAGCACTTGAAGCCGTACACGCCCTGCTCGTGCAGGGGGCGCAGGTGCCGGAGGTTCCCGGGGACGGCCCCGCCCCAGAAGCCGACGTCCACGTGGCACTGTCCCTCGGCCGCCGCCCGCTTGACGCGCAGCGCCTCGACGGTGACGGTCGGCGGCAGCGAGTTGAGCGGCATGTCGACGATCGTCGTCACCCCACCGGCCGCCGCCGCCCTGGTCGCCGACGCGAACCCCTCCCAGTGGGTCCGGCCCGGCTCGTTGACGTGCACGTGCGTGTCGACCAGACCCGGCAGCAGCGCGACCGTCCCGAGATCGACGTCCTCCCCCGCGCGAAGCGGCGCGTCGTAGGCGTGCAGCGCGACGATCCTCCCGTCCTGTACGGCCACCGCCGCCGCCCGCTCCCCGGTGGGGGTGACGGCTCGGCGGGACCGGACCACCAGGTCGTAGGTGCTCATCGCGGGGCACCCTCCTCTCAGGTCAGACGGCGCTCGGCGGCGATCACGGCGGCGAGCCGTTCGAGGAGCGGCCCCGCCTCGGCCATGCAGCGCCCGAGGTCGGGTTCGAGGTCGGTGAGCGCGTAGGCGGCCTCGATGCCCGCCTCCGCCAACTGCTCGTCGGACAGGGTGCGCCTGCCGCACACGGCGACCACCGGCACGCCCGCCCTGGCCGCGGCCTGGGCCACGCCGACGGGCGCCTTGCCGCGCAGCGACTGCTCGTCCAGCGAGCCCTCGCCGGTGACGACCAGCCTGGCCCCCTTGACCCGCTCGTCGAACCCGAGCAGGTCGAGCAGGTAGTCGATGCCGGGCCGGATGTCGGCGTGCAGGAAGGCGAGCGCGGCGAAGCCGACACCGCCCGCCGCGCCCGCGCCGGGCGCCCCGGCCACGCCCATCGGCCGGGGCGTGCCGTCGTGCTCGACCGCGCCGAGCAGGCCGTGCGTCTGGGTGGCGACCGCGGCCAGGCGGCCGAGGGCGGCGTCGAGCAGCGTCACGTCGCCTGGGGTGGCGCCCTTCTGCGGGCCGTACACGGCGGCGGCGCCGTGCGGGCCGAGCAGCGGGTTGTCGACGTCACTGGCGACCACGAACTCGATGCCGCGCAGGTCGGCGAAGCCGGACAGGTCGATGCGCGCCAGCTTCCGCAGGGCGGCGCCGCCGCGCTCCAGTTCGGCGCCGGACTCGTCGAGCAGGCGGGCGCCCAGCGCCTGGACCATCCCCGCGCCGCCGTCGGTGCAGGCGCTCCCGCCGAGCCCGAGCACCACCCGCCCGGCTCCTCTGCGGACGGCGTCCGCGATCAGCTCGCCGACGCCGTGGCTGGTGGCGGTGAGCGGTTCCGGCCCGCCCGGCAGCCGCCGCAGCCCCGCCGCCTCGGCCAGTTCCACCACCGCGGTCGGCCGGTCGCCTTCGGGCGTGGCCGCGCGCCAGGCGTAGGCGGCCGTGACGGGTGCGCCGGTGGGGCCGGTCACCTCCAGCTCCACCCGCTCGAACCCGCAGGCCTCGGCCGCGTCCACGGTGCCGTCACCGCCGTCGGCGACCGGCAGCTCGACCGCCGGCACGCCCAGCCCGGCCGCCACCCTGGCGGCGACCTGCGCGGCCGTCAGCGAGCCCTTGAACTTGTCGGGCGCGACGAGTACGTGTTCAGCCACTCCAACTCCCACATCCTGATGGACCGTCCAGCCGGAAGGCGCTCCGGCGATGCCCCATCATCACACCCGGGCCCCGGCCGCCCCGCACCCGCCCGGTTCCGTACAAATCCCTCACGCGTGTACTTCGGTGCGGGCGGTGATGCCCTGTTCCCTGGCCAGGCGGACGAGCCGGTGGTGTGCCGCCACACCCGCCTGCCCGACGACGTCCTGCGGGACCGTGCGCAGCTCGTCGTCGGCCACGATCGTCTCGCCGCCGACGAGCAGCAGGGCGAGTGGCGGCTGCGGGCCGAAGACCAGGGCGCAGACCGGCTCGGCGACGGCGGCGGTGAAGGCGCCGTCCACCCGCCACAGGGCGAGGTCGGCGAGCTTGCCCACCTCCAGCGAGCCCAGCTCCCGCTCCCGCCCCAGATTGCGGGCGCCCCCGAGCGTGGCCAGCTCCAGCGCCTGCCGGGCGGTCAGCGCGGCGGGGCCGTACCGGGCCCGCTGGAACAGCAGCGCCTGGCGCATCTCGCCGGACAGCGGGGTGAGCTCGGAGGAGGCGCTGCCGTCCACGCCCAGGCCCACGTTGGCCCCGCCGCGCAGCATCTCCGACACCCGGGCGATGCCCGCGCCGAGCCGCCCGTTGGAGGAGGGGCAGTGCGCCGTCCCGGTCCCGGTGCGCGCGAACCGCGCGATGTCGTCGTCACTGAGATGTACGGCATGCGCCACCCACACGTCGGGCCCGAGCCACCCGAGCGCCTCCATGTGGTCCACCGGCCGCTTCCCGAGCCGGGCCAGGCAGTGCTGCTCCTCGTCGAGGGTCTCGGCGAGGTGGGTGTGCAGGCGTACCCCCTTGGCGCGGGCCAGCGCGGCCGACTCGGTCATCAGCTCGTCGGTGACCGAGAACGGCGAGCAGGGCGCGACCGCGACCCGCAGCTTGGAGGAGAAGGACGGGTCGTGGTAGGTGTCGACGGCCTCGGCTGTGGCGGCGAGGATGTCGTCCAGCCGCTCGACCACGACGTCCGGCGGCAGCCCGCCCTGCGACCGTCCCCGGTCCATGGATCCGCGCGCCGGATGGAACCGGATGCCCAGCTCGGCCGCCGCCTCGATCTCGGCCGCGAACAGGTCTCCGCGCCCTCGCGGGAAGACGTAGTGGTGGTCGCTGGAGGTCGTGCATCCGGTCAGCGCCAGGTAGCCGAGCCCGGCGGAGGCCGCTCCGCGGACCACTTCGGCGTCCATGGAGGCCCACATCGGGTAGAGCGCGACCAGCCACTCGAACAGCGTCGCGTCCTGTGCCAGTCCCTGGGAGGCCCACTGGTACAGGTGGTGGTGGGTGTTCACCAGTCCGGGCGTGGCCAGGCAGCCGCTCCCGTCGACCCGCGCACCGTCCGGTCCGGTGGGCGCCGGTCCGGCCCCCAGCTCCACGATCCGATCACCCTCGATCCGGATATATCCGGACTCGATCTCCGGGCCGGTCACCGGCGCGATGTGGACGTTCTCGATGATCACGTGAGGGCCGTCTTCCGCGCGGCCGCGAGCCGTACCGCGTCGAGGATCTTCTCGTAGCCCGTGCAGCGGCACAGGTTGCCCGCCAGGGCCTCGCGGATCTCCGCGTCCGACGGCGTGCCGACCCGCTCGATCAGGTCGTGCGCCTGCACGATGAGCCCCGGCGTGCAGAAGCCGCACTGCACGGCCCCGCACTCGACGAACGCCTCCTGGACGGCGTCGAGCCGGTCCCCCTCGGCGAGTCCCTCCACGGTGCGGACCTGCCGCCCCTCGGCCTGCCCGGCCGCGACCAGGCACGCGCAGACGGGGACGCCGTCCAGGTAGACCGTGCACGAGCCGCACTCGCCCTGCTCGCAGGCGTTCTTGGAGCCGGGCAGCCCGACCCGCTCGCGCAGGACGAACAGCAGGCTCTCCCCCTCCCACACGTCGTCGACGGCCTCGTCCCTGCCGTTGACCGTGACGTTGAGCCGCATCAGCCGGCCCTCCTCTCGAAGTGTCCCGCGCGGTGCTCGTTCCACGCCCAGGTCAGCGTCCTGCGGGCCATCACCGCGATGGCGTGCCTGCGGTAGTCGGCGGTGCCGCGCACGTCGTCGATGGGCGAGGCGGCCTGCGCGCACAGCTCGCCGAAGCGGCGCAGCACGCCGGGGTCGAGCCGCTCGTCCCAGTCGAGCTCGCGCGCCATGAACTCCTCTGCAGCCGTGGCCCGGCGCGGCGTGGGCGCGGCCGAGCCGATCCCGGTGCCCACCCGCCGCTCGGCCGGGTGCAGCGCGATCGCGAACGAGCAGACCGCGATGACCATGGCGTTGCGGGTCCCGACCTTGGAGAAGTACTGCGGTCCGCTCGCCGGGGCCATCCAGAACGCCCTGATCAGCTCGTCCGGCCGCAGCGCGCTGCGCTTGACGCCCAGGTAGAACTCGTCGGCGGGGATCATCCGCACCCCGCCCGCCGCCGACTCCACCTCGATCACCGCGTCCCCGGCCAGCAGCGGCGGGTGGGCGTCGCCCGCGGGCGAGGCCGCGCCGAGGTTGCCGCCGACCGACCCGCGGTTGCGGATCTGCGGCGAGCCGACCGTCCGCGACGCCTGCGCCAGACCGGGCAGCGGCCCGCCCAGCCGCTCGATGACCCGCGAGTACGGCACGCCCGCGCCGACCCGGTACCGCCCGTCCACCACCTCCCAGGTGAACAGCTCCGCCACCCGGTTCAGGTCCAGCAGCGCCACCGGCCGGCGCACATCGAAGTTGATCTCCACCATCACGTCGGTGCCCCCTTGGACGGGCACCGCCTCGGGGCTGCCCGCCTTGGCGGCCAGCGCCTCCTCCCACGTCGTGGGGCGCAAGAACTCCATCGTCACTCCCAGGCGAAGCCCGCGTCCGGCGCGTCCTCGCGCAGGACCGAGCCCTCGATCAGGCCGTAGGGCCGGTCGGCCGCGTAGAAGACCTCGTTGTCGTTGTCCAGCCCGAAGGGCGTCAAATCCACCGGGAAGTGGTGCCGGTTCGGCATCACGAAGCGGATCTCGCAGATCTCTCGGCGGGTGTCCAGCGCCCTCTTGCCCATCGCGTACAGCGTCTGCTGCAGCGACAGGCTGTGCGTCCCGGCGAAGGCCTCCAGCAGGCAGCGCCGTACCTCCGTATAGGACTTACCGTACGCCGAGCCGCCGGTCGTGTGCCGCCAGCGGGCGTCGACCTCGGTGGCCAGGATGCGGTCAGTGGTCGGCGGCAGCGTGGTGTACTCGTCCTCGATGAAGCCGTGGAACTCCGAGGCGGTGGAGTTCAGCACGACCAGGTCCTTCAGGCCGGACAGCACGGTGGTGCGGCCGTCCCGGTCGTGGTGCACGACGCAGGTGCGCACCTCCTTGCCGTTGCGGGCGAAGGAGTGCTGCCGGCGGCTCAGCCCGATGTGCGGGGCCTCGTGCGCGGGGACGCGGTCCCAGAGGTACTCCTCGATCTCCACCCTGGCGTGGTGGATCGCCGGGTGGGAGCCGACGAAGTGCCTGGCCAGCAGGAGCGCGAAGTCCTCGATCTGGTCGATGCCGTACTTCCTGGCGAAGGCGAAGACCGTGTTCTTCTGCGTGTCCGTCGGCAGCACCGTGGTGTTGTCGCCGCGCAGGTGGACGGCCTCGGTGTCGCCCGACAGGGAGGTGCTGACCTTGACGTCCTTGAGGTGGTGGACGCTGCCGTCCCGGACGACGCGGACCACCCGGGTCTCCGCCTTGCCGTAGCGGTTGGGCCCGAGAATGACGGTCATGGGCTAGCTCCCTCGGTAGGTGGAGTAGGCGTAGGGGCTGAGCAGCAGCGGCACGTGGTAGTGCTCGGCCGGGTCGCCGACGGTGAAGGTGATCACGACCTCGGGGTAGAAGGTGTCCGCCAGGTAGCCGCCGGTGTCGAAGACCACGCGGTACGTGCCCGCGCCGGGCTGCCAGCCCTTGATCCGCCCGTCCTCGTCGGTACGGCCTTCGGCGAGGGTGCGTCCCTGGTGCTCCAGCCGTACCGTCATGCCCGCGGCGGGCCGTCCGGTGACCGCGTCGAGGACGTGCGTGGAGAAGCTCATCGGGCGCTCACCAGCTTCGCCAGCCGCAGCCGGGTGATCTTCGCGAGTTCGTCCCTGACGACGCGGCGTTCGGTGTCGTCGTCGTTGACCAGCCGCTCGCGCAGCCGGGCGAGCAGGTCCTCGCCGCTCAGGCCGGTCGCGCAGACCAGGTAGACGTGCCCGAACCTGGCCTCGTACGCCTGGTTGCCCTCGGTGAGCGCCTGCCGGGCCCGGTCCTGGACGCCCACCTGCTCCTGCCTCGACCAGGACGCCGTACGGCCCGCGCCGGCGGCGCGCTCGCCGATGCGCGGGTGCGCGTCCAGCGCCTCCAGCACGTCCGGCCAGGCCAGCTCGCGCACCGCGGAGTCCGCCGCCGCGCCGAGCCCCTCCAGGTCGGGGAAGGGGCGCAGGGCGGCCACCGCGCGGGCGAAGGCCCGCGAGGCGCAGCAGGCCAGCAACTCCCGCTCGGCCGCCTCCGGCTCCAGCGCGTTGAGCCCGGCGAGCCCCGGCGAGATCTCCACGTTCGGCATGCCATGAGTACACACACGGCAGATGTCCCCGGTCCAGCGGCAAGAACTCCCAACCGGCCCACGGGTTGCCCAGGTCTTTTCGTGTCATGCTCCAAGCGGGCGGGCTCGCGGAGCGTCGGCGGGCCCCCGGTCCCGAGGAAGGGCATTTCTACCGCTCGCCGCAGGTCACCTGGGAGTGGGCGGGCTCCTACACTGGACCCATCATGACTGCATCTACCCTGATCGGCGGACACGTCTCCGTCGCCGGCGGCCTGGCGACGGGCGGCCTGAAGTACGCGGCCGAGATCGGCGCCGAGATGATCCAGGTGTTCGTCACCAACCCGCGCGGCTGGGCGCTGACGCCCGGCAAGCCCGACGAGGACGCCAAGCTCGCCGAGTCGGGCGTGATGACGTTCATCCACACGCCGTACCTCGTCAACTTCGGCTCGCCCAATCCCGAGACGCTGGCCGGTTCGATCGCGATCACTCGGCACACCCTGCTGCGCGGTCTGGTCTGCGGCGCGAAGGGCGTGGTGGTGCACACCGGGTCGGCGGTCACCCAGTCGCGCGACGACGCGCTGCGCCAGCTCCACGAGCACCTGCTCCCGCTGCTGGAGGAGATCCCCGACGACGGGCCCGACCTGCTGCTGGAGCCGATGGCCGGGCAGGGGGCGATGCTGTGCGCCACGGTCCAGGACCTGGAGCCCTACCTGGCGGCGCTGGACTGGCACCCCCGCGCGACCGTCTGCCTCGACACCTGCCACGCCTTCGCGGCCGGCCACGACCTGGCCGCCGAGGGCGGGGTGGCCGAGACGTTCGACGCGCTGCACGCGATCGCGCCGGGGCGGCTCAAGATGATCCACGCCAACGACTCCAAGGACGTGTGCGGGGCCAAGAAGGACCGGCACGAGAACATCGGGGCCGGGTGCATCGGCGCCGAGCCGTTCGGCGACATCATGCGCCACCCGGCGGTGGCCGGGGTGCCGATCTGCATCGAGACGCCCGGCAAGGCCGACAAGCACCGCGAGGACATCGAGCTGCTGAAGCGGCTCCGCGACGGCGACGGCCGACAAGGCGGATAGGGCCGAGCCCCGGCGGAAGCCGGGGCCGAAGCCCGGAAGGTGTGTCAGGGTGCCCGCCCTCGCGATCCGGCCGCCCCCGTATGGCCGGATCACGGTCCAGCCCGCGGCCACAGCGGGCACCCCTTCACTTCTGCGCGGCAGGCGGGCCCTACCCCCGGTCGAGGGCCCGGCTGCCGTCGTGGTGACCGTCGTGGTCACCGGTGGATCCGCGCACCGGGTCCTGTGTGGGCCTTGCGGCCCGTCCCCCGATGCGGCGGTGTGGCTCTCCGATGCGGAAACACTACGGTTGCGATCTTGTGCATGAAACTGTGTTTTCGGACAGCTCGATGAACGGTCTGTAGTCATCGACATACGGATCGTAGCCTTATGGTGAGCGGTCGCCCTGAGACGACGAGCGGTCCGCTGGGGGGCCCGCGACTTTCTCGGGCAGGTGCATCCTGGCCATCAGCCCCTCCACCTCCGCCGGAATCCGGCCCGGCGTGCACAGCGAGACCACCACCATCACCGCGAAGGCGAGCGGCACCGCGAACACCGCCGGATACTCCGTCACCTGCCACCGCACCGCCCCCAGCAGGTCCGCGCCCACGAACACGGCCGTGAGCCCGCCCCCGGCCAGAAAACCCGCCACCACCCCAGGCCCGGTCAGCCGCCGCCACCAGATGCCCAGCACCAGCAGCGGGCAGAGCGTCGCGGCCGACAGGCTGAAGCCGAGCAGCACCATCAGCACCGAACTGCCGGGACTGGTCAGCGAGGTGAGGGCGAGCGCGACGACCACGACACCGGCCACCGACCGCCGGAAGGCCCGCACACCCGCCCGCGTCACGCAGGCCGACACCGCGCCGCCCACCGCGACCAGCACCCCGCACGAGGTGGCCAGGAACGCCGCGAACGCCCCGGCGGCCAGCAGCCCCGTCAGCACGTCCCCCACGAACCCGGGAAGCATCTTGCCCGGCAGCAGGAGCACGACCTCGTCCGCCCGGGCGTCCGGCACGTGCACGCGCCCCAGGATGCCGTACAGCGGCGGCAGCAGGTAGAAGGCGCCCAGCATGACCTGGGTGGCCACGATCGAGCGGCGGGCGCTGCGCCCGTCGGGGTTGGCGTAGACCCGGACGATGACGTGCGGCAGCCCCATGGTGCCCAGCGCGCAGGCGAACAGGACGGTGAGCACGCCGGGGAGGGAGGGATCGCCCGCGCCCGCGAGCGCCTCGCCCTGCCTGCCGTACGGCTCGGCGAAGCCGGCGATCTCCAGCGGCCCGGGAGAGTCCGCCGCCCCGCACCGCCACGAGCACCAGAGCACCAGCGCGACCCCGGAGAAGACGACCAGCTTCAGCCAGTACTGGGTGGCCTGCACGCTGGTCACGCTGCCCATGCCACCGGCCAGCGCGACCAGGACCGCGACCAGCGCCACCGCCAGCCAGCCCACGACCGGCGGCAGCCCGGTGAGCAGCCGCAGCGCCACCCCCGCCGCGTGAAACTGGCCCACCAGGTAGAGCAGCCCGATGACGAGCACGTCGCAGGTGGCCAGGCGGCGCAGGACCGGCGAGGCGAGCCGCCATTCGGCGAAGTCCGGCAGCGTGTAGGTGCCCGAGCGGCGCAGCGGCGCGACGACGAGCGCCAGCACGATCACGTATCCGGCGGCGGCGCCGACCGGATACCAGAGCATGGGGGCGCCGTGCGTGGCGATCAGCCCGGCCAGCCCGAGGCAGGCCGCCGCCGAGGTGTGCTCGGAACTGATCGCGGCCCCGTTCCACCACGGCCGTACGGCCCTGGCGGCCACGTAGAACTCCGACACGGTCGTGTAGCGCCGCGGCCTGACCGTTCCCACCATCAGCGACACGGTGATCACGAACGCGATTCCGGCGGCGGAGGCCGCGACCGTGGCGCTCACCCCGGGGTCCGGCGTCGATCCCGTTCCGCGCGCTCGGCCCGCCACAGGTGGTGCACGGCCAGCGCGATCCAGAGCGGCTGCACCCCCACCGACAGCACCACCCACACCCCCGTGGGCGAGAGCCTGGTCAGCACGAAGGGCAGGAGCACGAGCACCGCCACCACGACGGACAGCGTGAACGCCGCCACCCGGGCCTGGCGGCGCACGATCCGGCGCACGTCCGCCGCCCCGTCCCGCTCCCCGAGATCGAGCGGGCCCGGCACCCGGTTCACCGTGACCGGGTGCCGGGGCACGGTCACCCGTCTGACGCTCACCGCGGTACGCCGGGCGTGTCCGCCCTGAACTGTCTGACCAGTTGCTCCCTGACCTGCCTGGTGTGCCGGCGGCTGACCGTCAGCGTCTCGGTGCCGACCGTGAGCAGCACCCGCCCGCCGTCGTAGCGCAGCTCGCTGACGTGCTTGGCGGACACCAGCGTGCTGCGGTGCACCCGGATGAAGCCCGAGCTCTCCCAGCGGCGTTCGAGCGCCGCCAGGGACATCCGGACCAGGTAACTGCCGTCGACGGTGTGCAGGCGCACGTAGTCGCCCTTGGCCTCGGCGAACCAGACCGCCTGCTGCGGCACGAACCGGGTCCGCCCACCGAGCTCGACGGGGATGACGTCGTCGGCCCCGTTGGCGCCCGGCGGCGCCGAGGCGGCCTCCAACCGGCGCACGGCCTCGGCCAGCCGGCCGGCGCGCACGGGCTTGAGCAGGTAGTCCACGGCCTCCAGCTCGAAGGCCTGCACGGCGCACTCCTCGTGCGCGGTGACGAAGACGAGGCGCGGCGGGCTGGGAAAGCCGCCGACCAGCCTGGCCAAGTCGAACCCGTCGAGACCTGGCATGCGGATGTCGAGGAACACCCCGTCCAGGCGCTCGCCCGCGCCGATCATCTGGACCATGTCCTGCAGGGCCGTCACACCGTTCGCCGCGATGGACACGTGCTCGACCCTGGCGTCCTGACGGAGCAGGTACGCCAGTTCCTCCAGGGCGGGCACCTCGTCGTCGACGGCCAGTACACGTAGCATCCCCTTACGCTGCCTCAAGAGCGCCCTGCTCACAAGCAACTCGCCAACGCCGCGTAAAGAAATGACTACAATGGGCTATGGGACCTTCGGCACTCGCAGCCGCACCTTCGTCCCCGCGCCGATCGCGGTCTCCACCACCAGGCCGTAGTTCTCGCCGTAGATCTGGCGCAGCCGCACGTCCACGTTGGCCAGCCCGATGCCGCCGCCCTGGCTGAGCGGATCCCGGTCGAGCAGCTCGCGGGCGTGGTCGGGGTCCATGCCCATGCCGTCGTCCTCGACGCTGATGTGCGCCTCGGGCCCGGCGTCGCGCACCACCACCCGCACCTCCCCCGCGCCGTCGCGGGCGCCCATGCCGTGCTTGATGGCGTTCTCCACGAGCGGCTGCAGGCACAGGAAGGGCACCGGCACGGGCAGCACCTCGGGCGCCACCTGCACGCTGAACCGCAGCCGGTCGCCGAACCTGGCCCGCTCCAGCAGCAGGTAGCGGTCGACGCAGGTCAGCTCGTCGGCCAGGGTGGTGAAGTCACGGCCCTTGTGCAGGGCGTAGCGGGAGAAGTCGGCGAAGTCGAGGATCAGCTCGCGGGCCCGGGTCGGGTTGGTGCGGACGAACGAGGCGATCGTGGTCAGCGCGTTGTAGACGAAGTGCGGCGAGATCTGCGCCCGCAGCGCCCGCATCTCGGCCGCCAGCGCCCGCCGCCGCGAGGAGTCCAGCTCGGCCAGCTCCAGTTGCCCCGACAGCCAGCGGGCCACCTCGGTGACGGTACGCACCAGGGCCGCGCTCACCTCGGCGTCGTAGGCGGCCAGGGCGCCGACGACCTCGCCCTCGACGGTGAGCGGCGCGACGACCGCGCCGACCGGCCCGCCCGCGAAGATCTGCGCCCGCCCGGCGGCCATGGCCATCCGCGCCCGCGCCAGCACGTCGTCGTCGCAGACGCCGTCGCAGCCGAGCACGTCGCCCGCGGAGGTGATCGCGACGGCCGAGGTACCGAGCAGGGCCCGCAGGTGGCCCACCGACTTGCGGGCCGACTCGCGGGTCAGCCCGGCGCGCATGGAGGAGGCGGCCAGCGTCGCGATGTGCAGCGTGGCGAAGGTGGCCTCGTCCCGCCAGCCGACCTCCGGCAGCGCGGGGCGCCGCCGGGCGCCGGCGAATCCGAGCAGGAAGGTCAGACCGGACAGCAGCACACAGGCGGCGGTCGACATGGGCGTAACCGTAGCCAATGACGGACCGCGCCCGTGCGCGAACGCTCTGTTACGCGGGCCCCTCTCCCGGCTCCTCCTGATAGGAGTAGCGCTGCTCCCGCCACGGGTCGGCGATGTTGTGGTAGCCGCGCTCCTCCCAGAAGCCGCGCCGGTCCTCCAGGAGGTACTCCACCGCGCGCACCCACTTGACGCTCTTCCAGGCGTACAGGTGGGGCACGACGATGCGCACGGGGTGGCCGCGGTCGGGGGAGATCGGCTTGTTGTCGAGGTCGGTGGCGAACAGCGTGGCGGGGGCGGTGAAGTCGGACATCCGGAGGTTGGCGCCGTAGCCGTACTCCGCCCAGATCATCACGTGCCGGACGCCGGGGGCGGGGGGCGCGACCCGCAGCAGTTCCTGCGCGCTGACCCCGCCCCACTCGTTGCCCATGATGGAGAACTTGGTGACGCAGTGGAAGTCGGCGATCACCGACGTGCGCGGCAGGGCGGCGAACTCCTGCCAGGTGAAGCGGTGTTCCAGGCCCGACGCGGTCGCGCCGTACACCAGGAAGCTCCAGGTGTCGGGTTTGAACTGCGGGACCCTCCCGTAATGGATGACGGGTCGGCCGCGTGGAACGTACTGGCCTGGGGGCAGGCGCGGCTCTTCCACGATCACTCCCCTCGCCGTCTCGTGGTCTTGGGCCATCCTGCCATCGATCACCGGCGTCCTCCGAGCCGGGTCGGGTGGGGTACCATTGCGGCCTATGCGCACCGCGTTCATGTTTTGGTATGGCGACGGACCCTCTGGTCGGACCGTTCGCCACCTGACGCTGCGCTAGCAGACAGGCGAACAGAAGGCCCCGGGTCCATCAGGACCCGGGGCCTTCTGCATGTTCAAGGGAGAAAAGCATGGTCATCGTGATGAGCCCTGAGGCCACCAGGGAAGACGTCGACGCGGTCGTCTCGGTCGTGCAGGCGGCGGGCGTGGAGGCGTTCGTCAGCAGCGGGGTCGCCCGCACCATCGTGGGGCTGGTGGGCGACGTGTCGCAGCTCGGCTCGGTCAACCTGCGCGGCATGGGCGGGGTGGCCGACGTCATGCGGGTGTCGACGCCGTACAAGCTGGTCAGCAGGGAGAACCACCCGCAGCGGTCGACAGTACGGGTGGGCGGGGTGCCGATCGGCCCCGACACGGTGACGCTGATCGCCGGGCCGTGCGCGGTGGAGACGCCGCAGCAGACGCTGGAGGCGGCCGAGATGGCCAAGGCGGCGGGCGCGACGCTGCTGCGCGGTGGCGCCTACAAGCCGCGCACCTCGCCGTACGCCTTCCAGGGGCTTGGTGAGGCGGGGCTGCGCATCCTGGCCGACGTGCGCGAGCAGACCGGCCTGCCGGTCGTCACCGAGGTGGTGGACGCGCACGACGTGGAGCTGGTCGCCTCCTACGCGGACATGCTGCAGGTCGGCACCCGCAACGCGCAGAACTTCGCGCTGCTGCAGGCGGTCGGCGCGGCCGGTCGGCCGGTCATGCTGAAGCGCGGCATGAACGCCACCATCGAGGAGTGGCTGATGGCGGCGGAGTACATCGCCCAGCGCGGCAACCTGGACATCGTGCTGTGCGAGCGGGGCATCCGGACGTTCGAGACCGCGACCCGCAACACTTTGGACGTGTCGGCGGTGCCGGTGGCCCAGCGGCTGTCGCACCTGCCGGTCATCGTCGACCCGTCGCACTCGGGCGGTCGCCGGGACCTGGTGCTGCCGCTGACCCGCTCGGCGATCGCGGTGGGCGCCGACGGCGTGATCATCGATGTGCACCCGCAGCCCGAGCAGGCGCTGTGCGACGGGCCGCAGGCGCTGGTCAACGGTGACCTGCGGGAGCTGGCCCGGATCATGCGGAGCTTCCCGCAGCTGATGGGCAAGGGCGTGGTGGGAGACACGCTGACCGTCTGACGCCATGGGTTTTGAACGGCCACGAGCACCCTTGAACGTACGGCGGGCCGGCCACGAGCCGCCTGCCGTACTCATGAGTAACTAAGTACGTCACCGCATGCGCGGGCACCCCCGCCGTCGCGATGATCGGGGCATGAGCAAGCCCATCCAGAACACCCAGACTGCCGCGTTCTACATCCAGGCCGTCCTGTCGTTCGGACTCGCGCTCGTCGCGGTCGCGATCGGGATCGCCTACCTGCCCGCCGACGGCTGGATCAGGGCCTTCCTCACCGTCGGCATCCTCTACCTGGTGACCTCGACGTTCACCCTGGCCAAGGTGGTGCGCGACCGGCAGGAGCGGGCCGTGGTGACCCAGCGGGTCGACCAGGCCCGCCTGGACAAGCTGCTGGCCGAGCACGACCCGTTCAAGGTCGACGTCTAGATCTTGTACTCCTGGATGGAGTCGGCCAGTTGCACCGCGAGTTCCTCGGCGTCGAGCCGCTTCTCGATCAGCTTCAGGTCCTCGATCTTGGCGCGGGTCTCCGCGCGCTTGGGGGCCAGCAGCGAGCAGCAGTCCTCGTCGGGGAGCTCGGAGATCTCCAGCGTGCCGATCCGCCTGGCCTCCGCCATGATCTCGGTCTTGTCCCAGCCGACGAGCGGGCGCAGGATCGGCAGCTCGACCGCGTGGTCCTGGGCGGTGATGTTGGTCAGGGTCTGCGAGGAGACCTGGCCGAGCGCGTCGCCGGTGATCAGCGCCTCGGCGCGGATGCGGTGCGCGACCTCCTCGGCCGTCTTGAGCATCAGCCGCCGCTGCGCGATCACCGCGAGCCGGTCCTGGCCGGAGGTCCTGATCGACTGCTGCGCCTTGCCGAACGGCACCACCCACAGCCGTGATTTGCCCTGGAACCGGTCGAGCTTGCGGACCAGCGCGTACGCCTTGTAGATCGACTCGGAGGTGGTGAAGGGGATGCCGGAGAAGTGCAGGAAGTCGACGTGCAGGCCGCGCCGCATCATCCGGTAGGCGGCCACCGGCGAGTCGATGCCGCCCGACATCAGCACCAGGCCCCGGCCGCTGGTCCCGACGGGCAGGCCGCCCTGTCCCGGCAGGCCGTCGGTGAAGACGAACACCTCGTCGCGGTCGACCTCGATGTGCACGGTCAGCTCGGGGTTCTTGAGCCGGACGGGCAGGCCGTACCGGTCGTTGATCTCGCCGCCGACCAGGCGGTCGAGCTCGTTGGAGCGCAGCGGGAAGCGCTTGTCGCGGCGGCGGGAGCGGACCGCGAAGGTCGCCTTCCTGGCCACCTCGGGCCGGTCCTTGATCAGCTCGATCGCGGCCTTGACCACCGTGTCAGGGTCCTTGGCCACCTTCCAGGCGCGGTGGATCCAGACCAGGCCGGGCACGTCGGCGATCCGCTGGGCGACCGCGTCGGCCTGCTCCACGCTGGTGCCCTCAGGCAGGAAGACCGCGATGACGCCGTGCCGCTTGCGCACATCGATCTTGAGGTCGAACTCCTTGAGCGCGGCGGTGATGTTGCCGACCAGCCGCCGCTCGAAGAGCTCGCGGTTCTTGCCCTTGAGAACGATCTCGCCCAGTTTGAGCAGAACGCATGGCTCGCCCAGGGCGTGCATCGTCATGGTGGAACCTCCGTTGGCTTGTGCGACCCACCGAGTTTAGTCCTCGTCGAGCCCTTGCTCGATCGCATATCGGACCAGCTCCACCCGGTTGTGCAGTTGCAGCTTGTTCAGAGTGTTCTGCACGTGGTTCTGCACGGTCCGGTGTGACAGGACGAGCCGGTCGGCGATCTGCTTGTACGACAGGCCCTTGGCCACCAGGCGCAGCACCTCGGTCTCCCGCTCGGTCAGCCTCGGCCCCTGCTCGGGCGAGGGTTGCGTGGCCAGCCTGCGGTACTCGCCCAGCACCAGCCCGGCCAGCCCCGGGGTGAACACCGCGTCGCCGTGCGCGGTCCGCGCCACCGCGTCGAGGAACTCCGCCCGGCTCGCCGATTTCACCAGATATCCGGAGGCGCCCGCCTTGACGGCTTCGAGGACGTCCGCCTGCTCGGCGCTGGCCGACAGCACCAGCACCCTCGGCGGCTCCTCCAGGGCGGCCAGCCCCTTGGCCACCTCGGCTCCTGACAGGTCGGGCAACTGCAGGTCGAGCACGACCACCTCGGGCCGCACCGCCGCCGCCACGCGCAGCGCCTGCCGCCCCTCCCCCACGGCGGCGACCACGTCGTACCCCGCCTCACCCAGGTCCCTGGCGACCCCGTCCCGCCACATCGGGTGGTCGTCGACCACCATCACCCGCACGCCCATGGCGCCACTCTAGGCCGCAGCGCATCCTGGAATATGGTCACATGTCAGGAAACCGCGCCCTCTCCCTGCTGTGGCCGCCTACGCCTGCCCCGCGGGCACGGTGATCTCGACCTCGGTGCCCTGACCGGGTGTTGACAGGATCGACACCCGCCCGCCGAGGTCGAGGATCCGCCCGCGGACGGACTGGGCGACGCCGAGCCTGCCGTCCGCCCGCGCCTCCTCCAGCCGCCCCGGCGCGATCCCTGGCCCCTCGTCGCGGACGCTGACGGTCACCTCGCGCTCCCCCTCCTCGGCGAACACCCAGGCGCGCGTGTCCTGACCGCAGTGCCGCCGCACGTTGTCCAGCGCCGCCCGTACGGCCGCCGCCGTCTCCTCGGCCACCCGCGCGGGCAGGATGAGCGGCGTGGCCGGCGTCGAGACGACCACCGCGGCCGACCCGAAGCCGAGCAGCAGCGGGCGCAGGTCCTTCGCGCCCGACGGCGGCCGGTCCGCGGTGGCGACCAGCTCGCGCAGCGCCGCCTCCTGCTCACCGGCCAGCCTGCCCAGCTCGGCCGCCTCGCCGCCGATCTCCTGTCCGCGCCGCTGCACCAGGGCGAGCACCTGCAGGACCGAGTCGTGGATGCCGCGGGCCAGCCGTTCGCGCTCGCGCTGCGCGGCCTCCAGTTCGGCGGCCGCGCGCATCCGCTCGCGCTGGGCGTTCTCCAGCTCGACGGCCCGCCCCATGCGCTCCTCCGCCCGCTTGGCCAGCCTGGCCACGTGGCCGACGACCACGCCGGCCAGGAAGAGCAGGACCGCGCCGTTGAGCAGGACGGGCGTGTCGGGCAGGCGGAAGCGCAGCCACAGGTCGGCCGCGGCGACGATGCCCGCCGCGACCGCGCCGGCGCGGCGCCCGCCGTACACCGCCCAGGCGAGCACGGGCGCGGCGACCCAGGTCGCGGGCACCGGCATGGTGCCGACCGCGCCCTGCAGACTCCCCTGCACGTACGGCGTGGCGAGCAGGCACGCGATGGCCACCAGCATGTCGATGACCAGCAGCGGCCACCCGCGCAGCGCCGCGACGGAGTAGACGAAGATCGACGCGGCGGTCCACAGGGCCATGACGGCGATCACTAACCAGCCGAGCACGGCGCGTTCGTAGCCGTCATGCTCGACCATCAGCACGGCCGCGTAGACGAGCGAGGCGACCCGGTACACCGCGATCGCCCGCCAGAAGGGTCCCTCGATCCGCATGAGCCTTTCTCATGTTCCGACAAGTGGTTTGACAGATAGTCGGACTATCCATACAAAACGGCTAGGTCCGCTGGCACAATCCGGAGATCCCTATTGGCAAGGAATCTCATAACATGTCCGCTGTAAATCATTTCACCCAAGGCCCGCTCACGCCCGTGCTCGCCTACGTGATGTCGTGCATCGGGTCGATACTCGGACTAAGGCTCACCGCCCAGGCCAACGCCACGCAGGGCGCGTCCAGGGCCCGCTGGCTGTCCGGCGCGGCCGTCTCCATCGGCGGGACCGGCATCTGGGTCATGCACTTCGTCGCCATGATGGGCTTCGCCGTGGAGGGCACCCAGATCAGGTACGACGTGACGCTCACCGCGGCCTCCGCCGTACTGGCCATCGTGGTGGTCGGCGCCGGACTGTTCCTGGTCTCCTTCGGCGAGGGCCGGATCCTGCCGCTGCTGGGCGGCGGCCTGCTGGCGGGGCTCGGCGTGGCGGGCATGCACTACCTGGGCATGTACGCCATGAACATGTCCGCGCACGTGAGCTACGACCCGGTCATCGTGGCCGTCTCGGTGGCCATCGCGGTCGTCGCGGCCACCGTCGCGCTGTGGTTCACCGTCAGGGTCAAGCGCCCGCTGGCCATCACCGGGGCCGCGCTGATCATGGGTGTGGCCGTCTGCGGCATGCACTACACCGGCATGTTCGCGATGATCGTCAAGGTGCACGCCGAGCCCGGGGCGGTGATGGGCGCCGACGCGCTGTCCTTCCTGGTGCCGCTCATGACGGTGATCAGTCTCATCACGCTGACCATGCTGCTCATGGTCATCCTGTCCCCCTCGGAGCGCGAGATGCGCGAGGACGCCGAACTCATGGCCAGGCTGGAGCAGCGCCGCCGGGCCACCGCGGCACTCGCCCACCACACCGCGCCCCTACCTGCGCATACGCACGAGCGACGCTAGTTGCACGCATAGCGACATCTCGCGCATACTCCCTTGATCCGACCTGTTCAAGGGATATCTCCGCATGTCGCCAATCGATCACTTCTCCCACGGACTGACCACCCCGCTGGCCGCCTACGCCATGTCGAGCCTCGGCTGCATGCTGGGGCTACTGCTCGCCGGCCGGGCGCGCCTCGTCGACCGGGCCGCCGGCCGGTTCTGGCTGGCGGGCGCGGCCGTCGCCATCGGCGGCACCGGCATCTGGACGATGCACTTCATCGCGATGATGGGGTTCTCGGTCCAGGGCACGGCGATCCGCTACGACGTCCCGCTCACCGTCGCCTCGGCGCTCCTGGCGATCGTCGTCGTGGGCGCCGGGCTCCTGCTCACCTCGTCCGGCGACGCCCGTCCGTTGCCGCTGCTCGGCGGCGGGCTGCTCACCGGGCTCGGCGTGGCCGGCATGCACTACCTCGGCATGGCCGCGATGCGGATGTCCGCGCACGTCGACTACGATCCGCTGGTCGTCGGCCTGTCCGTGCTGATCGCCGTCGTGGCGGCGACCGTGGCGCTGTGGTTCGCGATGCGCGTGACCGGCGCCCTCGCCATCGGCGGCGCGGCGCTCATGATGGGCATCGCGGTCTGCGGCATGCACTACACCGGCATGTTCGCGATGGCCGTACGGCTCACGCCGGGCCGGGGCCCGCTGCCCGGCGCCGAGGCGATCGCCTTCCTGCTGCCGCTGATCGTCGGCATCAGCGTGGTCACCATGGGGCTGCTGCTGACGGTCGTGCTCTCCCCCTCGGCCAAGGAGCTGCGCGAGGACGCCGCCTTCCGCGAGCGCCTCCGCCGGACCGACGACGACCAGGCCGAGCGCAACCTCTTCGGCGGTTGAGGTGGTACGGCCTGCGCCGACGCGGGCCGCGACTGTCGCGGCGCAAGCCGTACCCGGAGGGGGTGGGGCGGTTTCCCGCCCTTGCCTCGAAGGTACGGCCCGCCACTTGCAGATTACTTACAGTGACGATCAGCCGAAGAAGACCTCGGCCTCCGCGTATCGCCAGGTGGGGACGGTCTTGAGTTCGGAGGTGGCCTGGTCCAGGCTGATCCGGACGATGTCGGTGCCCTGCAGCGCCACCATTTGCCCGAAGTCGCCCTCGTGCACGGCGTCGATCGCCTGCAGGCCGAACCTGGTGGCCAGCACCCGGTCGAACGCGGTGGGGGTGCCGCCGCGCTGGATGTGGCCGAGCACGGTCGTGCGGGCCTCCTTGCCGGTGCGCTTCTCGATCTCCTTGGCCAGCACCTCGCCGATGCCGCCCAGCCGTACATGCCCGAAGGCGTCGAGCTCGCCCGCCTGTTGGGCCATCTGCCCCTCGATCGGGTGCGCGCCCTCGGCGACCACGATGATCGGGGAGTAGCGGGTGCGGAAGCGGGACTCGACGTACTCGCAGACGCGGTCGATGTCGAAGGGCTTCTCCGGGATGAGGATGACGTTCGCGCCGCCCGCCATGCCCGCGTGCAGCGCGATCCAGCCCGCGTGACGGCCCATGACCTCGCAGATCAGCGCCCGGTGGTGGGACTCGGCCGTGGTGTGCAGCCGGTCGATCGCCTCGGTGGCGATGTTGACCGCGGTGTCGAAGCCGAAGGTGAAGTCGGTGCCGTTGAGGTCGTTGTCGATGGTCTTGGGCACGCCGACGACCTTCACGCCGCGGTCGTAGAGCTGCTTGGCCACACCGAGGGTGTCCTCGCCGCCGATGGCGATCAACGCGTCGACGCCGCCCGCGGCGAGGTTCTCCTTGATCCGGTCGACTCCGCCGTCAATCTTGATCGGGTTGGTCCGCGACGAGCCGAGGATCGTGCCCCCGCGGGGCAGGATCCCGCGCACGGCCTGGATGTCCAGCGGCATGGTGTCGCCCTCCAGGGGACCGCGCCAGCCGTCCCGGAATCCGACGAACTCATGCCCGTAAACACTCACGCCCTTGCGGACGACAGCCCTGATCACGGCATTCAGACCGGGGCAGTCGCCGCCTCCGGTGAGCACTCCAACACGCATGGCGGGTTCCTCCAGATGGGGTTCACGGCCAAACTAATGGGGTGGTGCGGTCGGCGACGGGCGCCGACGCAACGCATTGTGCCTTGTGGTGACAACAATGGTCTAGACCAAAAGGTGGAGCGCGTGAGCGTTTTGGCGATAGACGCGGGGACGACCGGGGTGACCGCGCTCGTCGTCACCGAGGACGGGCAGATCGACTCACGAGGGTATGAGGAATTTGCCCAGTATTTTCCGGAAGCGGGATGGGTGGAGCACGCGCCCGAGGGGATCTGGCAGGCGACGCTCGCGGCCTGCCGTACCGCGCTGGACCGGGCCTCCAGTGTGCCCACCTGTGTCGGGCTGACCAACCAGCGGGAGACCGCGGTCCTGTGGGACCGCGAGACGCTGGCCGCGCCGTGCCGCGCGATCGTCTGGCAGGACCGGCGTACGGCGGGCATCTGCGCCCGGCTGCGCGAGGCCGGGCACGAACCCCGGGTCGCCGAGCTGACCGGCCTGCGCCTCGACCCGTACTTCACGGCCTCGAAGTTTACCTGGCTCGCCGAACACGACCCGCGCGCCTGGGCGGGGGTGCGGGAGGGCCGGGTGGCGCTGGGCACGGTCGACTCCTACCTGGTCGCCAGGCTCACCGCGGGCGCGCTGCACGTGACCGACCCGTCCAACGCCTCCCGCACCCTGCTGTACGGCCTGGTCGACGGCGGCTGGAAGGAGGAGCTGTGCGAGCTGTTCGGCGTGCCGATGGACGCCCTGCCGCGGATCGTCCCCAACTACGGCGTGCTCGGGCACACCTCCCCCGGCGCCTTCCTCGGCCTCTCGCTGCCGATCAGCGGCATGGCCGGCGACCAGCAGGCGGCGCTGTTCGGCCAGACCTGTTTCGCGCCCGGCGACGTGAAGTGCACCTACGGCACCGGCTCGTTCATCCTGATCAACACCGGGGACGAGATCGTCAGGTCGGAGGCCGGGCTGCTCACCACGGTGGCCTGGCAGACGCCGGAGGGCGCGCGGACCTACGCGCTGGAGGGCTCGATCTTCGTCACCGGGGCGGCGGTGCAGTGGCTGCGCGACGGGCTCGGCCTGATCGGCAGCGCGCCGGAGTCGGAGGCGCTGGCCCGCACGGTGCCCGACAGCGGCGGCGTGGTGTTCGTCCCGGCCCTCACCGGCCTGGGCGCCCCGCACTGGGACCCCGGCGCGCGCGGCACGATCGTCGGCATCACCCGGGGCACCACCAGGGCGCACCTGGTGCGGGCCACGCTGGAGGCGATCGCGTTCGAGGTGCGCGACGTGGTGGAGGCGATGACGGGCGAGGCGGGCCGGGCGGTGCCGGTGCTCAAGGCCGACGGCGGCGCCAGCGGCAACGATCTGCTCATGCGGCTGCAGGCGGACCAGCTCGGCACGCCCGTGGAGCGCCCGAAGATCCAGGAGACCACGGCTCTCGGGGCGGCGTTCCTGGCCGGCCTCGGCGCGGGCGTGTGGGCCTCGCCCGAGGAACTGCGCAAGACCTGGCATCTCGACCGGCGCTTCGAGCCGGGCGAGCGCGACGAGGCGGGCTACGAGCGCTGGCGCCGGGCCGTGGAGAGATCCCGCGACTGGGCGTCAACCTAGAGTTGACGATTCTCCCTGCGTCAACCTAGAGTTGACGCATGGAGAACGCGCCTCGTCTCGACGAGCTCATCAACGTGATCAAGGGCAGGCACCCGGGCGGCGACGCCCTGGAGGAGCTCACCGACGCCGTACTGCTCGGGGAGCACCTGGGCGAGCTGGCCGACCACCTCATCGGCCACTTCGTCGACCGCGCCCGCCACTCCGGCGCCTCGTGGACGGACATCGGCCGCAGCATGGGCGTCACCAAGCAGGCCGCCCAGAAGCGCTTCGTACCCAAAGTGGGCGACCTGCGCACCTATGAGCGCTACACCGACAGGGCGCGGCACGTGATCGTGCAGGCCCAGCAGGAGGCCCGGACCGGCGGCCGGGCGCACATCCTGCCCGAACACCTCGTCCTCGGGCTGCTGCACGAGCCCGACGGGCTGGCCGCCAAGGCCATGGAGGCCGCGGGCGCCTCCCTGGAGGCGGTCAGGGAGGCGACCACCGCCGCGCTCGGCCCCGCCGACGGCGAGGCGCCCGCGGAGGTGACCTTCAGCCCGCAGGGCGTCAAGGCGCTGGAGCTCACGCTGCGCGAGGCCCTGCGCCTCGGCCACAACTACATCGGAACCGAGCACCTGCTGCTCGGCGTGCTCGCGCTCGGCGAGGGCGACGCGGTGGCGGTGCTGGAGTCCCTCGGCGTGACCAAGGACCGGATCGAGGCGGACATCCTCCGCCGCCTGGCGGAGATCACCCGCAACCTGAACGGCGGCTGACCTACCTCAGCGGCAGCACGCAGCTGGGAGTCTCGACGGCGAGCACCTGGACGGCGGGCGCCGGCAGACCGTCCTTCAGCGGCAGTACGGCCAGGCCGCCGGAGTTCTGGTTGGCGACGTACAGGCGCTCGCCGTCGATGGCGAAGTGGCGCGGCCAGTCGCCGCCGCTGGGCACCTCGGCGACCGGCGTCAGGTCGCCCGCCCGGAACACCGAGATCGTGTTGGGCCCCCTGTTGGCGACGTACACGAGATCGCCGGACAGCTCGATGTGCGAAGGGTAGTTGACCCCCTCGACCGCCGACGCGCGCACCCCGGCCGTCCGGCCCGTCGCGTGGTCGATCAGGCTGATGACGCCGTCCAGCTCGCCCGCGACATACCAGGTGTCGCCCGCGACGACCATGTGCCGCGGCCCGCTGCCCGGTGCGAGCGCGAAGGCGCCGAGGAACTCGCCCCGCAGGTCGTAGCGGCGGACCTCGTCGGTGCCGAGGTCGGTGATGTAGAGCAGGTCGCCGTCGAAGACCGCCTGGTGGGCGTGCGCGCCCTCCTGCCGCCCCGCGACCGGCCCGCTGCCCCGGTACCGCAGTACGACGGGCTCGCCCGTGAAGGCGCCGGAGGCGTCGAGGCGGTGCAGGCTGGCCGTGCCGTCGCCGTAGTTGGCCACCGCGAGCACCTCGCCCGACGGGTGGACGGCCACGTGGCAGGGGCTGTCACCCTCGCTGGAGCGGGCGTCGAGCTCGCTCAGCCGCCCGTCCTCGACGCGGTACGCCGCCACCATGCCCCGGTCGTTCTCCGCCACGCTGTAGACCACCGGCAGCGTCGGGTGCGCGGCCAGGAACGAGGCGTGGTGCGCCGGCTTGGCCGCGACGACGCCGAGCGAGTCGTCGATCGTGGTGAGGTGGGCGCCGTATCCGCCGATCAGGAGGTGCTTCACAGAGGACATCCTTTCATGCTTGACTATGGCAATGAATTCGTTGCTGGAAGCAAGGGTTTTGGAGGTCCGAGCCTTCAACCGCTTCTACACCAAGCTGATCGGCGTGCTTCAGGCGGGCATGCTCGACTCGCCCTATTCCCTGGCCGAGGTGCGGGTGCTGTTCGAGCTCGCGCAGGGCGGCTCCATGGCGACCGGTGAGCTGCGCGCGCTGCTCGACCTCGACGCGGGCTACCTCAGCCGGATTCTGTCCCGCCTCGAAGGCGAAGGGCACCTCAGCCGGGAGCGGTCGGCGGCCGACGCGCGCAAGCAGGTCGTCTCGATGACCGACGCCGGCGCCACCGCCTTCGCCGGGCTGGACGCGCGCTCCGCCGAGGAGATCGGCTCGATGCTGGGCGCGCTGGGCGAGGACGGGCAGCGGCGGCTGGTGGCGGGCATGGCGGCGATCCGGCAGGTGCTCGACCCTGGCGCCGGGGAGCGGGAGCCGTATGTCATCAGGTCGCCGCGGGCGGGAGACCTCGGGTGGGTCGTGCAGCGGCATGGTGAGCTCTACGCGCGCGAGCAGGGCTGGGGGCTGGACTTCGAGCGGCTCGTCTCCGGGATCGTGGCGAACCTCGACCCGCGCGCCGACACCGGGTGGATCGCCGAGGTCGGCGGCGAGCGCGCCGGGTGCGTCTTCTGCGTGCGCAAGGACGAGCGGACCGCCCAATTGCGGATGCTGCTCGTCGAGCCGTCGGCCAGAGGGCTCGGCCTCGGGCGCAGGCTCGTGGAGGAGTGCCTGCGGCACGCCAGGGCCGAGGGGTACCGGCGGATCATGCTGTGGACGCGCGACTCGCTGGTCAGCGCCAGGCGGATCTACCAGGGGGCCGGGTTCGTCCTGGAATCGGAGGAGAAGGCCGTGGAGAACGGCGTGGACGTGGTCGAGCAGGTCTGGGCGCGCGACCTTTAGCGGCTCAGGCGCGCTGGGGCGGCACCAGGTTCCGGAACGGGCCCGTCACCTCGAAGGTGTGCCCGTCGGTCGGCTTGCCCGAGCGGCCGCGCTGGGAGGAGAAGTAGAGGCGCTTCCCGTCCGGGGAGAAGGCGGGGCCGGTGATCTCCGACCGGCCGTGGCCGTCCAGGCGCAGGAACGGTGAGACCGACCGGTCGGGGGCGATGAGGTTGATCTCCATGTTGCCGCCGTCCTCGGCGACGTACAGGTCGCCCGTAGGGGCGCCGGTGATGTTGTCGACGCCGGTCAGCGGCGAGTCCGCGTCGTAGGCCACGCCCAGCGTGGCGGAGGCCGCGTCGTAGGCCCACACCCGGTTGTCGCCCTTGGTGGTGAAGTAGCAGACGCCGTCGGCGTAGTAGCAGCCCTCGCCGCCGTCGAAGTGCCTGGCCTCCTTCACCTGGTGCCTGGTCGGACGCGGCAGCGCGGCCGGGGACGGCACCGGCTTCCAGATCACCCGCTCGCCCGCGCCGCACATCACCTCCAGGGTGCCCTCGGTCAGGTCGCCCCAGTCGCCGGGCCTGAACCGGTAGAAGCAGCCGTCGGGCTCGTCCTCGGTCAGGTAGACGACCTCGCGGTCGGGGTCGCAGGCGGCCGCCTCGTGCTTGAAGCGGCCCATGGCCAGGCGGGGGCGGGCGGAGCGTTCGCCGTACGGGTCGCACTCGAAGATCCGGCCGCGGGCGATCTCCTCGCACGACAGCCAGGTCCGCCACGGGGTCGCGCCGCCCGCGCAGTTGAGGTTCGCGCCCGACAGGATCCGGTAGGCGTCCCGGATCGAGCCGTCCTTGCCGAAGCGCACCGCCGAGGCGCCGCCGAGCAGCGGGACCTCGCAGTTGGAGACGTAGATCCAGCCTTCGCCGTCGGGGAAGCAGGCGCCGCCGTCGGGGGCGGCGTGCCAGGTCAGGCCGCCGACCTTGTGGCCGGTGCGGGCTATGAGCCTGCTGGTGAACCCGTCGGGCAGGGCCAGGCCGTTCGTGTCGGGGACCTTGAGCGGGCCGTACCGGCCGGGGCCCGGGCGGACCTCGGCCGCCCCGTGCCAGAGCGAGCCCGTGAAGACCGCCGTGATCGCCGCCGCCCCCGTGCAGAGGAGAGTCCTGCGCAACATGTTCGAGCCTCCTGTCGCTGCCACGCTAGGCCGGGCGGGGACCTCAGTCGATCGAAACGACATGAATGAAGGGGTTCCCATACCCAAACCACACGCGAACCCTGCCCATCCGGGAACAGGAGAATCCCCGTCCCGGGTCTGCCGGGAGTCGCGGGCCGGGCAGGGGAAAGCCCGGGTCCCCCGTGTTCGGGGAGCCCGGGCCCGGCTGAGTGGCGCCGTTCAGGGTCAGCGCTGTGCCTGGAACATCCAGTGCTGCTTGTCGATGTCCTGGGCGACCGCGATGAGCAGGTCCTGGCTGACGGGGTCCGGCTCGTCGGTGGCGGCGATCCGCGCGCGGAGCCTGGCGGCGACGCCCTCCAGGATGTCGGTCAGGGTCGCGACCACCTTGCCGTCCTCGATCCACCCCGCCTCGGGCTGCTGGACCGAGGTGGTCCTGGCGACGGTGGCGGAGCGGCCGTCGGGGTTGATGCCCAGGGCCACCGCGCGCTCGGCGATGGCGTCGGCGTGCTCGCGGGCGATGGCCACCAGCTCGTCGAGCTGGAGGTGGATCGGGCGGAACTGGTGACCGATGACGTTCCAGTGCGCCTGCTTGGCCACCAGCGAGAGATCGATGAGATCGACCAGGGCACCCTGGAGGGCCTCCGCGACGACCTTCTTCGCCTCGCCCCGCAGCGGACCGGTGATCGGAGCCATGTTGTCTTCCTCCCCGTCGTTCGGCAATCGGCTTGCACCTGGAAGAACACTTCGGCCGGGCCGATTCTTCCCTGGTTGACACTGTAACAATGACAGTGTCATTGTGGGGGTATGGAGGAGACCTGGACGATCGCCGAGCTGGCCGAGCGAGCGGCAGGCGCGCTGCGCGCGGACGCCCAGCAGGTCAACGGCCGGGTGCGTGAAGTGCCCGGCGAACGCCAGATCAGGTGGTATACGACGATCGGCCTGGTCGATCCCCCCTTGACCAGGCGCGGCCGGGTGGCCCGCTACGGCCGACGGCACCTCCTGCAACTGGTCGCCGTCAAGCGCCTGCAGGCCGGGGGCCACTCCCTGGCCGACATCCAGACCCGCCTGACCGGCGCCACCGACACCACACTCGAAGAGACCGCCCAGCTCCCCGCGACTCCGGCACTCCCGGGACAGACGGGCGAGCCCGCCCCACCGCCCACACCGCCCCCAGGCACCGCGCCTGAGAAGAGCCGGGAGCGGTTCTGGGCCCATCCGAGCCCTGAGCCGGGTCCGGGTCCGGGTCCGGGTCCGGGTCCGGGGCAAGGAGACGCCGGGAGTGGGGTGGCCGCGCAGGTGGGGGCGGGGCTGCTGCACGGAGTGAGGTTGGCGCCGGGGGTCGCGTTGCTCGTCGACGGCGCCGGCCGTACGCCCACCGAAGAGGACATCGAGGCCGTCCGCGCCGCCGCGGGACCGCTTCTGGCGGTGCTCGAAGAGCGCCGCCTCCGCCACGAAGGGAGCCCGACATGACCGTCCCGATCACCACGCTCGCGCCCGAGCGGTGCCTGCCGACGCCGGAGGCGGGGTTCGGCGCGCTGGAGACCGCGCGCGGCAACCTGCCGCTGGAGAGCCTGGACGTGGCCGCGGACCTGTCCGGGCTGATGGCCGGCGTCCGGGTGGCGCAGGGCTTCCGCAACCCGTTCGACGTGGCCCTGGAGGCGACGTACGTCTTCCCGCTGCCGGACAGGGCGGCCGTGACCGGGTTCGTGATGGAGGCGGACGACCGGGTGATCGAGGGGGTGCTCAAGGAGCGCGGCCAGGCCAGGGCCGACTACGACCGGGCGCTGAGCGAGGGCCGGCGGGCGGCGATCGCCGAGGAGGACCGGCCCGACGTGTTCGCCATCCGCGTCGGCAACATCCTGCCGGGCGAGCGGGTGACGGTACGGCTGACGCTCAGCCAGCCCCTGCCGTACGAGGACGGCGCGGCGACCTTCCGCTTCCCGCTGGTCGTCGCCCCCCGCTACATCCCTGGCGACCCGCTGGACGGCCCGTCGGCGGGCGACGGCGTGGTCCCGGACACCGGCGCGGTGCCGGACGCCTCCCGGATCACCCCGCCCGTCCTGCTGCCCGGCTTCCCGAACCCGGTCCGCCTGTCGCTGACGGTCGACGTGGACCCGGCCGGCCTGGAACTGCGCGAGCTGGCCTCCAGCCTGCACCTGGTACGGCAGGCGGGCACGACGGTCGCGCTGGAGCCGGGCGAGCGGCTGGACCGTGACTTCATCCTCAGGCTGGCCTTCGACGCCTCGACGTCGCTGCTGCTCGACGGCGAGGGCACCTTCGCGCTCACCGTGGTGCCGCCGCCGGTCGAGGCCACCCGGGTGCCGCGCGACGTGGTCCTGGTGCTGGACCGCTCGGGCAGCATGGGCGGCTGGAAGATGGTCGCCGCCAGGCGCGCGGCGGCCAGGATCGTGGACACGCTGACCTCGGCCGACCGGTTCGCGGTGCTGGCGTTCGACTCGGTGGTGGAGAGCGCCTTCGACGGGATGCGGGAGGCCACCGACCGCAACCGCTTCCGGGCGGTCGAGCACCTGGCGCGGGTGGACGCGCGCGGCGGCACGGAGCTGCTGGAGCCGCTGCGCCAGGCGGTGGCGCTGCTGGGCGAGCCGGGACGGGACCGGATCGTGGTGCTGGTGACCGACGGTCAGGTCGGGAACGAGGACCAGATCCTGGAGCAGGCGGGCGGCGCGCTGTCGGCGATGCGGGTGCACGTGGTCGGCATCGACCGGGCGGTGAACGCCGCCTTCCTCGGCCGCCTGGCCGGGCTCGGCGCGGGCCGCTGCGAGCTGGTGGAGTCGGAGGAGCGGCTGGACGCGGCGATGGAGCAGATCCACCGCAGGATCGGCGCCCCGCTGGTCACGGACCTGACCCTGGAGGGCCTCGACCTGGAGCCGGGTACGGTCACCCACCTGGGCTCGATCTTCCCGGGCGTGCCGCTGACGGTGTCGGGCCGCTGCCGGAGCGGCTCGTCGCTGACCGTGCGCGGCGTGGCGGCCGGTGAGCCCTGGACGGAGACGGTGACCGGCGCGGTGACCGCCGGACCCGCCCTGCGGGCCGTCTGGGCGCGGGCGCACCTGCGCGAGCTGGAGGACCGCTACGCGATGGGCGAGCACGGGCTGGAGGAGTCGATCGTGCGGACGTCGCTGACGTACGGCGTGCTGTGCCGCTTCACCGCTTATGTGGCGGTCGACACCCGCCAGGTCGCCGGGGGCGCTCCCGAGCACCGGGTGATCCAGCCGGTCGAGCCGCCGAGCGGCTGGGAGATGCCGGCGTCGGCGATGGCGCCCATGGGGGTGGCGTTCACCGCGATGGCCGCGCCCCCCGGGGCGCCGAGTCCGATGCCGGGCGGAGCCGCGCCGCGCGGACGGATGTTCGCCAAGGCGGCGCCGCCCAAGCCGTACCCGCGGGAGGCCGCCGCGCCGCCCGGCATCGACACGGTCAGGCCGCAACTGCTGACCGAGCTGGAGCGGCTCAGGACGGTGAAGCCGGACGAGCGTCCGCAGTTCCTCGCCGATCTGGGCAGCCGCCTCGCGGCGCTGGCCACCTACCTGGGGGGCCATCCCGAGCTGGCGGCGCTGGCCAGGGAACTGGAGACGGCCGACCGGCCGGGCGCCGACGCGGACGCGCTGTGGCAGCGTGCCGTCGAGGCGCTGGAGAGCCTCACCGGAGGCGGGCGGAAGCGGCCGTTCTGGAAGCGCACCTGACAAGGGGAGGGAGGAAAGCGCATAAAGTGGGTAAGTGAGTTCATTTGTGCTTGATGGGGGACTTGCCACTCATCTGGAAGCTCTCGGCGCCGACCTGGCCGACGAGCTGTGGTCGGCGCGCCTGCTGCTCGAAGATCCAGCGCTGATCAGGAGAGTGCATGCGGACTACTTCGCCGCCGGGGCGGACGTCGCCACGACCGCGAGCTACCAGGCGTCGCTGCCCGGGTTCGCCCGGCGGGGGATGTCCCCCGCCGAGGCCGAGCGGCTGATCCGCCTGTCGGTGGAACTGGCCGCGCAGGCGCGCGACGAGGCGGGCGGCGGGCTGGTCGCCGCCTCGGTCGGCCCCTACGGGGCCTTCCTGGCCGACGGCTCGGAGTACACCGGCGACTACGACCTGGGCGAGGAGAGCCTGGTGGCCTGGCACCGGCCGCGCTGGGAGATCCTCGCCGCCGCGGGCGCGGACATGATGGCCTGCGAGACCATCCCGTCCCTGCCCGAGGCGCGTGCCCTGGCCCGGCTGCTCGCCGAGACGCCCGAGGTCAAGGCGTGGGTGAGCTTCTCCTGCCGCGACACCCACCACCTCAACGACGGCACCCCGCTGGCCGAGGCCGCCGCCCTGTTCGCGGCCGACCCGCAGGTGGTCGCGGTCGGCGTCAACTGCACCGCCCCGCGTTTCATCCCCGCCCTCATCACCCAGCTGACCTCCAACCCGATCGTGCTCTACCCCAACTCGGGCGAGACCTGGGACGCCAAGCGGCGGCGCTGGGTGGGCCTCACCGACCCCGTGGAGTACGGCCAGGCGGCCAAGGAGTGGCAGGCCATGGGCGCCTCGATGATCGGCGGCTGCTGCCGTACCACTCCCGAGCACATCCGGCAGGTCCGCTCGCACCTGTCCTGAGGCGCGCGACAAGCGGCGTGCAAGCCGCCCGCCGGCACCCCGGCGCACACTCCCGGTCAGACGACAAAGGGGGTGGAACCTGTGTACGGATCTGCGAAACGGGCGCTCACTGCCGCCGGGCTGGCCCTGGCCACCCTCGCGGCGGCCCAGACTGGCGCGGTGGCCGAGGCGCCGAAGGATGTGGCGATCGGCACCCGGCTGGCGGCCAGGACGGACCCGGCGGTGCGGCTGATCCTGCTGGCGTACGAGGCGAAGGTGGTCGTGCCGTCGCCGGGCACGACCAAGGCGTTCAAGGCGCTGGCGGCCAAGGCCGAGGCGCACGCCAAGGCCGGGCGCATCCCGGCCGACCGGCGCAGCCGGCTCAAGTGGGTGCTGCGGACGGCGTCGGCGAACGTGGGCCGCTACCTCGCCCCGGCGGGTCCCGACCGGGTCCTGCCCGGCTTCGGCGGCGGGGTGTGCACGGGGTGGTGGATCACCCCCGACGGCTACATGGTGACCGGCTCGCACTGCGTGGCCACGCCGAAGGCCACGCTGCGCGCGGAGATGGCGGCCACCGTGCTGCCCAAGGTCAACGAGGCGGACGTGGCGGCCTTCCTGAAGTCGATCAGGACCCGGGTCCAGCCGGACGACGAGCTGGTCGGGCTGGCCACCAGGCTGTTCACCGCGTTCAACGCCCGCACGGTACGCCTCAAGGGCGTCAAGCGGTCCTTCAGCGTGCTGAGCGTGCCGCCGGGCGGCAAGCAGAAGATCACCTACACGCCGATCAGCCTGGTCGCGAAGGGCAGCGACTACCCGGGCGAGGACTTCGCGCTGCTGCGGCTGAAGGGCGCCAGAAACCTGCCGACGCTCTCGCTGGGCCAGGACGTGGACGTCCGGGTGGGCGACGTGCTCTACATCAACGGCTTCCCGGGGCTGGTCACCGGCAACCCGAACTTCGACGACCGCTCGAAGCTGTACCCGTCGCTCACCGAGGGGGCCTTCAACGCCAGGCGGACGACCGTGGCCGGGGTGCCGATGATCCAGGCGCAGACCCCGTCCTACAAGGGCAACTCCGGCGGCCCGGTCCTCAACGCCGAGGGCAAGGTCATCGGCACGGTGATCGCCAAGTACGTCGACGACTCGGTCGGCGGGCTGGCCGAGAACACCAGCCTCATCCTGCCGGTGAGCGTGATCAGGAAGCGGCTGGCGGCGGCGCGGGTCAAGCCGGTGCGCTCGGAGACCACCCGGCTCTACGACTCGGCGCTGAACGACTTCTTCGCCGACCGCCACCGGGCCGCGCTGCCCAAGTTCCGCAAGGTGCGCGAGCTCTACCCGGCGCACCCGTACGTGGCCGCCTACCTCGCCGACTCGCGCAAGGCCGTCGCCGCGGGCAAGAGCAAGCCCTAGTCCGCGGCGGCGCGGGCGGTACGGGCGGCGCGCTCCAGTTCGACCTTGGCGCTGGCGGCGTACTTGTCCACGTACTCCTGGTCGGACAGTTCCATCAGCGCGTACATGATCTCGTCGGTGACCGCGCGCAGCACCAGCCGGTCCTCCTCCATGCCGTAGTAGCGGGAGAAGTCGAGCGGCTTGCCGAACCTGACGCCGGGGCGGATGCCCAGCTTGGGCAGCAGGCGCCCCGGCGGCATCATCTCGTAGGTGTTGACCATGGCCCACGGGATGACCGGAGCCCGCGACATCAGGGCCAGCCTGGCCACGCCGGTCTTGCCCTTGTAGAGCCGGCCGTCGGGCGAGCGGGTGCCCTCGGGGTAGATGCCGAGCACGTTGCCCTCGCCCAGCACCCGCAGCCCGGTGCGCAGGGCAGCCTCGCTGGCCTTGCCGCCGGAGCGGTCGATGGGAACGGTGCCGACACCGCTGAAGAACGCCCGGCTGAGCAGGCCCTTGACTCCTCTGCCGGTGAAGTAGTCGGACTTGCCGAGCGAGATGACCTTGCGTGGCAGGGGCAGCGCGCCGAAGAAGTGGTCGGCGAACGACAGGTGGTTGCCCGCCAGGATCACCGGCCCCTGCCTGGGCACGTTGTCGGCGCCCTCGGTCCACGGGCGGAACACCAGATGGAGGAACGGCCACAAGATCGCCTTCACCACCCAGTAGAACACGCGGCCACCCCTTCTCCGGCTCGGACGACAAGCAGGGTCATCTTCCCACCTTGCGGACCAAACCTCCTACATCAGCTCTCGCACAACCACCTCAGATCGTGCGACGATCGGGCAAATTAGGGAAGATTGCCCACTGAGGAGCTGTTATGCCGCTCATGCGAGGTGCGGAGCCCTACCACCATGAGGCCGGTCAGATCGGCGTGTTGCTGTGCCATGGATTCACCGGCACGCCGCAGTCTCTGCGCCCCTGGGGAGAGTTCCTGGCCCGGAACGGCGCCAGCGTCTCACTCCCCCGGCTGCCCGGTCACGGCACGACCTGGCAGGAGATGAGCAGAACCCGCTGGCAGGACTGGTACGCCGAACTGGAGAAGGCGTTCGCGGTGCTCCAGGGCCGGTGCGCCGAGGTGTTCGTGGCGGGGCTGTCGCTCGGCGCCTGCCTGGCGCTCCGGCTGGCCGAGGTGCACGGCGCCGCCGTCAAGGGGGTGGTGCTGGTCAACCCGTCGATCACCAGCGACGTGCCGCTGCTGGCGCTGGCCCCGGTGCTGAAGTGGTTCGTCCCGTCCATGCCGGGGGTGGCCGGGGACATCAAGAAGGAGGGCGCCGTCGAAGTCGGCTACACGCGCACCCCGGTGAGGGCGGCGGCGACGTTACCCCGGCTGTGGTCCCTGGTGCAGGCCGACCTGGGCAAGGTCACCCAGCCGCTGCTGGTGTACCACAGCCCCGAGGACCACGTGGTGAAGCCGGCCAGCGTGGCGATCCTGCGCCGGCGGATCCCCGGAGTCACCATCGAGGAACTGCACGACAGCTACCATGTGGCGACCCTGGACAACGATGCCGACAGGATCTTTGCCGGGAGCCTCGACTTCATCCGGACACATGCCTCGGTACCCTTGCAGAGGGACTGATCGCATCCCCGGGGGAACGCGCGATCCACGCGGAGAAAGTGAGTGGCCGATGAGTAGGCCCAGCTAGGTGACACCCCAGAGCGATGAGGACGAGGTCTGGCGGCAGATCGTCGCGTCCTTCAACGACACAGCCGAGCGCGACTCGGCCGATCAGCCGTGGCCCGACAGCGAGAACGTCCCGGTCGAGCCGACGCGGCGAGTGGTGCGCCCACCCGAGTTCACCGACCTCGACGACCCGCCGGCCGATCTGGGCGACTCGCCCGAGGAGGACCGGCACGACGGCGAGGAGGAGGACGACGAGGGTCACTTCGTGCCTCCCACTCCCCCGCCGCTGCCCAAGGTCGACCTGACGACCAAGCTGGCCTGGGTGGCGCTGTTCGGGGGTCCCGCCTACCTGCTGGTCGCCGCGATGGCCAACTGGGAGATGCAGGGCTGGGCGCTGTTCACCGCGGTGGCGGCGTTCATCGGCGGCTTCGTGGCGCTGGTGGTGCGCATGGGGGACGGCCCGCCCAACGACTCGGGCTGGGACGACGGCGCGGTGATCTAGGAGGGGTTGGAGCCCTTCGGGCTGAACGTCTCCACCACGTCGGTGTAGCGGTCGGCCGCGTCGAGGGCGTGCCCGACCGCCCAGATCGTGCCCTTGCCCGGGAGGTAGGCGACCGACTGCAGGCGCACCGCGGCCTTGCCCTTGGCCGGGCCGCCCCTGATGATCTGCCAGCGGTCCTTCTCGGCGCGCAGCAGGAACGCCTGGGCCGGGCGGTCGGGGTCGTAGCCGGTGACCCAGAAGCGGCCCTTGCCGTCGCCCGCCACGCCGTACAGCCTGGCCTTGGTGGAGGGGAGTTTGACCTTCGTCCACTTCTTGCCGTTCCAGGACAGGGCCAGCGGCTCGATCTTGCCGGCGCCGCGGAAGACGCCGCCCACGGCCAGGGCCCGCTTGGCGCCCTCGGCGTGCACGTCGCGCAGGTAGCCGCCGGGCACGTCGGGCAGCGGCATCGCCTTCCAGGCGCCCTCGGTGTGACGCATGATCAGCGGGGCCTTGCCGGTGTCGCCGACCGCGAACGGGCCCGACACCGAATAGAGGGTGCCCTTCTGCTCGGTCTTGACCGCGCTCCAGGAGCCCTGCCCGGTGACGATCAGCCCGTGGCCGTCCCGGCTGCCCACCGCCACGACCCGGCCGGGCCGGGCGTCGATGCCGCCGAGCCAGTCGCCCACCCGCATGCCCGACACCCTGACCCGGTCGAAGCCGCCACGGTCGCCCCGGGCGAGATACGGCAGGCCGTCGTGGCCGTCGCCGATCGCCCACACGTCGGTCGGCGAGGTGGCGGTCACACCGCGCAGGTGACCGGCCCCGGTGGCGTCGCGCAGCGGGACCTGGGTCCAGGTGCTGCCGTTCCAGTGGGTGATCGCGCCGCGGTTCTCCCAGACGTCCCAGATCTCCTGCTGGCCGACCGCCCACACGTCACCGGCCGACAGCGCGTACACGTCCGTCAGGGAGCTGTCGGCGTTCAGGTCGGGGCTCGCCGTCCGCTGCCAGCCCTCGGCGGAGGGCGGGCGAGCGGGGTCGGCGTGCGCCATGGCCGTGCCGGGCAGGCTGAAGATGGTGATCCCCGCACACGTGGACAGCGCGCGCCGCCAGAGGCGACGGGTCATGAGCAAATGGTACGGCTTAGGCCTGCGCGTCGTAGCCAGCCCCTGCTAGTTGACCCGCAGCTCGGCGACGACGGGCAGATGGTCGGTGGCCGCCGCCAGGTCCGCGGGATCGGCCGCGACGCCGCCGCACCACGCCACGGTCAGCCCCGCCGTGGCGAAGATCCCGTCGATGCGCTTGCCCGGCTGCCTGGCCGTGAACGTCCGCCCGTCCCCCCTCGGCGCGCGCGGGTAGCAGTCGCTGAGCCTGGCCGCGATGTACCGCCAGGTCGCCTTGTCGTCCTGTTCGTTGATGTCACCGGCCAGCACGATGGCCGCGTCGAAGCGGGCGGCGACGGCCTCGATCAGGGTGACCGCCTCGCCCGCGTGCTTGAACCTGGCCCCCTCGTCGAGGTCCAGGTGGATCGATCCGACGGCGAAGCGCGCGCCGCCGGTCTCGACGACCGCGATGGCGATGCCGCGGATCTCCAAACCTAAGAAGATCTTGAGCACGTGGCTCTCGGCGTGCAGCAGCCGGACCCCAGGCCCGATGTAGACGGCGACGCCGCCCAGTCTGCGGCCCGCGGCCACGGTCAGGCCCGCGGCCTCGGCCAGCTCACGGCGTCTGCCCCGCCAGCAGAAGAAGCGCGGCGCCTCTTGCACGCACAGCACGTCGGGGCGCATGGCCCTGATGACCCGGGTGAGGGCCGCGACGTCGTCGCGCAGGCCCCGGACGTTGTAGGTGCCGACCGTGATGGTCACGCATCGAATCTAGCGCCGGCGCGCCAGGTCCGCAGCCCCTACGAGACCGGCGGAGGCGCCCAGTTCGGCCAGCCGGATCTCGGCCACCGGGCGGTGTCCCCTGCCGGTGAGCGACCTGGCGAAGGTCTCCCGCGTCCGGTCGAGGAACAGGTCGGCGGCGCGGGACACGCCGCCGCCGATGATGAAGCAGCCGGGGTCGAGGACCGCGACCAGGTCGGCCAGGCCCTGCCCGAGCCAGTCGGCGATCTCCGCGAAGGCGGCGAGCGAGGCGTCGTCGCCCCGCCTGGCCGCCTCGGTGACCTCCTCGCCCTCGATCGTGCCGCCGGCCAGGCCGAGCAGGATCGAGGCGCGTTCCGGCTGCGCCTCGGCGAGCTCGGTGGCCGTCTTGACCAGGGCGTTGCCGCTGGCGTACTGCTCCCAGCAGCCGAGGTTGCCGCATCCGCACAGCCGTCCCTCGGGCACCACCTGCATGTGGCCGAGCTCGGCGCCCATCCCCCAGCGGCCCCTGAACAGGGCGCCGTCGAAGACCAGGCCGCCGCCGATGCCGGTGCCGACGGTGATGCAGACGACGTGGGTCTGGTCGCGGCCCGCGCCGAAGCGGCTCTCCGCCCACGCCATCGCGTTGGCGTCGTTCTCCACCACCACCGGCAGGCCGACCAGCCCGGAGACCTTCTTCTGCAGCGGCTCCTCGCGCCAGGCCAGGTTGGGGGCGAAGCGCACGACCGATCGGGTCTCGTCGACGAAGCCGGCCGCGCCGAGCCCGACCGCCTCGATCTCCCTGCCCTGCGACAGTTCCTCGACGACGCTCGCCACGGTCTCGGCGACCAGGTCTGGCCGGTCCGCGGGAGTGGGCCGCAGCGCGCTCTGGAGGACCTTGCCCTCCTCGTCGACCACACCCGCGGCGACCTTGGTCCCGCCGATGTCCACACCGATGGTCAGCATGTCCGTCCCAACCTCCCAATGGTCGCGAGCCGGGCGGCTCAGCCCAGGTCGATGTGCTCCACGTTCTGACGATCCGCATGATCGTCCTCGCGCGGCCTGCGGGGGGCGGCGGGGCGGCTCAACGCGTCGACGGCCTGGCGGACGGCGGCGAACAGCTCGCCACCCGCGGCCACCAGGTGCCCGGTCACGTCGGACCCCGACTCCTTCTGCGCCGCGATCGCCCGGCACACGGGGCAGGCGCGGCAGATGTACTCCTCGTGCGGCTCGGCCACGGCCTCGCCCCACACGTCGCGCTCGCTGCGGCCGCCGCCTCCGGTGAAGGAGTTGAACACGGTTTTGCCGACCTGCCGGGTGGCCCGGCCCTGCAGCGTGTCGAACAGCTTGCGCGCCTCGTCGGCGACAGTGCCGATCGGGTCCTTGTCGTTGCTGGTCTCAGTCATCTGGCCCTCCTGAGGTGAACCGTACCCGGAGGCGGCCGTCCCGGAGCACCGCACCACTGATCTTACGGCGGGCCAGCGCGGCGGGCAGGGCCAGGATCCGGCGGTACGGCCCCGCGGTGATGATCAGCTCGTCGCCCTTGCGCGCCAGGTCCACCTCACCGCGCTCGGCGCCGGGCAGCGCCAGGCTCAGCTCGTGCCCGTCCAGCCGCAGCGGCGCCTCCACCTTCGGGACGGCGAACGGGTCGGCCTCGCCGTACAGGCGCTCGCCCAGCTCGGCGAGCGCGTCGGCGCCCACCGGCTCGGCCGGCAGGTACGGCACGGCGTGGATGGGCAGCGGCGCGAACGACTCCTCGGCCTCGGCCATCAGCCTGCTCTGCGCCTCGACCCACTGGGCGCGCCACGCGTCGGCGCCCTCGGCGGGGAAGATCCGGTTGGCGATCACCGCGTCGACGCGGTAGCCGTACAAGTTGAGGGAGGTCAGGGTGCGGCGGGCCTCGGCGAGGACGACCGCCTCGGGGGTGAGCACCAGGCGGACCGAGGCGTCGTCGCCGGTGAGCAGCTCGCGGACCTCCATGAGGCCGCGGTGGAAGCGCTCGCCCGCGTCGACCACCGCGTCGCCGGGCGCGCTGACCCTGGCCACCTGGCGGACCAGCGGGCCCACCAGCTTCATGATCTTGCGGCCGACCGGCAGCAGCCGGGAGACGTGCCAGTCCAGGGCCTCGGGCAGGGCCAGCAGGCGCAGCGTCTCGGCGGTGGGGGCGCAGTCGACGACGATGACGTCCCAGCTTCCGGTACGGGCCTGCCCGCGCAGCTCCAGCAGCGCGATGACCTCCTCGGCGCCGGGCAGGACCGTGACCTCCTCGGAGGTGATCTCGTCCAGGCCGAGCTCGGCCATCAGGCCCCTGGCGTAGTCCTGCAGGTCGCCCCAGTGGCGCTCCAGCGAGCGCTGGGTGTCGACCTGGTGCAGGTGCAGGCCGGGGGCGATCTCGACGGGCTCCTCCCCGGCCGTCACGCCCAGCGCGTCGGCCAGCGAGTGCGCGGTGTCGGTCGAGACGACGAGGGTCTTGAGCCCGCGCCGGGCCGCCAGTGTGGCGGTCGCCGCGGCCACCGTCGTCTTGCCGACGCCGCCCTTGCCGGTGAACAGCAGTACCCGGGCGGCCACCTACTTGCCCTCGACCCGCTTCTTCAGGCCCTTGAGGGCGGTGTCGACGATGACCTTCTCGGCCTTGCGCTTGATCATGCCGATCATCGGCACCTTGAGGTCGGCGGCCAGCTCGTAGGTCACCTCGGTGCCGCCGCCCTTGGGGGTCAGGCGGTAACTGCCGTCGAGCGCGGAGAGCATCCTGCCCGCCTCGACCAGCCGCCAGGACACGCCGTCGGCGTCGCGCCAGTCGTAGCCGAGGGCGTACTCGTCGTTGATCACGCCCGCGTCCATGACGAACCGCACCTTCACGGGCCTGCCCTCGGCGTCGGTCTCCAGCACCTGGGCCGACTTCACCTGGCCCGCCCACTCGGGGTAGGCGGCGAAGTCGGCGATGACCGCCATCACGCTGGCGGCGTCGGCATCGATGGTGATGCTCGAAGTGGTGCGATCGGCCATGCCTCAACCGTACCGGTCGGGTCACCAGCGCAGGGTGTAAGGGACGCCCTTTCCGCGGAAATGGCCGACGTTCACGCACTCCGTCCTGCCGATGCGGGTACGCCGGTGCAGGGGCTGGTGCACGTGGCCGAACAGGGCGTAGCGCGGCTGGGTGCGCCGGATCGCCTCCAGGGTGGCCTCGCTGCCGCGCTCGAAGCGCCGGGCCACCACGTCGTACAGCAGCTCGGGCACCGCGGGCGGGATGTGGCAGCAGAGCACGTCGACCTCGCCGAGCGCCTCCACCTTGGCCGCGTACTCCTCGTCGTCGAGCTCGTTCGGCGTGCGGTAAGGCGTGCGCAGCCCGCCGCCGACGAACCCGAACCGCAGCCCGCCGATCTCCACCACCTGCCCGTCCAGCACGTGGTGCCCCTCGCGGACGTAGTCGGGCCACAGCTTCGGCACGTCGACGTTGCCGTAGGTGAGGTAGGCGGGCGTGGGCATGGCGGCGAAGATCTCCGCGTACTGGCGGCGGACGCTGCGCTCGATGTGCTCGCGGGGGTCGCCGCCGAGGGACGCCCACAGGGCGCCGGACATCGCCCTGGCCTCGTCGAAGCGCTTGGCCGTGCGCAGCGCGATGAACTCGGCCGCCCGCGCGGCGCCGAACAGCTCGGCGAAGATGCCCTGGGAGACGTCCTCGTAGTCGATGAACAGGATCAGGTCGCCCAGGCAGATCAGCGCGTCGGCGCCGTCGCCCGCCCGCGCCAGCGCTTCGACGTTCCCGTGCACATCGCTGACCACGTGGACCCGCATGCCCGACATCCTAGACGCGAGCGGCCAGGCCACGACGGGCGGCTGCTAGCGTGAGAAATGCCCTGATAACGCCTGGGTGACGGACCTACCGATAGGTAACTTAACCGGGTAGCGTCCAGGCCGTCCAAGTTGCGTGCACCTTCGGAGGAGTGACCCGTGCGCGAGTACAGCGTTCCCGTGCTGGTGGATGTTCCCGCGTCCGCCAACTGCGCCGACACGGTCTTCCGCCGGGGTGAGCAGGAGCCAGGCGCCGTGGTCATGCGCCGCATGTCCGGCGGCGGCTGGCCGGTGGTCACCGCGGCCGAGTTCCGCGACGAGGTCGCGGGCGTGGCCAAGGGCCTGATCGCGGCGGGCATCGAGCCGGGCGACCGGGTCGGGCTGATGTCGCGCACCCGCTACGAGTGGGCCGTCATCGACTACGCGATCTGGGCGGCGGGCGCGGTCAGCGTGCCGATCTACGAGACGTCCGCGGCCGAGCAGGTCGGCTGGATCCTGGCCGACAGCGGCGCCAAGGCCGCCTTCGTCGAGCTGGACGGCCATCTGGAGACCGTCGAGTCGGTGCGCGGCGAGGTGCCCGACCTCAAGAGCGTCTGGCGGGTGGACGAGCTGTCCGCGCTGGCCGCCGAGGGCTCGGGGGTCTCCGACGAGACGCTCACCACGCGCCGCCAGGCCCTCGTCTCCGCCGACCTGGCGACCATCATCTACACCTCCGGCACCACCGGCCGCCCCAAGGGCTGCCGGCTGACGCACGACAACCTGCTCTACACCGCGATCAACGTGGCCAGGGGCCCGCTGGAGCCGCTGTTCGCCGGGCAGGGCAAGTCGGCGCTGCTGTTCCTGCCGCTGGCGCACGTGTTCGCCCGGGTCATCCAGGTCGTGTTCGTCGAGACCGGCGCGGTGCTCGGGCACACGCCGAACATGAAGAACGTCGCGCCCGACCTGGCCTCCTTCCAGCCGACGTTCCTGCTGGGCGTGCCGCGCGTGTTCGAGAAGGTGTACAACGGCGCCGAGCAGAAGGCCGTCGCGGGCGGCAAGGGCAAGATCTTCGCCCGCGCCGCCGAGACCGCCGTCGCCTTCAGCAAGGCCGGCAGCCACGCGGGCCTCGGCCTGCGCCTGCGCCACGCCCTGTTCGACAAGCTGGTGTACGGCAAGCTGCGCGCCGCCACCGGCGGCCGCCTGTCCGCCGCCGTCTCCGGCGGCGGCGCCCTCGGCGAGCGCCTCGGCCACTTCTTCACCGGCGTCGGCATCGAGGTGTTCGAGGGGTACGGCCTGACCGAGACCACCGCCCCGGTCGCGGTGAACATGCCGGGCGCCAACAAGATCGGCACGGTCGGCAAGCCGATTCCCGGCGCCTCCGTGCGGATCGGCGACGACGGCGAGATCCTGACCAAGGGCCGGCACGTGTTCAAGGGGTACTGGAACAACGACCAGGCCACGGCCGAGGCGATCGACGAGGACGGCTGGTACCACACCGGCGACGTGGGCGAGCTCGACGCCGACGGCTATCTGCGGATCACCGGGCGCAAGAAGGAGATCCTGGTCACCGCGGCGGGCAAGAACATCGCGCCCGCCCCCATGGAGGACGCCATCCGGGCGCATCCGCTGGTCTCGCAGGCGATGATCGTCGGGGACGGGCGGCCGTTCGTGGCGGCGTTGATCACTCTTGATCCCGAGGCGCTGGAGCAGTGGCGGGCCGCCTCGCCGGGCTCGGGCGAGCCGTCCTCGGATCCGCGGCTCCTGGCCGAGGTGCAGCAGGCGGTGGACGCGGCGAACCGGACGGTGTCGAAGGCGGAGCAGATCAAGAAGTTCGTGGTGCTCGACACGGACCTCACCGAGGAGAGCGGCCACCTGACGCCGACCCTCAAGCTCAAGCGCAACCTCGTCATGCGCGACTTCGCCAAGCAGGTCGACGACCTGTACGGCACCTGAGGGAACCGCCCCTCAGGCACCACTAACCACTCCGTCACCATCACCTCGCTTCCACGTCATAGCCACTTGAGGTATTCGCCTACATACTCTCCGTGATGCAGCGTTCGAGAACGTTGGTCCCGAACAGACGAGAGAGCTCGGAGGGCACGTGGCGGATGTAGTGAAGTACGGCGACCTGGTTCACCTGCAGAATGGCTACAACTCCTGGCAGGGCGGCTACCTGGACACCAACGGCGCAGCCAACGACGGCAACAAGTACGGGGTCTCGACGGCCGCCTCACCCACCCGGGCCAAGGGCACCGGAACCTGGGAGATCCTCTCCGCGAGCGGCAAGGCGGCGGGCGCGGACGTCGTCACCGGCGATGTGGTCTACCTGCGCAACCTCTACGGAGGCGACGGCGGATACCTCGACACCTGCGGTCACGCCCCGGCGCCCAACAAGTACGAGGTGTCCACCTCCCACGGCAAGGACCGGGCCACCGGGACGGGACGGTGGCGGGTGTTCGCCGAGACCTCCTCGCCGGACGACTCCAAGGTGCGCATCGGCGACGTCGTCCACCTGCTCAACGGCTACGACAGCTGGAACGGCGGCTTCCTCGACACCTGCCACGGCGGCCCGCCCGCCGGCCTGTACGGAGTGTCCACCAGCCTCTACAGCGACCGCGCCCCCGGCACCGGCGAGTGGAAGTTCTCCAAGGCCACCTCCTGACGGCCCCTGGTATCCCGGTTCCACCAAGGGCCTGCGCCGACCATCGGCGCAGGCCCTGCCGGACCGCCGCCCCTGAGCCCGCCTGTCAGCCGTCCAGGAGGATGGCGCGGAAGCGGTCGCCGATCTGGTCCCACGACCAGTCGGACAGCACCCACTCCCTTCCCGTCCGCCCCATCTTCCTGGCCCGTTCCCGGTCTCCCAGCAGGTCGGCCAGCGTGTCCGCCACCTCTCCCACCGAGCGCCCGTCCACGACGAACCCCGTCTCCCCCTGCCGTACCGCGTCCGGCGCCCCTCCCGACGCCCCCGCCACCACGGGCAGCCCGGTGGCCGACGCCTCCAGGAACACGATCCCGAGCCCTTCCACGTCCACACCCCCCAGCCGGGTCCTGCACGGCATCGCGAAGACGTCTCCCGCCGCGTAGTACAGCGGCAGGCTCCCCGAAGGCACCTCCCCCGTGAACCGTACCGAGGCGGCCACCCCTGCGGCCCGTACCAGCCGGGCCAGCCGCCGAGCGTCCGGCCCACCCCCGACGATCATCAGCACGGCCTCCGGTACGGCCCGCAGCACCCTGGGCCAAGCCCGCACCAGCTGATCCTGCCCCTTCCGCGGCACCAGCCGGGACACGCACACCACCACGGGCCGCTCCCCCAGATCCAGCGCCCGCCGCACCACCCCGCCGTCGACCCCGGGATGGAACCGCGCGGGATCGACGCCGGGCGCGAGCCGTACCAGCTTGCCGGGAGGGATCACCGAGGCCAGCCGGTCGCGGGTGTAGCCGCCCAGGTAGGTGACGACGTCGGCGTGTTCGCCGATCCTGCGCAACACGGAGCGGAAGCCGGGCGCCCCGGCCCAGGACGCCTCGTGCCCGTGGGTGAGCATGACCACGCGCCGCGCCCCGGCGGCGCGCAGGCGGGGCGCCAGCAGGCCGAGTGGGGCCGCCGCCCCGAACACGACGGTGTCGGCGCCGTGCTCGGCCACGAGCCGCGCCGCCCGCCGCGCGACGGCGGGCGTGGGCAGCATGAGCGACGAGGGATGCCGCACCACCGGGTACGGCTGAAGCCGGTCGAAGGCCGCGCACCCCGGCCACTGCGGCGCGTACACCAGCACCTCGGGGGTGCGCGAGGCGAGGCCGTGGACGAACGACTGGATCCCCCCTGGCCGCGGCGGGAAGTCGTTGGTGACGATCAGAACCCTGGTCACGGGACGGGCAGGTCGTTCAGCTCGGCCCAGGAGCGCGCCAGGGCGATGCGCTCGGGGGCCGTGGGATGCGATGCATAGAGCACATACTCCACGACATCGGGCGACAGATCGGAGAGGTTGGTCGTGGCGAGGCGCTGCTGCATCGCGATGAACGGCGCCGGGTCCCTGGTCAGGTCCAGGGCGTGCACGTCGGCGCGGGCCTCGACGTGGCGGCTGATGAGGTTCTGCGCGGGCCCGGACAGGACCGTGGCCAGGCTGACCAGGCCCATCAGCACCCCAACCGCCAGCGGGTCAGCCAGGGGGCTGGAGCCGGGCAGGCGGGTGCGGCGCCGTACCGCGAGGGCCGCCCAGTAGAGCAGGACCGCGCCGAAAGCGGCGCCGAGCGCGCCGATCAGCGTGCCGTTGAGCACGTCGTCGTACTTCGCGTGCCCGAGCTCGTGCGCCACGACCAGTTCGACCTCGTCGGCGGGCGCCTTGAGCAGCGTGTCGTACACGACGATCCGGCGGGTGGCGCCGAACCCCGACACATACGCGTTGAGCGCGGTGGTCCGGCGGGAGGCGTCGGCGACCAGCACGTCCTCGACCGGCACCCCGTCGCGCGCGGCCATGGCCAGCAGGTCGGAGCGGAGCGGCCCGGCCTGCATCGGCCGGAAGTCGTTGAACAGGGGCTCGAACACGATCGGGTAGACGAAGGACGCCACCACGGTGAGCAGCGCCGCGCCCGCCGCCGCGGGGATCCACCAGCGCCTGAACCGGCGGGCCAGCGCGATGACGGCGACGACCATGATGGAGGTCAGCACCACGCTCACGCCGACGCTCTTCAGCCGGTCGGCGTTCCAGCTCGCCCAGGTCTGGGTGGACAGGCCGAAGTCGCGGAGCTGGATCTCGTACCAGACGCCCAGCGGCCAGCGCAGCAGTTCGAGGATCGCGGTCAGCAGCAGCACGCCGAGGATCACCCGCACCCACCACGGCCCGCGCAGCACCCCCAGCACCTTGGCGCCGAACGGCGTGGCCACCAGCAGGCCCGCGAACAGCACGGTCAGGCCGAGCGACAGGTAGGCGGGCGGGCCGACCGCCGCGTCGAAGGCCGCCGCCCGGGCGATCTCGGCGGGCGTGAAGTCGCGGGCCGGGTCGGGCGGCACGTACGGCGCGCCGGCGGGCAGCGCGTGCCACGGCGTGGTCAGCGCGACCACCACCAGGATCACCGCGCCGAGCAGGGCCAGCACCAGACCCGCCTGCCGCCGTTCCGCCCGCCGTTGATCGACCATCCGCCGCTCCCTCACGCCAGTTCCCTGCGCACATACTCGCGCCACGCCGCCGTCAGCGTGGCCACCGACAGGCCGAGCGTGGACAGCGCGGCCGAGACGCCGCGCTCCCGCGCATCACCGTAGAGCCTCACGAGGGCCTGTTCGCCGAATCGTCCCGCGAGGAGCCGGCAGGCCAGCCACGCCTCCTGGTAGGCCTGCGCGAGCCGTACCCCGCCGGGGGCGAAGGCGGCGGGGCCGGGGAGGTCGCGGGGCGGGCTGCCGGCGCGCACCTCGGCGGCCAGTTCGGCGGCGGCGACCGGGACGGGCAGCCCGGCGTCCCGGTAGCCGACGTAGTCGGCGAGGCCCTCGCGCAGCCACACGGGCACCTCGCCGCCGCCCGCGGCCACATGGGTGAGCTCGTGGGCGAGCACGACGCCGCGTCCGGCGGGCGTCAGGCGGGAGAACGCGCCGGGGACGACGATCACCCGGTCACCGTCGGCCAGCGCGGCCAGCCCGTCGACCGCGCCCGCCCCGGCCAGCGCCGCCGCCCGCGCGGTGGTGTCGGGCACCACGACGAGCGGGCGCGGCGGTCGCCCGAAGAGCTCAGCGACGGTACGGCCCGCGGCGTCGGCCCGGGAGGCCAGGTCGCGCAGCAGGCCGGGGTCCGCGCCGGGATGGCCGACGATCAGGGAGCGGCTGCCGTACACGATCCGGGTGCCGCCCTCCCAGAGGCCGCGCGCCTCGGGCGGTGTGGCGCGCCCCGCCGAGCCGCCGGCCAGCAGCGCGAGCCCGGCCGCCAGCGCTGCTCTGCGGCTCACCTGCACGGACACGTCCCGATCGTAGTGGCAGGACGCGAACGCCCCGGCCTCCGTGTCGCGGGAGGCCGGGGCGCTCTCCCCGGGCTCACGCCGAGTTCCGGGGTCGTGCGGCCGGCAGGCTAGCCGCCGGGACGGACCGCGCCGGCGAAGGAGGCCTTGCGCCAGCGGTTGAGCTTCTCGATCCGCACCGTCTTGCCGGTGCTCGGCGAATGGACCATCTTCCCGCCGCCGACGTACATGCCCACGTGGCCGCGCCCGCGGAAGAACATCAGGTCACCGGGCCTGAGGCTGCCCCAGGAGACCTTCCTCTTGATGCGTGCGTACTGGCTGTGCGTCACGCGCGGGATCTTGACCCCGGCCTTGCTCCAGGCGTACTGGACGAGACCTGAGCAGTCGAAGGCGCCGGGACCCGTGCCGCCGTAGCGGTAGGGGTCGCCGATCTGGCCCTTGGCGATGGCGACGGCCTTGCCGGCCCTCGCCTTCTGCCGAGCGGTTCTGGCCTGCTTCGCGGACTTCACGGAGCCGTCCGCGGAAGCTGTGGCCGTTTTCGTCGTCGCCGCCTGGGCCGCGGTGCCGGGAAGGACGAACCCTCCGGCGGTCACCGTCATGGTGAGTGCGACGCCACTGAGGGCAAGGCGGGTCAGACGGGTTTCGTGCAGGGAGGTAGACAGAATCGTCTCCTAGAGACTTCCACGAATGCCTACCGGGTTAGCTGACGGATTCGGGCGTGGAAGTCGCCCTACGGCGCGCTGGGCGCCGATTCACCCCTTGATCCCTCTTGGGATCTGGTGGGTCCCCGGCTCCGTGCTCCTGGCCGCACGGATTCGGCAGGTCACCGCCCCGCTCAATCGGGGTACGGCTCTCGCCTCGGTGGCGGTGACCGGCGGATCTTGATTCGTGCGACGCCATGGCTTGTTCGCCGCGGAGCCAGAAGGTACTCGGCGCGTCATGGCCTGGCAAAGCGTCGGTCAAGTGTCAGGAGGCGAGCAAAGTGGTGGATCCCCGGTGGCCCTGGGGTTCCGTTACCCTAATGTGACCCTGGTCACATGGGGAGGTTCACACGGCCAGTCAGGTCCCTTGTGTCACGTTAGTCACACGGGCTTCAGGGGCGGATCGCGCCCACGATGCGCCTGCCGTACGACGAGAGCGTGGCGACCTTGACCACATCGCCCGTCTGCGGCGCGTGGACGATCTTGCCGCCGCCCGCGTAGATGCTCACGTGCCCGAGGCCCTCGCTGAAGATCAGGTCACCGGGCTGCAGCGCGTCCATGGACACCTTGCGGCTCGCCCCCCACGACCACTGCGACCAGGTGGTGCGCGGCAGCGACACGCCGCCCGCGCGCCAGGAGGCCTGTGTGAGGCCCGAGCAGTCCCATCCGCCCGGCCCGGTCCCGCCGAACACGTACGGCTTGCCCACCTGGGCGAAGGCGAAGCTCAGCACGGAGGCCGCGTTGCCGGAGGCGGAGCCGGTGTACTTGATCCCGGTGCTGTTGGGGTTCCCCTTGCGGTACGCGCCCAGGCGGGTCAGCAGCTTCTTCTGCTCCTTGATGAGCTTGAGGACCTTCTCCTTCTCGTCCAGGACCTCGTCGCGCGACTTGTCGGCCTCGGCGAGCGCCAGCTTGGCCTTGTCGCGCTCGCTCTTCAGCGCGCGGTTCTCCTGGTCGAAGGCGGCCAGCGTCTGGGCCCGCTCGGACGCGATCTGGTCGGCCATGGCCAGGCTGCTGAGCATCGCCGTGGGGTCGCCGTTGCCCAGCATCGCCGGCCAGGAGGTGACCTCGCCCACCTGGTAGGAGTCGACGGCCAGGGTGACCAGGGAGGAGCGCAGGTCCTTCACCGTGGCCAGCTTGGTCTTGTAGCTCTCGTTGAGCTTCGCGTAGAGCTTCTTGGCCTTGGCGTGCCGGTCGGTGGCGCCGTTGTAGCGGTCGACGACCTTGTCGGCCTGGTCGTTGAGCTTCGCCAGCTTCCGCTTGGCCTGGGCGATGGTCGGTTTCGGATCGGCCGCGGCGCCGTTCAACGGCAGCGTCAGCAGCATCCCGATCGCGAGACCCGCGGCAGCAGGTACCCGGCCAAACCTCACAAGCCTCGCCCTCCCAGTGATCATACCTGGGGCGAAATAGTACAGAAGTGGCGACCCTCGGCGAGCCGTATCGCCTGATTCGTGACCTATGCTCGGCCGAGCCGCCGCAGCAGCAGCGCCGAGGACACCGGCCTCGCGCCCATCCGGCGCACCGACTCGGCCACCTCGCGGTCGGAGGAGACGACGGCGATGGCCCTGCCCTGCGGTTCGGCCCGGACGAGTTGCCGGATCAGATCGTCGGCGATCTCGCCCGGCGCGCTGAACATCACCCGCACCCCGCGTGGGGCGACGACCTGTACGGGGGCGTTCAGCTCGGCGCCGTCGAAGACGACGGTCACCTCGACCCTGGTCTGCGCGGCCAGCCCGCCCAGTCCGGTCATCAGGCGGGCGCGCTGGTCGGCCAGGGTGAGCGTGCCGTACCCGGTCTTGGTCACGTTGTAGCCGTCGATGATGAGGTGGACCTGCGGCAGCGCCAGGAGCTGGTCGAGGAGCTGCGGGTCGTCGTCGGACAGGGCGCGGGCGGGCACCCCGCGCACACCCGGCGCACCCGGCACGACCGCGGCCACCGAGTCGGCGGGCCTGCTGATCGTGGTGGGCAGCGCCAGCTCCCTGCGCAGCCCGGCCGAGGCGTCCTGCAGCGCGTCGAGCAGCACCCTGATCCTGGCGTCCTCGACGCTGCGGCCCTCGCGCGCGGCCCGGCGCGAGGCTTCGAGCTGCCGCTCGGCGTCGGCCAGCCGCTCCTTGAGCCGGCGCAGCTCCGACTCCCCCGCGCTGCCCGCCACGGAGGCCGCGTTCCTGGCCTCCTCGGTGGCGTGCTCCAGCTCGGCGGAACGCCGGTCGGCGGCCTTGGCCCGCTCGCGGGCGTCGTGCAGCTTGCGGCGCAGGTCGGAGTTCTCCGAGCGGGCCGCCTTGAGCTGCTCGCGCAGCCGGTCGGACTCCTCCTTGGCCGAGCTCTTCTGCGCGGCGAGCTGCTCACGCAGCCGGATGACGGTCTGCTCCTTGGCGTTGCCCTCAGCGGCGACCGCCGAGCGCTCGATGTCGCCGCGCGCGGTCTCCACCATCTCCGCCCAGCCGGGCGGCCTGGTCAGATAGGCTGCCGCCGCCACCAGGACGGGGTCGGCGGCGGGCGGCACACTGCCCTCGGCCAGCCCGGCGACCAGCTCGGGCCACCCCTTCGCGACGTGCTCGGCGACGGCCTCGCGGAACTCCTTGTCGTTCTCCAACTGCGCGGCGATCGGCGCGCTGCCCAGTTTGGCGCGTTTCCGCGGGTCGAATTTGGCGATTCCACGCAGCGGCGGCGGCACGACGGCAGCGGGCATCGCGCCCAGCACCTGCGCCGCCAGGTCGACCACGTTGAGCCGCACCTGCTCGGGAAGCGGGCGAGACAGGCCTTCACCGGCTGAGCTCATCCCACTGCCTCTCGACTGACCCTCGCAACCTGCCTTTCAGACAAGGGTACGGCTGTCGCGAACATGACCGCGTCACAGGCATATGGACGGCCTTGTACGACGGGGAACCGCCCGCCCCGCCCCGGCACCCGGACGATCTTCAAACGACCGGTGGGCCGGCCGCCGCCTCAGCCCGCGTCGTGCACGACGAGCGCGATCTGCACCCGGTTGTTCAGGTTGAGCTTGGTGAGGATGCGCGAGACGTGCGCCTTCACCGTGGCCACGCTCATGTACAGCTCCGCGCTGATCTCCGCGTTGGAGTTGCCCTGGCCGATCGCGACCGCCACCTCGCGCTCGCGCTCGCTCAGCTTGGCGAGCAGGCCGCGGGCCCGGTCGCGGCGCCCGCCCGCCCCGCCGTCGGCGACGTGCGCGATGAGCTGGCGGGTCACCAGCGGCGACAGGATCGGCTCGCCCGCGGCCACCTTCCTGATCGCGGAGACCAGGTCGGCGGGCGGGATGTCCTTCAGCAGGAAGCCGGCGGCGCCCGCGCGCAGCGCCCTGAGCACCTGCGCGTCGGCGTGGAAGGTGGTCAGCACGACGACCTCGGGCGGGTTGGCGGTGGCCCGCAGCGCCTCGGTGGCGGCCAGGCCGTCGACCCGCGGCATCCGGATGTCCATCAGCACCACGTCGGGCCGGTGCTCGGCGACCATCGGCGCCACCTGGTCGCCGTCGGCCGCCTCGCCGGCGATCTCGATGTCGCCGGTGCCCGACAGGATCATCGACAGCCCGGCCCGCACCAGGGCGTCGTCGTCGACGATCAGCACCTTGATGGGAGTGTTCATACCGCCCTTTCCTGCGCCGTCACGGCCATGGCAACCAGGCCCGCAGCACGAAGTCCCCGTTGGAGTCGGCGCCGTGCTCCAGCCGCCCGCCCGCCAGGTCGACCCGCTCGGCCAGGCCGATGAGGCCGGTGCCCGTACCGGGGATGGCGCCCGCCCGGCGCGCGCGGCCCGCCGGCACCGCCCGCAGATTGCGCACCGTGACGCACGTTCCCTGGACCGGCTCACCCGCGACGCTGACGGTGACGGGCGCGCCCGGCGCGTGCTTGCGCGCGTTGGTCAGCGCCTCCTGGACGATCCTATAGGCGTTGCGGCCCACCGCCTCGGGCGGTTCCGGCTGCTGGAGGTCCAGGGTCACGTCCATGCCGGCCTGCCGCGACTCCTCCACCAGGGCCGGCAGGTCGGCCAGGGTGGGCTGCGGGCGCTCGGGGGTCGGGTCGTCGGGGGTGTGCCTGAGCACGCCGATCACCTGACGGAGGTCCTGCAGCGCCTCGTGCGCGCTGGATCTGATCGCCCCGGCCGCCTTGGCGATCTGCTCGGGCGGGGCGTCGGGGTGGAACTCCAGCGCTCCGGCGTGCAGGCTGAGGATCGAGATCCGGTGCGCGAGCACGTCGTGCATCTCCCGCGCGATGCGCTCCCGCTCCAGCCGCCTGGCCTCCTCGGCGGCCACCTCGGCCTGGGCCCGCAGCGACCAGACCACCTGCCGCCTGGCGCGCACGACCATCCCCCAGGCGAGCAGCATCCCGCTGAAGGCGATTCCGACGACGACCGACGGCCAGTAGCCGAGCTCAGGGTCGGGGCGCAGGGCGACATAGGGAAACAGGGTGACGGTGCTGAGCAGGACGACCGGACCGGCGACCTTGAACGGACGGTGCACCGCGACGCTGAAGAGCGCCACGACCTGCGGGCCGCCCACCATGACCAGCCCGGTGGAGAGCATCGCCAGGACCACCGGCAGCATGACCGGCCAGCGGCGGCGCAGCCACACCGCCCCGCACGCCAGCGCCCCGACCACCAACTCGGTCAGCACCAGGGCGGGCGGGTCGCCCTCGATGTCGGAGAGGGACAGCAGTGCGATCCCGCAGGCCGCCAGGAACAGCAGGGTGTCCACGATCCAGTCGCGCATGGAGCGCCGGACCGGCTGGCCCTCGTCGGCACCGCCGAGCAGGACCGAGGGCAGCAGCCACCGGTACTCCGTCATGTTCACCGAGGTTACGGCCTTCTCGGGGCGCTCAGACAGCGACCAAAGTAGGTGACCCGCTCGACCTCGGACGGACGCCCCGGCCCGGCGCCGATCGAGAGGCTGGAACCATGAAGGGACCGCTCGAAGTGCTCGGCCTGCTCGTCCCCCTCCGGGGGCTGCTCCTGATGTCCGCCGCCGGATCGATGGGCGAAGAGCGGAGGTCGCGATGAGCGCGGAGCTGCGCCCGCCGCGCAACCAGGCGGACCCGCGCGCGGTCGGCTGGTGGATCGCGCAGAACCTCATCGCCACGGTGATCGTGTTCGCCGTGGCCGCCGCGGCGTACTGGATCTTCACCGACCGGCCGCTCTGGCTGGGCGTCGTGATCGCCGCCCTCGCCGTCGCGTTCCTGGCCCACTCCGTGCTCACGCCGCGCTTCTACTACCGGGTGGAGCGCTGGGAGGTGACCGACGAGGCCGTCTACACGCGCTCCGGCTGGCTCACCCAGACCTGGCGGGTCGCGCCGATGTCCCGGATCCAGACCGTCGACACCGCGCGCGGGCCGGTGCAGCGCCTGTTCGGGCTGGCCGATGTGACCGTGACCACGGCCTCGGCCGCGGGCGCCATCAAGATCGCGGCGCTGGACCACGAGCTGGCGGCCGAGCTGGCGAAGCGGCTCACCGCCATCACCCAGGCGACCCCCGGGGACGCGACGTGAGCGACGAGACCGGGTGGCGCACGCTGCACCGGCGCGTCCCGCTCGGCGAGGCGGTCATGTCGCTGGCCGTCGTCGTGCCCGCCGTGACCGGGCTCACCCGGTTCATGCTCGGTGAGGACTTCTCCCCGGCGCTCACGGCCGCCGCGGGCGCGGGCGCGACCGCGCTGATCATCGGGGCGGCGCTCTGCCACGGGATGATCCGGCTGCGCAGCACGCGCTTCCGGCTGACCGGCGAGCGCCTGGAGCTGGTCTCGGGCACCATGGTCCGCGAGCACCGCTCGATCCCCCGGGACCGGGTGCGCAGTGTGGACCTCAAGGCCGATCCGGTCCGGCGGGCGCTGGGCCTGGCCGTCCTCAAGGTGGGCACCGGCGAGCACGCCTCGGGCGGGAAGGCCGAGCTCACCCTCGACGCGATCGCCGTGCGCGAGGCCGAGGCGCTGCGCCGTACGCTGCTGAACCAGCCGGCTCGGGAGGAGCCCGAGGAGCCGCTGGCGCGGCTGCGATGGGCGTGGATCAGGTACGCGCCGCTGACCGTGTGGACCTTCGTCGGCGGCGCTCTGGTGGTCGGCGTGGCGTCGAGAGCGCTGAAGGCTCTGGGCGTCGAGGTGTTCGAGACGCGGGCCGCCGCGCAGGCGTGGGACTGGTTCACCGGCGCGCTCTGGCTGACGATCCCGCTGCTGGTGCTGGCCAACGTGCTGGTCGGCCTGGCCGGCGCGGCGGCGGTGTACGCGCAGACGTGGGGCAGGTACCGCCTGGAGCAGGAGCCGGGCACGCTCAGGATCCGCCGCGGCCTGCTCACCACCCGCTCGCTCACGCTGCGGGAGAGCCGGCTGCGCGGGGTGCAGGTGGCGGAGCCGCTGCTGCTCAGGTTCGGCGGCGGGGCCAGGGTCAAGGTGGTCGCCGGCGGTCTGCGCAAGGACAAGGACGACGAGAGCGAGGACAAGGCCGCGCTCACGCCGCCGCTGCCCGCCGCCGAGGCGCACCGGATCGCCGCCGCGATCCTCCGCGAGCACGCGCTGCCCCTGGGGGACCTGCGGCCGCACCCGAGGGCCGCGCGGACCCGGCGGCTGCGGAGCGCGGCCCTGACGGTCGCGGTGCTCGCCGCCGCGCTCGGCGCGACCGGCGCGCTGACCGCCTGGATACCCGGCTGGGCGTACGCCGTGCCGGTCGCGGTGCTGCCCGTGGCGCTGTGGTTCGCCGCCGACGGCGCGCGCGGGCTCGGGCACCTGCTGGGCGAGCGGCACCTGGTCACCCGGTCGGGTTCGGCGGTGCGCAGGACGGTCGCGCTCGACCGGAGCGGGATCGTGGGGTGGACGATCACCGAGTCGTACTTTCAGCGGCGGCTGGGCCTGCTGACGGTGTCGGCGACCACGGGGGCCGGGGACGGGCACTACGACGTGCTCGATGTGGGCCGCGCCGACGGGCTCGACCTGGCGGCGCGGGCCGTGCCGGGACTGCTCGGGCCGTTCCTCGTGGGCGCGGCGGAGGCCGTCCCTGCCCGTGCCTCTGGTGACCGGATCCCACAAAGATCACCGAATTAGGGCACTCGCAGGGGACTCGCGACTCAGCTACCCGTCCGGCCGACGGCGTCGAGCACGGCCCTGGCGACCTCCAAGGCCCCGGCGGCGGACTCCTTCTCCGGCATCAGCGTCACCTTCGGCGAGTTGGTGGGCTCGCCGTCGAGCCGCTCGGCGCCGGAGAAGCCGATGACGAACATCCGGCTGCCCGAGCGCACGACGAGGGTCTGCCCGCCGGAGTGGACGACGTTCTTCACGTCCTTCAGGTACTGGGTGTAGGCCTCGTCGCCCAGGCCCTTCAGGTCGCTGATCCGGCCCCAGGAGTAGCCGCCGAGCGAGGTGGACGCCATCGACTTGGCGCTGCCCCGCTCGCTGCTGAAGCGGCCCCTGGCCGCGCTCACGTCCTGGCCGCCCGCGCGGTTGGTGAAGGTGTGGGCGGTGACGAGGACGCTGCGCAGGCGGGTGACGCCGCCGTCGGCGGGGATGTCCAGGTTGAGCCAGCGGCACTCGTCCTCCCTGACCGCGCTCGTCCCGGTCTCCCTGGCCCTGGTGGCGGGCGACGGCACCAGCCTGGCGGCGGCCGGCGTCACGCTCCGGCACCAGGCGGGCAGCGCGGACTTGACGGTCGGCGACGTGGTGGGCTCGGGCGTCGGGCTGGAGGTGGCCTCGGAGCCGACGGCGGCGAGCACGCCCGGGTGCTCGGCCTGCCACCCGGCCACCCCCTTGGCCATGTGTCCGAGCAGGACCGTCACCTCGCGGACGGCGTTCTCCTCGGTGACGGCCCGCGCGGTCTTGTTGGTCAGCACGGCGGCGTCCTTGCGCTGCTGGCCGGCCTGGTACTTCACCTCGATCGTCATGTCGCCCACGCGGGCGCGGCCCTCGCCGAAGGCGTACCAGTGGACGGTGCCCGAGCGGCTCCAGGTGTACTGGGCGAAGCCGCCGTCACCCACGCCGGGAAGCTCGGTGACCTTGGAGTAGTAGGTCTTCTCGCCAGGTTCCGGCGTCTGCTTGGCGGTCGCCTTGTAGGTGAAGAAGCGCAGGTCGCTCTCCTGCGAGCGCTGGGCGATGGACCGGCCGGTCTTGTTGCGCTCGCCCTTGTGCTGGAGCACCTTGACGTCGATCTCGCGCGAGCGCCAGAACTCGCCGTAGGAGATGCGGTCGTTGACCCACCTGCACGACCACACGACGTTGTCCTCGGCGTCCCGGGAGCTCCTGGTGACCGTCGCGCCGGGGGCCAGGCGCTCGGCCTCGGTGTCCGGCACCATCGCGCAGGGGTCCGGCGGCGCGGCGGTGGGAGGCGGGGAGGCGCGCTTGGCCGGGGCCGGGGCGCCGGTGTAGAGCAGGTAGCCGCCGGTGCCGCCGGCGACCAGCACGACGGCCGCCGTGCCGACCACCGCAGGCAGCACCCAGGAGGCGCGCCGCGGCGCGGGCGGCGGCGGCGGGGGCGGGGGCGGCGGGGGCGGCGGCGGCGGTACGGCTGGCCTGGTCGGCGGCTCGACCTGCCAGTTCGGCAGCCGGTACGGGTTCGTCGGCGACTCGAAGTCGTCGCTACCGCGATTCATGGCCCCCCAGAGTAATAAAAGATCCCCGAAAGTGATTTATCCGGACAAAGCGGCGAATACCTGCTCGGCCGTGTCGACGGCCACCGCCCGGTCGGCCGCCGAGGCGCCCTGGACGTCGCGGTGGTGGTAGACGATCTCCCCGGTCAGGTTGCTCGTCCTGGCCACGACCGCGCACCAGAGCTGCCCCTCCCCCTCGTCCGTGTTCATGTACCGCTCGAACCGGTCCTGGGCGAACGCCTCCTCGCCGACGCCGGGGACGTCGCGCAGCGTGGAGGTGGTCGTGCGGAAGGCGGTGTTCTCCTCCTTGCCCCGGTGCGAGCGGTCGTCGCCGAACAGCAGCGCGGCCACGCCCGGCCCGTCGTGCCCGCCCTGCGGCCGGTGCGCCTTCACCCGGACGGTGATGGAGCGCTGGACGATCCCCCTGACCAGGTACGACCACTGGCACTCGCCCGGCCGGGGCCTGGCGCGCCTGGCCGTACCGCCCAGCAGGGTGGCGGCCCGCTCGGCGGTGATCAGCTCGCACGGGTCGGGCGCCGTCGCGAACCGGCCGCCCCCCGCCTCGGCCCGTACGGCCAGGCCGTACGCCAGCGCGCCGCCCGCCAGCAGCACGACGGCCGCGATCGCCGCCGGGACCTTCCAGCCGCGCCCGCGCCCGCTCCGCGAGGTGGCGGGCGGGGCCTGCTGCGCCGCGAGCAACCCCTGGCGCACGGCCGCGGCCCCCGGGCGGCTCGCCGGATCCTTGGCCAGCATCGCCGACAGCAGCCCGCCCAGCTCGCGGCCCGCCCTGACGGGCGGCGGCGGCTCGTGCAGCAGCACGGCGGCGGCCACGGCGGCCGGCAGCGCCCGCTGGAACGGCGCGACGCCCTCGACCGCGGTGTAGAGCGTCGCCGCCAGCGACCACAGGTCGCTGGCCGTGCCCGCGGGCCGCCCGTTGAGCCGCTCGGGCGCCATGTAGCCGGGCGAGCCCGCCGAGGCCAGCACGTCGCCGGCCGCGTCCATCGTCGCGGCGATGCCGAAGTCGGCCAGCAGCGCCCTGCCGTCGGCGTCGAGCAGCACATTGGCCGGTTTGACGTCCTGGTGCAGGATGCCGTGCGCGTGCGCGACCTCCAGGGCCGACAGCACCTGGACGCCGATGCGCGCGACCGTGGCCGGTGGCAGCGGCCCGCCCTGCCTGACCACCTGGTCCAGGGAGCGGCCGGTGACCAGGTCCATGATGATCCACGGCAGGCCGCGCTCCAGGAGGACGTCGTGGACGACCACGATGCCCGCGTCGCGCAGCCGGCCCGCCGCCCTGGCCTCGTGGATCGCCCGGTCCACGAACCTGGCCCGCTCGGGCCCGCCCAGCTCGGGCGGCACGCGTACCTGCTTGACCGCCACGTCCCTGGTGAGCAGCTCGTCGCGGGCGCGCCAGACGGTGCCCGCGCCGCCCTCGCCGAGCCGTTCCGCGAGCCGGTAGCGGCCCGCGAGCAGATGGTCCACTCCCCGCCCTCCTACGCCTTGGCCCGCAGCGCCCGCTCGGTCAGCTCGGCCATGGTCAGCGCGCTCCGCCTGATCCGCTCGTCGGTCGGACCGGCGCCGATCGTGGTGTACTCCACCTTCACCACCAGGTTGGCGATCCGGTAGTAGACCAGCGAGGAGTGCGCCCGGCCGCCGGGCCCGGTCATCTCGAAGGCGAAGGCCTCCTCCCCGCGCCCGGCCAGCCGCCGGGTCGGGGTGATCTTCGCGGTGAAGGGCCCCTTGGCGCCGATCTCCTCCCACGTCCAGCGGACCTCGTCGCTGTCGTTCCAGTACCGCTCCAGGTTGGCGAAGAGCGTGTGCGCCGACTGCGCGGTCATCGACCACGGGTCGGGGGTGTCGGAGTCCTTCTGCGCCTGGAGCGCGATGCCGGTGCCGGCCCGCGTCCACGCGCAGCTCGGCCCCTCCTCCTCGTCGTTGCTCGCCTGGCCGGCGGGCGGCTCGGCCATGCCCAGCAGCGCGCCCGCCTCCTCGGGGGTGAGCAGCGAGCACAGATCCACCGGCAGCGTGTACGCCTGGGGCGCGCTCCGCCCGTTCCCGGCCAGGATCACCACCGCGGCACTCACCGCCACCGAGACCGCCACCACCGCGGCCACCACCCACCACGCCTTGCCCGCCCGGCGAGGCGGCCGCGCCCGGCCCGGCGCGGTCAGGTCCTGCGTCACCGAGAACTGCGGCGCCTGACCGGCCGCCACCTGCCGCAGCGCGTTGATCGTGGTCCACGGGTCGGGCCTGGCCCCGGGATCGCGGGCCATCATCGCGCTCACCACCTGGCCGAGCGGCCCGGCCAGCCGCGGTGGGCGCGGCGCCTGGGTGAGCGTCGCCCTGAGCCTGTCCATCGGGGTGCCCTCGTAGGCCGTGACCCCCTCGACGGCCGCGTAGACGGTGGCCCCGAGGGACCACAGGTCGCTGGCCGGGCCGCCGTGGTCGCCCTCCAGCCGCTCGGGCGCGATGAAACCGGGCGAGCCGATCATCAGCCCCGCCTCGGTCAGCGGCGCCGCGCCCTCCTGCCTGGCGATGCCGAAGTCGGTGAGCACCACCCGGCCCGAGCTGGTGAGAAAGACGTTGGCGGGCTTGACGTCGCGGTGCTGCAGGCCGCGCGAGTGGGCGGCGGTGAGCGCCTCCAGCACGTCGGCGCCGATCCTGGCCGCCTGCGCGGGCGGCATCGGGCCACTCTCCCTCAGCGCCTCGGCCAGGGTACGGCCGCGCAGGAGCTCCATGATGAGCCACGGCCTGCCGTACTCCACGACCACGTCGTGCAGCGCGACGATCCCCGGGTGCCGCAGTTGCGCGGTGGCCTGCGCCTCGCGTACCGCCCTGGTGACGGCGTCGGCGCGCTCGGCCTCGCCGAGGCCCTCGGGCAGGGTGAGCTCCTTGACCGCCACCTCGCGGTCAAGCATCTCGTCTCGGGCCAGCCACACCTTGCCCATGCCACCGCTGCCGAGCGGGTGGATCAGGGTGTAGCGGGCGGCCAGTCGTCCGCCGGACATACAGGGGAGAGTAACGAAATCCCCTTGCGAAGAGATATTCGATCTACCTTCCGAGACCTGCGGTCGCCGCCCCCCAGCGGATAACTGTCGGTCGGCCCTTCTATGGTCATGGTCGTGGACGCGGTTCAAGGCACTCTCGACGAGCTCGGCACCCCCCTGAGCGAGGTCACGTTCGTCGTGTTCGACCTCGAGACGACCGGGGGTTCGGCCGCCGAGCACGCCATCACCGAGATCGGCGCGGTCAAGGTCAGGGCGGGGGAGATCATCGGCGAGTTCGCCACCCTGGTCGACCCCGGCGGGCCGATCCCGCCGTTCATCTCGGTGCTGACCGGCATCACCGACGCCATGGTGATCGCCGCGCCGCGGATCGAGGCGGTGCTGCCGGCCTTCCTGGAGTTCATCAAGGGCACCACGCTGGTCGCGCACAACGCCGGGTTCGACACCGGCTTCGTCAAGGCGGCCTGCGCCGCGCACGGCTACCCTCCGCCCGTCAACCCGGTCGTCGACACCGTGGACCTGGCCCGCCGGGTGCTGACCCGCGACGAGACCCCCAACTGCAAGCTCGGCACGCTGGCCAAGCTCTTCCGCAGCGGCGTCGAGCCGTGCCACCGCGCCCTGCAGGACGCCAGGGCCACCGTGGACGTGCTGCACGGCCTCATCGAGCGGGCCGGCTCCTTCCAGGTGCACACGCTGGAGGAGCTCAAGTCCTTCGTCCGCGCGCCCACCCCCGAGCAGCAGCGCAAGCGCCACCTCGCCGAGTCGGTGCCGCACTCCCCCGGCGTCTACCTGTTCGAGGACGAGCGCGGCGAGGTGCTCTACATCGGCAAGAGCACCAACCTGCGCAACCGGGTGCGCTCCTACTTCACCGCCGGCGAGACCAGGCCGCGCATCCGCGAGATGATCGGCATCGCCGAGCGGGTCCGGCACATCGTCTGCACCACCGGGCTGGAGGCCGAGGTCAGGGAGCTGCGCCTGATCGGCCAGGCCAAGCCGCGTTACAACCGCAGATCCCGCTTCCCCGAGAAGGTCGTCTGGCTCAAGCTGACCGACGAGCCCTTCCCCCGCCTGTCCATCGTGCGCGACCTCAAGGACGACGGCGCCGCCTACCTCGGCCCGTTCACCAGCGGCCGCGCCGCCGACGACGCCCGCATCGCCCTGCACGAGGCCCTGCCGCTGCGTCAGTGCACCCAGCGGCTGACCGAGCGCACCAGGCGCGCGGCGTGCGTGCTGGCCGAGATGGGCCGCTGTGGCGCCCCCTGTGAGGGCCGGGAGAGCCCCGCCGACTACGCCGTGCACGTGGAGAACGCCAGGCGGGCCATGCTGAGCGACGTCGGCCCGGTCTTCACCGCGCTGGAGGCCCGGATGGAGCGGCTGTCGGTCGAGCAGCGCTACGAGGAGGCCTCCGTCGACCGCGACCGCCTGGCCGCCTACGTCCGCGCCGCCGCCCGCATGCAGCACCTCAGCTCGCTCACCACGATCCCCCAGATGGTGGCCGCCAGCCCCGCCTTCGACGGCCGCTGGGAGATCCACGTCATCAGGTACGGCAGGCTCACCGCCGCGGGCGTGATGCCGCGCGGCGCCCACCCCACCCCCTTCGTCGAGGCGCTGGTCGCCACCGCCGAGACCGTCCGCCCCGGCCCCGGCCCCATCCACGCCGCCAGCGCCGAGGAGACCGAGTGCATCCTGCGCTGGCTGGAGTCGCCGGGCGTGCGACTGGTCGAGGTGGACGGCGACTGGGCCCTGCCCTCCGGCGGGGCGGCCCGGCACAAGGCGCGCATCGAGCACGCCTACCGCGGCCTGGAGCGACGCAGGGCGGCGGAGGGGCGTCCGCTGAGGTGAGGGACTAGAGTCGGAGCGCAGGACGCACTTCAACGAGGAGGACCGCGTGGTCACGGCCATCGTGCACATCAACGCCGAGGTGGACAAGATCCCAGAGGTGGCCCAGAAGATCGCCGCGATCGACGGAGTCAGCGAGGTCTACTCCATCACCGGCGCGTACGACCTGCTGGCCATGGTCCGGGTCTCCGCCTACGAGCAGGTCGCCGAGATCATCCCGGGGCGGCTGAACAAGGTCCCCGGTGTCCTGCACACCGAGACCCACATCGCCTTCCGCGCCTACTCCCGCCACGACCTGGACGCGGCCTTCTCCCTCGGCCTCACCGAGTCCGACTAGAGGACCGACCGCCTCTGGCGGTGGAACACGGAAAAGGGCCCGGAGTGATCCGGGCCCTTTCCGTTTCGGTCAGCGTGTCAGCGCGTCAGCGAGTGCTCGTCGTCGCCGTGACCGACCGCCGCGTGCTCCTCCTCGTGGCCGTGGCCGTCGTCGAGGACGATCTTCTCCCCGCCGTACGCCTTCGACATCCGGGCGCGCAGCTTGCCGATCGGGCCGCGCATGCCCTTGGGTGGGATGCCGTCGGTGTCCTCCGCGGCCGGAATCGAGTGGACCGGCTCCTTACCGCGCATGTGGGCCTCGATGTCCTCCGCCGGAGGCGTGTGGACCTCGATGAACTCACCGTGCGGCAGGCGCTTGATCACGCCGGACTCCACGCCGTGCCCGATGACCGAGGCGTCGGAACGCTGCAGGCCGAGGCACATGCGGTAGGTGATGATGTACGCCAGCGCCGGGCCGACCAACACCAGCACCCGTCCGACGTAGGTCGTCATGTTCAGGCTGACGTGGAAGTTGGCCGCGATCTCGTCGTTGGCGCCGAGCAGCCAGAGCACGCCGTAGAACGTGATGGCCGCCATGCCGATCGAGGTGCGGTGCGGGTTGTTGCGCGGGCGGTCCGCGACGTGGTGCTCGCGGCGGTCGCCGGTGACCCACTGTTCCAGGAACGGATACAGCGCCAGGCCCGTCATGATGATGCCCATCGGCACCAGGGCCGGGATGATCACGCTCAGTGGCAGCGTGCCCGCTTCGGAGGTGCCGAAGAGGTTCACCTCCCAGGCGGGCATCAACCGCAGGGAGCCCTCCAGGAAGCCCATGTAGAAGTCGGGCTGCGATCCCGCGGAGATGTCCGCCGGTGTGTACGGCCCGAACGCCCAGATGGGGTTGATCTGCACGAAGGTCGCCAGCCCCGCCACCACCGTGAAGGTGAACATGAAGTAGGCGCCGGCCTTGAGCATGAACGACGGGAAGAACGGCGCGCCGACCACATTGTGGTTGGTGCGGCCCTTGCCCGGCATCTGGGTGTGCTTCTGCACCCACATGAGGATCATGTGCGCGGAGATCAGCGCGAGCAGGATGCCCGGGATCAGCAGGATGTGCAGCGAGTAGAAGCGGGCGAGGACGTCCTCACCCGGATACTCCCCGCCGAACAGGAAGAACGAGATGTACGTTCCCACCAGGGGTAGCGAGATCGCCACACCCTGGGTGATCCGCAGACCGGCGCCGGAGAGCAGGTCGTCGGGCAGCGAGTAGCCGGTGAGGCCTTCGAGCAGCGCCAGCGTGAGCAGCAGGACGCCGATGACCCAGTTGAGCTCGCGCGGCTTGCGGTACGCACCCGTGAAGAACACGCGGAGCATGTGCACCATCATGCCGGCGACGAACAGCAGGGCGGCCCAGTGGTGCATCTGCCGCATGAGCAGACCACCGCGCACCTCGAAGCTGATCTCCAGCGACGAGGCGTAGGCCTCGGACATCACGACGCCCTTGAGCGGCTCGTACGGCCCGTCGTAGATGACGTGCCCCATACCCGGCTTGAACCAGAACGTCAGGAACGTACCGGTCAGCAGCAGGATGATGAACGAGTAGAGCGCGATCTCACCGAGCAGGAACGACCAGTGGTCCGGGAAGATCTTGCGCATGTTGCGCTTGAGGAAGGTTCCGGCGCCGATCCGGTCGTCGATGAAGCTCGACGGGCCGGCGACGGCCTTCGGGACCGTGACAGGAGTGCTCATGCGTGGCCCCCCTCGGAGCGGACCTTGGCCTCGGCGTCGCCACGCTCCCAGAAGCTGGGTCCGACGGGCACGGCGAAGTCGCCCTTGGCGATGAGGTAGCCCTGCTCGTCGATGCCGATCGGCAGCTGCGGCAGCGGCCTGGCGGCCGGGCCGAAGATGACCTTGGCACCGTCGGCCGCGTCGAAGGTCGACTGGTGGCAGGGGCAGAGGATGTGGTGCGTGGTCTGCTCGTACAGGGCCGCGGGGCAGCCGACGTGCGTGCAGATCTTGGAGTAGGCCACGATCCCGTCGTGCGTCCAGTTCACGTTCGTGCCCGACTTGATCTCTTCGGGCCTGAACTTGATCAGGATGAGCACGGCCTTGGCCAGAGCGTTGAGGTCGTGCTCGTAGCCCTCGGGGACGACCGACAGGATGCCGCCGGGCGAGTTGAAGTCGGCGGCGCGGATCGGCTGACCCGTGCCCTCGACGATCAGCTTGAGCGGCTTGCCTTCCTTGTTCTTGTGACCCCACACCGTGTGCCGGAGTTCCTGCTGGAACTGGGAGGCGGGCATCTCGCTGTTGTCGAGGTCGCGCAGCAGCACGATCGGCAGCAGGCCGAGCGGCGCGGACGCGAGCAGCAGGGTACGGCGCAGCAGCGGGCGCTTGGCGACGCCGCTCTCCTTGGCGCCCTGCAGGAACGTCTCGGCGACGAACCCGCGGGTCTCGGGGTCGGAGGCCATCCTGTGGCGCTCCTGGACGAGGGTGTACTTCGGCATGATGTGCCGGACCCAGACCACGATGCCGACGGCCAGCCCCAGCAGGGCCAGCGTCAGCGGGGCGCCCAGCGCGAGGTTGGAGACGGCCGTGCTCTCGACGTCACCGACCTGGAACACCACGTAGTTGATGATGAAGGCGATCGCCGAGAGGAAGGTGATCGTGAAGCAGATCGCCACGATCCTCTCGGCCTTCTTGGCCTTCTCCTCGTCCGGCAGGTAGACGCCGGGTACGTCCCCTTCCTCCTGCGGCGGCGGGGTTTCGAGCATCGGGGCGCCCGCGCCCGGAGTGCCGATGACGCGCTTGGGTACGCGCTCGTCGGGCTGCTCGATCTGATGTCCGTTGTCTGTCATGACGCCTGTCGCTTCTTCGCGGTAATCCAGATGGCGGCGAGTACCAGGGCGGTGATGCCCACTATCCAAGCTACAAGGCCCTCGGTGACCGGGCCAATGCGCCCAAGGCCGAAACCTCCGGGGTCTGTCTGCTCACGCACGTCGGTGATGTAGGCGATCATGTCGCGCTTCTCTTCCGGCGTGATCGTCGAGTCGTTGAAGATCGGCATCGCCTGTGGGCCGGTCGCCATCGCCTCGTAGATCTGCGTGGGCGAGGCCTCGTTCAGGTTGGGGGCGTACTTGCCCCGCGTGAGCGCGCCGCCGGCGCCGGTCCAGTTGTGGCACTGGATGCAGTTGGCGCGGAAGAGTTCGCCACCCCTGGCGACGTCCCCGAGTGCCGGGTCGACCTGCTCCTTGCCCGGGATCGTCGGGCCGCCGCCGAGGGACTGCACGTAGGCGGCGAGCTTCCGGGTGGTGTCCGCGTTGACCCACGGGGCCGTGGGCTTGCGCGGGGCCTGCGCACCGGGGTTGGCCATGGGCATACGTCCACTGCTCACCTGGAAGTCCACGGCCGCGGCGCCGACGCCGACGAGCGTGGGGCCGTTCGAGGTGCCCTCGGCGTTGAGCCCGTGGCAGCTGGAGCAGTGCGCCTGGAACAGGCTCTTGCCTTCTGCCACGTCGTCGACCTTGCCGGACGCGATGGCCGCGTCGGCGGGTCGGCCGGACTGCGCGCTGATGAGGGTGTATGCACCCCCGACCAGCAGCAGCGCGAGAAGCAGGACGGCATATCTCGCGAGGGGATGCCGCCGAGCGGTGATCCTAGTCACAGAGATCCCGTTTCCTTAATGGATGATGTAGATGGTCGCGAAAAGGCCGATCCAGACCACGTCGACGAAGTGCCAGTAGTAGGACACGACGATCGCGCTGGTCGCCTGCTCATGGGTGAAGCGCTTCGCGGCGTACGTACGTCCCAGCATGAACAGGAACGCGATCAGTCCACCGGTCACGTGGAGGCCGTGGAAGCCCGTGGTCAGGTAGAACACCGAGTCGTAGGCGGTGTGGGACAGCACGTGTCCCTCGCTCGCGAGCTCCATGTACTCGTAGATCTGACCGCCGACGAACACCGCGCCCATGAGGAAGCTGACGAGGTACCAGAAGCGGAGCTTGCCGACCTGACCCTTTTCCGCGGCCCACACGCCAAGCTGACACGTCACACTCGACAGGACCAGGATGATCGTGTTGACCGTGGAGAACTCGACGTTCAGGTGCGCCTCGGGCCAGGACTGGCCCGAGCCGAGGCTCACCGACCGAATGGTGAAGTACATCGCGAACAGCGCCGCGAAGAACATGAGCTCAGAGGACAGCCAGACAATCGTCCCCACACTGACCAGGTTGGGTCTGCGGAACGGATGTGCTGTCGTCGTCGTTGTAATTGCGGATGCTGTCGCCACGGGCAGCATTATTGCGGCTCTGGTGGTCGGGTCGGCGCACGCCCCCCCGTTAGTGGGGGCAAACCCGCCAACAACCTGGGACAATTGGGGCATAACACCCGCCGGGCACGGCGGCCTGGGCTTCCACACGGAGGCACCGGTACGATCCCAGTGACCATACTTCTACCACCGATAGTGAGCTGTGACCGTGAGCACCGACGACACGATGAGGGTCCTCGTCTACAGCGACGACGCGAGCACCCGGGAGAAGGTCAAGCTGGCCATCGGCCGGCGGCCCGCCGCCGACCTCCCGCTGGTCGAGATCGTGGAGTGCGCCACCCAGCCCAAGGTGCAGCAGTTGCTCGACGCCGGTGACATCGACGTCGCCGTGCTCGACGGCGAGGCGCAGCCGGCGGGCGGGATGGGCGTGGCCAAGCAGGCCAAGGACGAGGTCTACGACTGCCCGCCGATCTGCCTGATCATCGCCAGGCGCGACGACCGCTGGCTGGCCGAGTGGTCGCGCGCCGACGCCGTCGTCTCGCAGCCCCTGGAGCCCATGGTGCTCGCCGACACCGTCGCCGACCTCATGCGCCGCCGCTCCGCCACCCGACTCAACGCGAAGTAGGTTCCCATGGACGCCCGCACCACGTGGCCCGCACTGCTGTCGGCCCTGCTCGCCGGTGAGCACCTGACCGCCGACGAGACGGCGTGGGCGATGCGGGAGATCATGTCGGGTACGGCCACCCCGGCTCAGATCGCGGGCTTCGTCATCGCGCTGCGCGCCAAGGGCGAGACCGTCGCGGAGGTCAGCGGGATGGCCCGCACCATGCTGGAGATGGCCACGCCGCTGCACATCGACGGTCCCACCGTCGACATCGTGGGCACCGGCGGCGACCGCGCCCACACCGTCAACGTCTCCACCATGGCGGCCATCGTCACCGCCGCCGCAGGCGTGCGCGTGGTCAAGCACGGCAACCGGGCCGCCACGTCCTCGTGCGGCGCCGCCGACGTGCTCGAGCACCTGGGCGTCCAGCTCGACCTGCCGCCGGAGATCACCGCGCGGGTGGCCCAGGAGGCGGGCATCGCCTTCTGCTTCGCGCCGGTCTACCACCCCGCCTTCCGCTTCGCCGGTCCGCCGCGCAAGGAGATCGGCGTGCCGACCGTCTTCAACTTCCTCGGCCCGCTGACCAACCCGGCCAGGCCGACCGCGCAGGCCATCGGCGTGTTCGACCCGTGGATGCTGCCCGTCCTGGCCGGCGTCTTCGCCGAGCGCGGGGTGTCGGCGCTGGTGTTCCGCGGCGACGACGGCCTCGACGAGCTGACCATCGCCACCACTTCGACCGTCTGGGTGGTCCGGGACGGCACCGCGACCCAGACCGTGTTCGACCCCGCCGTGCTGGGCATTCCCCGCGCCGGGGTCGACGCGCTGCGCGGCGGCGACGTGGCGTTCAACAGCCAGGCCGTGCACGACCTGCTGCGCGGCAAGACCGGGCCGGTGCGCGACGCGGTGCTGCTCAACGCCGCCGCGGCGCTGGTGGCGGCCGACGGGGCCGGCGACGACCTGGACTCGGCGATGATCGACGGCTACGCGCGGGCCGTCCAGGCGGTCGACTCCGGCCGCGCCGCCGCCACCCTGGACCGCTGGATCGAAGTGAGCCGCTCCCTCAGCCGCGGGTAGCCCGGCCCGGATGGTCCGCTCGGAGGAGGAAAGATCCACCCGTAAGTGGATGCCCGGACACCGCTCCCGGACCTACGCTCCGCCCATGCCGCGTCTCGACCCGCTGTTCTGGATCATGGCGATCGCCGTACTCGCCCTGGCGTCCCTGGTCCTTCTGCTTCTGCGTGAGCGCGCGCGCACGACGGCGCGGCGGCGTGAGGAGCTGAGCGACCGCCGGGAGATCGTGGAGCGCGCGCGGATCGCCAGGGAGTTGCACGACGTCGTGGCGCACGGGGTGAGCGTGATGACGCTGGGCGTGGGCGCCGGGCGCATGATCATGGACAAGGACGCGGCGCGGGCCAGGGAGACGCTGCGGGGCGCCGAGGAGACCGGCCGGCAGGTGCTGGCCGAGCTGCAGCGCATGCTGAGCCTGCTGAGCGGCTTCACCGGACCGCCGCCCGCGCGGACCCCGCAGCCCCGCCTGTCCGACCTGGGCGACCTGCTGGAGCGGGTACGGTGCTCGGGCCTGAGCGTCGACCTGGTGAGCGACGGCACCCCCGCGAACGTCGGCCAGGGCCTGGAGCTGTCGGCCTACCGCATCGTCCAGGAGGCCCTGGAGAACTCCATGGCGCACGCCCGCTCGGCCACCGTCACCCTCCGCTGGCGTCCAGGCTTCCTGGACGTCCTGGTCCGCGACGACGGCCATGCAGGCGCCCCGGTCACCCCCGGCATGCGCCACCGCGCCGCCCTGTTCGGCGGCTCGCTCACCGGGGGCGCCGAACTGCACGCCCGCCTGCCCACGGACCAGCACTGAGCTACAGGTAGTCGGTACGGCCCGACTTGACGGAGCTCCACTGCAGCCACTGCTTCCAGTCCTCCTGCCAGTGACCCCAGCCGTTCATCGGCTCCAGCTTGCGGGGCGATCCGGTGATGATGATCGGGTCTCCGATGAGCGTGTTGCGGATGAACCAGGAGGCGTTGCTCGGGCTGATGTTCACGCAGCCGTGGCTGACGTTGGAGTACCCCTGGGAGCCCACCGACCAGGGGGCGCTGTGCACGTACTCGCCGGAGTTGGAGATGCGCACGGTGTTGTACACGGTCATGCTGTAGTAGCCGGACTGGCCGGGGCCGATGCCCGGTGAGGTCATGATGGTGACCGGCTCCCTGGACATCGCCAGGTGCACGCCGGAGGTGGTGTAGTACTTCCAGGCGCCGCCCTGGCCGGCGCTCATCGGCATGGTCCTGATGAGCTTGCCGTCGCGCCTGACCTTGAGGTGGTGGTTGGCGGTGCTGCCGCTGGTGATCTGGGAGCGCCCGATCTTGAAGTTGAGCGCGTAGTCGCGCTTGCCGTACAGGCCCTGGCCGCCTCGCACGCCGGCCAGGCGGGCCTCCAGGCGGACGTCGGTGTGCGCCGGCCAGTACTTCTTCGGCCTGAAGTCCACGTGCCGTGAGTCGAACCAGTGCCAGGCGCCCTCGACCGGCTTGGAGGTCCTGACGATGAGGTTGCGCTCGACCGAGACGCGGTCGGTGATCTCGCGGTCGAAGGTGATCATGATTGGCATGCCGATGCCGACGGTCAGGCCGGTGTCGTCCTTGTGCGGCAGGATCTGCTCGATCCCGAACGCCTTGACCGCCTTGACCGTGGTGAACGTGCTGGTCGTCCGGGTCTGCCTGCCCTGCGGGTTGACCGCCACCGCGGTGACCGTGTACGAGCTGCCGGGACGGGCCGTGCGCTTGCTGCGCCACCGGGTGGCGTCGGCGCTGAGCTCACCGTGCATGGCGCCCTCGGTGCCGCGTACGGTGACCTCCTTCAGGGTGCCGCCCTGCGCGGCCACCAGGACGGTCGTGTCCGTCGGGATGTTCCCGGCCTTGTTCGCCGGGAGCACGGAGATCACCGCGTCCGCCGCCGCGGCCGGTGACGCCTGCCCCGCCGCGTCGCTGGCCGCGCAGCCGGCCAGCATCGCCATCCCCACCGGCAGGGCCAGCACGCCGGCCGCTCCACGGTTCATGAGCCCCACGTGAACTCCCCCATCCCGCCTCGATCTTCACATCCTTCCTACCCTGGGTGATCGACCGACCACATCCGGCCATCGGTAAAAAGCGCGAAAAAGCGGGCCGCCCCCGTGAGGACGCCCGCTTTGTCGTGGTGCAGGTCAGTGCGAGAAGTTGCCCCGGTAGTACTGGAAGACAAATCCGATCATCGACATGATGACCAGGAAGACGCCGATCAGGAACATCCAGAAGCCGATGACGAAGCCCAGGAAGGCGAACGCCGCGGACAGGCAGACGAACAGCGGCCACCAGCTGTGCGGGCTGAAGAAGCCGATCTCACCGGCGCCCTCGCTGATCTCGGCCTGCTTGTCGTCCTCCGGCTGGTCGCCGATGCGACGAGCCGTGAACATCAGGTAGTAGCCGATCATGAAGGCGAAGCCGACCGAGATGGCCATGGCCGTGGTGCCCACCGGCTCCTTGGACCAGAACCAGTAGACGACGTCGACTCCGGCGAAGAACAGCCCGCAGAGCAGGAACAGCCAACCCTGGACCTTCATCGAGCCTCAACCTCCGCCTTGGGACCCTTGGCCGACACGTGCGGGTAGTGCAGGTCGAACGCGGGGCGCTCGGACCGGATGCGCGGCAGCGAGGTGAAGTTGTGCCGCGGCGGCGGGCAGGAGGTGGCCCACTCGAGGGAACCGCCGTAGCCCCACGGGTCGTCGACGGTGACCTTCGGCGCGGTCCTGGCCGTCTTCCAGACGTTGTAGAAGAACGGCAGCGTGGACATGCCGAGGACGAAGGCGCCGACCGAGGAGATCATGTTCAGGTCGGTGAAGCCGTCGATCGGGCTGTAGTCGGCGTAGCGGCGCGGGAACCCGGCGACACCCAGCCAGTGCTGCACCAGGAAGGTGGTGTGGAAGCCGATGAAGGTCAGCCAGAAGTGCACCTTGCCGAGCCGGTCGTTGAGCATCTTGCCGGTGAGCTTCGGCCACCAGAAGTAGAAGCCGGCGAACATCGCGAACACCACGGTGCCGAAGACCACGTAGTGGAAGTGGGCGACGACGAAGTAGGTGTCGCTGATGTGGAAGTCCAGCGGCGGCGAAGCCAGGATGACGCCGGTCAGACCGCCGAGCAGGAAGGTGATGAGGAAGCCGATGGAGAACAGCATCGGCGACTCGAAGCTCAGATGGCCTCGCCACATCGTGCCGATCCAGTTGAAGAACTTCACGCCCGTCGGCACCGCGATGAGGAACGTCATGAACGAGAAGAACGGCAGGAGCACCTGTCCGGTGGCGAACATGTGGTGCGCCCAGACGGTGATCGACAGACCCGCGATCGAGATGGTCGCGGCGACGAGGCTGATGTAGCCGAAGATCGGCTTGCGGCTGAACACCGGGAGGATCTCGGTCACGATGCCGAAGAACGGCAGCGCGATGATGTACACCTCGGGGTGGCCGAAGAACCAGAACAGGTGCTGCCACAGCATCGCGCCACCGGTCTCGGGGGCGAAGATGTGCGTGCCGAGCTTGCGGTCCGCCTCCAGCGCGAGCAGCGCGGCGGCCAGCACCGGGAAGGCCATCAGCACGAGCATGCTGGTCAGCAGGATGTTCCAGGTGAACATCGGCATGCGGAACATCGTCATGCCGGGGGCGCGCATGCAGATGATCGTGGTGATGAAGTTGACCGAGCCGAGGATCGTGCCCAGACCCGACAGGGCCAGACCCATGATCCACAGGTCACCGCCGATGCCCGGCGAGCTGATCGCGTTGGACAGCGGCGTGTAGGCGAACCAGCCGAAGCTGGCCGCGCCGTTCGGGGTGAGGAAGCCGGACACCGCGATGATGCTGCCGAACAGGTAGAGCCAGTAGCTCACCATGTTCAGGCGCGGGAAGGCGACGTCGGGGGCGCCGATCTGCAGCGGCATGATCGCGTTGGCGAAGCCGGCGAACAGCGGCGTCGCGAACATCAGCAGCATGATCGTGCCGTGCATGGTGAACAGCTGGTTGAACTGCTCGTTGCTGGTGATCTGCAGGCCCGGCTGGGCCAGCTCGGCACGCATGATCAGCGCCATCACGCCGCCGATCAGGAAGAACACGAACGACGTGATCAGATAGAGGTGCCCGATGATCTTGTGATCGGTCGAGGACATCCACTTGGCGATCATCAGACCCTTGCGGGTCGGCGGGGCCGTGAAGGCCGCGCGCACTGGTTCGTTGATGGCGGTCACTGGGCACTCCCAGCCTGGGTCGCGATGTACGAGTCGTAATCACGCTGCGATACGAGCTTGACCTTGAAGAGCATGCGGCTGTGGTCGGTGCCGCACAGCTCGGCACAGCGGCCCGCGTAGACACCCGGCTTGTCCAGGGTGGTGATCTCGAACTTGTTCTTCTCAGCCGAGATACCGGGGATCACGTCACGCTTGAACAGGAAGGCCGGCACCCAGAAGGAGTGGATCACGTCGGGCGAGTGCAGCTTGAACAGCACCTTCTTGCCCACCGGCAGCACCAGCTCGGGGCCCTGGTTGAAGTCGCTCACCGGCATGCCCACGACGGGCTCGAACTTCTTGCCGCCGACCTCGGTGGTGAAGCGCCAGCTCCACTGGAAGGCCTCGACGTTGACCGTCACGTCGGGAGTCTCGGACGTGCTCATGATCACGGCTTCGTCGCGCGCGGTGAAGAAGAAGAACACCGACACCATGACGAGCGGGACGACCGTGTAGAAGATCTCGATCGGCAGGTTGTAGCGAACCTGCGGCGGGAGTTCCGCGCTCTGCTTGCGCTTGCGGTGGAAGATGCACGCCCAGATGATCATCCCGATGACGACCGCGCCCACCGCCAGAGCGGCGATCCAGGCGCCGTTCCACAGGTTCTGGACCAGCCCCGCCTGCTCCGTCACATGGTCGGGAAGCAGCCCCTTGGACCAGTCGACAGGAGGGACATCATTAGCACACGCCGTCGCGGAGGCCAGCAGCAACGCCAAAGCGGCGGCGCGCGGCACTCTACGCCGGGCCAACGGACGCCGCGTCGAACGGCGGGTCGGACTCACGGATCGCCTACCCCACAGATGAAGCCCAGGAGTCTCTCCTGGGCGCTCGTATTTCCATATGCACAGCTGATTGCAGACACATTAGCGTGGAAGGCCCTCGGTCCCCCGCGCGCCCCCTGGCTGACGCGCCGGGTACGGGCGATGGGCCACGATAGTCCTTGTGACACACGCTGCGACCTACTTCGACGCGGCCTCCACCGAGCCGCTCCACCCGAGGGCCCGCGAGGCCCTGCTGTCGGCGCTGGAGGTCGGCTGGGCAGATCCCGCGAGGTTGTACGGACCTGCTCGCCGCGCCCACCTGCTCCTCGAACAGGCGCGCACGGAGGTGGCCGAGGTGCTCGGCGCCCGGCCGGACGAGGTGTCGTTCACCTCTTCCGGCACGCAGGCCGTGCATCTCGGCGTCCTCGGCACCCTACACGGCAGGCGCAGGGCGGGGCGTCGTCTCGTCACGAGCGCCGTCGAGCACTCCAGCGTGCTGCACGCGGCGGCCGTGCACGAGCGCGACGGCGGCAGCGTGCGGACGGTGGGCGTCGGGCTGAGCGGGCGCGTCGACCTGGACGCCTTCACGGCGGCCGTCGCGGCGGAGGGTACGGCCCTGGCCTGCCTGCAGACCGCCAACCACGAGGTCGGCACCCTGCAGCCGGTCGCCGAGGCGGCCGAGGCGTGCCGCGCGCACGGCGTGCCCCTGCTCGTCGACGCCGCCCAGAGCGCGGGCCGGTTGCCGATCCCGCCCGGCTGGTCCGTGCTGACCGCGAGCGCGCACAAGTGGGGCGGCCCGGCGGGGGTCGGCGTGCTGGCGGTGCGCAAGGGGACCAGGTTCGGCTCGCCGTACCCGGAGGATGAGCGGGAGCGGCGGCGGGTGCCGGGGTTCGAGAACGTGCCGGCGATCGTGGCGGCGGCGGCCGCGCTGCGGGCCGCGAGCGAGGAGGCGGCCGAGGAGGGGGCGCGGCTGTCCGCCCTCGTGGACCGGATCAGGCGTACGGTGCCCGCGATCGTGCCGGACGTCGAAGTGATCGGCGACCCCGTCGAACGGGCGCCGCACATCATCACGTTCTCCTGCCTTTACGTCGAAGGTGAGGTTATCCTGACAGAACTAGACAAGGCGGGTTTCGCGGTATCGTCCGGGAGTTCGTGCACCGCCAGTACGCTTCGTCCGTCGCATGTCCTTGAGGCGATGGGTGTGCTTACACATGGAAATGTCCGGGTATCGCTGCCCAGGGGCACCTCGGCGGCCGAGGTCGACAGGTTCCTGACGGTCCTGCCCGGCCTGGTACGCCGGATCCGCCAAGACGCAGGAGTCGCATGACCAGCATCACCCAGCCCGCGCTGACGATCGACGCGCTCGGCAAGAAGTGCCCGATCCCGATCATCATGCTGGCCGAGCAGATCAACTTCGTGCCGCTGAACGCGATCGTCGCCGTGCTGGCCGACGATCCCGCCGCGTACACGGACGTGCCCGCCTGGTGCCGGCTGAAGTCCCACCCGCACGTGGGCACCTTCGAGCTGCCGCAGGGCGGCTGGGCCATCCACGTGCGCCGCAACTACTGATCGCCCGGTAGCTGGCTCCGCGTCCACTCCAGGGCGCTCCTGGTGTTGCGGGTCTCCGGATGCTCCGAGCCCATCGCCCGCTCCATGCCCGCCAGCACGGCCTCCAGCAGCTCGACGGCCTCCGCCACCCGCCCGGCCGACCGGTAGACGCCGGCCAGGTTGTGCCGCGAGATGAGAGTGTCCGGATGATCTGCGCCGAACAGCTCGGTCTGCGCCGCCACCACCCGCTCCAGCAGGGCGATCGCCTCCTCGACCCGGCCGGCGCCGTTGTAGGTGGCGGCGAGCTGGTTCCTGGTGATCAGCGTGCTCCGGGTCTCCGCGCCCTCCACCCGTTCCTGGTCCTCGACCACCCGCTCGAACAGCTCGATCGCCTCGTCGACCCGCCCCGCCGCCTCGTAGACGAGCGCCAGGTTGTGCCGCGAGACCAGGGTGTCCAAGTGATCCGCGCCGAGCAGTTCGGTCTGCGCCGCCACCACCCGCTCCAGCAGGGCGACCGCCTCCTCGACCCGGCCCGCGCCGCTGTAGGTGGCCGCGAGCTGGTTCTGGGTGATCAGCGTGCTCTGGTCGTGCTCGCCCAGGGCGCTCACCCGGCTCGCCGCCACCCGCTCGAACAGGTCGATCGCCTCGTCGAGCCGCCCCGTCGTCCCGTAGGCGTAGGCCAGGTTGTGCCGCGAGACCAGGGTGTCCAGGTGATCCGCGCCGAGCACCAGCTCCCGGCCCGCGACGACGGCCTCGTAGATGGAGATGGCCCTGATCCCGTCGGTGAGCTCGTTCAGCAGGTAGCCCGTCTGGTGCCGGACCACCAGGAGGTCGTCGGCCAGCGTGTACATCTCCTCGTTGGCGCGGTCGGCGTCCAGGTGCGGGCGGACGTGCTCCCACAGGGCCTCGCCGTGGGCGGCCGTCTCCACGATGGTGGCGTGCCTGTTCCAGGCGTCCTCCACCGTGATCCGGCCCACGCCCTCCAGCCTGCCGGTCGCTCCGCGCAGTAACCCGGCCAGGTCGCCGCGCCGCCGCGCCGCGTCGCGCAGCACGCGCTGCACCAGGCGGTGGGTGATCACGGTGGCGCCGTCGCGGCTGAAGGTGACCAGCGACTCGGCGGCCAGTTCGGCGAGCGCCCGGTCGTCCTCGCCGCCGAGCAGCTCGCGGCTCACGCCCGCGGGCGACAGCACCGACAGTTCGCCGAGCAGCGTGGCGGCCTGCTCGGTCAGCCCGGCGACCGCCAGCAGGATCGTCTCCGCCACGCCGCGCGGGTAGGGCTCCCCCTCGGGCCGGGCGAGCCACTCGTCGAGGGGCGTGTCGCGCAGCCGGGCCAGGTAGGCGTCGTAGGACAGCGGGGGCGGGCCCTTGAGCCTGCCCGCGGCGATGGACAACGCCAGCGGCAGGCAGTCGAGCTCCTGGACGAGCCGCCGCGCGCCCTCCCGGTCCCCGGGCCCCACCCGCTGACGCAGGTACGCCAGGGCCTCCGGCCGAGTGAACCGGTCCACCGGGACGAGGTCGGCCACGCGCTCGAAGGCCGGGTTGTTGGTGGTGATCAGCACGCGGGCGGGCCCGTACGCCGGGAGCAGCGGCCCCACCGCGTCCAGGCTCACCGCGTTGTCCAGCACGATCAGGTACGGCTCCCGCCGCGCCTGCAGCCACCGCTTCACCTGGCTCGCGACCGGCGCCTGGTCGCCCTCCGCGCCCAGGCCGAGCTGCTGGGCCATGAGGTCGAGCCCGCTCAGGAGCTGCTCGGAGGTCTCGGCGTCGATCCAGGCCACCGGCACGCCCTCGTCGATGCTGGCCCGCGCGTACGAGGCGGCCAGGTGCGTCTTGCCCACTCCCCTGGCCCCGGCCAGCGAGCACACCGCCGCCCTGCGCCCCTCGCGCAGACTCTCCTCGATCTGCTCCCGCAGGTCCCCCCGCTGCTGAAACGCCTTGGGCTCCCTCGGCACGTCCCCGATCACCAACGGCACCCGCCCGGCCTCCCGCCTGCCCCCGGCCACCGCGCGGGCATCCCTGGCCGCAGGATCGAGCAGGGGATGCGGCCCGGTGACGGGAGCGGTGAGCAGACCGGACACGACGGGCCCGCTGGGCGGCGAGCCGGCTCCGGCCGCGGCGGGGAGCACGGGTGTGGCGGAAGGCGGTGCGGGGACCCGGTCGGCGACGTGGGCGCGTTCCCTGGCGGCCTAGATGCCCAAGGGCGTACCGAACACGCCCGTGACCAGGGCGACGGCCAGCCCGATCTCGTCCCCGTCGAGTCCCTGCCCGGCCGCCGCCCACCAGGTGACCCCTCCCGCGGTCAGCGGAACCAGGGTGGCGATCAGGATCTTGAACCAGCGCCGCATCCGTCGAATCCCTTCCCCTTGCGAGGGAACAGCAGCATTCCGCAGCCCGTCAACGAGTGACGTATCGGGAAAGTGTCACCGGATCGCAACCAGCCGTGATGCGGCACACGGACAAATGGGTAGAAACTACGTGTTCATCAATTTCGGGGGGATTCCGATGACCAAGGGACACCCGCACGACACCGCCCGCGACCTCATGAGCGCGGGCGCGGAGTGCATCGAGGCGCACGAGACGCTGGACCGCGCGGCCCAGATGATGCGCGACCGGAAGGTGGGAGCGCTGCCGATCTGCGGCGCCGACGACAGGCTGAAAGGGATCATCACCGATCGCGACATCGTCGTCAGGTGCATCGCGCAGGGCAAGGACCCGTCCAAGGTGACGGCGGGCGAGCTCGCGACCGGCCTGGTCTGGGTGAGCGCGGACGCGACGGTCGAGGAGACGCTGAACCGGATGGAGGAGCACCAGATCCGCCGGCTGCCGGTGATCGAGAACGAGCGGATCGTCGGCATGATCAGCGAGGCCGACCTGGCCAAGCACCTGCCGGAGGCCCAGCTCGCCGAGTTCGTCCAGCGCGTCTACGCGGGCGCCTGACGCAGACGAGAGCGCCTGTGGCGGCACAGGCGCTCTCGTGTGCTCCCGGGGGGGACCGTCAGGCGTAGTGGCAGCGGACGTGCTGCTCGATCTCGGCGGCGGCGGAGGAGCCGTACGCGGCGCCGAAGCGCTCCAGGAAGCTCCGCTGGCCCAGCTCGTACTCCTGGCCGCCCACCCGCTCCAGCACGTGGGTCGCGGTGAGGTTGCCGATCTGGGCCGACCGCTCCAGCGACAGCCCCCAGCCGATGCCGGACAGGAAGCCCGCTCGGAAGGCGTCGCCGACGCCCGTCGGGTCGGCCTTGCCCAGCTCGGGCGAGGGGGCGACGGCGATCGTCGGCTCGCCCTTGCGGTCGATGACCGCGCCCTTGGGCCCGAGCGTCGTCACGCGCACGCCGACCCGGTCCAGGACCTCCTCCTGCGACCAGCCGGTCTTCTGCTCGATGAGCCCCTTCTCGTAGTCGTTGGAGAAGAGGTAGGCGGCGCCGTCGACGAGCTTCCTGATCTGGTCGCCGGACATCCTGGCGAGCTGCTGGGAGGGGTCGGCGGCGAACGGGATGCCGCGCTGGCGGCACTCGTCGGTGTGCCTGAGCATCGCGTCCGGGTCGTTGGGGCTGATCAGGACCAGGTCGAGCCCGCCGACGCGGTCGGCGATCGGCTGCAGCTCGATCAGCCGGGCCTCGGCCATCGCACCGGTGTAGAACGAGGCGATCTGGTTGTGGTTCTCGTCGGTGGTGCACAGGAAGCGCGCGGTGTGCTGCGTCTCGGAGACGTGCACCGACACGCAGTCGACGCCGTGGCGCTCCAGCCAGGAGCGGTAGTCGGCGAAGTCGGCGCCCACGGCCCCGACCAGGATCGGCGCGAGGCCGAGACAGCCCATGCCGAACGCGATGTTGCCCGCGCAGCCCCCGCGCCGGATCTGCAGGTCGTCGACCAGGAACGAGAGTGACACCCGGTCGAGGTGCTCGGCGATGAGCTGTTCCCCGAAGCTTCCCGGAAAGGTCATCAGATGGTCTGTCGCGATGGAGCCGGTGACGGCGATGCGCACGGGATTCTTCTTCCTCGTTGTCGGCAAGCCAAGTGAGCCACAAGAGAATACGCGAAGGCCCCGCCCGCACAAAGGCGGGCGGGACCTTCGGACCCGGTCCTAGTTGAAGGAGTCGCCGCAGGCGCAAGAGCCCGTGGCGTTGGGGTTGTCGATCGTGAAGCCCTGCTTCTCGATGGTGTCGACGAAGTCCACGGTGGCGCCGATCAGATAAGGGGCGCTCATCCGGTCCGTCACGACACTCACGCCACCGAAGTCCGACACGACGTCCCCGTCCATCGAACGGTCGTCGAAGAAGAGCTGGTATCGCAGACCGGAACAGCCACCCGGCTGCACGGCCACGCGAAGCTGCAGGCCCTCTTCACCCTGCTGCTCCAGCAGGCTCTTGACCTTGGCGGCGGCCGCGTCGCTGAGGATCAGGCCCTGCGCCGTGGTCTCGCTGCTCTCAACCGTCATGTGCTGACTCCCGCGTCTGGATCAGCCGCACTGTCACGGCTGTCTGTTTCTGACGTCCTTCTAAGACGCTACCAACACCAGGCGAGCGTTACACATTCCATGCCCCGGAATAAATCGCGCCCAGCCCTGTGTCATCATAGTCGTCAGTTCGACGATAAGGGGGTACGGCCATGGCCACCCAGACTGGGCTGCCGCTCTTCGTCCTGGGACAGGGCACCGATCCGCACAGCGAGAAGGGTGTCGACTGTCCCGGAGAGCTGCCTGAAGCCTCTGACCCGGGCCTGGTGGAGCGCGCGCGCAAGGCGAAGGCCGCGCTCGGCGACCGGTTGTTCGTGCTCGGGCACCACTACCAGCGTGACGAGGTCATCCAGTTCGCCGACGTCACCGGCGACTCCTTCAAGCTGGCGCAGCAGGCCGCCGCCAGGCCCGAGGCCGAGTACATCGTGTTCTGCGGCGTGCACTTCATGGCCGAGTCGGCCGACATCCTGACCGGTGACGCGCAGCGGGTGGTGCTGCCCGACCTCGCCGCCGGCTGCTCGATGGCTGACATGGCGACGTTCGACCAGGTCGAGGACACCTGGGACGCGCTCGCCGACGCGGGACTCGCCGAGAAGGTGATTCCCGTCACGTACATGAACTCCAGCGCCGACATCAAGGCCTTCTGCGGCAGGAACGGCGGGGTGGTGTGCACCTCGTCCAATGCCAGGCGGGCGCTGGACTGGGCGTTCGAGCGTGGGGAGAAGGTCCTGTTCCTGCCCGACCAGCACCTGGGCCGCAACACCGCGGTGCTGGAGATGGGCATCAGCCTGGAGGAGTGCGTGGTCTGGAACCCGCACCGCCCGAACGGCGGGCTGACCCGCGAGCAGCTCGACGGCGCGAAGATGATCCTATGGAAGGGCCACTGCTCGGTGCACGGCCGCTTCACCGCCGACGCCGTCGACGACGTACGGCGGCGCATCCCCGGCGTGAACGTCCTGGTGCACCCCGAGTGCCGCCACGAGGTGGTCCTCAAGGCCGACTACGTGGGCTCGACCGAGTACATCATCAAGAAGCTCGAAGCCGCCCCCGCCGGCAGCAAGTGGGCCATCGGCACCGAGCTCAACCTGGTCAAGCGGCTGGGCCAGATGTTCCCCGACAAGAGCGTCTCGTTCCTCGACAAGACCGTCTGCTACTGCTCCACGATGAACCGCATCGACCTGCCGCACCTGGTCTGGGCGCTGGAGTCGCTCGTCCTGGGCGAGGTCGTCAACCAGATCACCGTCGACGCCGACACCACCCACTGGGCCAAGGTGGCCCTCGACCGCATGCTGTCCCTCCCGTAGCCCCGGCTACCCGAGGGCGTAGACGACCCGGACGCTGACCGACAAGGTCTGCCGGCCGGGGCTCACCGAGGACCCGTCCTCCATCGCGGCGGCGTGGAGGACGGGTTGCGGGCCGCCGGGCACCTCGTCGCTCACCGACAGGACCCCACCCAGTGGGCGCCCGGCCAGCTCGGCGTACTGCCGGGCCTTGGCCGCCGCGTCCGCGAACGCCCGCTCCCTGGCCCGCGCCAGCGCGCCCGCCGGGTCGGACACCTCGAACGTCACCCCGTTGAGCCTGACCTCCTCGCCCACCGCCACCGCCGCGTCGATCACCCGGTCGGCGCTGTCGAGGGCGCGGACCACGGCCTCGACCCCCTGCGCGGCCCGGTACCCGGCGACCTTCGGGTAGGTGACGTACTCGGGGCCGAGTGACAGCTCGTTCGTGCGCAGATCCTCGGCGGCGACGCCCGCCTCGACCAGCGCCCTGGTCAGCCGCGCGGCGGCGGCCCTGACCGCCGTGAACGCCTCCCCCGCCTCGGCCCGGCGCACCTCCACCCCCGCCGACAACCGCATCCGATCCGGTACGGCCGGCACCGCCCCCTCGCCGGTGACCGTGATCCGCTCATCTGTACCCATGTGTGCCTCCCAGGCGCCATGTCACCATCCGCCGCCCCCCGGAAGGCGCGGCGCTCCGGCCGTTTGACCAGATCATGGCCACGATCCGCATCACGGCTGCCGGGTGAAGCGGAAGTTCATCTTGTCGAACTCGGTCGCCTTCGGCGCCGTGGCCAGGACGCGGACGACCTGCCCCGCGAAGTCCACCACGACCGCCTCGTACCCGCCCGCGGTCCTGGTGCGCCAGGCCACCACGTGGTCGTCGCCCCACCAGCCGATGAGCCGCGAGGTGGCCAGCGGCACCCGGACCGCTCCCTGTCCGCTGTCGTCGGTGGGCCGCAGGCAGATCTCGCTGCCCGCGCTCGTGCAGTACGCGAGGAAGAGCGTGCCCGACGGCGAGACGACCTCGTTCTCCACCCAGGCGGGGGCGCCGACGTCGGAGAGGGTCCGCAGCGGGCGGCCTTCGAGGTCGTAGAAGTGCAGTCGTTCGCCCACCCAGGTGGCCACCGAGCGGCCGTCGCCGTTCCAGAAGAAGTGCCACTTGCCGGCGCCCTTGTCCTTGACCTGGAAGACCTTGGCGGTGCCCGCGGCGACGTCGATGACGGCGTAGCCGTACTCGATGCTCTTGTCGCCCTGGGCCTTGTAGAGCGTGGCCAGGCCGCGGGTGCCGTCGGGGGACCACATGGGCGAGGTGGGGTAGATCGGGGCGGCTGTGAGCTTGATGGTGCGCTTGCCGCCGGTGGCGTGGTCGACGATGGAGATCTGGGCGTAGTTGTCGGTGGTGTAGGTCACGTCCGTGGCCAGGGCCTTGGTGCCGTCGGGGCTGAGGACGTACTCGAAGTGGCGGGTGTCGGGGGGGAACCGGGTGGTGCCGGTCTTCCTGACGTACACCTTCTTGCCGTAGTCGACGCTGTAGAAGGACAGCTTGATCGGGTCGTCGGCGCGTTCCTCCAGCGTGACCGAGCTGCCGGACAGCGCCACCCGGCGGGAGGTCGGACTGGGGGTGGCGGAGGTGCGCGACGTCGTGGGGGTGGTGTCGGCGGTCGGCGACGCGGTGGGGGTCGTCCCGCTCTGGGCGATCTTGACGGCGACGACGGTCGCGGCGATGACCAGCGCGACGCCGACGATCGAGGCGAGCACCACCCACCCGGTCTTGCGCCTGCCGCTCCCCGACCCGCGCGTGGGCGCCGATCCCATCGAGCGGTACCCCACGGTCGGATACTGCGCCTGCGGGTACGCCGCGGGCCCCTGCGGCCCATAAGGCCCAGCCCCCTGCCCATAACCGGCTCCCTGCCCATAGGGCCCACTGGGGGCCGCGTGGGGGCCGCTCGGCCACTGGGGGCCGCTGGGTAAAGGCTGACCGGTCGGTGCCGGGGCAGGCGGGCGTGTCCCCGGGAGAGCGCCCCCGGAAAGGGAGGTGCCCGGGTGAGCGCCTCCGGAGGGGAAGGTTCCCGGGTGGGCATTGCCGGAAGGGGAGGTTCCCGGGTGAGTGCCGCTGGAAGGGGTGGAGGGGGTGGCGACGACCACGCCTCGGGCGAGCAGGTCCGGTGGGGCGCCGTGGGCCACCGCCTGGGGGGTCGCTCCCCCGGTGTGCCCGAGTAGTCGCAGCAGCGCCTCTCCCGCCGTCGGCCGCCGCGCCGGGTCCTTGGCCAGGCACTCGGTCACCAGTTCCCGCAGCGCCGGGTCGGTGACCGGGCCGGTGTCCGGCTCCTTGTTCATGATCCGGTTGAACACCGCGGGCAGGCTGTCGGTCCCGAACGGCGCCTGCCCCGAGGCGGCGTACAGCAGGGTGCACGCCCACGCGAACATGTCGGCGGGCGGCCCCGGCCGTACCTCGATGAGCTGTTCGGGGGCCATGAACGACGGTGTGCCGATCGCGGAGGCGGTGAGCGTCGAGGTCAGGTCGAGCGCCCTGGCGATGCCGAAGTCGATGACGCGTGGGCCGTCGGAGGCCAGCAGCACGTTGGACGGCTTGAAGTCGCGGTGCACGATGCCCGCCTGGTGGATGGCGACCAGCGCGGTGATCGTACCGATGGCCAGCCGGTGCAGCGAGGCGCCGGTGCGCGGCCCCTGCGAGCGCACGACGTCGGCCAGCGTGGGGCCTTCGATGTACTCGCTGACGATGTACGGCCGCTGCTGGTAGATCCCGCTGTCGATCACCTGGGCGGTGCAGAACGGCGCCACCCGCCGTGCGACGGCCACCTCGCGGACGAACCGCTCGGAGATCTCCTTGTCCCCCACCAGGTCGGCGCGCAGCAGCTTGAGCGCGACTCTCGGCCCGGTGGCCGTCTGCGCGAGGTAGACGCTTCCCTGCCCGCCCTCGCCGAGTCGGGCGCTGAGCGTGTACTCGCCCACGCGCACGGGATCTCCTGGCCGCAGGGCCACGAGGTCCGGCATCGACACCCCCATATATGGCTTCTTTCCCGCCATTCTGGTGGGTCTCCACGCGGCGCGTCACGTCTTCCCGGGACGTACCAGCGGGAACGGCGCGGCCCGGCCGCGGGCGCGCCGGTCAGGGGGCCGGTGAGCCGGTCGGCCGCTCTCCGCCGGACGCGCAGGTCACGACGATGATCTCGGGCAGTTCGAGCTCGATCTCGGGCCCGCAGCCGGGCAGCCGCACCAGCCTGCCGCCCAGCATCAGCGCCAGTTCCTCCTGGCCGGGGTCCCGCTCCCCCGCGCTGATCACCGTGACGGGGACGGCGGGCATCGCGTGCCTGTCCCTGACTTCCCACAGGTCGGCCGCCATGTCCCGGCGGGCGAGCCACTCCGCGGCCACCGCGGCGGCCACCCTCCCGTCGCCGCAGACGCCGTACGGGTCGGGGGCGCCGGTGGCCAGGCGGTGTACGGCGGGCCCGGCGAGGCGGGCAAGCGCGTGCGCGCCCCAGGTCTGGCCGAGCGCGGGCAGCCACGGCAGCGCGGCCCTGCCGGTGCCCGAGGTCCGCCTCGCGCCTCTGCGGCGGCGGCTCGGATCGACCAGGACGAGCCCGGCCACGCGCATCGGGTGCAGCCTGGCGAACGCCTCGGCGTGCCAGGCCGCGACCGAGTGCGCGACCACGGTGACCCTGGCCGGGTGGGCGGGGGCCAGGGCGGCGAGGCGGGCGGCTTCGCCGTACAGGCTGGGCGGGGTTCGGGAGGCGGGGCTGCGGCCCAGGCCGGGGCGGTCGAAGCGGATCACCCGGTGTCGCGGGCGCAGCCCGGCGGCGACCGCGTCCCAGTGGAACCAGGCTCCGGCCGGGCCCGAGCTGACCAGGACGGCGGGGCCCGCGCCCTCGGCGACCACGTGCGGCGGGCCGGTGGCGAGCGCGGGGACGGCGGTGAAGACGAGGCTGACGGCCAGGTACAGCAGCCAGATGACGATCACCGCGGCCTGCGCGCGCTGGGCCAGGCCGGCCAGGTGCCCCGCGGTGACGGCGGCCATGGTGAAGGCGGTGGCCAGCAGGGCGAGGCAGGTGACGGCCCAGGCCACGACCGCGCGCCTGAGCAGGCTCAGCACCACCATGGAGACGAGCCCGCCGAGCATCGCGACGGTGCTGACGACCGTGTGCGCGTAGTGCGAGAACGACAGCGGCCCCCCTTCACAGGCGGGGTCGCTGAGCGCGGCGCAGTCGAGCGGGAAGACTCCCCCGGCGATGGTGCCGAGCGCGAGGACGGCCAGGCCCAGCCAGCCGAGCCACTCTCTGGGCAGCCGCGCGACCAGGCCGGTGCCGAGCAGGCAGGCCAGGCCCGCGCCGACGGCGGTCAGCCGGTACAGCGGCGACCACGGCTGGTCCCTGGCGGCCAGCTCGTTCAGGTAGCCCTCGACCCGGTCCACCCGCGGGGTGGCGAACTGGCCCGGTACCCAGGCGCTGTAGAGCACGGCCGAGGCGATGAACGCCCAGGCCGCCGCCACGGCGACTTTTCGCTCCACGTGATCATTAGATCACTCGCCGGAGTCAGAGTCCGGGGGCGCCCCAGACGGGGAACCAGCGGCCCAGGTCCTCCTCCATCCGCAGCTCGCCGGCCAGCATGGCGCGCGCCTGCAGTTCCAAGGCGTTGTCCCTGCGCTGGCCGCCGGCCGGGGCGAAGGGGTAGAAGGTACCGCGCTTGTACAGGTAGACGAGGCCCAGGCGGCGGCCCTCGGTGTCGGCGAAGGCGGCCACCGAGCACAGCAGCGACGGGCCGAAGCCCGCGTCCTCCAGCGAGGAGTTCACCGCGTGCAACTCGGTGACCAGGTCGCTGAGAGCGTCGGAGGAGCGCCTGACCACCAGCCACGAGTAGCCGTAGGCGTCGCGCAGGCTCTCCACGCGTTCCCCCAGCAGCGCCTTGACGTCGGCTTCCAGGGTGGCGAACGCGCCGCCCTCGGCGGCCCGGTAGCAGACCGCGCCCACGCCCGTCGGCGCCAGCCCGGTGGCCGCCTGCAGCGTGACCGCCGCGGACGGCAACGCGAACAGCGCGTCCAGGTTGGGCGGGACGGACTTCGAACGGCCGAGCAACACGTCAATCCAGCTCATGTCCTCGTCAGCCCCTTCCGAGTTCGGCGGAGATGCGCCCGAGCTGCTCAAGGCGGCGGCTCAGCGGCGGGTGCGTGGCGAACAGCGAGGCCAGCCCGCCCCCGCCCTTGGCCAGCGCGGGAGTGAAGTAGAAGGCGTTGAACGGCTCGGCCTCGCGCAGGTCCCTGGACGGGATCCTGGCCATCTCGCCGGTCACCTTGGTCAGCGCGCTGGCGAGGGCGGACGGCCGCTGGGTCAGCAGCGCCCCCGCCCGGTCGGCGGCCAGCTCCCGGTAGCGCGACAGCGCGCGGGTGAGCACGAAGCTGACGGCGTAGACGAGGATCGACACCAGCATGATGATCAGGCCGACGGGCAGCCCGCCCTGGTTGTCGCGGCTGCGGCCGAACCCGGCGTAGAGCGCGAACCTGGTCATCAGCCCCGCCACGATGCCCAGGAACGAGGCGATGGTCATCACCGCCACGTCACGGTGGGCGACGTGCGACAACTCATGCGCCAGCACGCCCTCCAGCTCCTGAGGTTCCAGGCGGCGCAGCAGACCCGTCGTCACGCAGACGACCGAGTGGCGCTGGTTACGGCCGGTCGCGAAGGCGTTCGGCACGTCCGAGTCGGCGATCGCGACTCGCGGCTTCGGCATGTCCGCCATCGCGCACAGCCGGTCGATCATGGCGTGCAGCTCGGGGGCCTCCTGCGAGGAGACCTCCCGCCCGTGCATCGCGTACAGCGCGATCCGGTCGGACAGGAAGTACTGCACGAGGAGCATGCCCCCGGCGAGCAACAGCACGGTGAGCGCCCCCACGCCCAGGGCGATGAGGACGCCGACGAACACGACATAAAGCAGCCCGAGCAGGAACATCGTCACGACCATGCGGCGGGTCAGGCCGTGGTCGGACGCGAACCGCGTGCTCACGGCTAACCCGGGATGAGCCCCGAGTCGCCCAGCATCTCCCGGACTTCCTCGATCGAGGCGTCCGCGGGGGGAAGGATCAGCTCGGACGGCTCCAGGCTCTCGTCGGGGAGTGCCTTGCCGACCTGCCGCACCTTGTCCAGCAGAGCGTGGAGCTTGGCGCGGAAGACCTGCTCGTCGCCGGCGTTGATCGCCGACTCGAGCTCCGTGTCGAGGGCGTTCAGCACGTCGAGATCCCCGTCGGCGATCTGGACCTGCCCCTCCCCCATGATGCGGACGATCATGCGCCCTCCCCCTGGTGCGGCACCTGCTGCGTCTTCGGCTGGGGCTGCGCCTGCGGCGTCCCCTGCTCGATGGCACTCTTGGGGGCGGGTCCCTGCCCGAGCTCGGCCTTCATCCTGGCCAGCTCCAGCTCCACGTCCGTGCCACCGCCCATGCGGTCGAGCTCGGCCTGGATGTCGTCGGTACGGCTACCGCTGTAGTCGTCGAGCGCGCCGCTGGCCAGCAGTTCGTCGATGGCTCCGGCACGCGCCTGCATCTGCGCGGTCTTGTCCTCGGCGCGCTGGATCGCCAGACCCACGTCGCCCATCTCCTCGGAGATGCCGGAGAAGGCCTCGTTGATGCGCGTCTGCGCCTCGGCCGCGGTGTAGGTCGCCTTGATGGTCTCCTTCTTGTGGCGGAAGGAGTCGACCTTGGCCTGCAGCCGCTGCGAGGCTGTGGTGAGCTTCTCCTCCTCGGCCTGCAGATTGTCATGCTGGATCCGGAGGTCGGCGATCTGAGTCTGCAGACCGGACCGGCGCGACAGCGCCTCGCGGGCCAGGTCCTCCCGGCCCACCGACAGCGCCTTGCGGCCCTGGTCCTCAAGCCGGCTGGACTGCTGCTCGATCTGGTTGATCTGCAACTCCACCCGCTTGCGCGACGTGGCGACGTCGGCCACCCCTCGCCGCACCTTCTGCAAAAGCTCGAGCTGGCGCTGGTACGAGTAGTCCAGCGTCTCGCGCGGATCCTCCATCTTGTCCAGGGCCTTGTTGGCCTTGGACTTGAAGATCATTGAAAGTCTCTTCATCACGCTCATGCGCGTCGGCCGTCCCCTTCTTAGGTCGTGCTGTGGTCACCCAGTGCAGCGCAGCCGCCTTGGGATTACCCTACGCATAACGCACGGGGGCGTCACTAAGTTGCCTTCCAGGTAGGGTTGATGACGTGTTGCGACGCCGTTCCCAGACCTCCGTGGACGACACCCCCGTCCCCGCTGACGATCCTAAGCCCCAGGGCAAGGGTCGTCCCACTCCCAAGCGCCGGGACGCCGAGGGGCGCCGGCGCCAGCCGGTCACCGCGCCCGGCAACCGCAAAGAGGCCTACCAGCAGATGAAGACGCGGCAGGCCGCCGAACGCGCCAGGGCCCGCGAGGGCATGCTGCGCGGCGAGGAGAAGTACTTCCCCGTACGTGACCGCGGCCCGGTGCGGAAGTTCGCCCGCGACTGGGTCGACTCGCGCCGCGTGGTCAGCCAGTACTTCCTGCCGTTCTCGCTGGTGATCCTGCTGCTCACCTGGATTCCGTTCCCGATCGAGGTGCGCAACTACATCTACTTCGGCGTGATCACCATCGGCTGGCCGGTGATGATGGTCGGCGTGCTGTTCACCTCGGTCTGGGTGTCGTGGAAGGTCAAGCGACTTGCCGCGGAGAAGTTCCCGAACGAGAGCATGAAGGGCATCGGCTTCTACGCGGCGATGCGGGCGCTGCAGATCCGCAAGCTGCGCTTCCCGCCGCCGCAGTTCCTGCCCGGTGGCAAGCCCGCGCCGCAGAAGAAGTAGCCGCCCAGCGGTCTGCAAGCGTCCGGCAAGCGGTCATTACTAGATCTTTGCCATGAATCTTCGCGTGGCGTCGTCCAAGTCCTGGGGCGCGCTGGTCCTGGGGCTGCTCTCCCTTGTGCTCCGTCTCGACCTCTACGAGAGCAGCTCTGTCAACGGTCAGGTCGTCTCGTGCAGTAACACCGACCTGGGCGGCATCGGCCTCGGCGGGCTGGCCGTGATTGTGGGCCTGGCGGCAGGATGGGATGCCGCCACCGGCCTGATCCGCTACCAGGCTCCGGCGCGCAAGGGCCCGACGCTGGTGGTGATGGCGTTCGCGCTAGCGCTGGGCACGGTCGGGTTGCTGAAGGGCTTCTCGGTCATCATGGACCCGTGCGGCTGAGTTTCCAGGTGAGCGCGCCGTCGGCCACCGCGGCGGTGTGGCCGCCCAGTTCCCCGCCCGTGCGCAGAGCGGTGGCCGTGTCCTTGAGCAGCGCGTAGTAGGACGGCCAACTCGGCGTGTAGCCGTACATCAGGCCCTCGCCCTGGCCGTCGAAGTAGCCGACGTCGCCGTCCTTGGCGTCCACCACCATGAGGTCGGTGAAGTCCTCGCCGCCGCCGGTCGCGAACGGCACGGCGCTGCCCTCCCAGCCGAGGTCGAGGTCGCACTGCAGGCGCCACTCGTCGCGGATCTCGCGCACGCTCTGCGCGCGGGCGTCCAGGAAGGCGAAGGCGCCCGCTCCGCTCGTGCCGTCGTGCCGCAGCAGTGAGGCGCGCAGGTCGTCGGGGAAGCGCAGGCCCGTCTGCGCCTCGGCGACGGCGATCGTCCGGGCTCGGGCCGGGGCGCGCAGGGCGGCGTGGGTCTTGGGGGCGTTGCGCTTGAGCCAGGTCTCGATGAGGCGCCACTGGCGGTCGACGGCGCGCTTCACCTTCAGGTCGACAGGCCGTACCAGGACGCGCGCGCCGGGGGCCGGGCGCACGCACGGGCGGACGCTCGCCGTCGCCGCCTCCATCGCCGTCCTCGTCGCCGAAGGGGCGGGCGCGGGCGTCTCCGTAGCCCGCGCCACCGCTCTGGTCGCGGGGCCGCCGGTGTCCGGGGTGGACGGCATCGCGCCGGCCACCGCCACCGCGCCCACGCCGGCGACGAGCAGGCCCGCGGTGAACCCCGCCGCCACGCCCTTCGCGAACCGCCGCGTCCCCGGCGGGCGCGGGGCGTAACGGGCCAGGTCAGAGGCGGTGGGGCGGCCGAGGATCGGGTGGGGCTCCCGCGCGGGCTCCTCCGCCACGGGCGGGGTACGCCACAGGCGCAGCGCGATCGCCGCCAGCGTCACCGCGGTCAGCGCCAGCCGTACAAGCTTCAACACGTCGGGCACACTACCTCGAAACAGATCATTTGCCGGGGCCGATAGTGTCGGATGCATGGAATTCCGTCACCTCGGCCGTAGCGGCCTCATGGTCAGCGAGATCAGCTACGGCAACTGGATCACTCACGGTTCGCAGGTGGAGGAGGACGCCGCCAACGCATGCGTGAAGGCGGCCCTCGAAGAGGGGATCACCACCTTCGACACCGCCGACGTATACGCGGGCACCAAGGCGGAGGAGGTCCTCGGCCGGGCGCTGAAGGGGGTCAGGCGCGAGTCGCTGGAGATCTTCACCAAGGTCTACTGGCCGACCGGTCCGGGCCAGAACGACCGCGGGCTGTCCCGCAAGCACATCACCGAGTCGATCCACGGATCCCTGCGCCGCCTGCAGACCGACTACGTCGACCTGTACCAGGCGCACCGCTTCGACAACGAGACGCCGCTCGAGGAGACCCTCAAGACCTTCGACGACCTGGTACGGCAGGGCAAGGTCCTCTACGTCGGCGTGAGCGAGTGGAACGCCGACCAGATCGCCAGGGCGCTCGACATCGCCGACCAGATGGGCTTCGACCGCATCGTGTCGAACCAGCCGCAGTACTCGATGCTGTGGCGGGTCATCGAGTCGGAGGTGGTGCCGCTCAGCGAGAAGGAGGGCATCGGGCAGATCGTCTGGTCGCCCATCGCCCAGGGCGTCCTGACCGGGAAGTACCTGCCCGGCCAGCCGGCGCCCGCCGGATCGCGCGCCACCGACCCGAGTGGCGGCGCTTTCATCTCCAGGATGCTCGGCAACGACGTGCTCACCAGGGTGCAGGACCTCAAGCCGATCGCGGCCGACCTGGGGCTGACCATGGCGCAGCTCGCGGTCGCCTGGGTGCTGCAGAACCCGAACGTCTCCAGCGCCATCATCGGCGCCTCCAGGCCCGAGCAGGTGCGCGACAACGTCAAGGCGGCCGGGGTGAAGCTCGGCGCCGACGTGCTCAAGCGCATCGACGACGTCCTCGGTCCCGTGGTGGAGCGCGACCCCGCCAAGACGGAGAGCCCGAAGAAGCGGCCATAGCGTTTTTCTATGAAACCCCTTGAGTCTCTCTTTTCACAGAGAAACTCAAGGGGTTTTTTCTTTCACTCGGAGCGCAGCGACATTCTCGCGTATTCCACTCGGTCCTCTTCGAGAAGCGTGACCTGCTCGACCCCGGATTCCAGCAGCTCACGCCAGTTCTCGCCGAGCCAGGACTCGGCGTCCGCCTGGCTCGGAAAAACCTCTCGCGGCAATGGGCGATCGGTTACCTCGGCACCATTCGCGTTTTCATAACGCCACCGCCATGTCATGCCATACGCTCCTTTTCCGCAGGGGTTCGCCGACGCACCCTCCGACGGCAAAGGAACCCTACCCCCGAGCATGGAGGTCGATCGATGCTGCGCGCCTTCCGTGGCGTGGCCGCCTGCGGGTTCACACTCGCGACGAGCCTCACCCTGACCACCCCCGCCCTGGCCACTCCCGTCCTGGCCGCCACCTCTGTGTCGGCCGACCCCGCGGTGGCGCCGGGCGACCCCGTTCCCGGTGCGCCGGACCCGAACGCCCCGCGCGTGTGGAGCTTCTGGCAGAGCGACGGCACCGCCTGGCTGGCCGGATCGCCGGGCACCCCCGCCCCCGACGGCGCCGTGCTCGGCTGGCGGTTCTCCGCCTCCCCCGACGGCGCGGCGGCCGAGTCGCCCGCCGGTGAACTGCCCGCCTTCGAGCAGGTGTGCGGCAAGCAGGCGGCGTCCTCGGGTCACAAGCGGGTGGCCATGGTGGTCGACTTCGGCGACGGCGACACCGACGCCTACACCGGCGACCAGCCGCCCGCCCCGCTCAGCACCTGCGTGATCGGCGCCGAGAACGCCACCGGCACCCAACTCCTCGCGTCGGCCGCCGCGGCCCGCGTAGACGCCCAGGGCGTCGTGCTGGCGGTCAACGACTACCCCGCCCGGGAGAAGGGCGGCACCCCCGTGGCCGCCTCCGCCGAAGCCTCAGGGGCCGGCGGCCTGCCCCTCGGCTGGATCGCCGCCGGGGCCGGGGCGCTGGTCCTGCTGGGGGGCGGGGCGGTGGTGGCGACGAGGAGACGTGCCAGAGTTGGCGGGTGAGGATCCGCTTCATCGGCACCGCCGGCCCCGACGGCTGGCCTGCCCCGGCCTGCGCCTGCGCCTCGTGCGCCACCCCGCCTCCCGGCCACCGCCACCCCACCGCCGTCCTGATCGACGACACGGTACGGCTCCCGCCCGCCGCAGGTGACGCGGCGATCGGGAGCGTCGGCGGCAAAGGTGGTACGACGGCCTGGCGAGAAGGGGAGACGGCTCGCCTGCCTCCGGGCTATCGCCTCGCCACGACCGCCGACGGCATCGCCCTCACCACACCCGACGGCTCTCGCCTCCTGTACATCCCTCCCTCGACCACCGATGGCCCCTCATTCCAGGCCACCACGGACGCGGCTTCGGCCTCTCCGCCGGACGCCGAATCGTCAAGCGCTGAATCGTCAGGCGACGAGCAGCGGGGCGGGAGCTACGAGGTCGTGTTGCTGGACCTGCTGGGGTCGCCTGAGCGGCTGGGGGTGCTGCGGCGGCGTGGGGTGGTGGATGAGCGCACCCATGTCGTCGCCGTCGGGATCGATCACCGTGTTCGGTCGGCGGCCGAGCTGGCGCGGAGGATGGCGCTGTGGGGGGCGCGGGCCGTACCCGACGGGGCCGCGATCGACAGTGCGGAGGCGCCGGTGCCTCGGGAGCGGGCCAGGCGGACGCTGTTGCTGGGCGGGTCGCGGTCGGGGAAGTCGGCGGAGGCCGAGCTGCGGCTGGCCGCCGAGCCGTACGTCACCTATGTCGCGACCGGACCGAAGGGGCGGGGCGACGGTGAGTGGGCGACGCGGGTGGACGCCCATCGGCGGCGGCGGCCCGCGCACTGGGCGACCGTGGAGACCACCGCGCTCGCCGAGACCATCGAGCTGGCGCGGACACCGCTGCTGGTGGACGGGCTGGGCACCTGGGTGGCGGCGATGTTCGACGAGTGCGACGCCTGGGAGGACCCGGCCAACCGCGAGGCGGTGGCCCGGCGCTGCGAGGACCTGGTCGCCGCCTGGCGCCGTACCCCTCAGCGGGTCGTCGCCGTCTCCGACGAGGTGGGCCTCGGCGTCATCCCGGCCACCTCCGGCATCCGCGCCTACCGGGACACCCTGGGCAGCCTCAACCAGCGCCTGGCGGCCGAGTCGGAGGACGTGACCCTGGTCGTCGCGGGCCGCCTGCTCCCCTTGCAATAGGACGGCGGTCAGGCGCGGACGGCCCTGGCGGACCAGCGGCCGTCCAGGCGGTCGATCTGGAGGGGGCGGCCGAAGCAGGCGGAGAGGGCTTCGGCGGTGAGGACGTCCGTCACCGGGCCCGCGCCCACGATGCGGCTGTCGCGCATCAGCAGGGCGTGGGTGGTGGTGGCCGGGACCTCCTCCAGGTGGTGGGTGACCGTCACCGTGGTCAGGTCGGGGCGGGTGGCGGCGAGGTCCTCGACGGCGGTGATGAGGTCTTCGCGGGCGGGCAGGTCGAGACCGGCGAACGGCTCGTCCAGCAGCAGGATCGCGGGGTCGGCCATCAGCGAGCGGGCGACTCTGATCCGGGCGCGCTCCCCCTGGGAGCAGACCGCGAAGAGCCGGTCGGCGAGGTCCTTGCAGCCCAGGTCGGCCAGCAGGCGGTGGGCGCGTTCGTGCTCCGCGGGGCCGTACCTGTCCCAGAGGGGGGCGCTGGTGCCGGTGTGGCCGGTCAGCACCACGGTGTGCGCGGTGGCGGCCTCCTCCTCGAGGAGGGCCTCGTCCACGAGGCGCTGGCTGGCGGCGACCAGGCCGATGCCGCGGCGCAGGTCGCGCAGGTCGACGCGGCCCAGCCGGCTGCCGAGCACGGTCACGGCTCCGTGCGTGGGATGCCGTACGGCCGCAGCCAGCGACAGCAGCGTGGTCTTGCCGGCGCCGTTGGGGCCGAGGATCACCCAGTGCGTGCCGTGCCCCACCTGCCAGTCGATGGCGTCGAGCAAGGTCTTGCCGGCCACCCGGACGCCGACGCCTTCCAGTTCAACAGCGTGCATCGGGCCACCTTAGCCGGGACCTAGGATCATCGGACGTGGCGTCTTGGCATGCGGGACTGAGGTTCGCGGTGGGCACGCTGAGCGTGTTCCCGGTGCGGGTGGACCGGGTGGATCGCGAGGTGGCCGGGTACGCGATGGTCCTCGCCCCGGCCGTGGGCGCGCTGCTCGGGGCCGTCGCCTGCCTGCCGCTGCTGCTCGCCTCCGGGTCGCCGCTGCTCGGGTCGGCGCTCGCGCTCGGCCTGCTCGCGCTGCTGACCCGCGGCCTGCACCTGGACGGCCTGGCCGACCTCGCGGACGGCCTGGGCAGCGGCAAACCCGCCCCGCAGGCCCTCGACATCATGAAGAAGTCGGATATCGGGCCGTTCGGAGTGGTCACCCTGGTGGTCACGCTGCTCGTCCAGGCGGCGGCGCTGGCCGAGACGGGCCCGGCGGCGCTGGTGACCGCCTGCGTGACCGGCCGGCTGGCCCTGACCTGGGCGTGCACGGCGGGCGTCCCCGCCGCCCGGCCGGGTGGCCTCGGCGCGATGGTCGCGGGCACGGTACGGCGAGGCGCCGCCGCCCTGGCGACGCTCCTCACCCTGATCGCCGTGTCCGCCCTCGGCCTGGCCTGGAGCGCCGTCACCGCGGCCCCCCAGGCGCTGCTGCCGCCCGTCGCCCTGCTGGCCGGGCTCGGCGCGGCGGCCGCACTGCTCCGGCACGCCCGGCGGCGGCTGGACGGTGTCACGGGCGACGTGCTCGGCGCCCTGACCGAGACGGCGACCGCCACCGCCCTGGTGGTGTACGCGCTGCTCAGCTGACCGGCTGTGCCTGCCGTACCGGCCAGAGTTTGAGGACGAGGACGGACAGGGCGGCGAGCAGCGCCCAGCCCGCGAGGCCGGTCAGGCCGGCGAGGGTCAGGTTGGGCGGGGCGGAGGCGTCGCCGTACACCAGGATGAGCGGGCCCACCGCGTTGATCGCGCCGTGGCCGATCACGGCCGGCCAGACGCTGCCCGACTTCAGCCGCAGCCAGCCGAGCAGGATGCCGCTCAGCACGCAGAAGCCGACGAAGTACAGCGCCGCCCACGGGCCGAGGGACGGGTAGTTGTAGCCGAGCAGGGTCAGCGGCGCGTGCCAGAGGCCCCAGATCACGCCGGACAGCAGCAGCCCGCCCAGCACGCCGCGGGAGGCGACGAGCCGGGGCAGCAGCCAGCCGCGCCAGCCCCACTCCTCGCCGAAGGCGGCCAGCGAGTTGATCAGCGGCACGATCAGGGCGGCGCTGACCGTCTGGGACACGGCGAGGACGGCGGGGTCGACGGGCGCCGAGCCGAGCATGGCCCTGAACAGGCTGAACCCGCCCAGGTCCACCTTGAGCACGCCCACCGCGACGCTCAGCGCGACGGCCGCCAAGCCGATCAGCGAGGGGCCGAACCAGCCCGCCGCGATCAGGCCGATCGTGCGGCCCCTGCGCTCGCCGAGCGTCAGGCCGGTCTCCCGGGCCCAGCGGCGGGCGGGTGTGCGCTCGCGCAGCCAGACGGCGAGGACGCCGAGCGTCGGGGTGTACATCATGGCCAGGCCGATCAGCGGCATCGCCGGGGAGGCGAGCCCATCGCCCAGCCAGAGGGGCAGGGCGACCAGCCAGGACAGCCCGAAGGCGACGATCAGGAAGAGTCGCATCAGGCGGCCCTCTCCTGGATGAGGGCGTTGAGCAGCGAGGCTCCGCGACCGGCGTCGTCGACGCTGACCACGAGCTGCCCGCCCGAGCGGTAACGGATGACGAGGCACTCGCCGCCGCGCAGCATGATGGCCGCGCTGCCGGGCAGGCCGCGCAGGCCCCAGCCGCCGACCTGGCTGGGGAAGCGGTCCTCCGCCCAGGCCTTTTCGATCTTGGAGAGCCCGATCCGCCGGACCGGCCAGCCGAACGGGCCGAACCCGATCGCCAGCCCGTGCTCGGTGATCCGCGCGGTGAGCGAGGAGGTGGTCAGCCCGGCCAGCACGGCGAGGAGCAGCACGGGCAGGACGAATCCGGCGACGCCGTACTCCACCAGGCCGGTCAGGGAGAGCGCGCCGAAGCCGAGCAGGGCCACGAACGGCACCACCGCCAGCGCGAGCAGCCACGGGTTGCTGAGCCGGCTGACCCACACCGACCGCTGGCCCGCGCGCAGCCGCAGTCGCGGCGGCTCCTCGCCCTCCACCGGGCGCTGGTCGGCGGCGCCCCGGCCGAGGAAGCCCGCGGCGACGCCTGCCGCGATCGCCGCGGCGAACACCGCCAGCACGCTCCAGCCGCTCAGCCGCGCGTCCGTCCACGAGGCCGCGTCCAGGTTGGCCTGGACGGTCGTCAGCTCCATGCCCAGCGCGAAGACGCCGAACCCGCCCAGGAAGCCCCACCAGTACGTCCGGCTGAGCCTGCGCTCGAAAGCCTGCCCCTGCAGGGCGACGCCGAGCAGGATCAGCCAGGCCACCGCCCACATGCCGAGCGCCGAGACCAGGCTGCCGGTGAACGTCATGTGGCCGTCGGGCAGGTCGCCGCTCCAGTGTGTGGCCAGCAGGTCGGGTAGCCGGTCGCGCAGCAGGAGGGGGACGGCCACGAGGGCGGCGATCACGAGCAGGCCCCACAGGGCGCCGCCGTACAGCGCTCGGGTCCGGGAGGTCATGGCAACTCCTTCAGGATGGTGATGAGGTCGTCGCGGCGGTAGCCGTACTTCTGCGCCTCCTCCAGCAGTTCACGCGCCCGCTGGACGATCAGCGCGCGGCCGTCGGAACGGCCGGTGACGCTGACCCCCCGGCCGCGCCTGAACTCCAGCAACCCCTCGTCGCGCAGGTCCCGCAGAGCGCGCAGGACCGTGTTGGCGTTGATGCCGAGCGCGTCGGCGAGGTCGCGGGCAGGCGGCAGCCGCTCACCCGGTGAGAAGGATCCCTCGCCGATCGCGCGACGGATCGCCCCGGCCACCTGGTCGTGCAGGGGCCTGGGGTCGTTGAGGTCCAGAGTGAGCAGCATGATGCTAGCGACAGTAGCACCATTCATCTCATGGTGCTACTCCCATTAGCTCCATCGGGGCGTGCCATAGATGGGATGAACCCCTGTTTATGAATAGTCTCAAAGGCTGGATAGCATCGGTTTACGTGACCACTGTGCGGCTGAACTCAGCAGACCCCGTCTCCTTCGACACCGACGCGCTGGTCGTCGGTTTCCACTCCGGACCCGAGGGCCCCCGCCCCGCCGCGGGCGCGAACCTGGAGGAGGCGTTCGGCGGGAAGCTGGGCGCCTCACTGGCCGCCGTCGGCTTCACCGGCCGGCCGGGCGAGCTCGCCAAGATCCCCGCCTTCGGCGCCATCACCGCGCCGCTGCTGGTCGCCGTGGGCCTGGGCGACAGCACCGACCTCGAGGACCTGCGCCGCGCCGCCGGCGCCGCGACCCGCTCCCTGGCCGGTACGGCCCGCGCCGCGCTGGCCCTGCCCGCCGCCTCCGGCGAGGAGGTCGAGGCGGTCGCCCTCGGCGGCCTGCTGGGCGCCTACGCCTACACCAAGTTCCGCACCGACGGCGAGCAGAAGCAGCCCGTCGCCGAGCTGACCGTGCTGAGCGGCGCCGACGACACGACCGGCCGCGCCGCCGTGCTCGCCGAGGCGGTCACGCTGGTCCGCGACCTGGTCAACGCCCCGCCGTCGGACCTGTGGCCGGCCCGGTTCGCCGAGATCGCCGAGCAGACCGGCGCCGAGGCCGGGCTGTCCGTCGAGGTGCTCGATGAGAAGCAGCTCAAGGACGGCGGCTACGGCGGCATCGTCGGCGTCGGCCAGGGCTCGGTCAACCCGCCGCGCCTGGTCCGCCTCTCCTACACCCACCCCGAGGCGGGCAAGAGCCTGGCGTTCGTGGGCAAGGGCATCACCTTCGACTCGGGCGGCCTGTCGCTGAAGCCGTCCGCCTCGATGGACTGGATGAAGTCCGACATGGGCGGCGCGGGTGCCGTTTTCGGCGCGCTCCTCGCCATCGCCAGGCTCGGCCTGAAGGTCAACGTCGACGGCTACCTCTGCCTGGCCGAGAACATGCCCAGCGGCACCGCGCAGCGTCCCTCCGACGTGCTGCACAGCTACAGCGGCAAGACCGTCGAGGTGCTCGACACCGACGCCGAGGGCCGCCTGGTCCTTATGGACGGCATCGCCCGCGCCGCCGAGGACCGCCCCGACCTGATCGTCGACGTGGCCACGCTGACCGGCGCGCAGATCGTCGCGCTCGGCTGGCGCACCGCCGGCGTCATGGCCAACGACGACGAGGTGCGCGAGCTGGTCGTCGAGGTGGCCGGCTCGGTGGGCGAGGGCGCCTGGGGCATGCCGCTGCCCGAGGAACTGCGCAAGGGCCTCGACTCCCCCGTCGCCGACATCGCCAACCTCCAGCCGGAGCGCTGGGGCAGCATGCTGGCCGCGGGGATCTTCCTCAAGGAGTTCGTGCCCGACGGGCAGCGCTGGGCGCACATCGACATGGCCGGCCCCAGCTTCAACAAGGGCGAGGCGCACGGCTACACCCCCAAGGGCGGCACGGGCGCCATCACACGTACCCTCATCGGACTCGCCGAGCGGCACGCATCCGGCTTTGACAAGTGAAAAGATGACGGCAACACCATGACAAGGAGCTTTCCTGTGGCTGAAGGCAGCGGCCTCTACGACATCGTCGTCCTAGGGGGCGGGAGCGGCGGCTACGCCTGCGCACTGCGCGCGGCAGAGCTGGGCAAGACGGTCGCGCTGATCGAGAAGGACAAGATCGGCGGCACGTGCCTGCACCGGGGATGCATCCCCACCAAGGCTCTGCTGCACTCGGCGGAGGTCGCCGACGAGACGCGCGAGAGCGAGACCTTCGGCGTCAAGGCGCGCTTCGAGGGCATCGACGTGCCCGGCGTGCACGCGTTCAAGGACAAGATCGTCACCCGCGCCTGGAAGGGCGTGCAGGGGCTGCTCAAGGGCGCCGGCGTCACCGTCATCGAGGGTGAGGGCCGCCTGGCCGGGCGGAACCGCATCCAGGTCGGCGACCAGATCGTCGAAGGCCGCAACCTCGTGCTGGCCACCGGCTCGGCGCCCAAGTCGCTGCCGGGCCTGGAGATCGACGGCGAGCGCGTCATCACCAGCGAGCACACGCTGAAGATGGACCGCGTGCCCACCTCCGTCATCGTGCTCGGCGGCGGGGTGATCGGCGTCGAGCTGGCCAGCGTCTACCGCTCCTTCGGCGCCGAGGTGGCCATCGTCGAGGCGCTGCCGCACCTGCTGCCGCTGGAGGAGGAGTCGAGCTCCAAGCTGCTGGAGCGGGCCTTCCGCCGCCGCGGCATCAAGTACGAGCTCGGCGTCTTCTTCGAGAGCGTCAAGACCACCGACACCGGTGTGGTCGTCACCCTCGCCAACGGCAAGACCCTCGACGCCGAGCTGCTGCTCGTGGCGGTCGGCCGCGGCGCCGTCTCGGCGGGCCTGGGCTTCGAGGAGAACGGCATCGCGATCGAGCGCGGCGCCGTCACCGTCGACCAGCACTGCCAGACCTCGGTCCCCGGCGTCTACGCCATCGGCGACCTGATCCCGACGCTGCAACTGGCCCACGCCGGCTTCGCCGAGGGCATCATGGTGGCCGAGCACATCGCCGGCCTCAACCCGCCGCCGATCGACTACGACGGCGTGCCGCGGATCACGTACTCCGACCCCGAGGTCGCCTCCGTGGGCATCACCTCCGCCCAGGCGGCCGAGCGCGGCATCGAGATCGTCGAGCAGGTCTACGACCTGGCGGGCAACCCCAAGAGCCAGATCCTGGGCACCGCGGGAGCCGTGAAGGTCCTCGCTCAGAAGGACGGCCCGGTCGTGGGCGTCCACATGGTCGGTCGCCGCATCGGCGAGCTGGTCACCGAAGGTCAGCTGATCTACAACTGGGAGGCTCTGCCCTCCGAGGTGGCCCAGCTGATCCACGCCCACCCCACGCAGTCCGAGGCTGTCGGCGAGGCCATGCTGGCCCTGGCGGGCAAGCCTCTGCACGTACACAACTAACAGCCCTCACATAAGAACGCGAGAGTAGAAACGATGCCGGTCTCTGTACAGATGCCCCAGCTCGGCGAGAGCGTCACCGAGGGCACGGTCACCCGTTGGCTGAAGAAGGAGGGGGAGCGCGTCGAGGCTGACGAGCCGCTCCTCGAAGTGTCGACCGACAAGGTCGACACCGAGATCCCGTCCCCGTCGGCGGGCATCCTGACCAAGATCGTTGTGGCCGAGGACGAAACCGTCGAGGTCGGCTCCGAGCTCGCCGTCATCGACGAGAACGGCCAGGCGGGCGCGCCCGCCCCGGCCCAGGAGGAAGCGCCCGCCCCGGCTCCCGAGCCCGCGCCGGCCCCCGCCTCGTCGATCCCGCAGCCCGCCCCGGCCCAGCAGGCCCCGGCACCCGCCCCGGCCCCGCAAGCCCCGGCTCCGGCCCCGCAGCAGGCCGCCCCGGCCCCGCAGGCCGCCGCGCCCGCCCCGGCCCCGCAGCAGGCCGCTCCGGCGCAGGCCCCGGCCGCTCCCGCGCCGCAGCCCTCCGGCGACAGCCCGTACGTCACGCCGCTGGTCCGCAAGCTCGCCAACGAGCACGGTGTCGACCTCGAGTCGCTCACCGGCACCGGGGTGGGCGGCCGGATCCGCAAGCAGGACGTGCTGGAGGCCGCCAAGAGCCTGCGCGAGCAGGCCCCCGCCGCCGCCCAGGCCCCGGCCGCCGCGGCCCCGCAGGCCCAGGCGCCCGCCGCCCAGGTCCCCGCCGCCGCGCCCGAGCCGGTCGAGGTCGACACCACGCTGCGCGGCCGTACCGAGAAGATGACCCGCCTGCGCCAGACGATGTCCAAGCGCCTGGTCGAGTCGCTGCAGACGGCGGCCCAGCTCACCACGGTCGTCGAGGTGGACGTCACCAAGATCGCGCGCCTGCGCGACCAGGCGAAGGGGGAGTTCCTCCGCCGCGAGGGCGTCAAGCTGTCGTTCATGCCGTTCTTCGAGATGGCCGCGATCGAGGCGCTCAAGCAGCACCCCAAGCTGAACGCCACGATCAACAACGAGACGATGGAGGTCACGTACTTCGACGTCGAGCACCTGGCCATCGCCGTCGACACCGAGCGCGGCCTGATCGCCGCGGTGATCAAGAACGCGGGCGACCTCAACCTCGCCGGGCTGGCCCGCAAGACGGCCGACCTGGCCGAGCGCACCCGCGCCAACAAGGTCACGCCCGACGAGATCACCGGCGGCACGTTCACGCTGACCAACACCGGCAGCCGCGGCGCGCTGTTCGACACCCCGATCCTCAACCAGCCGCAGGTCGGCATGCTGGGCACCGGGGCGGTCGTCAAGCGTCCCGTGGTGCTCGACACGCCTGAGGGCGAGGTCATCGCGGTGCGGTCGATGGTGTACCTGGCGCTGACGTACGACCACCGCCTGGTGGACGGCGCCGACGCCGCGCGCTTCCTCACCACGATCAAGCGCCGCCTGGAGGAGGGCCGCTTCGAGGCCCAGCTCGGCCTCGCGTAGTCCGACACCGCTCCACACACCGGGCGCCCGCGTTCTTCGCGGGCGCCCGGCGTCTTTTACGGCAGGCCACCCCGGGCTCCCCCGCGGTCACCGCCTGACGCCCTCCGGCCGACGCCACTCGAGCGCACGGGCCGGCCGCCGCTACATCGCCCGCTCTGGAGGTGGGGTGGGGCGGCGTAGGCTGGGAGAATGGCGATCATCGTGACCGGGGCCTCGGGGTTGCTGGGGAGTGCGCTCGTGGGGGCCCTGCGGGAGCAGGGGGAGCGGGTCGTCAGGCTGGTGCGCCGGGCGCCGCAGGGGGAGGACGAGTCGTTCTGGCAGCCGGCCAAGGGGCTCCTCGACCCGGCCGCGCTGGACGGCGCCGAGGCGGTCGTGCACCTGGCCGGGGCGGGCATCGGGGACAAACGGTGGACCGACTCCTACAAGCGGGAGATCTACGACAGCCGCGTGGACGGCACCCGCACGCTGGTCACCGCGCTGAACGCCCTGTCCCGGCCGCCCCAGGTGCTGGTGTCCGCCTCCGGTGTCGGCTTCTACGGCGACACCGGCGACCACGCCGTCGACGAGAGCGGCCCGCGCGGCGAGGGGTTCCTGGCCGAGCTGTGCGAGCGCTGGGAGGGCGAGGCGCGGGCGGCGGGCGACGGCGGCATCAGGACGGCGCAACTGCGCACAGGGCTGGTGCTGAGCGGGAAGGGCGGGGCGCTGCGGCAGATGCTGCCGATCTTCAAGCTGGGGCTGGGCGCCCCGCTGGCGTCGGGACGGCAGTACTGGTCGTGGATCACGGTGGACGACTGGGTCGGGGCGGTCCTGCACGTGCTGCGGAACCGGCAGGTGGAGGGGCCGGTGAACCTGACGGGACCCGCGCCGGTCACCAACGCCGACTTCACCAAGGCGCTGGGCAGGGCGTTGCGCCGGCCGACGATGCCGATCCCGGTTCCGGAGTTCGCGCTGCGGCTCGGGCTGGGCGAGTTCGCCGGGGAGGGACTGGTGTTCGGGCAGCGTGCGCTACCCGCCAAGCTGACCGGGAGCGGCTACGGCTTCCGGCATACGCGTCTCGACGAGGCGCTGGCCGCCGTACTCTAGTGTGCCGTTCGTCCGACACACCGTGGGAGATTCCGACATGAGCAGGTCAGGCCAGTCTCACATCCTCGCCATCGGCGGCGGGTCCTTCCGGCAGAGCCCCCACTACGGCTTCATCGAGGCCAGCCCGCTGCTGCGTTACGCCCTCGACCTGACCGGCCAGGACCGGCCCAAACTCGGCCTGATGGCCACCGCGACGGGTGACGACAGCGCCTGGCTGCTGAAGATGTACGGCGCGTTCGCCGGCTGGGACGTCGAAGTGAGCCACCTGACGGTCTTCCCGATGCCGAATGTCAACGACCCCCGGGCTTGGCTGCTTGAGCAGGACATGGTCTATGTGAGCGGTGGCAGCGTGGCGAACCTGGCCGCCCTGTGGCGCCTGCACGGACTTGACGAGGCTTTCGGTGAGGCGTGGCGGGCCGGGGTGGTGCTGGCCGGGCAGAGCGCGGGCGCGTTGTGCTGGCACGTGGGCGGCAACACCGACTCCTTCGGTCCGGCGCTGCGGGTGTGGACGGACGGCCTGGCGTTCCTTCCCTACTCGTGCGGCGTGCACTACAACTCCGAGCCGCAGCGGCGCACGCTGCTGCAGGCGTCGGTGGCCTCGGGCGAGCTGCCCGACGGCTACGCCGCCGACGAGGGCGTCGGCCTGCACTTCGTGGGCACCGAGTTCATCCAGGCGGTCACCACCGACCCCGCCGGGTACGCCTACCGGCTGGAGCACGACGGCGTCGGCGGGGTGAAGGAGTTCAGGATCGAGCCCAGGCTGCTCACTTCCTGATTAAGGGTCAACTACCCTTAATGCGTGGGCAAAGGCGCGCCCATGCGGCAGGAGGGGCCATGAGCAGGTTGGCGATCGTCCGTCTCGGCGTCGACGTTCCGTACGAGCAGGCCTGGGCGCTGCAGCGGCGGGTCCACGCGCGGCGGGCGGTGGGCGGGCTCACCGACACCTGCCTGCTGCTGGAGCACGCGCCGGTGTACACCGCGGGCAAACGCACCGCCGCGCACGAGCGGCCGGTCGACGGCACTCCGGTCATCGACGTCGACCGGGGCGGGCGGATCACCTGGCACGGGCCCGGCCAGCTGGTGGCCTACCCGATCGTGAAGATCGGCGACGTCGGCGTCTACGTGCGGGTGCTCGAAGAGGCGATGGTGCAGATCTGCGCCGACTTCGGCGTCGCGGTGACCAGGGTCGAGGGGCGCAGCGGCGTGTGGGTGCCGGGCGATCCGGCGGCCGGGCTGCCGGACCGGGCGCTGGGCGCGGTGGGCATCCGGGTCTCGCGCGGGGTGACCATGCACGGCTTCGCGCTCAACTGCGCCAACGATCCGAGCTGGTTCAACAGGATCGTGCCGTGCGGCATCGGCGACGCGGGCGTGTCGTCGCTGTCGGCGGAGACGGGCCGGCGCATCGTGGTCGACGAGGTCCTGCCGTACGCGGAGAAGCGGCTGGCCGAGGCGTTCGGCGCCGAGGCGTACGACCTGCACGAGGAGGATCTCGTCCAAGCGGTCACCGAATCGGCACACAAACGCGGCTGATCGGGGACGGGCCGCGCTCTTAGGATCGGGGCTGTGAAGCGGATCGCGGCCTTCCTCCTCTCGCTCGCCGTGCACGCCGTGACGCTGGGCTGCCTGGTCTTCGGCGTCGTGACCGTCTGGCGCCATCCCGCCTTCCTGCCGTCGTGGCTGCTCGGCGCGATCTTCGTGGCCATCGGCGTGCTGCTGCGCCCGCGCGTGCGCACGCTGCCCCGCGACGCGGAGCCGCTCGACCCGGGCTCCGCCCCGGTGCTGTACGGCGTCGCGGACCGGCTGGCCGACCAGGTGGGCGTGCCCAGGCCCGCGCTGGTGGCGGTGCGGGACCTGACCGTGGAGACCGGCTACCAGCGCGTGGGCCTGCGCAGGACCCCGGTGCTGGTGGTCGGGCTACCGCTCTGGCTCGCCCTGTCCCCCAGGCAGCGGGCGGTGCTCCTGGCCGGGGCGTACGCCGAGGCGGGCGCCGACGTCGGGATCGTGGTGGAGGGGGCGCTGTCGACGCTCGCCGCGTGGCGCGAGTCACTGCTGGGCACGGGCCCGCTGGAGCGCCGCCACGAGGCGCACATGGAGATCACCCGCGAACTGGCCGGATGGGGCCCGGACGCCGGTTACGAGGCGGCGAGCACCCTCGGCAGGGCGATCGGGCGGGTGTTCGGCTGGCCGGTGCTGCTGCTGGAGCGGCTGCTGACCCGCCTGGCCCGCCGGGAGAACGCCCGTACGGCGGAGCAGGCCCGGGAGCGGGTCAGGCGGGCCGCCACCGACGAGGAGTTACGGGAGCTGGGCGAGCTGATGGCCGCCGGCAGCTATCTGGCGCCCATGCAGGCGGCGGTGCTGCGCGGCGAGAGCGTCGGCCAGATCCGGCAGGACGCGCTGACCCGCACCCGCCTGTCCGACGACGGGGTGCTCACCTCCGCGCCGGGATCGCCGCTGCTCGGCGCGGCCGATTCGGCCGCGATCGACGCCGAGCTGGAGCGCCACTACGCGAGGGCGGTGGGCGGGTTCGGCCTGATCTCGTGAGCGACATACAGTAGAGCCTGTGACCGTTGCTCCTGAAGGCCGAAAGCTCCTCCGCCTGGAGGTGCGCAACGCCGAAACCCCTATCGAGCGCAAGCCCCCGTGGATCAAGACCAAGCTCAAGACCGGTCCCGAGTACACCGAGCTGAAATCGCTGGTGCGCCGCGAGGGTCTGCACACGGTCTGTGAAGAGGCGGGCTGCCCCAATATCTACGAATGCTGGGAAGACCGCGAGGCGACCTTCCTCATCGGCGGCGACCAGTGCACCCGCCGCTGCGACTTCTGCCAGATCGACACCGGCAAGCCCAAGGAGTACGACAAGGACGAGCCGCGCAGGGTCGCCGAGTCGGTCCAGCAGATGGGCCTGAAGTACGCCACGGTGACCGGTGTGGCCCGCGACGACCTGCCCGACGGCGGCGCCTGGCTCTACGCCGAGACCGCGCGGCAGATCCACGCGCTGCTGCCCGGCTGCGGCGTCGAGCTGCTGGTCCCCGACTTCAACGGGCACCGCGACCAGTTGGAGGAGGTCTTCTCCAGCCGCCCCGAGGTGTTCGCGCACAACGTGGAGACGGTGCCGCGCATCTTCAAGCGCATCCGGCCCGCCTTCCGCTACGACCGCTCGCTGGGCGTCATCACCACGGCCCGCGAGGCGGGTCTGGTCACCAAGTCCAACCTGATCCTGGGCATGGGCGAGACGCGCGAGGAGGTCGTGGAGGCCATGCGCGACCTGCACGAGGCGGGCACCGACCTGCTCACGATCACCCAGTATCTCCGTCCCACCCCGCGCCACCACCCGGTGGAGCGCTGGGTGAAGCCGGAGGAGTTCGTCGAGCTGCAGGCCGAGGCGGAGACCATCGGGTTCGCGGGCGTCCTCTCGGGGCCGCTGGTGCGCTCGTCCTACCGCGCGGGCAAGCTGTACAAGCAGGCCATCGAGGCGCGGCAGAGCGCCTGACGCGGCGGGCCGCTCCCTCCGTGAGGGGGCGGCCGCGACGCGCGGTAGGTCACGTTTTCCTTTCTTGACCCCTACGTTTGTATCCTTCACATCATGGCGAAGCCCGTAGACCCAGAGAAGCCGGGGCGCATCAAGCAGCTCCGCATGATCGCGCAGATCATCAAGCAGGCCAACCCCAAGGGCATGCCCATCGTCTTCCTTTCGGCGGTCGGCACGCTGGCGGTGGCTGTCGTGATCGGCCTGGTCACCGGGCTGGTCTGGTATTCCGTCTTCATCGGCGTACTGCTGGCCTTCACGGTCGGCCTGGTGGTGTTCGGCCAGCTCGCCCAGCGCGCCCAGTACTCGATGCTCGACGGCCAGGTGGGCGCCGCCGCCGCGGTGCTGCAGGGCATGCGCGGCAACTGGGAGGTGACCCCGGCGATCGCGGTCAACCGCGACCAGGACCTGGTGCACCTCGTGGTGGGCCTGCCGGGGATCATCCTGGTCTCCGAGGGCCCCGGCACCCGGGTGCAGAAGCTGCTGGTGTCGGAGAAGAAGCGGCTACAGCGGGTGGCGCTCGACGTGCCGGTCTACGACATCCAGTGCGGTGACGCCGAGGGCCAGGTGCCGCTGGGCAAGCTGCAGCGGCACATCATGAAGCTGCCGCGCAACCTGAAGAAGCCCGCGGTCAACCAGGTGAAGGACCGGCTGCGTTCGCTGCCGAAGAACCTGCCGATGCCCAAGGGCCCGATGCCCAAGGGCGCGCGCATGCCGCGCGGACCCAAGATGCGCTGAATGGTCGACGCACGGCAGACCTCCAGGGCCAACCGCGGCTGGTGGGACGGCGCCGCCGACGACTACCAGGTCGAGCACGGCGAGTTCCTGCGCGACGCGGGCTTCGTGTGGTGCCCCGAGGGTCTGGACGAGGCCGAGGCGCGCCTGCTGGGCGAGGTGCGCGGGCGGCGTGTGCTGGAGATCGGCTGCGGCGCGGCCCAGTGCGCGCGCTGGCTCGTCGGCCAGGGCGCCGAGGTGGCCGCGTTCGACCTGTCGCATCGCCAGCTTCGCCACGCCCAGCGCATCGATCTGGACAGCGGTGTGCGGGTGCCGGTGGTGCAGGCCGACGCCGAGGTACTGCCGTTCGCGGACGACGGTTTCGATCTGGCCTGTTCGGCGTACGGCGCGCTGCCGTTCGTCGCCGACCCGCTGGCGGTGCTCACCGAGGTACGCCGGGTGCTGCGGCCGGGCGGGCGCTTCGTCTTCTCGGTCAGCCACCCGATCAGGTGGGCCTTCCCCGACGATCCGGGGCCGCGCGGGCTGACCTCCGATCGCTCCTACTTCGACCGTTCGCCGTATGTCGAGCGCGACGAGGACGGCACCCCCTCCTACGTCGAGCACCATCGCACGATGGGCGACTGGGTGGGCCTGGTCGCCGCCTCGGGGCTGACGCTGGCGGGCCTGCTGGAACCGGAGTGGCCCGAGGGGCATGACCGCCTGTGGGGCGGCTGGAGCCCGCTACGCGGCCGGCACCTTCCCGGCACCGCCATCTTCACCTGCCTGGCCTGACCTCTACCGTCGGGGCTCGCCGTACCAGCGCCAGGTGGTGAGGCGGGCGTGGCCGGGCAGTTCGGCGCGGCCGGTGGCCCACAGCAGGGTCGGCCAGGGATCGGTGTTCCGGGGCGCGTCCGGGAAGAGCCGGGCGAGTGTGCGGGAGCACAGGGCGGCGGGCGGGGTCCAGGCGAGGCCGAGGCCCTCGGCCAGGTCGTGGGTGTGCACGAGGGTCTCCACGATGCCCATCGCGGCGAATCCCTCCGGGTCCGACGCCCCGAAGATGTGGTGGGCGCGGATGCGCGACGGTGTCGTCCGTACCATGGCGACCAGGAGCGCGCCGCTCGCCTCCAGCACCTGCAGCAGCCCGGCGTGCCCCGCCGAGCGGTCCGCGTGGACGGCGTTCGCGGGGCCTCCGGGCCTTCGCCTCTCCCACGCGAAGGGCACCTCGGTGTCCAGGGGCGGCGTCCTCGGGCCCAGTTGGACGGCGTAGGAGAAGAGGTCGTCGCTGAGGTGCTCGACGGTCTCCCAGCAGTCCCACTCCAGCGAACCGGCCTTGCCGTCCCAGGCCTGCGGGGGCGCCTCCCGGAGGAGGGCGACGGCGAGTTGGACGGCCTGGTCGAGGTCGTCAGCGGTCACCGGTCCGATTTCCGTTGATGTCGGCATGGTGGGGAGAGTATCGCCGGTGGCGCTGCCCCCGCCGCCCTACATGCGGACGACGACGGTGTTGGACACCCGGTCGTGGACCCCGCGCTGGTCGCGGTCCCAGATCAGCGCCGGAACGGCCAGCGCCAGCAGCACCGTGCGCACCAGCACCGGCAGCCACCGGGGTCGCCCGCCGTCCATCGCCGCCACCCTGATGTTCAGCAGCCGGTGACCGAACGTCTGGCCGAGGAACCCCACCAGCAGCAGGTACTGCACGACGAACACCACGAACGGCACCCACGGCTGCTCGGCGGGATTGATCCTCAGCAGCGCCTGCGTGATGGCCCAGGTGCCGATCAGCCAGTCGATGATCACCGCGCCGAACCGGCGGCCGAACCTGGCGACCGAGCCACTCCCCTCGGCGGGCAGGCCGAGGCGCTCACCGGGATACCCGAGGTCGACCCCTGCCGACCTGACCCCGCCCAGCCAGGTCTGCGTCCACCGGGGCTGCTGCTTACCGCTCATGCCCCCAAGGTATCCGGCCCCCCGACCGGTCCCCATCGTGACCCTTTCGCGCTTCAGACCAGACACACGCCGATGGCCTCCGGGTCCCCGTCGGATCCCTACGCCCTCGAAGAGGACGCGAACGACGACTCCTGTGCGGCCGCGGAGGCGACGTGAGCACCACGTAACACGTGCGAAACAATCGGGATACGGACAGGAAACGGCCACCGCCTAGCGTCGCCCTGGTAGCCCTGCCCTTGGGAGGTTCGAGAGTGTTCAACTCCGCCGACGACGTCCTGAAGTTCATCAGGGACGAAGGGGTGCAGTTCGTCGATGTCAGGTTCACCGACCTGCCGGGGACGACGCACCACTTCACCTTCCCGGTCGAAAACTTCGGGGCCAATGTCTTCACCGACGGCCTCATGTTCGACGGTTCTTCCATCCGTGGTTTCCAGGCCATCCACGAGTCGGACATGCTGCTGCTGCCCGACCCCTCCAGCGCCGTGCTCGACCCGTTCCGCCAGCACAAGACGCTGAACATCAACTTCTTCGTGCACGACCCGCTGACCGGCGAGGCGTACAGCCGCGACCCGCGCAACGTGGCGCGCAAGGCCGAGGAGTACCTCAAGGGCACCGGCATCGCCGACACCGCCTTCTTCGGCCCCGAGGCCGAGTTCTACATCTTCGACGACGTCCGCTTCGAGACCAACCAGTACTCCAGCTACTACTACGTCGACTCCATCGAGGGCGCCTGGAACACCGGCAAGGCGGCCGAGGGCGGCAACAAGGGATACAAGCCCCGCTACAAGGGCGGCTACTTCCCGGTCCCGCCCATGGACCACTTCACCGACCTGCGCTCGGAGATGGTCCGCAAGCTCATCGAGTGCGGCATCGACGTCGAGATGCAGCACCACGAGGTGGGCACCGCCGGGCAGGCCGAGATCGACTTCAGGTTCGGCACGCTGCTGAAGACGGCCGACAACCTCATGCTCTACAAGTACGTCATCAAGAGCACCGCCCTGGAGTACAACCACACCGTCACCTTCATGCCCAAGCCGATCTTCGGTGACAACGGCTCCGGCATGCACTGCCACCAGTCGCTGTGGAAGGACGGGGCGCCGCTGTTCTACGACGAGGTCGGCTACGCGGGCCTGTCCGACACCGCCCGCTACTACATCGGCGGCCTGCTCAAGCACGCTCCCTCGCTGCTGGCGTTCACCAACCCGACGGTCAACTCCTACCACCGGCTGGTGCCCGGCTACGAGGCGCCCGTCAACCTGGTGTACTCCCAGCGCAACCGCTCGGCCTGCGTGCGCATCCCGATCACGGGGTCCAACCCGAAGGCCAAGCGCATCGAGTTCCGCGTGCCGGACCCGTCGTGCAACCCGTACTTCGCGTTCGCGGCGATGCTGATGGCCGGGATCGACGGCATCCGCAACAAGATCGAGCCGCCGGAGCCGGTCGACAAGGACCTCTACGAGCTGCCTCCGGAGGAGGCCCGCTCGGTCCCGCAGGTGCCCGGCTCCCTGTCGGAGGTCCTCGACGCCCTTGAGGCCGACCACGACTACCTGCTCGAAGGCGGCGTGTTCACGCCGGACCTGATCGAGACGTGGATCGCCTACAAGCGCGAGAACGAGATCGACCCGATCCGCCTGCGCCCGCACCCGCACGAGTTCGAGATGTACTACGACGTGTAGGCCCCGGCCTCACCGGAACGGCCCGGAACCCTTCAGGGTTCCGGGCCGTTAGCGCGCCCAGGCGGGCGACTCGCAGAGGGGTCAACCGGGTGACGGCGTGTGCGGGGGGACGAACGGTATGGGGGTGTGAGTCATGCTGGGCTCGACGAGGGGAGGCGCGTCTCGCGGGTCCTTCGGTACGAGGTGGACGAGAACCCTCATGGTCTTCAAGAGCGAGTCACCTGGCCCGGGGGACTGACCGGCCACGATCCAATCCTCCGGCTTGGCCACCGAGGGGCGGTTCAGGATCTCGGCGTCGAACCCCATCTCGGCCATGAGGGCGAGAGCGCTCTTGCCGTCCATGTTCCACAGTTCCGGCATCACCTGGGCGCCGTACGACGGTGGAAGGACGTGCCGAAACACGTCGGACGCCGAGAGAGTAGGAGTCTGCGTCACGGGCGCCGGGCCCGGAACCGACGCCACGGGAGGGAGCGTCAGAAACGTGGGCGAGGGGGACGGCGATCCGCCGTCGGGGGCTGCGACGAGCTCCAACCGAGTGGGTACTGCGTCGGCGTCTGGCAGGAGGGCGTACACCGTCATGGCGATGGCTGCGACGAAGACGGCCGCCGCGCCCGCGAGTACGACCGGGAAGTGCCGCATAGCCGACATCTTTTCATGATCTACCCGAAGAGGACAGGCCGTCTCCCCAGCCTGGATGGATGTTCAGACCATTCTTCTGGACACCGGTGTTGCCAAATCTGTGCATTGTCCCCGCATGTCGCCCAGGCGGTTCGGGCCCCGCGAACCACACACTGTGGGCATGAGCGAGAGGAGATCGCGTTGAGGTTCACGGTTCGCGGGCTCCGGCAACCCGGCGCCTCCCCGTGCAGCCACCACATGCCCTGCGGCGGTATCTCAGACATTCTTGGCCGCGTTCACGTCGGCGTTGTCCCGCCACCCACAGGCCACACACAGAAAGAGCGCTTGGCTCTCGCGACTCTCCGGCGATGCGCTTGCAGGCGTTACAGGTCTGCGACGTGAAACGCGGATTGATCTTCCAGCGGGTAGGGGTACGCGGGCGCCGTGTACGGTTCGCTGCTGGCCGCCTCCGTGATCGCGGGCAGCACCGCCGAGGGCGGGCCGCCTTCGGTGGCGGAGCTGGTGACCTTGCTGATCTGTACCGGAGTGGTGTTCTGGCTCACCCACGTGTACGCCAGTTCGTCGGCCGTGGATACCCGCCACGCGCCTTCACCTGGACGAACGTTCGCGGGCTCGCCAAACAGGAGTGGCCGCTGGCCCAGGCGTCCTTCCCTCCGGCCATCGCCGTCACCTTCGCCTCGGCACTGGGGGCGTCGGACTCGGTGGCGGCCTGGGTGGCGCTGTGCGTGGCGGTCGCCGGTCAGGTCCTCTGGGCGGTCATCGCCGCGTCGAAGATCCACTGGACCACGCGCCTCATCGTGGTCTCCGGGATCATCAACCTGCTTCTCGGGCTGGCCATCATCGGGCTCAAGACCCTGGTCGCGGCCCACTGACCACACGGCGGACAGGCTCCGGCACCGATCTCGCAGGCCGGTCGGCGTTTCACCATGGCGGAGGCCGTACCAGCGGCAGCCGATCAGTCGTCGGCCTGGATCGCGACGCGCCCTTCCGCATCATCGGTGGGTGTTCAGCCCGTTCAGGGCGAGGAGGAGCAGGCGCTCCGCGCGGCTGGCGGGGGCGATGCCCGCGACGAGCTGGAACAGGTCGTCGACGTCGACGTCGGGCCTGACCGCTCCGGCGCGCTGCGCCCGGTCCAGCAGGCCGCCGGCCGCCGCGCGCAGCCGCGCCTGACAGTCGAAGCCGACTTCCTCGGCCAGGTCGCCTTCCGACGCCATGGTGGCCGACAGCCCGCCGTCGGTACGGGTATGCGCCAGCAGGGCCTTGAGCCAGGTTTCCAGGGCGCTCTCCGGGGCGGCCGAGGACAGGGACTCGGCCTGGGCGCACAGGGTCTCGATCCGGTCGGTGAAGACGGCGAGCAGGAGGGCGCGCCGGTTGGGGAAGTGCCGGTAGAGCGTGCCCGGCCCGACCTCCGCCCGCCTGGCCACCTCGTTGAGCGACACCTCCGGCCCCTCCTCGGCGATGACCGCCCTGGCCGTGGCGACGAGATGGTCGCGATTGCGACGCGCGTCGGCACGCATCGACACCTCCCTGTTGCGAAACCGGAGAACTACTCCGTATCCTAGCCGCACCAACAACCGGAGACCCTCTCCGAATAAGGAGCCCCCATGTATGGGAAAGTCGGAATCTGGACGTGGACGCTCGACCAGCAGCCCGCCTCACTGGTCCGCGACGCCGCGGCCGAGATCGAGGAGCTCGGGTACGGCACGCTCTGGTTCGGCGAAGGCTTCGGCCGCGACACGGTCAGCCAGGCGTGGCTCACCCTGTCCGCCACCACCCGCCTCAAGGTCGCCGCGGGCATCGCCAACATCGCCTTCCGCGACCCGATCAGCATGGCCGCCGCCGAACGCGCCCTCAACGAGGCCCACCCCGGCCGCTACCTGCTCGGCCTCGGCGGCCACCGGGTGGACGACCGGCCGATCCAGGCGGACGGCTACTCCATCCCGAGCCCCGGCAGGGCGCTCGCCACGATGACCGCCTACCTCACCGCCATGGACGCCGTCCCGCTGAACTCCCCCGCGCCCGCCGTACCGCCTCGCCGGGTGCTGGCCGCACTCGGCCCCAAGATGCTGGCCCTGGCCTCCGAACGCACACTGGGCGCCCACCCGTACTTCGTCCCGGTCGAGCACACCCGCAGGGCCCGCGAGATCATGGGGCCCGACGCGTTCCTCGCCGTCGAGCAGGCGGTGATCCTCGACTCCGACGTGACCAGGGCCCGCGAGGCCGCCACCCAGCACGTCGGTTTCTACGCCACCCAGGCACCCCACCAGGTCGCGAGCCTGCGCCGGCTCGGCTTCGACGAGGCCGATCTCACAGGCCCGAGCAGGCGCCTGGTCGACGCCATCGTCGCGTACGGCGACGCGGCCACCATCGACGAACGCGTGCGGGAGCACTTCGCCGCGGGCGCCGACCACGTCTGCCTGCAGGTCCTCACACCCGGCGACGCCCTGCCACTACGGGAGTGGCGCGAGCTGTCCTACCTGAACCACCAGCCACACCGACTCGATGCAGATCGGCGTAACTTTTGATGTGCACTTACGATGTAATCAAGATCTATTCACAAATCTCACAGCGAAACTTACGACTAAATGTAACTATCACTGCATAGCCAATGTAACCTTTGATGCATGAGGCGAGATCAAGCACTGAGGGCGGTAGGCGAACTGGCCCCTGACCAGTGGGGCCTTGTCACTGCGTCTCAGGCCAAAACCGCAGGTGTCAGCGCTGTGGATCTACTGCGACTGGTTGAAGCCGGACTCCTTGAGAGCGTCGGTCGCGGTGTATACCTCGCCACAGGTGCTGCACAACCCGATCACCTGGAGATCAAGGTCGCTTGGCTACGGCTTGAGCCCGGACTGCCGGCATGGCAACGCCACAGCACTGCGACCTACGGAGGCGTTGTCTCTCACGGTTCGGCGTGCGACCTGCATCAGCTTGGGGATCTTCCGACCTCCACGGTTGAGATCTCAGTACCTCGACGTCGCACCACCCGTGAGCGTGGGGTGCGCCTGCATCGCGCCGATCTCGACCCGGCCGATGTCGTGCTGATCGACGGCCTTCCAGTCACCACGGCCGAACGAACGGTGGTCGATCTGCTGGCCGCGCGCGCGGACGGCGCGCACGTCGGCGAAGTGATCGCCGACGCCGATCGACGCGGCCTGACGAACCGCACGACTCTCGCTGATCGCGTTGCGCGATTCACGAGGGCCTACGGCCTGCCCCGCTCCGCCTCAGGACAGCAACTGCTGGAGTATCTCGCAGAGCAGGCCAACACCGAACTCCCTGCGGAGGAGGCCACACGGCTCAGACAGGAAGGCGCCGTTCAGGGGCTCGCCTCCGCCTTCGCACTGCTCGCCGAACTTGAAGGCAACCACCCGACGGAAGCCGCTCGTCGCACATTCCTTCAGGACGTACAGCAAGAAACAGCGATCTCCTCCATCGCTGCACGCATAGCCCGCGACATGGGCCAGGAATCAATGGTCAGCGATCACGCCTCAATATCCGCCGCCTACCGTGCACCGGCCACGAAAAGACGGAGACCAACGACGGACAGCAGCGCCACAGAAAAGCCGGAAGAGGCACGGTGAATCGGCCCTACGCCAGCCCTCGAGCATTTGAGAGGGCTATGAAAGATCGCCTTGGTGCCCACGCCAAGAGGTACAACCTTGACCCCATCCTGGTCTTCCGTAGCTTCTACTTCAGCCGTTTCGCAGCGCGAGTTTTCCATTACGACCCCACTGGCTACTCAAGGGTGGACAGGCCCTCCTGTTGCGGTACCCAGCTCAGGCCCGTCTGAGCCGGGACGTCGATCTGCAACGCCCCACGGCGCAAAGCACCCGGGAAGCGCTGAACGCATTGCTGAACGCCGCTGCGCTCGACCTGGGGGACTTCTTCACTTTCAACCCGGCGGGCATGGTCGAGCACGCCGATGAGATCGGCGGGGTGAAACAAACCTTCACCGTCACGCTGGGCACCCGTACCATGGACAGGATCAAGGTCGATCTTGTCGTCGGTCGATATCCGACTGGCACTCCTGAGATCGTGAGTCTCGCATCAAGCAGCCCCATGCCTTGGCCGGACGACTGGCCGCTCGCCCAACTGTATCCGCTTGCTGATCATGTGGCCGACAAACTCTGCGCGATGTACGAGCGTCATCGAGGGGCCGCCTCAAGCCGGTTCCGTGATCTCGCGGACCTCCTGCTGATCAGCCAGAGAGAGCGATTGAACGGCGCCTCAGTTCAAGTCGCGGTGACTAGCGAAGCTCGTCGCCGCATCTACCTGGGGACAGATTTGGTCTTACCCGACACGTTCACTGTCCCTGATCCATCCTGGATCACCGGCTACCCCGTCGCCGCAGCCCAGGTCGTCGGGCTTCGAGGCTGCCTCTCCCTGACTGATGCCCAGGCGGCGGCAGAAGCGTTCATCACTCCTATTCTTGCCGGTACCTCTGCGGGGCACTGGAACCCTCAAACGTCAGAGTGGTCCGTTTGACGCGGCCACGATGAGAAGCGCTCGGCGGGGCACCTATCCTTACAATCGTTCGAATGTGTGGGCGAAAACCAATGCATGGCGGTCAGTGAGCCCGGCGCAGGCGGTAGAGGACGTGCGGGCGCAGGGGGCTGTCCGGGGAGACGACCGAAGGGTGCTCGAAGTCGTCGGCGGGGTCGTGGGTCATGCCGAGGCGTTCCATCACCGCGCGGGAGCGCAGGTTTACGGCGGCCGTCATGGAGACGATCTCGGCGAGGCCCAGGCGGTCGAAGCCGTACGCCACGGCCGCTCTGGCCGACTCGGTCGCGTACCCGTGTCCCCAGGCGTGCCGGGTCAGCCGCCAGCCCACCTCGACCGCCGGGGTGAAGGGCGCCTCGAAGGTCTGCAGCGCGAGCCCGGTGAACCCGATGAACTCCCCGCTCTCGCGCACTTCCAGCGCCCACAACCCGTACCCGAGTTCGTCGAAGCTCTGCTCGATCCGGTCGACCAGGTGGTCGCTTCGCTCGCGGGTGAGGAGCCCGGGGAAGTACTCCATCACCTTGGGGTCGGCGTTGAGCGCCGCGAAGGGCTCTCTGTCCGCCTCGCGCCATCTGCGCATGATCAGGCGCTCTGTCTCGATGGTCATGAAAGGTAGCCTGCCAGACCGGCGGTCACCGCCTCGTCGTCCCCGTGTACGAGGCCGTGCACGGCCTCCTGCAGGGCGAAGGTGGCGGCGTAGGCGCGGGCGCGCTCCGCGAAGTCGGGAAAGCGCGCGGCGAGCAGCCCGGCCGTGGCCTCGGACACCGAGACGGTCAGCGCAGCGAAGTCCACGGCGGGGTCGCCCGGCCCGGCGGACTCCCAGTCGAGCACGGCGCTGACCTGGCCGTCCTCGATGAGCACGTTCGCGCCGCCGAGGTCGCCGTGGACGAATCCGCGCGGCGCCGCCGAGGCCGCCTCCAGCGCGCGGGCTACCTCTGCCGTCACCCGGGCGGCGGCGGGCGGGGCGAGCAGCGGCACGACGCGGTGCCGTACTTGGTCGGCGAGGGTTCGCCACTCCTCGCGCGGGTCGGGGCCGGGACCGGCGGGCACGGTGGCGAGCCGGTCGAGCAGGCCCGCCAGCGCCTCGGCCCGTACGGGCACGCCGGGCGTGAGCGGGGTGCCGCGGGCGATCGTGGTCACCAGGCGGTCGCCGCCGACCTCGACGACCTCGGGCACGGGCAGGCCGTGGGCCCGAGCCGCGCGCATCATCCCGGCCAGGACGGGCAGCCGGGCACGTCCGCCGGGGTGGCGGGGGTACCGCAGAGCCAGCCCGCGCTCGTGGTCGAGAACGACGTCGGCGTTCGCCCCTCGGAACGACTCACGACCGAGGGCGACGTCAGCGTGGCCGGGGACGATGTGGTCGGGGACCGCGTGGTCAGGGACCGCGTGTGGGCGGTGGGTGGTCACGTCATGTCGCCCGCGAAGACGATGATCTGGTCGATGTCGCCCGCCGGGGTGACATGCACCACGTCCATGCCGGTCAGAATGCTCTGCCCGGCGGTGTCCTCGTACCGCCAGCCGAAGCGGGCCCACTCCTCCGGTGCGTCCACCGCGGTGGTGCGGACCATCCTGGCCGGCCCGGCCGGGTGTCGGTGCACGACCTCGGCGATGAAGTCGGCGACGGACTCTCGGCCGACGCCCCGGCCGAGCGGCCCCCAGAAGACGACGTCGGCGCTCAGCGCCCGGCTGAGCAGCGTCATGCGCCGGCCGGGCTCGGTCGCGTTGGCCGCGGCGATGTAGGCGTCGACGGCCCGGTCATGGAGGGTATCGGTCACCCCCCAGTGATATCAGGACCGGCGCGAGCGTATCCCGGTGAGTCTGCGGAAGATGTCCCACCAGAACGGTGCGCCGAACAGCAGGCCGACGAAGGTGAGCAGGTAGCCGGGCCAGTGGCTGAGGGTGGTCAGGCGGTCCCACCAGACGGCGCCGTTCCAGGAGATGCCGGGGTCGCCCTCCTCGGGGATGACCACGCTGACGATGGCGTGGTCGAACACCTTGACCAGCGCGGGCGAGCTGAGCGTCTCGGTGATGCAGGTGACCGGCTGCTGGCTGGTGCACTGCTCCTTGAGCTCGCCGTACGCCTCGGTGCTGCCGCCGGCGACGGCCGAGACGCCGACGCGGAAGGCGTTGTCGCGCAGCAGCGTCTTGGCGTACTCCAGGGCGTCCATGCTGAACAGCAGGGTGACCAGCAGGCCGAGCACGGCGACGACCCACTTGACGTAGCGCCTGTAGAGCATCGACAGGCGCTGCATCTCGGTGTCGAACCAGCCTTCGACGCCCACCCGGAAGCGCTCCATGTCGCGCTGGGCGCCGTCCCACAGCCCCTGCAGGTGGCCGTGCAGGGGGCTCTTGAGGTCCTTCAGTTTGGCCAGCAGGCCGTCGACGCCGTCCTTCTCGGCGGAGGCCATCTCCATCATGGCGACCGCGAAACGGCCGGGCGGGATGTCGGAGATGCTGGTCCGGCCGGTCTTGGGGTGGTCGATCTCGCGTACCCGCTCGTAGAAGAGCTTGGTCATCGCGTCGTCGGTCCGGCCCTCCTGGGTGGGCATGGCCTGGACCTCGGCGGGCGCGGGCTGGTCGCTGTGCTCGGGCCGGGGGTCGCGCTTGAAGGGCAGCGCGGCGAACACGTCGGTGGCCTTGGCCGGGAGCCAGGCTTTGCCCTGGTCGTCGGAGCCGTCCATGGTGTCCCTGAGGTAGGCCCAGAGGAACTTGCTGCGTACGGCGGTCAGCCGGACGACAGCCTCGTTGACCCCGCTGACCAGCAGGGACAGCAGCAGGAAGGACAGAACGAGACCGACACCCAGGTCAAGGTAAACAGATAGCAAAACGGATCACCCTGCGCCTTGATACACCCTGCGGGCCCGTTCCCGCAACGCTCCGCACAGGATCAGTAACCAGAAAGTCCGGTCAGTAGAAGACGCGCTCGACGACCTGGCGGGCGCGGCGGGTGACGCGGCGGTAGTCGTCGAGGAAGTCCTCCGACCCGTCCGGCGGGTAGCCGAGGGTCATGGCGATCAGCCGCCGGTCCCGGCCACCGGCCGGTACGCTGTCCGCCGCCCTGCCCTTGACCAGGACGATCGCGTCCCTGACCCGCGAGGCGAAGATCCACGCCTCCGCCAGGACCTGCTCGTCGGCTGCGTCGAGCAGCCCCGCCTCCACGGCCGCGCGGAGCGCCCGCAGGGTCCTGGTGGTCCGCAGCGGCGGTACGGCGGAGGCGTGCCTGAGCTGCAGGAGCTGCGCCACCCACTCCACGTCGGCCAGCCCGCCCCTGCCGAGCTTGGTGTGCAGGGCGGGGTCGGCGCCGCGGGGCAGCCGCTCGGCCTCCATCCGGGCCTTCAGGTGCCTGATCTCGCGTACCGCCGCCTCGGGGATGCCGCCGTCCGGGTAGCGCAGGACGCCGATCGCGTCGGCGAACGCGGCGCCCAGGGCGGCGTCTCCGGCCGAGAAGCGGGCGCGCAGCAGCGCCTGCGCCTCCCACGGCGACGACCAGCGCGCGTAGTAGGCCCGGTAGGAGGCCAGGGTGCGGACGAGCGGGCCCTGCCTGCCCTCGGGCCGCAGGTCGGGGTCGATGAGCAGCGGCGGGTCGGGTGCGGGCAGCGCGAGCAGCCGCCTGAGCTCGTTGGCGACGGCGAAGGCGGCCTCGGTGGCCTCGCGTTCGGCGGCGCCGGGCAGCGGGTCGTGGACGAACATGACGTCGGCGTCGCTGCCGTAGGAGCACTCCATGCCGCCGAGGCGGCCCATGGCGATGACGGCGAACCTGGTGGCCAGGGGGGTGCGCCGTTCCAGGGACACCTTGGCGATCGCGGTGTCGAGGGCCGCCTGGATGGTCACGTCGTTCAGGTCGGAGAGGGTGACGCCGACCTGTTCGATGTCGATCAGGCCGGACAGGTCGGCGACCGCCGTACGGAAGAGTTCCCTGCGGCGCAGCGCGCGGACCGAGGCGACGGCCTTCTCGGCGTCCCGGCCGTGCCTGGCCACGCTCGCCGACGCCTCGGTGAGCAGCGCCTGGGGGGCGCGGGCGGCCAGTTCCCGGTCGGAGCCGAGCAGGGCGACCGCGTCGGGGGCGTGCAGCAGCAGGCCGGTGGCGTACCGGCTGGTGCCGAGCACTTTGGCCATCCGGGAGGCGACCGCGGTCTCGTCGCGGAGCAGCCGGAGGTACCAGGGGGTGGCGCCGAGCTTGTCGCTGACCTGGCGGAAGCCGAGCAGGGCGCCGTCGGGGTCGGGCGTGTCGGCGAACCAGCCGAGCATCACCGGCAGCAGCGTGCGCTGGATGGCGGCGCGGCGCGACACGCCCGAGGTGAGCGCCGCCAGGTGGCGCAGGGCGCCGTCGGGGTCGGCGAAGCCGAGGGCGCGCAGCCGGGCCGAGGCCGCGCCGGCCGACAGCCGCGCCCCGGTCTCGGGCAGCCTGGCGACGGCCTGCAGCAGCGGCCGGTAGAACAGCTTCTCGTGCAGCCGCCGCGCCTCCATCGCGTGCCGCTTCCAGCGGGTGGTGAACTCCCCCACCGGGTCGGCGGCCGAGCCGAGCGCGCGGCCGAGCCTCCGCAGATCCGCCTCCCCCGACGGCACCACCTGGGTACGGCGCAGCCGGTGCAACTGCAGCAGGTGCTCGACGCTGCGCAGGAAGGTGTACGCCTCGGCCAGCGCGCGGGCGTCGTCGCGCCCGACATAGCCGCCGCGGGACAGGGCGGCCAGCGCCGGCAGGGTGGCCCTGCGGCGCAGCAGCGGGTCGAGCCTGCCGTGCACGAGCTGCAGGAGCTGCACGGCGAACTCGATGTCGCGCAGCCCGCCCGGCCCGAGCTTGAGCTGGCGCTCGCCGTCGACGCGCGCGTGCGCCTCGACCCGGCGGCGCATGGCCTGCACGTCCTCGACGAAGTTCTCCCGGGTGGCGGCATTCCAGACCAGCTCGTTGACGGCCTCGACGTAGCTTTCGCCGAGCGCCAGGTCGCCCGCCACCGGCCGGGCTTTCAGCAGCGCCTGGAACTCCCACGTCTTTGCCCAGCGCCGGTAGTAGGCCAGGTGGCTGGCGAGGGTGCGGACCAGCGGGCCGGACCTGCCCTCGGGCCGCAGCCCGGCGTCCACCTCCCAGAGCGCGCCCTCGGGCGTGGCGGCCGAGCAGGCCCGCATCAGCGCCTGGGCGAGCCGGGTCGCGGTGCGCAGCGCCTTGGTCTCGTCGGCGCCCTCGCGCGGCTCGGCCACGAAGATCACATCGACGTCGCTGATGTAGTTGAGTTCGCGGGCGCCGCACTTGCCCATGCCGATCACGGCCAGCCGTACGTCGTCGTCGCCCACCTCGGCACGCGCGATGGCCAGGGCGGCCTCCAGCGCGGCCGCCGCCAGGCCGGACAGCTCCCTGGTGACCTCGGCGAACGCCGTCTCGCCGGTCACGTCGCGCGCGGCCAGGCTCAGCAGCCGTCCCCGGTAGGCGATCCTGAGCGCCGGCGTCGCGTCGGCGGCCTCCGCGACCGGCCGGGCCGCGTCGGGGTCGGCGCCGACCGCCCGCAGCAGCCCGGCCCGTTGCTCCTCCTCGCCGGGCCGGTGCAGGGCGTGCGGGCCGGCGAGCGGGTGCCAGTGGGCCGGGTGGTGGACGAGGTGCTCGCCGAGCGCGGCGCTCACCCCGAGCACGCCCAGCAGCCTGGCCCGCAGTCCCTCGTCGCCCTCCAGCGCGTCCAGGACGCCGGGGTCCTGCTCGGCCAGCCTGGTCAGGGAGGTGAGCGCCAGGTCGGGGTCGGCGGCGGCGCCGAGCGCGTCGACCAGCCAGGCGGGCTCGCGGCCCAGTTCGGCGAGCAGCCGGGCGCCCCGGGCGCCGTCGGCGAAGCCGAGCTTGGCCAGGCGGGCGGCGGTCGATTCCATCCGTGGCACGCCTCCCATCTTGGCAGCCCGTTGCCTGCGGGGCGAGCACCGCGTACCCTCTATATGCAACGCAACGTTGCGTTGTATATAGAGGAGGACGACATGGGTGCGGTGCCCGCGACGGTGACCTGGGGGCTGCTCGCCGCCTGGGCCGTGCATGACGCGGAGGAGCTCACGACGATGTCCGCGTGGGCGCGGAAGGCGCGGCCCGAGCTGGAGGAGCGGCTGCCGTACGTGCCCGGCTGGGTCTGGGACCGGCTCGACGTCCCGCAGCGGCATGTGAACGTGGCCATCGGGCTGATGGCCGGGGTGATGGCCGTCGCGTCGGCGCGGGGCGCGGCCACCGGCGGGCGCAGCCCGCTCTTCCAGACGGCGCTGGCCGGATTCGGGCTGCACGGCGCGATCCACCTGGCGCAGAGCGCTGCCGTGCGCCGCTACACGCCGGGGGTGCTCACCGCGCCGGTCGTGGTGATCCCGTTCTCGGTGTGGGCGTGGCGGCGCCTCAGGCGCGCGGGCGTCCCCACCGGAGGCCCCGCCTCCTCGGCTGCGGGCCTGACCCTGCTCCCCCTGGTCCTGGGCGGCGTCCACGGCCTGGCATACATGCTGACCCGCGACGGCAGGGCGGAGCCCACGCTCCCCCGCGCCGATACGGCCGAGCCCGCGCCGCCCCTCGACAGCATCGCGAAGTGGCTGGCGCGGATCAAGCGCGGACGCCGGCTCTGACCACCTGGGCGAACGCCTCGGCGACCGGGCGCCAGGTCGCGACCAAGGGCTCCTCGGCCTCCTTCACCGCGGCGTTCAGCTCCTCCAGCTCGCCCTTGCCCGCCGTCCAGCGCGCGAAGATCTCCGGCGTGGCCTCGGGGTGGAACTGCACCGCCCAGGCCGCGTCGCCGAGCCGGTAGGCCTGGTGGGGGTACCGGGAGCCCGTCAGCAGCGGCACCGCCCCTTCGGGGAGCCGGGTCATCGCGTCCTGGTGGAACTGCACGGCGACGGCCGTACCGACGCCGTCGAGCAGGCGGTCGCCCCCGGCGGCGGGCAGGGCGCGCACCTCGCAGGCGCCGACCTCCAGGCCCGCCGAGCCGCGCTCGACCGTGCCGCCGCAGGCCAGGGTCATGAGCTGGGCGCCCAGGCAGATGCCCAGCGTCGGCGTGCCCTCCCCGACGGAGACCCGCAGCAGCTCGCGGGTGGCCGGAAGCCACGGGTAGCCCTCGTCGTCCCAGGCCGACGCCTCCCCGCCGAGCACGACCAGCCCGTCGGCGGCCCGCTCCGGCACCTCGTCCCCCAGGTACGGCCTGACGACCTCGCACGGCACGCCCAGCCACCCGGCCAGGTACCCGAGACCGGCCTCGGCCTCATGCTCGATAACGGTGATCCGCATAGCCGCAATTATCACCTCTTGACCATCAATGACCGAAATCCGAACACCTGGACGGCAGGTGGCTGCGTACCGAGGCGGCCGGGTTCGGTGCGGCGCTGGGGGCGATCGACGTGCCGCTCACGCTGCTGCGGGCGCCGCGCGGGCTGCTCGGTCAGGAGCCCGGCCTGCTCCCCGAGTCCCTGGCCGCCGAATGGCGGGCCCGGGTCCCGGGGCTGCGCGACGAACTGGTCCCCGACTGCAACCACTACACGATCGTGTTCGACGACCGTTGCGCCCGCCTGGTCGCCGAACGACTCGTCAAGGACTGACCTTCTAGCGGGGCGCGATCCAGGTGGCCTGGGCGGCGGCGACGAGGGTGCCGTCCACCTCGTAGATGGCGCTCTGGCCGAGGAGCTTGCGGCCCTCGCGGCCGGTGGCGCGGCCGACCACCGAGTAGGTGCCGCCCGGGTAGACGCGGCGGTGGATCTGCAGGCTCAGCCGCCCGAGCAGGGCCGACTCGCCCGGCCCGAAGTGCGCCCAGCCGGTGATGCAGTCGAGCACCGCGCCCATGATCGAGGCGGGCACGCCGTCGCCCTCGGTCACCGTGAACGGCACCCGCCAGCCCGCCGCCACCAGGTCGGTGCCCTCGACGGGGCCGGGGAAGACGCGCAGGCCGTCGCCGGGCTCGCGCAGGCCGCAGGCGAAGCACTCGGGGAAGGCGTGCGCGTGCCAGCCGGCGAATCCGGCCTCGGCGCGGGCGGCCTCGTTGAACGGCACGAACGCGGGCGCGGCCAGGTCCTCGTGGACGGGGATGGCCTCGACGAGCAGCTTGCCGTCGTGGGAGAGCGCGACGGTGTTGGCGACCTGCTCCAGGCGGAGCTCGGTCTCCAGCGGCGTGGGCGCGTGCAGCGTGACCTCGACGGCCGCGTGGTCCGCGAGCAGGGCGTCCGCGACGGTGCCGGCGATCCACCCGCCGTTCGCCATTTCCGCGGGCCCGCGGAAACGCTCGGGAACGGTCAGCACGGTCTGCAGGGCCGCCGTCGTCATGCCACACCCTCCTAGGCGCCTTACCGGCGCAAAGTCCGAAAATTGCATTATAAACAGACCGATTTTACCGGACATCCGGTGTAGCGATCCAAGCAGGGGGCGATGACGCCCCCGTTTTGCGCGTGTAACGCTCGCGTGGCCGCCCGTCTTCCCGGAGATCCTGCCACGAACACCAACGACCCCTAAAATGATGATCTTCCTGACACAGATGTGACTTGGGGGTCAGAAGTGACAGCGTTGACTCGGCGCAACTTGCTCAAGGCGGGAGCCGCCGCCGTACCCGCGATCGCGTTGAGCGCCGGCCCGGCCCACGCCACCACGGCGGGCCCGCTGGCGACGGGCACCGTCCCGGCTTCGCTGGCCGGATTCGACAAGGTCGTGCAGACCTTCATGACCGAGCGCGAGATCAGTTGCGGGCAGCTCGCGATGACCAAGCACGGCAAGCTGGTCATGGCCCGCGGCTACGGCACCTACGCCCCGCCCACCAAGGCGTACATCCTGGCCAGGGTGACCCCGACGTCGTTGTTCCGGATCGCCAGCCTGAGCAAGAGCATCACCTCCGCCGCGATCATGCGCCTGGTGCAGGACGGCAAGCTGAGCCTCGGCGCCCCGGTGACCACGCTGCTCGGCCTGTCGGCCACCGCCGACCCGCGGATGGACCAGGTGACGGTGCTGCGGCTGATGCAGCACCTCGGCGGCTGGAACCGGGACACCTCCAAGGACCCGCTCTGGATCGACCACACCATCGCCGCCGCGCTCGACGTGCCGCTACCCATCGGGCACGACGACATCATCGCCTACCGCAACGCCAGGCCGCTCGACCACGACCCGGGCACGCGGATGTACTACAGCAACTACGGCTACATGCTGCTCGGGCGGATCATCGCGAAGGTGTCCGGCCGCTCCTACGAGGACTACGTCAAGCAGGCCATCCTGGCGCCCGTCGGCATCACGCGGATGCGCCTCGGCCGGAGCCTCAGGTCGGAGATGTCCGCCAGTGAGGTGTCCTACACCTCGAAGTACACCAACAAGTCGGTCGTCGACGGGTCGGGGCAGGTCGTGCCCTTCCCCTATGGCGGCTTCAACATGCCCAACCAGGACGCCAACGGAGGCTGGATCGCCTCGGCCGTGGACATGGTGCGGTACGCGCGCATCTTCGACGCGGCCGGTCCGGTGCTGAACGCGAACTCCCTCGCGACGATCATGGCCAGGCCGGAGATCGGGGAGAGCGGGGACGGCTGGTGGTACGGCTGCGGCTGGTACGCGCGGCAGGTCCCCGGAAACCTCAACACCTGGCACTCGGGCGGCATGCCGGGCACCCACACCTACCTGGCCAGGCTGCAGAACGGCTGGACCTACTCGTTCCTGTTCAACAGGCGTGAGGAGGAGGGCTCGCTGGACTTCGACACGCTGGACGACCAGATGAACCGGACCCCGGTCAACGGCTCCTGGCCGACCACCGACCTGTTCCCGCAGTACGGCTTCTGACGAAAGGGGAAGGGGGTGACGGTCCCCGCGGCCGTCACCCCCTCACCCGGTCAGGTCAGTAGCTCGTGGTCACGGTGGCGCCGGAGAAGGCGGCCGTGCCGTACAGGCTGATGTAGTTGTAGCCGGTGGGCGGGTTGTGGACGGTGAGGGTGTGGGTGTTGCCCGCGCCCGTCGCGCGGGAGGTGTAGGAGCCGGTGGTGGCCCAGCTCGCGCCGTTGTAGTACAGGTCGGCGTCGCCGGTGCCGCCCGAGCTGGTGATGGTCAGCTTGGTGGTCCCGGCCGGGATGGTGATGAACAGGTAGGCGTAGTTGCCCTGGGAGGCCGACAGGCCGGAGCGCTTGCAGTTCTTGCCCAGCGCGCGGGTGTCGGATCCGGAGCACTCGGGCGTCGAGGTGACGGTGACGCTCTTGGTGGTCGTCCCGGTCGCGCCCTCGTTGTCGGTGACGGTGAGCCTGACGGTGTAGGTGCCCGCCGCGGTGTACGTCTTCGACGGGGCGGCCGACGTGGAGGTGGTGCCGTCGCCGAAGTCCCACGACCGGCTCGCGATGCTGCCGTCGGTGTCGGTGGAGGTGTCGGCGAAGGTCGCGGTCAGGCCGGAGACCGACGCGGTGAAGCTCGCCGTGGGGGCGGCGTTGCCGCCGGTGCTGCCGCCGCAGGCGCCCGCCGCGCACGCGGTCAGCCAGGTGTCGAAGTCGCCGTTGAGGTTGAGGCCCTGCAGGAAGGTGCGGGCGGCGTTCCAGTTGCCGCCGCGGTAGTGGCCGAGCACGGTGGTCACGTCCGCGGCGCGCTTCTCGAACATGTAGCGGACGGCGAGGTAGCCCCAGCGGTAGACGCGCTGGGTGTCGGCGTTCTCGTAGGTGGTGTCGAACAGGGTGGAGAGCTGGTAGGTGTGCTTGCCCGCCTCGGTGATCGCGGCGTCGTAGACCTGCCGGCGGTAGCCGTAGGAGACGTACTCGGCGAAGCCCTCGATCCACCAGATGGTCGGCGTGCTCACACCGGCGTTGAAGTCGCCGTACATGTTGAAGCGGCCGTCGAGGTAGTGGGTGTACTCGTGGTTGAGGTTCCAGATCTCGAAGGCGGGGCGCAGCCACTCGGCCTCGTAGGCGATGAACCTGGGCTGGTTGCCCGCCGTGGCGGGGTTGCCCTCCAGGTACATGCCGCCGTTGTTGGTGTCGATGCCGTAGATGGCGCCGGCGTAGGTCTGGTAGTCGGTGCTGGAGTCGAAGGCGATGACCTCCAGCGCGGTGTTGTTGTCGTTGGCGACAGGCCCGTTGTCGTCGACCAGGTTGTGGAAGTAGGCGTCCTGGTTGGCGAGGCTGGAGCAGCTCGCCTGCAGTTCCGCCGAGGTCATCGCCTGGGCCCTGATCCGCAGGGTGGGGCCGCAGGTGTGGTTGATCGGCAGGACCGTGGCGATGAGGCGGTTCTGCAGGTCGCAGGTGCCGTAGTAGGAGCACTGCGACGAGTCGTAGTAGTCGACCATCTCGGCGATGCCGACCCACAGCGGCGCGGTGGGGCCGCTGATGTTCGACTGCTGCAGCAGGCCGCGCAGTTGCGGGCGCACCTTGGACTGCAGCGCGGTGTGCTGGACGAACCTGGACAGCTCGCGCCCGGCGTTGGAGACCAGGAAGCCCTCGTCGGTGCCGAGCAGGTTCAGGTGGCCGTTCGCGAAGTTGTACAGGGTGTCGAGCACGCTGGTGTCGTTCTGTACGGCGGTGACGAACTCGGGCACCTGGTGGCCGCGGAACAGCACGGTGTAGACGTTGTTGACCGCGGACAGCATCCACCAGGTGTTGTAGGAGCTGTTGTAGCCGTTCAGCATGCGCTTGACGACGTGGATGTAGCGGGCGTTCTCCTGGGCGCTGTCGATCAGGATGATCGCCTCGGCCAGGATCTCGCCGTTGGCCTCGGTGACGTCCTGGGAGCGGCTGTGATTGTAGAAGGCGTCGAGGCCGCCGCGGATCGCGGTGCGCAGCGCGGAGCCGTAGGTGCCGACATCGCCGGGATTGTACCACTGGACGTAGTAGCCGGCGCGCAGGTAGAGCACGAGCTGGGCGGTCGAGGTGCTGTTGTCACCGGGGTAGGAGACGGAGTTGTCGCGCAGGGCGTTGGCGACGGTCACCATCTGCGCTTCGCGGAAGGCGCCGCTGGCGTCGGTGCCGGTGAGCGGGAACAGCGTGTTGATGCAGCCGACCTCCGCACCCTTGATCGCGGTGACCAGGGCCGAGCCGGTGCGCCCGGTGAAGTCGGACACGTTGCAGGCCGCCGCGGCGGCGGCCTTCGCCTTCGGCGCCGAGGGGCGCCTCGGCTCCTTGACGGAGGTCGGGTCGTCGTAGTCACGCCGCAGCTCGTCCTTGGTCGCGGGCAGCGGCGCCCGGTCCTTGGCGGGCAACGTTTCCCTGCCGGCATGGGCCGCGGGGTCCTCCCCGAGCCGCTGAACGGGCGGGGGTACGGCCGGAGCCGTCTCCGTGGCCGCGGCGGGCGCCGCGAGGCCGCCCATCACGAGGCCCGCCGCCAGCAGGGTGGCCGGTAAGACACGGGCGATGCGCATGGCACTCCTGGGGGGTAAGTGAGTGTCAGGTATGTGATATGTAAAATTGCACATCTCGCAACGATCGTGCAAGGTTCACCTGTCAAGTACGTGAATTCTTCACTGGCCGCCGGTCCCGGCCCTTCCGAGGATGGGGGCCATGACCTCCACCCGAGCCCCACTGGGGCTCTACCTGACCATCGCCTTCGGCGGCGCCTGGCTTGCCGCCCTCCCCTTGTGGACCTCGGAGCTGGGCCTCGCCCACCCCGCGCTCCCGATCACCCTCGCGGGCATGCAGCTCTCCCCCACCCTCGCAGTGCTCGCCGTGTGGCTGCTCGCCCGGCTACGCGAGGACCCCGCCGCCGCACCGCGGACATGGGCCCGCGACACCGGCCTGACCTTGGGCGGCAGATCTGGACGCGCACTGCGTTTCACCGCCGCCACCTGGATCGCCGTACCGGTCGTGGTCGCCGTGGTGATCGCGCTCAGCGCCCTGGCCGGGGTGTTCCCCACCGACCTGGCGGGCCTGTCGGGGTACCGCCGGGCCTTCCCCCAGGGCGACCACTCCACCGCCGCGCTCGGCCTGGTGATATCGATCGTGATCGGCACGCTGTCCGCCGCGCTCGGCGCCTTCGGCGAGGAGTGGGGCTGGCGCGGCTGGCTGCTCCCCCGGCTGATGCCCCTGGGGCGGGGCGCCGCACTCGCGCTGTCCGGCGTGATCTGGGGCCTGTGGCACGCGCCGCTGACCCTACTGGGCTTCAACTACCCCGGGCTCGGCGCATGGGGCGCGCCCCTGTTCACCTTGACCTGCGTGACAATCGGCGCCGTCCTCGGCTGGCTCCGCCTGCGCACCGGCAGCGTCTGGCCCGCCGTGCTCGGCCACGCGGCCTTCAACTCCTCGGTGCCCGCGCTCTACCTGATCACCTCCGACGCCCGGTCCCCGCTGAACCCCTTGCTGGGCGGAGTCTTCGGCCTTACCGGCTGGCTCGTCATCGGCGCCCTCGCGACCCTGCTCCTCCGCCTGCGCCCGGTCACAGAACCGGCAGGTAGCGGCCCAGTTCGAACTCGGTGACCTGGCGGCGGTACTCGCGCCACTCCGAGCGCTTGTTGCGGAGGAAGTAGTCGAAGACGTGCTCGCCGAGGGTCCCGGCGACGAGTTCGCTCTGCTCCATCACCGCGACCGCCTCGTCCAGCGACTGCGGCAACGGCTGGATGCCGAGGGCGCGGCGCTCGGCGCTGGTCAGCGCCCACACGTTGTCCTCGGCCGCGGGCGGCATCTCGTAGCCCTCCTCGATGCCCTTGAGCCCGGCGGCCAGCACCACGGCGAAGGCGAGGTAGGGGTTGCAGGCCGAGTCGAGCGAGCGGAACTCCACCCGGGTCGAGCCGCCCTTGTGCGGCTTGTACATGGGCACCCGTACCAGGGCCGAGCGGTTGTTGTGGCCCCAGCAGATGTAGGAGGGCGCCTCGCCGCCCGCGCCCGCGATCGCCTCCACGTCGCCCCACAGGCGCTTGTAGGAGTTGACCCACTGGTTGGTGACCGCGGTGATCTCCGCCGCGTGCCTGAGCAGGCCCGCGATGAACGAGCGGCCGATCTTGGAGAGCTGGTAGTCGGCGCCCGCCTCGTAGAAGGCGTTGCGGTCGCCCTCGAACAGCGACATGTGGGTGTGCATGCCCGAACCGGGGTGCTCGGTGAACGGCTTGGGCATGAAGGAGGCCCAGATGCCCTGCTCCAGCGCGACCTCCTTCATCACCAAGCGGAAGGTCATGATGTTGTCGGCGGTGGTCAGCGCGTCGGCGTAACGCAGGTCGATCTCCTGCTGGCCGGGCGCGCCCTCGTGGTGGCTGAACTCCACCGAGATGCCCATGGACTCCAGCATCATGATCGCGTTGCGCCGGAAGTCGTGGCCGGAGCTGTGCGGGGTGTGGTCGAAGTAGCCGCCCGCGTCGATGGGCTCGGGCCGCGCGACGCCGTCGGACGGCCGGTTCTTCAGCAGGAAGAACTCGATCTCGGGGTGGGTGTAGAAGGTGAAGCCCATGTCGGCGCACTTGGCCAGCGTGCGCTTGAGCACCCAGCGCGGGTCGGCGTGCGAGGGCGTGCCGTCGGGCATCAGGATGTCGCAGAAGATGCGCGCGGCGCCCGGCGACTCGCTGCGCCAGGGCAGGATCTGGAACGTCGAGGGGTCGGGCTTGGCCAGCATGTCCGCCTCGTAGACCCGGGCGAAGCCCTCGATGGCCGAGCCGTCGAAGCCGATGCCCTCGGCGAAGGCGCCTTCGAGCTCGGCGGGGGCGATCGCCACGGACTTGAGGAAGCCGAGCACGTCGGTGAACCACAGCCGGATGAACCGGATGTCGCGCTCCTCCAGAGTGCGGAGGACGAACTCCTGCTGGCGGTCCAATGCATCCCCTTGTGCGAAGACAGGTCTGGTCGCTTACAGTCTGCCTGCCGCGTGTTTCGGCCACGTTACGAGCCCCCCTCGCACCAGGGGCGCCACATGATCGCCGTGTGCCTCGCTGACAAAGCCCGCCGCCCGACCTACTGTGATTGATCACAGTCGTCTCGGGGGAGGCATTCATGCGCACTGAGCTGCGCCAACGCAAACTCGATCGGGCCTTCGGGCACGTGGACGTCAACGGCGAGGGCGAGATCGGGCGCGAGGACCTGCTGGGGCTCGGCGCGCGCATCCTGGTCGGCTTCGGCGAGTCGCCGACCTCGGTGACCGGCCGCAAGCTCGTCGACAGCTTCGACGCGATCTGGTCCGCCGTGACGGCCGAGACGGGCGGCGGCCGCGAGGGGCGGCTCACCCGCGAGCAGTTCCACGCCGGCATGGCCGCCGCCTTCATCGACGGCGACCGTTTCGAGCCGGTCTTCCGCCCGGCCGCGCAGGCGGTCGCCGAGCTGTGCGACGGCGACCGCGACGGCCGGATCGGGCCCGCCGAGTTCCGCACCATGCTGAGCGCGTTCGGCACCTCCTACGACGACATCGACGCCGCCTTCGACCGGCTCGACCTCGACGGCGAGGGCACGCTGGCGGTCGGTGACCTGGTGGCTGCCAGCCGCCAGTTCTACGCCGACGACGACCCGAACGCGCCGGGCAACTGGCTCTACGGCCCGTTGTGACGCCGCTGACGATGACGGCCGCGGCCGCGCTCGTCCCGCTCACCGAGCGGGTGCCCGTGCTGGCCGCGCCGTGCCGGCTGCATCCGTCGGTCTACTCGATCGAGGCGGCCGTCATCGACTGGACCCGCAGGACGGGACTGCGGCCCGATCCGGGCGCGGACTTCCACCGGATGGCGGCCAGGGCCTTCGCCGAGTTCGACACCGGCGCGGCCTCCCTGTTCGCGCAGTGGCTGACCTGGCTGTTCCTGCTGGACGACGAGCTCGACGAGGCGGGCGGCGACTATCCCCGGCTGTTCGACGGGCACGGCGAGCATCCGCTGGAGTCGTCGTTCGCGGAGCTGTGGCGGCGGACCAGCGCCGGGATGAGCGACGAGTGGCGGCTGCGGTTCGCGACGAACCTGCAGCGCCAGCACGACGCGTGCCGTACCCAGGCGGGGAACCGGCGCAGGGGGCGGACGCCGACGCTGTCGGAGTACCCGGCGCTGCGCCGGGGGACGGTCGGGCCGTTCCTGTTCGATCTGGTGGAGCCGTGCCTGGGCGTGGAGGTGCCGCCGGAGCTGCAGGCGGGCTGGGCCTGGCAGACGCTGGTGGAGTCGTGCGGGGACGTGACGGCCTGGTGCAACGACGTGGCCTCGCTGCCGAAGGAGCGCGGCGACGGGCACAACCTGGTGGTGGTGGCCTGCGCGGAGCTGGGGCTCGGGGAGCCGGAGGCGGTGGCGTGGGTGCTCGACCGGGTGGCCGAGCGGTGCGCGGAGATGAGCGACGCGGCGCGGCGGCTACCGCTGGACGGCCTCGATCCGGGGACGGCCAGGGAGGTGAGCAAGGTCGCCTGCGCCTACCTGGGCGCGCCCCGCGCGCACCTGGACTGGCTGCTGGAGTCGGCGCGCTACGCATAGACACGTAACGTCACCGGCCGCGGACGGCGCGGTCACCGCGAGCTGCACGCCAGCGCGTCCCCCGTCGCGGTGCGGTGGTACACCACCTCCTTGCCGAGTCGCCGCCCCACCGCCAGCCCGCCCGCGCTGAGCACCTTGAGGTGCTGGCTGACCGCGCCGGGGGTGAGCGTCATCCGCCGGGCCAGCGCCGAGGTGGTCGCGGGTTCGGCCAGCGCGAGCAGGATGCTGGCCCGGCTCCTGCCGATCAGCGCGGCCAGCGCGCCGGGCGCGGGCGGCGGCCCCTCCTCCCACAGCGTGCCGACGCCGTACACGGGGTAGACCAGCGTCGGCTGGTACGGCGGCGTCATCACCGCCACGCTCGGCCAGTAGAACGCGCTGGGCATCACCACCAGCCCGTCCCCGCCCGGCTGCCCGTCGTGGCACCACGGCCGGTCGATGATCAGTTGCCCGCCGGTCCACCTGATCGCCGGGTCGAGTTCGGCGAACAGCCCGTGCGCGCCGTGCGCGACCAGTTCCCGCGACCTGCGCAGCACATCGCGTTCGAGCAGCCCCTGCACCCGCGGCCAGAACTCGGCGAAGCACGTCTCCCAGTAGGCCTCCAGCGCGTCGGCCACCCTGGCGATCCCGGCGGCGGGGTCGGCCCTGAACCGGGCGATGACCGCCGGGTCGGCGCCGACGATGTTGCCCGCCTCGGTGAAGGCGGTTCCGGGCGGCGTGCGCCGTACCCTGTCCAGCTCGGCCGCGAAGTCGGGCAGCGGGGTGTCCGGGGGCGGGGTGATGAAGTCGGCCAGGTAGCCGCTCGGGGGGACGAGAGCGAACAGTTCGGACAGGTCGAGGGCGGGCAGCCGGGGCCGTACGGCGGTGATCCACGGCAGGTGGATGGACTGCCGGGCGGGGTCGCGCAGGGTGCGCAGGCTGGCGGCCAGCTCCCAGATCGGGGAGAAGGCGAACCTGATCCTGGCCACGTCCTCGGTTTTGAGCGTCCAGACGACCGTCATGGTTTTAGTCTGCCCTAAAAGGTTCGCGGAGCAGCCCGCAACCCGTCGAACATGTGATCGTGACAACCGCACTCGCCCCCAAGCCCTCGTTCCTCAAGTCCCAGGTCAACGGGCTGCCCAGGCCGTTCTGGGCGTTGTGGGGCGGCACGCTGGTCAACCGGCTCGGCACCATGGTCATGCCGTTCACCGGCGTCTACCTGACCCAGGCTCGCGGCCTGTCGATCGCCACGGCCGGGCTGGTGATGGCGGTGTTCGGCGCGGGCTCGCTGGTGTCCCAGATCGTGGCGGGCTCGCTGGCCGACCGGATCGGCCGCCGGGCGACGCTGAGCGGCGGGATGGTCGCCACCGCCGTCTGCATGACAGCGCTCGGCTACAGCACCACCCTGCCCGCGATCCTGGCCTCGATGTTCTCGCTCGGCCTGGTCATCGACGCCTACCGGCCCGCCTCGAGCGCGCTGGTGGCCGACCTGGTCTCGCCGGTGGACCGGCCGAAGGCCTACGGGCTGCTGTTCTGGGCGATCAACCTCGGCTACGCGGTCGGCATGACGGCCGGCGGCTGGCTGGCCGGGTCGGGCTTCATGTGGCTGTTCTGGATCAACGCGGTCAGCTGCCTGGCGTTCGCCGCCCTGGTCTGGCGGGCGGTCCCGGAGACCAGGCCGGCCCGCGGCGAGAGCGAGACGGGCGGCTGGGGGCAGGTGCTGCGCGACCGGCTGATGCTCGCCTTCACCGTCGTGGTGCTGGGCAATGCCTTCGTCTACGCGCAGACGGTGAGCATGCTGCCGCTGGCGATGGTGAAGGTCGTGGGGCTGAGCACCGCGGAGTTCGGCCTGGCCATGGCGGTCAACGGGGTGCTCATCGTGCTCGTCCAGCCGCTGGTGTCCGGCTGGCTGGGCCGCCGCGACCACAGCAGGACGCTGGCGCTCGGCATCGCGGTCCTCGGCGTCGGCTTCGCGCTGACCGCGTTCGTGACGACCACGCTCGCCTTCGCCGCCACCATCGTGATCTGGACGCTCGGCGAGATCGTCACCGCGGGCATCGCGGGCACCATCCTGGCCACCCTGGCCCCCGCCCACCTGCGCGGACGCTACGCGGGCGTGTTCGGCTTCGCCTGGTCGCTGGCCATGCTGCTGGCCCCGCTGGCCGGCGGCTGGCTGCTCGCCCTGGGCCCGCGGATGCTGTGGTTCAGCGTCGGCGGCGTGGGCCTGCTGGCGGCGCTCGGCCAGTTGGCGATCGGCCCCGCGATCCGGCGCCGGGCGGCGTTGAACGACTGTTGATCCGGTGTTGGCACGTTCCCGGTATGTTCCCCGCAGCCCCACCCCGGGGGCGCGGAGAGGACAGGTGGGATGCGCCGGCTCAGGATGGCGCCGGGCGGATGGCCGGGCGACACCGCGCTACGAGGCACGGCGATCGGCGTGGCCGCGTTCGCCATCGTGCTGGAGCTCGCCGACGTCTGGGTGACGACGCGGCTGCCGCGCTCGCCGGACAACCCGCTGCCGTTCGCGCCCGAGGACATGGCGGGGACGGTGTTCCCGCTGTTCGGGGTGGTCCTGGTGTGGGCGCTGCCGCGCCATCCGGTCGGCTGGCTGCTCTGCGTGGGCGGTCTGGCCGCGGCGGTCAACATCCTGGCCGCCAACACCGCGATGATGACGGGCGTGCCGCCGGACGAGTGGGCGCTCGTGACGCTGAGCTGGAACGTCTGCACGCTGGCCCTGGCGGTGCTGCTCCCGCTGCTCTTCCCGACCGGGCGGCTGCCGTCGCCCGGGTGGCGCTGGGTGATCGTGCTGGCGGGCGTCGCCATGGTCGCGGACTGGGTGGCCAAGGTCGCCGGCCGGGCCGACCTCAGGTACGCGATCTCCTGGGAGGTCTCGCTGGCGATGGTGCTGGCCCTGGGGTCGCTGGTGGTGCGGTTCAAACGGGGCGACACCGTGGAGCGCCGCCAGTTGCTCTGGCTGATGGCCGCGCTGCCGGGCCTGATCGTGCCGTGGATCGTCGGCGGCCCGCTCTGGTGGGTCGCCTCGCTGACCATCCCGCTCATCCCCGCCGCGATCGCGGTGGCGGTGCTGCGCTACCGGCTGTTCGGCATCGACACGCTGATCAGCCGGGCGCTGATCGGCGCCGGGCTGGCCGTGATGACCGCGGCCGTGTACCTGGCGGCGGGCGGCGCCTCCAGCCTGTTCCTGTCGGAGTTCGACCGGTTCGCGGGGCTGGCCGCGGCGCTGTTCGCGGGCGCGTTCTTCCGGCCCATCCACCGGGGGCTGCAGCGCGGCGTGGACCGCCTGCTCTACGGCAGCACCGGCGACCCGACCGCGCTGGCCGAGCGCCTCAAGACGCGGCTGCGGCAGGCCGACCCGGGGCACGGGCTGCTCGCCACGCTGGAGGTGCTGCGCGAGGGGCTGGCGGTGACCGGGGCGAGTGTGCGGATCGACGGCGCGGCGACCACGTCGGGCGCGGCCGAGCCGGTCGCCCGGACGGTGCCGCTGGTGTGGCACGGCCGTACCGTCGGGGTGCTGCTGATCGGGCCGCCCGAGCGGCGGGCGTTTCCCGCCGCGCACGACGAGCGGGTGATCGCGACGCTGACGCCGTACATCGCCGAGGCCGCGCACGCCGTGCGGCTGACCGGGGACCTGCAGGCCTCGCGCGAGCGCATCCTGACCGCGCGCGAGGAGGAGCGGCGCAGGCTGCGCCGCGACCTGCACGACGGGCTCGGCCAGTCGCTCGGCGGCATGGCGATGTCCATCAACGCCGCCCGGCTGGCCGTGCGCGACTCTCCCGACCAGGCCGAGACCATGCTGGCCGAGCTGCGCGCGGGCATGGACGCGGTCAGCTCCGACATCAGGGAGCTGGTGTACGGCCTGCGCCCCCCGGCCCTCGACGAGCTGGGCCTGGCGGGCGCGGTGGAGAAGCTGGCCGGCCTCCCCGTGGAGACCTCGGGCGACCTCGGCGGCCTGCCCGCGGCCGTGGAGGTCGCCGCCTACCGCATCATCCAGGAGGCGCTCAACAACGCCCGCAAGCACGCCGGCGCCGCGAACATGTGGATCACCCTGGAGCGGGCGGCGAACCTGCGGATCACCGTCCGCGACGACGGCCGTGGACTGCCCGCCGACCTGCGGCGGGGCATCGGCCTCGGCTCGATGAGCGAGCGCGCCGCCGAACTCGGCGGAACCTGTACGGTACGGCCGGGGCCCGGCGGCGGAACCATGGTTCACGCCGAACTACCAGTGATGGGGAAATGATGGCTGATGTCGCCATATGTGGGTGTCGTTGCTCGCTCTACGCTTACGCCTGCGATGTTGACCTTTAATGCCCTCGGCCCGTTCCAGGCCACCCACGACGGCCTCCCCTTGGACCTCGGCGGCCAGCGCCAGATGGCGGTGCTGGCCCGCCTGCTGGTGGCCAGGGGCCGTGCCGTGCCCGTGAACATGCTCATCGACGAACTGTGGCCCGGCGGCCCGCCCGCCCAGGCCCTGTCGACCATCCAGGGGTACGTCTCCCGGCTGCGCCGCGCGCTGGAACCCGGCAGGGCGCCGCGCGAGGAGGCCGGGGTGCTGGTCTCGGCGCCGCCCGGCTACGCGCTGCGCGCCGAGGCCGGCCAGGTGGACTCCTGGCGCTTCGAGACCCTGGTCAAGCAGGAGGGCGAGGCCGAGCAGGTGTGGACCGCCATGGAGGCGGCGCTCGACCTGTGGCGGGGACCCGCGCTGGCCGAGTTCGCCGACCTGATGTGGGCCTCGACCGAGGCGAGCCGCCTGGAGGAGCTGCGCCTGGTCGCGGTCGAGCGCAGGGCCGGGGCGGGGCTGCTGCTCGGCCGGGCCGCCGAACTGGTGCCCGACCTGGAGGCGTACGCCTCGGCCTGCCCGCTCAGGGAGGAGGCCTGGCGGCTGCTCGCCCAGGCGCTCTACCGCACCGGCCGGCAGGGCGACGCGCTGGGCGCGCTGCGCAGGGCGCGAGAGGTGTGGCGGGACGAGCTGGGCCTCGACCTGTCCGGCACGCTGCAGCGGCTGGAGGCCGACATGCTCGCCCAGGCACCGCACCTGGACGAGCGGGCCCAGCCGGTGCCGGTACCCGTGCAGGCGCGGCTGCGCGTCGTGGTGGCCGACGACCAGGCCCTGGTCAGGGCCGGGATGCGGGTGGTGCTGGACAGCGAGCCCGGCCTGGAGCTGGCCGGCGAGGCCCGCGACGGCGAGGAGGCGATCGCGGTCGTCCGCGACACCCGGCCCGACCTGGTGCTGATGGACATCCAGATGCCCCGGCTGGACGGGCTGACCGCTGCCAGACGAATCCTGGCCGACGCCGACCCGCCCAAGGTGATCATGATGACCACCTTCGGGACCGACGACAACCTCTACGCGGCGCTGCGCGCGGGGGTGAGCGGGTTCGTGCTGAAGACGTCGGCACCCGAGCAGCTCATCGCCGCGATGCGGGCGGCCGCGGCGGGTGACGCGCTGATCGATCCCGCGGTGACGACGCGCCTCATCTCCGCGTTCGCCGGCCGGACCGACCCGGGGGCGCCGCCGGAGCTGGCCGGGCTGCCCGACGCGCAGATCGACGTGCTCAAGTTGGTGGCCAGGGGGCTGACCAACCGGCAGATCGCGCAGACGCTGGTGGTGCAGGAACGTTCCGTCGCGGCCACCGTGGCCTCGCTTCTCGATCATCTGGGGCTGTTCGAGCGGGCCCAGCTCGTCATGGCGGCCTACGAATCGGGGTTGATCAGGCCGGGCGACCGGGAGGCGAGATAGATCTCACTTATCGTCCTTTTGATGATAAGAAAGCTGAGGTACTAGGCTGTTCCCGTGGCATACCTGCGCATTGCCCTGGCACAGACCAATCCCGTCGTCGGCGACCTGAGCGCCAACACCGACTCGCTGGTGGGCTGGACCCGCCAGGCCGCCGAGCGCGGCGCGCACCTGGTCGTCTTCACCGAGATGTTCCTCACCGGCTATCCGGTCGAGGACCTCGTGCTGCGCACCTCCTTCGTCGACGCCAGCATCGCGACCCTGGAGCGGGCCGCGGTCCGCCTCGCCGAGGAGGGGCTCGGCGACCTGCCGGTCGTCGTCGGCTATGTCGGCCGGGCCAATCTGGCGCCGCGCACCGGGCAGCCCAAGGGCGCCCCGCTGGACGCCGCCGCCGTGCTGTACCAGGGCCGGGTCGCCACCCGTACGGCCAAGCACCACCTGCCCAACTACGGCGTCTTCGACGAGTACCGCTACTTCGTCCGCGGCGACCGGCTGCCGATCTTCCGGCTGCACGGCGTGGACGTGGCGATCGCCGTCTGCGAGGACCTGTGGCAGGACGGCGGGCCGGTCGCGGTGGTCGGCCGGGCGGGTGCCGGGCTGCTGGTCGTGCCGAACGCCTCGCCGTACGAGAAGGAGAAGGACGACTTCCGGCTGGAGCTGGTGGCCCGCAGGGCGCGCGAGGCCGGGTGCGCGCTCGCCTACGCCAACCAGGTGGGCGGCCAGGACGAGCTGGTCTTCGACGGCCACTCGCTGGTGGTAGACGATTCGGGCGAGCTGGTCGCCAGGGCCGGGCAGTTCCGCGAGGAGCTACTCGTCACCGATCTGGAGCTGCCCGTGTCGGAGGCCGAGCCCGGCACGTTCCCGTACGACGCCGGTGACGGCTCGATCATCACGGTCGAGCGGCTGGTGCTGTCGGAGGAGCCGGTCGAGATCGCCGAGCCGATCACCGGGCCGATCGCCGAGCGGCTCGACGACACCGGCGAGGTGTACCACGCGCTGGTGCTGGCCGTACGCGACTACGTGACCAAGAACGGCTTCCGGTCGGTGATCCTCGGCCTGTCGGGCGGCATAGACTCCGCGCTCACCGCGACCATCGCCGCCGACGCGATCGGGCCCGACCAGGTGCACGTCGTGCTCATGCCCTCGCGCTACTCCTCCGCGCACTCCGTCTCCGACGCCGAGGAGCTGGTGCGGCGGCAGGGCCTGCACTCGCGGATCGTGCCGATCGGGCAGATCGTCGACGCCTTCGAGAAGGAGATCGAGCTGTCGGGGCTGGCCGCGGAGAACCTGCAGGCCAGGGTGCGCGGCATGACGCTGATGAGCCTGTCGAACGAGCACGGCCACCTGGTGCTGACCACGGGCAACAAGAGCGAGCTGGCGACCGGCTACTCGACGCTGTACGGCGATTCGGCGGGCGGTTTCGCGCCGATCAAGGACGTGCCGAAGTCGCTGGTGTGGACGCTGTCGCGCTGGCGCAACGCGCACACCGGCGACGGCTTCCTGCTCCGGGTGGACGAGCCGATCCCGGAGAACTCCATCTCCAAGGAGCCGAGCGCCGAGCTGCGGCCCGACCAGCGCGACACCGACTCGCTGCCGCCCTACGAGGTGCTCGACCGGCTGCTGGACGACTATGTGGAGAAGGACATGGGCTCGGCCGAGCTGGTCGCCGCCGGGCACGACCCCGCGCTGGTCACCCGCGTCATCCGGCTGGTCGACCAGGCGGAGTACAAGCGGCGGCAGTATCCGCCCGGTCCGAAGATCACGCCGAAGAACTTCGGCCGAGACCGGCGGCTACCGATCACCAACCGCTGGCGGGAGGCGGCGGGCTAGGTAGGCCCGCAGCATCTCCTTGGTCTCCTCGACCATCGCCGGGTCGCCGTGGTGGGCGCGCAGCAGCGCGTCCGCCGCCTCCACCGCGGTCAGCAGCGCCATCCGCAGCGGCTCCCCGTCGGTCAGCCCGGCGCGGGCGGCGAGCATCTCCGCCAGCGCCGCGGCCACCTCGTGGTTGTCGCCGAAGTCGATGACCGCGAAGCCGGGCACGGTCCGCTTCATCCGCAGGTACTCGTCCACGACGACGTCCACGACCTGGTCCCAGTGGGCGGCGCCCGGCATGCCCACCGCGATGCCGGCCAGGAACTGCTCCAGGTTGCGCCGCGCCAGCGCCTGGGCCAGGCCGCGCTTGTCGTCGAAGAAGCGGTAGATCGAGCCGATCGGCAGCCCGGTCCTGGCCGCGACCGCGCGCGTGCTGAGCGCGTCGTAGCCGCCCTCCGCCAGCAGTTCGGCCGCCGCGTCGAGCATCTGGCCGACCCGCTCGACGCTGCGTTGCTGTACGGGAGTACGTCTCATGCGGCAAACAATAGGGTCAACCCGCCGAGGGTGTAGCAGACCATGAGCACGAACAGCGGGATCTGCCCGGCCACCGCCCTCGCCGGGGGCAGCAGGCGGACCGACCGGTCGTGGGCGGCGACGACCCCGACCACGTGCCCGCCGATGACGGCCAGCACCTGGACGGTGGCGATCACCCCCGGCCCGACGATCTCCAGATCCACCTCGCCGTCCAGGCCGAACACCAGCAGGAACGCGCGCTGCCCCTCGATGACCAGCAGCGAGAAGTAGTGCGCGACCAGGTAGCCGACGGCGATCGGGACCAGGGAGTGGGCGAACCTCGGTGACATCCCCCGGGCTCCGCCGATCAGCCCGGCAGCGCCGATGCAGGCCGCGTACAGCACGGCCACGGCGACGATCGCGGCCAGTAGGCCCGCCGTGCCGAGGACCGTCCGGCCGAGCGGGCCCGACTGCAGGGCGTCCACCCAGAAGGGCGCGGAGGAGAAGCCGTCGTAGCCGGTGCTGCCGAGCAGGACGCAGACCGTGGCGACCAGGCCCGGCGCGGGGACGATCGCGTCGAGGCCGTTGAAGGGGCTGCGCAGCACCAGCGCGCCGTCGGACCTGCGGCCGACCGGGGACAGGTGGCCGACCAGCGTGGAGTACACCTCGAACGGGTCGCCGCGCTCCAGCCAGGCGTGGCCGTACACCAGGGTGCCGGTGAGCTGGACCGCGCCGTGGAGGGCGAGGAAGGCCAGCAGGGTGGCCGGGGCGGCGGGCTCGGGCGAGACCAGTTCCACCCAGGTGAAGGCGAGCAGGCCCGCCGCGGCGGGCCAGTGACCGAGCCGGGCCGGCAGCGGCCTGCGCGCCCGGTCCGGCAGCAGCCGGAACGGGTTGAGCAGCCGCCACACCGGCCCGAACAGCAGCGAGGCGGGCACCAGACCAACCCAGAACACCACATAGACCAGGTACGGCCCGGCGTTCGCCTCCGTGCGCGCGGGGCCGGCCACCAGCCAGCCGAGCGTGTACACCAGCAGCAGCAGGCTCACCACACGCAGCGGCCGGGCGGGCGGCGAGACCCTGATCGGCACGCCCGCCTCCGCTCCCCTGAACCGCGAGTCGGCCCACAGCAGGCCGAGCGCGAGGAAGGAGACGACCAGCGCGGCGAACGCGCCCGCGTAGGCGTAGAACTCGGGGATCGGCAGGTCGCTGCGGCTGCCGACCCCGTGCGCCAGGACGTTCACCGCACGCGGAGCTGGAGGAGCACCAGCTTGGAGTCGTGCGTCTCCACCTCGAACACCCCGGTCCTGTCGGCCTTGAAGCGGACCGTGACCGGCTGTCCCGGCACCAGCGTGGCCGGAATGTCGAAGCCGTGCACGTGCAGTTCGTCGGCGACGTCGCTGGTGACGATGAGGCTGACCGGCTGGCCCTTGGTCAGCTCCAGCCAGCCGGGCGGCGGCTCGACCTTACCCGCCGCGATGGTGATCTCGGCGCGCGCCTCGCCCGCCACCGGGGCCGGCACCGAGGTGGACACCTCGTGGCCGGTGCCCGGATTGTGGTGCGTCTCGGCCTGCGCGCCGCATCCGGCCAGCAGCAGGCAGGCGAGCACGACTCCGGCCCGGGTCACGCGGCCACCTCCTCGGCCACCGCTGTACGGCGAGGCCTCGGCGCGAGCAGCACGACCGCCCACAGCACCCAGACGCCGACGAGCAGGCCCCTGATCCAGCCGGGGCCGACGGGGATCAGCGGGAGCATCCAGACGGCCTTGTCCAGGGCGTCGACCAGGGAGAGCGCGCCGACGACGACGCTGAACCAGCCGAAGGCGCCGCGCATGATCAGGCCGACGCCGAGGAACCAGACGCCCATCAGGGCCAGCGCGACGGCGGACACGGGCGTGTACCAGTCCAGCGCGCCCACCACGTCGGCGGCCAGGCCCGCGAGGCCCACCACCGTCAGGATCGCGGCCCACCTTGCCTTGGCGGACTGGGCTCCCTTGGCTGCGGTGCCGTGCTCGCGCAGGCGTCTGCGCCACAGGAGGACCGCCACCAGGGCGAGGACCAGGGAACCGCCCAGGGCGATCTGGACCTCCACCCGTTCGATGCCGGTCGAGCCGTACCAGGAGCAGCCGCCGGGCAGGCGCTGTTCGCCGATGCTGTAGTCGTTGCACAGGTACATCTGGATGAGCTTCACCGGCTCGGCCACCACCCGCGAAGGGCCGGTGCCGCCGCAGCCGGGCAGCGCGCCCGGGGTCGAGGCGCCGACGCCCTCCCAGCAGTTGCCGGCGCCCTGGCCGTCCCAGTACACGTCGGCGCCGTTCGGGCGCCGCTCGCCGGTCGGGGAGAGGCCGAGCTTGTTGCCGGTGTACAGGTTGTGGTGGGAGGTGTCGAACTGCTTGTCCCACGATTCCTCGCCGCGGATGAAGGCGGGCACGGCCAGCAGGTTGAAGGCGCTGGCCTCGTGTCCCCAGATCCAGTTGTCGCGGAAGACGTTCCAGTTGCCGCCGCCGACGATGACGCCGGTGCCCGGTGGCAGGCCGATCTGCGGGCAGACCACGCCCTGCTCGTAGCCTCGCTCGGCGGGCTTCTTCTCGCAGGTGCCGTCCTTGACGTACTTGTAGTAGTCGGCGTTGTTGTCGTAGATGCGGTTGCGCTCGAACTTGGCGTGGTTCTGCGGCAGGCCGGGGTGGCCGGGGAACGCGCTGTCCATGGTGGCGCCGGCCAGGTTGCCGTAGAAGTCGTTGTCGTGCGCCCAGACCGAGTCGCCGGCCGTGCCCGAGTAGCCGACCATGTTGTGGTGGCTGGAGCAGCGCCTGATCTCCATGGCGTAGCGCGGCACGTCGTAGCCCCGGCCGTCGTTGATGTTGGAGGCGCTGCCCGGGTAGATGCCGGAGTCGCCGTTGCCGTAGGACTCGCAGTCGGTGTAGAGGCCGTGGTCGCTGGCGAAGGTGAGGAAGCCGTACTCGTCGTTCCAGCGGGTCAGCATTCTGTCGATGACGAAGCCGTCGGTGGCCAGGATGTACAGCGAGTTGAAGGTGGTGCGCTGGGCGGTGAAGTTGCGGAAGTAGACGCCGTCGGTCATGTCGGCGCGGATCGCGTTCAGCTTGCGGTACTGCGCGTCGACGATCACGTCCAGCGGGCCGGCGCCGGTGCCCTCGATCTGCAGGTCCTTCACGCCGAGGATGGCGACCAGGTTCTGGTTGTGCGGGCACTGCTTCTGCTGCTCGAAGGAGAGGATCTGATAGCCCCAGGAGGACCAGCGGGCCTTGAGGTTGGCGCACTCGCCGGTGGGTTCGGGCTGGCTGGGCTCCTCGTGGTAGAGACCCGGCAGGATGGCGATGTTCATCCCCGGCTTGTCGACCTGGTCGACGGCCTCCTGCAGATGCCTGAACCCTATTTCCTGACATTTCGCGAAGAGGTCGAGATTGCGCTGCCGGAGGTCGTCCGGAAATTTCGCGATCCGCTGCTCGAAGTCGGCTTTGTCGGTTTTGCAGACCAGGAGGTCGGGCTCGCCCGTCCGGAGGACCGGCACGCTTCCCGACCCGTCGGGCAGCTTGACCTCCCGTTCCTCGTGGGCGAAGGCGACTCCTGCGGGTAACAGCAGGCCAACGGTCAGCGCGACGAGCGTCGCGATCCTGCGCATGGGGGGCATGGCCGCGAGACTAGAACATTGCTCACGTTTTGCCTAGGGCCCCTTCTCCGGCCCGCCCGCGAGGTCTCGGGCCGGGTTCAGGCGGCCAGGCCCTGCAGGACCTGGTCGACGATGCGCTCGGCGAGATCGGCGGTGAGCAGGCCCTCGCCTCCCCATTTGGTGTGCCACAGCATGGTCCCGTTGAGGATCGCCATGGCGAGGGCGACGTCGAGGTCGGGCCGCAGCTCGCCGTTCGCCCGGCCGCGCTCCAGGACCTCGACCATCGCCTGCCTGCGCGGTTCGATGGCGAGCATCCTGAACTTCTCGAACAGCTGCGGGTAGCGGTCCGACTCACTGAGCGCGATGTTCATCACGCAACGCGTGCGCACGTGGCCGGCCTCGGTGCGCATCACGTCTAGCAGCGTGATCAGGTCCTCGCGGACGGAGACCCCGGCGAGCGGCGGGAGCGGCGCCTTGAGCTTCGCCAGCGCATGGGCGACGAGGTCCTCCTTGTTGGACCAGCGCCGGTAGATCGTCGTCTTGCCCACGCCGGCCCGGGCCGCGATCGCCTCGATCGACAGCTCGGACACGCTCACGCCTTCGCCGACGAGCTCGAGGGTCGCCTCGATGATCGCCTTCTCGGCCTTCTCGCTGCGGGGACGGCCCGCAGGGCGGGCCGTACCTGTCTCAGTCGTCGTCATCGCGCGCTCACACTACCGCTGGCTGCTTCTCTTCCACCTTGAGTACGGCCGGCGCCTTGCCCGGCATCCACCTGTACACCACGCCCACGCCCACCAGCGCGACCACCGCGGAGACCAGCGCCGTGGTGTGCATGCCGTGGATGAAGGCGTCGTAGGCGGGCTGCAGCAGCGCCTTGCCCTGCTCCCCCATGCTCTGGGCCGCGTTCACGGTGGCCATGATGGACTCGCCGGCCTCGTGCCGTACCCCTTCGGGCAGGGCCGAGAGCGCGGGCGCGATCTCGCCGCGGTAGCTGGAGGACAGCACCGAGCCGAGGACGGCCACGCCCAGCGCGCCCGCCACCTGCCGGACCGTGTTGCTCATCGCCGAGCCGACCCCGGCCTTCTCCCTGGGCAGCGACTCCATGATGGCGGTCGTCGCCGGGGGCATGAGGTTGGCCATCGCGGCGCCCTGGACGAAGAAGACGACCTCGATCAGCACGATCGGGGTGTTCTGATCCATCAGCGCGTAGCTGCCCAGCGCGAGCGTGACCACGATCAGGCTCACCGTGGCGGCGGCCTTGGCGCCGAAGCGTTCGTTCACCCGCTGGCTCAGCGGCGCGAAGATGAGCTGCGCGGCCGCGAACGGGATCATCAGCGCGCCCGCCTGCAGCGGCGTGAAGCCCAGCACCACCTGCAGGTAGAACACCAGGAAGAACATCCCGCCCATCATCGCGAAGAACACGATGCCCATCATCGCGATGGCCGAGCTGAAGCGGATGTTGCTGAAGTTCGAGACGTCGAAGACGGGGTGGTCGATGCGCCGTTCCCACCAGACGAACACGGCCAGCACCGCGACGCCGACGAGCGTCGGCACCAGCACCTCGGCGCTCGTGACGCTGGCCAGCTCACCGCCGCGGATGATGCCGTAGGTGACCGCGACCAGGCCGATGACCGACAGCAGCACGCCCACCGGGTCGAGCTTGGACGGCTTGGGGTCACGCGACTCGGGCACGATCATGCCGATGAGCACCATGCTGATCAGCACGATCGGCACGTTGATCAGGAAGACCGAGCCCCACCAGAAGTGCTCGATCAGCAGGCCGCCGGTGATCGGGCCGATCGCCACCGCCAGACCGACTCCACCCGCCCAGATGCCGATCGCCTTGCCGCGCTCCCGTGGCGGAAAGACGTTGGAGATGATGGCGAGGGTGGCCGGCATGATGGCCGCGCCGCCGACGCCCATGAAGGCCCTGGCCAGGATGAGCTGCATCGGATCCGTCGAGTAGGCGCTGGCCAGCGAGGCCAGGCCGAACAGCGCCATGCCGATGAAGAGCATTCGCTTGCGACCGGTACGGTCACCGATGACGCCGAAGGTGAACAGCAGGCCGGCGAAGACCAGGGTGTAGGCGTTGATCGCCCATTCGAGCTGGCTCTGGGACGCGCCGAGGCCCTCGTTCGGGTCGGCGATGGTCTTCAGGGCGACGTTCAGGATCGTGTTGTCGAGCACGACCGCGAGAAGGCTGAACACCAGCACTCCCAGGATCGCCCATCGCCGTGGATGTCCGGTGTCTTGTTCCACAAGGATCCCCAAATTTCGATACGGTTGAGTTTCGCAACGCAACCGTATCGCAAGGTATTTCGATACGCAACTGTCCCGTTTCGTAATGGGATCAGGGTGTTCCGGTGGCGGACACGGGCTCGAGCACCGGCTCGGCGTCCGCCTCCGGGCGCGGCCTGCGCCGCCAGAACGGCAGTGCGACCAGCACCATCACCACCCCCACCAGGCCCGCGACCAGGAACGCCCAGGCGGGCCCATGGCTGTCGATGATCGCCCCGGCGATCGGCGCCGAGGACGCGCCGCCGATCATCAGCGCGGTGCCGTGCAGGCCCATCGCCTCTCCTCTGGCACCCGCCGGCACCCAGCGGCTGACGCTGTCCACCGTGGACGACAGCGCCGGGGCGCACAGCACGCCGGCCGGGACCAGCGCGACCAGCAGCCACCGCCAGTCGCCGCCGACCAGCCCCACCGGGACGGTGAGCGCGCCCATCGCGGCGATCAGCACCAGCGGCGAGAAGCCCCGGGACAGCCCGCCGTACACGAAGCCGCCCAGCAGTGAATAGGCGCACCAGATCGCCACGCCGACGCCGATCCAGGCCGTGGCGCCCGAGTGCTTCATCGAGGCGACCAGTGACAGTTCGGTCGCGGTCAGCACGAACGTGGCGGCGGCCGCCGTACCCAGCAGCGCGACGAACGCCGGGGTCAGCCACTGCCCGCGCGCCACCTTCACCGGCGGCGCCAGGAGCTCCTCGGCCGAGCGCGTCGGCGGGTTGAGCAGCAGCAGGCCGACCCCGGAGCCGACCATGCCGGCCGCGATCACGGCCATCGTCCACTGGCTGCCCAGCGTGGTCACCCCGGCGACCGCGAGCGCGGGACCGGTCATGTACGACAGCTCGATGAACATCGAGTCCAGCGAGAAGCCCATCCGGCGCTGCTCGATCGGCACCATCGCGGCCAGGCACTGCCGGATCACGCTGAACACCGGCAGCGCCAGCAGCCCCGCCACACCCGCGGCGACGACCAGCACCGGGTACGGCAGCGCCCAGGCACCGGCCCAGAACACCGCCTGCGCGAGCGTCGTCACGACCAGCACCGGACGCAGGCCGTGCCGGTCGACGAACCTCCCCGCCAGCGGCGAGCCGACGGCCATGCCCACCGTGCTCGCCATGCCCACCAGGCCCGCCTGTGCGAAACCGAGCCCGAGGCCGTTGACCACATGCAGGGTCAGCGCCATGCCGGTGGCGGTGGTGGGGATCCGGGCGAGCAGCCCGACCAGCAGCAACGTGCGGACGCCGGGCAGGCGCAACAAGCGCCGGTAAGGTTCGATAGCCATTTTTATTACTTACCTCCGTCCCTATTGTGTCGTTCGTTACCGACACTTTCGCCACCGGATTACCTCCGGGGAGACGGGCGTTGAACCTCGTGCCATCATCAGATCGTCCGGGTACGCCACAGGGGCGACTCGAGACTCCTCTGGAGGGATGCACCATGTCCTCTGCCACCCCCGAGTCCACCGGCTCCCCGACCACGCTCTACGGCGGGCAGGCAGGTCGAAGGGTGACCGTCCGCGACCTCGCCGCCGCCAAGGCCCGCGGCGAGAAGTGGCCGATGCTCACCGCGTACGACGCGATGACGGCCCGCGTGTTCGACCAGGCGGGCGTGCCCGTGCTGCTCGTCGGCGACTCCGCGGCCATGGTCGTGTACGGCTACGACTCGACCGTGCCCGTCACCGTGGGCGACCTGCTCCCGCTGACCGCCGCGGTCGTCCGCGGGTCGTCGCGCGCGCTCGTCGTGGCCGACCTGCCGTTCGGCTCCTACCAGTCCTCACCCGCGCAGGCCCTGGAGTCGGCGGCCCGGTTCATGAAGGAGGCGGGCGCGCACGCGGTGAAGCTCGAAGGCGGGCGCCGGGTGCTGCCGCAGGTCGAGACGCTGGTCTCGGCGGGCGTACCGGTGATGGCCCACCTCGGGCTCACCCCGCAGTCGGTCAACACCATGGGCGGCTACCGCGTCCAGGGGCGCGGCGAGTCCGGCGAGGAGCTGATGGCCGACGCCAAGGACCTGGAACGGGCCGGAGCGTTCGCCGTCGTCCTCGAATGCGTCCCCGCCGACCTGGCGGAACGGGTCACCACGTCGCTGTCGATCCCCACGATCGGCATCGGCGCCGGCCCCGCCACCGACGCCCAGGTCCTCGTCTGGCAGGACCTCATGGGCCTGACCCCCCACCCGGCCAAGTTCGTCAAGCAGTACGCCAACCTCGCCGAAGACCTGGACCACGCCGCCCGCGCCTTCGCCACCGAGGTGGCCACCGGCGCCTTCCCCGCCCCCGAACACACCTACAGCTGACCCCGGGGCGGAGACTCAGGTTTCCGCCCCCTACATCAGGGCCAAAGACGGCTTGATGGCAGGGCCTCGGTCGCGTGGCTGCGGTGGCGTGGCTGCGGAACCCCGACGCTCAGGCCGCCGAGCCTTGGCGGGGCAGAGTCGCCGGGTCGGTGTTCGAGCCGCACACCACGGCGGCGACGCGTTCCCCGGGGGCGGGGACGTACGCGCCCGCCAGCAGGGCGGCGTAGGCGGTGGCTCCCGCGTGCTCGGTGGCCACCCGGTGCCGCTCCCACAGCGTGTGGCGGGCCTCCACGATCGCCTCGTCGCCGACGAGCACGCTCGTGACGGCGGCCGTCGACAGGATGCCGAAGGCGAGGTCTCCCAACCTGGTCGCCCCCAGCGCGTCGGCCGCCACACCCGCCACCTCGACCGGCACCGGCCGCCCCGCCTCCAGCGCGGCGTGCAGCGTCGGAATCCGCTCAGGCTCGACGGCCACGATCCGCACCCCACCCGCACCCGCACCCGCACCGATGGTGACCCCGGCTGCCAGGCCGCCGCCGCCGACCGCGACGAGGATCGTGTCCACGCCGCCCGTCTGCTCCATCAACTCCAGGCCGACCGTCCCCTGCCCGGCCACCACCTCGGCCTGGTCGTACGCGTGCACCCGCAGCGCACCCGTCTCGGCGGCGCGCTTGGCGGCGGCCTCCGCGGCCTCCGAGTAGATCGATCCGATCTGGGTGATCTCCGCCCCCAGCGCCCGCAGCCCGGCCACCTTGACGGGGCTCGCCACCTCGGGCACGAAGATCTCGGCCCGGATCCCGAGCGCCCGAGCCGCGTACGCGACCGCCAGCCCGTGGTTCCCCCCACTGGCCGCGATCACCCCACTGCCGGGCACCTCGGCGGACAGGATGCGGTTGAACGCCCCCCGCACCTTGAACGACCCCGAGTGCTGCAGGCACTCCAGCTTGAACAGCACCCCGGGCGCGACCTCGACGACCGGCGTGCGCAGGACGTGCCCCCCGATCCGTGCGGCCGCCGCCCGTACATCACCGATGCCTGTCAAAGCTCCTCCTCGATGGCCCGCTTCAACGCGGCGATGCCTTCCTCGTCACGCTGGTAGAAGACCCATTGCTTGATCCGCCTGCCTCTGATGAGCCCCGCGCGTTCCAGGATCTTCAGATGCCCCGTGGCGCTCGGCTGGGTCATCCCGAGCCTGCTCGCGATATGCAGCGAGCACACCCCGTCCGCCACCAGATCCCCGTCGACCTGCGGCGGAAAATGTGCCTCAGGCTCCTTGAGCCACGCCAAAATCCGCAACCGCGGCTCACTGGCCACAGCCCGCATCACATCACCGGACAGCATTTAGGAATTTTCCTAATCGCCTAACCATCTTGTCAAGCCGACCACTCCGAGCTCCACGGCGCGACGAGGTGGTACCCCGCTGGGGCTACGGCTCGAACAGCCACGAGCCCGGCTTCCTGGAGACAGGGTCACTGACCACAAGCCCTCCACGCCAGCGGCCCGATTCATCGCGGTAGCGGTATTGAAGACCGCGGAGCCGAGGACCGAAGGCCGCCCGCACGCCCGCGTACAGCCTGACGAGTGCGGATTCCCTGGCCGCTGAGGGCAGTAGGCAGAGGCCGCCATGGGGAATACCAGAGTGGATGCGAGGAGGTCGGCGATCTGGAGCCCGGCATGATTGTCGCTTGCCGCGAACAAGGGCACCTCGCCCAGAGGAGTGTAAGGATCACTTGCCCGCTTCCTTGATCCATACACGCCCCACAAGCCGGCATCCGTACGTTTCCACCAGGTCAAGGAGTTCGTACCGGAAGCGGTCTGCCTTGCGACGCTGGTTGCGGGACCGGTCCCGGGTCATCTGCAGGATCTCACTGCCCTTGATCTCCACGAGAATGTGGTCGAGGGCGAAACCTTTGGTGAAACGCCCCGGAAAGTGGCTACGTTTCAGCACCAGGAAGTCTCTCGTCAATGCTGGAATGGAAGAACTGTTGACAATCAGCCCTAAAAGCACCATTACCGGCGTAGCGGTCAAGTTTTTGTCCGGAGACTCGCAGCCACCGGACTCATCGAGGTAGCAGAGTTGCACCGGGTCACGATAGCGCTAAGGCCGCCCGAAGGCGGCCTTAGGATGTGGTGTTCGGGTTGCCCCTAGGCACCGGTAGAAAATTTTCTATAGCTATGTAAGCACACCCACATTCCCCTAAGCAAAAAGATCAGCCCATGGGCGATCAATGCGTTACGAGAGGGCCTGGGCGAAGTCGGACCACAGGTCTTCGGGGTGTTCGATGCCGACCGCGACCCGGACCGTGCCCTCATTGATGCCGTGGCGGGCCAGTTCCGCCGGTGACAGGGAGCGGTGCGAGGTGGTGGCGGGGTGCAGGATGAGCGTCTCCACGCCGCCCAGTGAGGGGGCGAGCAGGGCGAGCCGTACCGAGCTCATGAAGTGTTCCCCCGCCGGGCGGCCGCCCTTCAGGTCGAAGGAGAAGACGCCGCCGAAGTCCGGCAGCAGCTTGCCCGCGACCGTGTACGACGGGTGCGACGGCAGGCCGGGCCAGTGTACGGCGGCGACGGCGGGGTGCTCGGCCAGGCGAGTGGCGAGCAGGCGGGCGTTGGCGCAGTGGCGTTCCATCCGCAGCGGCAGCGTCTGCATGCCGCGCAGCGTCAGCCACGCGGCGAACGGGTCGGGTGTGGCGCCCAGTTCGACCGCGAAGTGCCACACCTTGCGGTACATCGCGTCGTCGGCGAAGACCGCGATCCCGCCGAGCACGTCGGTGTGCCCGGACAGGTACTTCGTCGTGGAGTGCACCACGATGTCCGCGCCGTGCTCGATCGGCCGGCAAAGGATCGGCGAGGCGAAGGTGTTGTCCACGACGGAGGTCACCCCGAGTTCGCGGGCGACCGCGCACATGGCGGGCAGGTCGGCGACCTGGCAGACGGGGTTGGCGATGGTCTCCAGGTAGACGAGCTTCGTCTCGGGCCGTACGGCAGCCCGCAGCGCCTCGGGGTCGTCCTCGGGCACATGGCTGACAGCGACCCCGAACCGCCGGGCCAGCTCGTTGATCATGGCCGCGGTGCCGCCGTACAGCGCCTCCTGGGCGATCAGGTGGTCGCCCGGCTGGAGCAGCCCGAGCAGGACCGAGTTGATCGCCCCCATGCCGGACGCGGTGGCGACGGCGCCCACGCCGCCCTCCAGCCCGGCGACGGCCTCTTCGAGCGAGCGGACCGTCGGGTTGGAGAGCCGGCCGTACACGAAGGCCCCGTCGGGGCGCCCCATCCCGTCGGCGAACACCTCGGGGTCGTCGAAGACGAAGCCGGAGGTCTGGTAGAGGGGCACGGAGATCGGACGGCTTCCGTTCATCACCGGCCGGGGCAGGTGGACGGCTCTGGTCTCGGGACGAAGCTCAGTCATGTGCCAAGAATGTCCTGAGGGCTGGCTGTTTGTCAGATCCGGTGGAAGTCATGAATTCTTCACTGCCCCCGCCGCCGCGCCCCGAGAACAATCGCAGGTGTGAAAGCGATCCAGGCCGACGGGCTCACCAAGAGCTACGGCGGCTTCCAGGCCGTGAAGGGCGTCTCCTTCGAGGCCGCGCCCGGCGAGATCTTCGCCCTGCTCGGCCGGAACGGCGCCGGCAAGACCACCACCATCGAACTGCTGGCCGGCTTCCAGACCCCCGACGAGGGCCGGGCGCGGGTGCTCGGCCTCGACCCGGCCAAGGACCGCCGCCGGGTACGCCGCAGCACCGGCATCATGCTGCAGGAGGCCGGTTTCCTCCCCGACCTGACCGTGACGGCCACCGTCGAGTCGTGGCGCTCCTTCACCGCCGCCCCGCGCCCCGCCGAGGAGGCGCTGGAGCTGGCCGGGCTGCGGGAGAAGGCCGGCACCAAGGTCAGGCAACTGTCCGGCGGCGAGAAGCGCAGGCTGGACCTGGCGCTGGCCCTGCTCGGCCGCCCCGAGGTGCTCTTCCTCGACGAGCCGACCACCGGCATGGACCCCGAGGCGCGCCGGAACACCTGGCAGGTCGTCCGCGACGTGGCCGACTCGGGCACCGCGATCCTGCTCACCACCCACTACCTGGAGGAGGCGCAGCAACTGGCCTCCCGGATGGCCATCATGGACCGGGGCCGGATCGTGGCCGGCGGCGGCATGGCCGAGACGCTGGCCGCGCAGGCAGGGCGGGTCTGCTTCGAGCTGCCGGACGGGGTGGACGCCGCCGACCTGCCGCTGCCCGCCACCGTGGACGGCACGGTCGCCACCTGCCGGGCCGGGGACCCCGACCTCGCCGCCCAGACCCTGCTGAGCTGGGCGGGCGCCCGCGGCGTACGGCTGCGCGGCCTCGAAGTGCGGACCGCCTCCCTCGAAGACCTCTTTCTCGATCTGGCGGAACAGGAGACCCGGCATGCGTGAGCTCGTCGCCGTCGCCCGCTTCGGCGGGCGCGTGTACTGGCGCGACAAGGTGGCGCTGACCACCTCGGTGGCGCTCTCCCTCGGCCTGGGCATCGGGCTGCCGATGGCGCTCGGCAGGATCGGCGGGTCCCGGCCCGGCATGCTGCTGGACATGCACCTGGGCCTGCTGGCCATGGTGCTGACGATCACCGCGCTGAACCAGGCCGCGGTCACCCTGTCCGCGCGCAGGGACCAGCTCATCCTCAAGCGGATGCGCGCCACGGGGCTGAGCGACCGCGACATCCTGGGCGGCGAGATCCTCAACATCGCCGCGCAGTCGGTGCTGGTGGCGGCGGTGATCTCGATCGTGCTGCACACGGCGGGCGGACTGCGCGCCCCGGCCGTCCCGCTGGCGTACGCGCTGTTCGTGGTGGCGGGGGCCGGGGTGCTGGCGCTGCTCGGCGCGGCGTACACGGCGGTGATCTCCCGGGCGGAGCTGGCGGCCGTGCTGACCATGCCGTTCTTCCTGCTCGCCGGGCTCGGCGGCGGCGGCTTCGGACCGCTGCGCCAGTTGCTGCCCGGCTGGGCGCAGACGGTCCTCGACCTGCTGCCGAGCGGCGCCGTGGTGGACGCCGCCAGGGTCGCCCACACTGGCGGCGCGGCGTCGGGGTACCTGCTGCCCGCGCTCAACCTCGCGGTCTGGGCCGCCATCGGCCTGGCCGCCCTCCGCTACCGGTTCCGGTGGGAGTCCCGAAAGTCATAATGGTCGGGATATGAGCACTTCAGCGCGCCGAGTCGCCGTCACCGTGGTGGTCCTCATCTCCGTCGGCTACATGATCTCCGGCGTGGTCCTGTACGCGCTGATGGGGTCCGCGCAGATCACCCTGATCGTCCTGGCGGCGTTGGTGGGCTTCTACGTCCCCCACTACCTGAACCTCAGCGCCGCGCTGCGCGGTGAACGCCCGAAGCACGTGGTGGCGCTGCTGGTGATCCAGACGCTCGCCACCTACCTGCCCAACCTGGGGCTGGTCGGCGGCTGGTCGCAGGGCGCGGCCGCGCTGTTCGCCGGGCCGCTGCTGCTGCTCGTGCCGCTGCGCTGGAGCGCCCCGATCGTCGGCCTCACGGCGCTCTGTCACATGGTGCGCCTGGTCGAGATGACCGGCAGCTTCAGCGTCGGCCTCTACTACGGCCTGACCATCGTCATCACCGGCGGCATGATCTACAGCCTGGTCCGCCTCGTCCGGTTGACGGTGGAGCTGGAGCAGGCCCGCGCCGACCTGGCCGAGGCCGCGGTGCTGAAGGAGCGGCTGCGGATCTCCCGCGACCTGCACGACGGGCTCGGCCGCAGCCTCACCGCGATCGCGCTCAAGGGCGACCTGGCCACCCGGCTCATGGACCGCGACCCCGGCGCGGCCAGGAACGAGGTCGGCGAACTCGTCCAGGTGGCCAGGGAGGCGGCCCAGGACGTGCGCCTGGTGGCGCGCGGCTACCGCGAGATGTCGCTGACGGGCGAGGTGCACCGGGCGGTCGCGCTGCTGGAGACGTCCGGGGTCGACTGCCAGGTCAACCTCACCGAGACCGAACTCCCCCGCGACAGCGAGGAGACGCTGGCCTGGGGCGTGCGCGAAGGGGTGACGAACGTGCTGCGCCACAGCAGGGCGACCATCTGCACGATCAGCACGTCCGTGCGCGGCGGAGCCGTACACCTGGAGGTCGTCAACGACGGCGCGCCCGCCGCCGGGACGCCCGCGAACAGCGGCGGGCTGACCGGGCTCGGCGAGCGGGCCGCGCAGGCGGGCGGGTCGGTCACCGCGGGCGGCACCGACGGCGGCGGGTTCCGGCTGGTCATGGAGGTGCCCGCGTGATCAGGGTGCTGCTGGCCGAGGACATGCACATGATCAGGGCCGCGCTCACCGCGCTGCTCCGCCTCGAACCCGACATCGAGGTGGTCGCCGAGGTGACCAGCGGCGACCAGATCGTGCCCAGAGCCCTGGAGGTACGGCCCGACGTCGCCGTCGTCGACATCGACCTGCCGGTCCTCGACGGCATCACCGCCGCCGCCACGCTCCTAGGGCGGCTCCCCACCTGCCGCGTCCTGGTGCTGACCGCGATGGGCCAGCCCGGCCAGGTACGCCGCGCGCTGGCCGCCGGCATCGAGGCGTTCCTGGTCAAGGACGCCCCCGGCGACCGGCTCGCCGACGCCATCCGGCGCACCGCGCAGGGCCTGCGGGTGCTGGACGCCGAACTGGTCGCCTCGGCCATGGAGTACGGCGAGAGCCCGCTCACCCAGCGCGAGAGCACGGTGCTCAAGGAGTCCGCGCGCGGCGCCTCCGCCGAGGAGATCGCCGCGCGGCTGCACCTGTCGGCCGGCACCGTGCGCAACTACCTGACCGGCGCGATCACCAAGACCGGCGCCAGGAACAAGATCGACGCCGTGCGGATCGCCCAGGACGCGGGCTGGCTGTGAACCGCGCCGGCCGGGCAAGCGGGCGGCGGGCGCACAGCGCCCCGCCCGATGAGCGGCTCACACGTCGGTGACGCGGATCCCGGCGTGCGCCTTGTAGCGGCGGTTGATCGAGATCAGGTTCGCGGTGAACGCCTCCACCTGGTGGGCGTTGCGGAGCCGCCCGCCGTACACGCCGCGGACGCCCGGGATGGCCGCCGCCAGGGCGCGCACCGTGTCCGTCGCCTCGCGGTCGTCGCCGAGCACCAGCACGTCGAGGTCGACCTCCGCCACCTCGGGGTCGAGCAGCAGCACCGCCGACACGTGGTGGAAGGCGCCCACCACCCGGCTGTCCGGCAGCACGGCGGCGGCCTGCTGCGCGGCGCTGCCCTCCTCGACCGGCAGCGCGAAGGCGCCCTGCTTGTCGAACCCCAGCGGGTTGACGCAGTCGATCACGATCTTCCCGGCCAGTTCGCCGCGCAGCGACTCCAGCGTGGCCTTGTGCCCGTCCCACGGCACGGCCACGATCACCACGTCCGCCTCGGCGGCCACGGCCGCGTTCTCCGCGCCGCGCGCTCCCGAGCCGATCGTGTCGGCCGCCTCCTGCGCGCGCCCGGCGCTGCGCGAGCCGATGAGCACAGGGTGCCCGGCCAGGGCGAACCGGCGGGCCAGCCCCTTGCCCTGGTCTCCGGTGCCGCCGAGGATTCCGATGGTCAGTCCGCTCACATCAGGCAGATCAGTCATAGCCAGATCATGCCAGCACCCCCATCGACCGGCTCCGACAGGTCCGTGTCGGCGGAACGCTCGGCGGCGGCGCGGCTCCTGGGGCACGATGGACGGCATGGACGGTGCATCTGTGGCTTTCCTCCGAGAACTCCTCGCCGAGTCCGGCTGGCTGGAGCGCACCCGCGAGCTGGGCCTGGCGCTGCGGGCGACCCGTTCACCCGGCGGCCTGCTGCTGGTCGGCACGCCCGAGGAGGAACCCTGGCACCTGACCGCGCACCTCGGCGACGAGGCCCGCCTGTCCGGCCTGCCGCAGCTCGCGCCCACGCTGGTGCGCTGGGCGCCGCCGCCGGGCGCGCCCGCCCACCTGAGCGTCGGGCTCGACCGGGCGGGGCGGGCGGGACGGGGCGAGACCCTGTTCGTGGTGGCCGAGGGGCGGGCGCCGGTGCCGCTGCTGGAGCGGGTCGAGGGCGCGCGCCGTACCGGGGCGACGATCCTGGCGCTGGAGGGGGGCGACTCCGAGCTGGCCGGGCTGGCGCACGACGCGCTCGCCGTGCCCGCCGACGGGCTGCTCTCCTTCGACGGCGCCCAGCACCTGGTCAGTGCCGCGGCGGGGGAGGTCGCCCCGCGCCCGGGGCTACGCGACCGGCTCGCCAGGCTGCTGGAGCGGGTCAGCGGCCCGCAGGTGGCCGACTAGCGACCGGCTCAGCGCCTTCGTCGCCTCCTCGATCGCGCCGATCACCACGGCCTGCACCGGATCGGGCTGCCCCGACCTGGTACGGCTGAGCCGGGTCACCACGTCGAGCCTGCGCGCCCCCAGATCCCTGACCTCGCTCACCCGCACCTCGCCCTCGTCCACGTTCAGCAGCGCCAGCGTCGGCACGATCGCCACCCCGTGCCCCGCGGCGACCAACGCCAGCGTGGGCGAGAACTCGCTGGTCACGTGCACCCGGCGGGGCTCGAAGCCGTGCAGGGCGGACAGCCGCTCCAGCGCCTGCCCGCAGGAGTTCGCGGGGTCGCTCGCCACCCACGGCACCCCGGCCACGTCGGCCACCGTGCGCGGCGTCTCCGGCCAGCTCGGCGGCGCGACGAGGCGCAGCTCGTCGATGTAGAAGTTGTGCGTCAGCAGCGACGGGTGGACGGGCACCGGCAGGCTCATGTCCTGCTCGGTGATCAGCATGTCGACGCTGCCGAGCCTAAGTTCGTTGAGCGCCCGAGAACCCTCCATCTCGTGGACGACCGGCGTGATCAGCGGATGGCGTTCGGCCAGCGTGCCCAGCGCCGGCACCAGCATGTGGGTGATCACGCTGGCGATGGAGGCGATGGCGACCGGACCGGCCAGTTCCTCGGTGAAGCGGGTCAGCTCGCGCCTGGCCTCGGCCAGCTCCTCCTCGACCCGCTCGGCGTACCCGGCCAGCACCCGGCCGGCGGGGGTCAGTGAGACGGTGCGCTGCGACCTGTCGATGAGCGGCAGGCCGACCTCGCGTTCGAGCTGGGTGAGCTGCTGGGAGACTGCGGACGGGGTGAGGTGCAGCGCTTCGGCGGCCCGCATGACCCCGCCGCGGCGGGCGACCTCGTGCAGCACGCGCAGCCGTCGGGGATCGATGTCCACGCGGCCAAGTTTACGCTCGCCAGGGGATTTCCCCCCGTGCGCTTTACCCGGGCCGGGGCGGTACGGCGACCGGCCCCGGCCCGGCACGGTGACCTAGTCGTCCTCGTCCTGGTCGGCCTCGTCCCAGGCCTTGTTGCGGTCGGCGGCCCGCTGCAGAGCGCCGGCCGCCTCCTGCTCCGTCGGGTAGGGACCCATCCGGTCCTTGTTGGGGCAGCCCTGGTCGGGCTCGACCCGCATGTGCTTCAGGCAGAACCACCACTGATCATTGCTCACGGGTGCAATCCTGCCCGGTGGAAGGTCCAACTAGACTCATCTCCATGACGACACTGCTCCAGCCTGGGCGCCTCTCGCCCATGCGCAAGGTCCCCGCCCACATCCAGCGGCCGGAGTACGTCGGCAAGAAGCGCCCCAAGACCGGCGAGCCCGACGTGAAGACCCCGGAGATCATCGAGCGGATGCGGGTGGCCGGCCGGATCGCCGCGCAGGCGCTGGAGGAGGTGGGCAGGCACGTCGCCCCCGGGGTGACCACCGACGAGCTGGACCGCGTCGGGCACGAGTTCCTCCTCGACCACGGCGCCTACCCCAGCACGCTGGGCTACCGCGGCTACCCCAAGTCGCTGTGCACCTCGATCAACGAGGTGATCTGTCACGGCATCCCCGACGACACGGTCCTGCGCGACGGCGACATCGTCAACGTGGACATCACCGCGTTCATCGGCGGCGTGCACGGCGACACCGACGCGACCTTCCTGGTGGGTGAGGTGGACGAGGAGTCGCGGCTGCTGGTGGAGCGCACCCGCGAGGCGACGATGCGGGCGATCAAGGCGGTGGCGCCGGGCCGGCAGCTCAACATCGTCGGGCGGGTCATCGAGGCGTACGCCAAGCGGTTCGGCTACGGCGTGGTGCGCGACTTCACCGGCCACGGGATCGGCACCACCTTCCACTCGGGGCTGATGGTGCCCCACTACGACGACCCGTCGCACAAGGTGGAGCTGGTGCCCGGCATGACGTTCACCATCGAGCCGATGCTGACGCTCGGCACGATCGACTACGACATCTGGCCCGACAACTGGACCGCCGTCACCAAGGACGGCAAGCGCACCGCCCAGTTCGAGCACACGATCCTGGTGACCGACGGCGGCAGCGAGATCCTCACGCTCCCCTAGTGCGCGGCACCACGCCCGTCACGGTCGTGCCCTCCCCGCGCACGCCGTTGACCGACAGGTTGCCGCCCAGTTCGCGGAAGCGGGCGCGCATGAGCGCGATGCCCCGGCCCTCGGGTTCGGAGGAGAAGCCGTGGCCGTTGTCGCTGACGGTCATGCGCAGCCCGCTCGGGCCCAGCGTGACCGCCACCGACACGGTACGGGCGCCGCTGTGCCGTTCGACGTTGAGCAGCGCCTCCTCGAACGCGACCATGACCCCCCGGGCGATCCTGGCCGGCACCTCCCCCTCCGGGAGGGCCCACGTCTCGACGGTGATCCCGGTGCGCCGGGTCCACTCCGACAGATAGTGCTCCAGGGCCTCGGCCAGGCCCTTCCCCCCACGCATGCGCGTTTCATCCACCACTTTGCACTCGCCTTCCTGAGCACACAGCGGGCAATCGCCTGTCCCCGAGTCCGGCGTCTGGCCACGTGCCCGGGTCACCCCACTGACCTCGGGCCGCTTCGCGCGCCGGGGCTGACGGCGCGCACCGAATGACTTGCCCGTCTCCCCCGCATTCCAGGCTACCGGCCGGTCCAGAAAGGCGTGTGCGGTGGATAGGGGGCCGTAGCCGCCGGGTTACTCCCCCTTGTCCAGCTTCTGCAGCCTGGCCAGGTAGTCGTTGTAGTCGTCGAGTTCGGTGTCGCCGCTGCCGCCCGTGCGGGCGGCGGCCGCGTCGGCCCTGCGGTCGGCCCGCCTGGCCTGGCGGTCGTCGGCGCGCCACCACTGCACGGCGAGCGCGAGCAGCACGATCAGCGTCGGGATCTCGCCGAAGCCCCAGGCGATGGCGCCGCCGTCCTGCTGGTCGTCCAGCAGTGGCAGGCCCCACGTCCTGCCGAGCTGGTCGTACCAGTCGGAGGCGATCAGCGTGCCCATCATCATCAGGGCGATGCCGAAGAAGGCGTGGAAGGGCATCGTGACGAACAGCGTGAGCAGCCGGGCGTAGTGCGGCAGCCGGTGCGGCGCCGGGTCCACCCCGATGATCACCCAGAAGAACAGCGTCCCGCTCACCAGGAAGTGCAGGGTCATCACGATGTGGCCGAGGTGCTCCTCCATCGCCGCGCCGAACAGCGGGGTGAAGTAGAGGGCGTAGGTGGACACGATGAAGACGATCGTGGCGAAGGCCGGGTGCCCGACGACACGCATGTACCGGCTGTGCAGGATCACGGTGATCCACTCGCGCGGGCCTCGGTCGCCGCGCCTGGCGGCGGGTCTGAGCGCGCGCAAGGCCAGGGTGACGGGCGCGCCCAGCACCAGGAAGATCGGCACGACCATGGTCAGCGTCATGTGCTCGGCCATGTGCACGCTGAACATGACCTTGGAGTAGCGGGCCACGCCGCTCTGGGTGGCGATGACCAGGACCAGCACGCCGAGCATCCAGGAGATCGTACGGCCCCACGGCCAGGCGTCGCCGCGGCGGCGCAGCCGTACGACGCCGGCCGCGTAGAGACCGCCGAGCAGTGCGGCGACGATCGCGAAGAACAGGTCGAGCCACCACATCGAGGCCAGGTTGCCCACCGTGATCGGCGGCGGCACCGGGTAGCCGAGCAGCTCGAAGGCGCGGTCGGCGGGCGTGCTGACCGGCGGTGGCGAAGTGCGCGAGAGCGCGACGCCCAGGCCCATGGTGAGGGACATGAGGACCAGCTCGCCGACGGCCAGCCGGACGAACGCGCGCGGGCGGCCAGCGCCGAGGTCGACGAGGGTGCGCTGCCGGTGCCACCAGCCGGCGTAGCCGAGCAGCACGAACGCGACCGTCTTGGCGACGATCAGTACGCCGTAGGAGGAGGTCCACAGGTCGAAGACCGCGGTCAGCCTGGCCAGCACGCTGAACAGCCCCGACAGGCCGACCGCGACGTAGCACCACAGCGCCGCCACCGAGAACCGGGCGGCGGCGACGTCGAGCTGGGGCTGCCGGCGCAGCGCGTGCACGCCGAGGATGGCCAGGCCGCCCACCCAGATGGCCAGCGTGAGCAGGTGGCTGGCCACGCCGGTGGTGGCCAGGCCGTGGTTGGGCGAGGAGGAGGCGTGCCCGGTCAGCGCGGGCGGCAGCATGGTGAGGAGGGCGAGCACGAACAGGCCCGCGGAGGCGCCGGAGGTGATCGCGCCGCGCGAGAACAGCGCGATGGCCACGCCGAACAGCACCACCAGGGTCAGCGCGATGCCCAGGTCGTTCTGGCTGGCGAAGCTGGAGAACTCCAGGCCGCCGAAGAGGTTGGTCACCGGCTCGGCCAGCAGGTCCGACAGGGTGAACACCATGGTGGCGGCGGCCGCGCCCGCCCAGGTCAGCGCCGTCCAGGAGGCGGCCTTGAGGTAGTCGAGCGCGGGTTTGCCGAGCATGCCCTTGTCCGAGGGCAGGAAGAAGGTGGCGGCCAGCAGCAGGCCGACGGTCAGCACCCCGGCGGTGTCCATCGCCAGCTTGGACAGCGGCAGGCCCCACCGAGTGAACGTGCCGGGCGAGGGCAGCCCGGGGATGATGCGGGGGAAGGCCGCGCCCCCAGCGATCATGGCGATGGCGAGACCGGCGACGGCCGCTCCCACCAGCGCCAGCGCGAGACGCGCGGTCCTGTTCACGGCTTCTTTTTCCGTACGCTCAGCAGGAAGCCGATGCCGATGCCGGCCAGGGCGCCGACGACGATCAGCAGCCAGACGGGGAAGCCGGGGGCGCTCTCTTCGGCGGCCGCCGGCGTGCTCTGCGGCGCCGCGGCCGTGGCGGGCGGCGCGGGGGCGGCGCTCGACGGCGCCTCACTGGGCGCGGCGGCCGTGGCGCTCGGGGTGGGGGTGGCGCTGGGCGCCCCCTTCACCGTGAACGGGATCTCGCCCTCGATCGGGTGCCCGTCGGAGGAGACGACCCGGAAGGCGATGGTGTACTTCCCGTCGGGCAGCACGCCCTTGAGCTTCTGGGTCACCACGTGGCCGTCCAGCGCGGGCTTGCCCGCCTGCTGGTCGGCGCCGTCGGCGCCGCGCACGATGACGTACGGCATGCGCACCTTGGCGGTGAACTCGAGCGTGACCTCCTCGACGGACTCCACCGTGGAGTCCTTCTTGGGGTCGCTGCTCTTCAGCGCGTCGTGGGCGAGGGCCGGGCCGGCCAGGACAACGCTGGCGACCAGGGCGGCGAGCATGGCGGTGAGGGCCGCGAGTGGGGATCTCTTCATGGCACCCCCAAGGCTACCTATGCCGCCGCCCGGTCCCGACTTCGCTACAGCCCCGCGCAGGACAGGGCCCGCCGGTAGGCCTCGACGCTGGCGTCCTCGTCGCCGAGCTGCTCCATCGTCTCGGCCGCCGCGTACCAGGTGGCGGCGACGCGGCGGGAGTCGGGCAGCGGGGTGAGCCAGTCGCGGACCTCGTTGAGCTCGGCCTCGGCCTGCCGCCCGTCGCCGAGCGCGCCGAAGGCGCGGCTGAGCAGCAGGTGGCTTTCGGCCTCCATGAACCTGGCGGCGACCGGCAGCATGTCGGCGCCGCTCCTGGCGGCGCTCACCGAACGCTCGGGGTTGCCGAGCACGAGCTCGGCGCGGGCCAGTTCGAGCCGGCAGCGGGCCTGGTCGACAGTGCTGGCCGAGGACTGGGCGAGCTCCTGCTCGGCACGCAGCAGCATCTGCCGCGCCTCCTCGGCCTCGCCGGGCCTGATGCGCAGGTAGAGGGAGGCGAAGGTCTTGCGCATCCGGGCCAGGTTGCGCGGCTGGCCGGTCTCCGACTGCACGGCCAGGGCGCGCTCGGCGAAGGACAGCGACTCGTCGTAGTGGCCGGTGGTGTGCGCGACGACGGCGGCGTTCCAGCAGGCGGCGACGGTCGAGCGGGGGGTGCCGAGCAGGTCGGCGGCGTTGAGCAGCTCGGCGGCGAACTGCCGGGCGCGCAGCAGGTCGCCGCGGAACAGGTGGGCGGCCAGCAGCGTGGAGCCGAGCTCGACCAGCAGGTCGGACCAGGTCGGCCGGACGGCGCCGCCCAGGATCCGCTCGCCGACCTCGACCGCCTCGGTCAGCTTGTCGCTCTCCCGGTAGGCCCGGCAGAGGGCGATCGCGATCTCGATGTGCCGTTCGGGGGTGAGCTCCTCCTCGCGCAGGCGGTTGAGGATGGAGATCGCCTCGTCAAGCTCGCCGGCGGCTTCGGTGGCGAGCGCGAGTCCGAATTCGGTGTCTTGACGCAACCTGGTCAGGCCTGTCAGGTTGTTGTTCGCCAGCAGCTCGGCGAACCGGGTCCGGGCCTCGGAGACCTCACCGTTCTCCAGGGCCAGCCTGGCGTAGCCCAGCCCGAGCTCGATGTCCTCCATCTGCTCGGCGGTCACGCCGTTGACGAGGTAGCTGAGCGAGCAGTCGAGCTTCTGGGCCAGGAGTTCGAGAACGGCAGGAGTGGGGGTACGCTTCCCACTTTCGATCAAGGAGACGTAGCTGTCTGACAACTCAGGATGCGCGAGCTGCGCCTGGGACAGGCCCCGCTGTCGCCGAACCGTCTTAATCCGGAGCCCGACCAGGTCAGATGTGGTCACAGCCGCCACTCCCTGAGATGATGATGTCCGAGCAACACCCCTGAGCGAGGGAGAACCCCCCATGCGCAAGCGTCTTGCCCTGTCCATGTGTACTGCCTTGATCGCGGCCTTTGTGGCCGTTGGAGGCAATGCTACGACCGCAGCAGCCGATTCGTCTCCCTACAGACTGACGGACATCGGCGCCTGCTGCTGACCATCCAGTAGAGCGACGTTCCTTCCAGGCTCGAAGACGGCGACCCACCGCAGCTCCGACGCTGTGGGCTGCGTTGGGAGGCCGGACAATCTCCAGCGACGGAGCCAAGCTAACCGGTCCGTCTATATTTCCTCTATAGACGGACAGGTGCTGGCTCGCTGATCGATCGGCGACCTGATCATGGAGACTCAGTTGGCCGGCGGCGTGGAGCACGGTCTCGATCCGTTCATCCGCCTTCTCGGGCCCGTCTCCGGTGTCCGCGGAGCGCGTGACCTCGACCTGGGCTCGCCCCGGCAGCGGGCGGTGCTGGCGATCCTGGCGCGGCACGCCGGGCACGTGGTGCCCATGAGCGCGCTGATCGACGGCGTGTGGGGCGAGATGCCGCCGCGCAGCGCCGAGCAGAGCGTCTACACCTACGTGGCCGGGCTGCGTGGCACGCTGGAGCCCGGCCGGGACCGGCGCGGGGCCTCGCGCTACCTGCCAGGCGGCGCCGGCGGATACCGCTTGAGCCTCGATGCCGCTCAGGTCGACGCCCTGCTCTTCGCACGGCGGCTCGACGACGCCCGGCGTCTCGCCCGGGAGGACGACCACGAGGGGGCGCTGGCGGCCCTCGACTCCGGGCTGACCCTGTGGCGCGGCGGCGCGCTGAGCGGTGTGCCCGGCCCCTTCGCCGCGGGCGAGCGCGACCGCCTGAACGAGCTGCGACTGGGCGCCGTCGAGCGCCGCGCGGAGGCGATGATCGGGCTCGGCCGGTGCCAGGACGCGCTGCCAGGACTGATGGAACTGATCACCGGCCACCCTCTGCGGGAGCGCCCGCGCGAGCTGCTGATCCTGGCCCTCGGCCGCCTGGGACGGCGGGCGGACGCGCAGCGGGCCTACGCCGAGGCGGAGCGGGTCCTGGCGGCCGAGCTGGGGGTGGAGCCGGGTGAGGGGCTGCGCCGCAGCCGCGACAGCGCCATGCGCGACGATCCCCGCCCCGGGCCGCCGCCCCGGAGCCGGGCCGCCGCCCCGCCCCGGCGGCTGCCCGGCGAACTGGCCGGCTTCGTCGGCAGGGCCGCGGAGAAGGTACGGCTGCGCTCGCTCCTGGCCCCGTGGGACGACGCGCCCCCGCAGCCGCTGGTGGTGCTGTCCGGGCCGCCGGGCGCCGGGAAGACGGCGCTCGCCGTACATGTGGCGCATCTGGTCGCCGAGCGGTTCGGGGACGGCCAGCTCTACGTCGACCTGCACGGCGCCACGCCGGGGGTGGCGCCGCTGCGGCCGTACGACGTGCTGAGCGGATTCCTGCACGCGCTGGGCGTGCCGCTGGAGTCGGTGCCCGCCGATCCGGACGAGGCGGCGGCCCGCTGGCGGGCGCGGCTGGAGGGCATGAGGGTGCTCGTCGTCCTGGACGACGCGGCCGGGCTCCCGCAGATCCGGCCGCTGCTGTCGGTCCCCGCGGGCAACGCCGTGCTGGTGACCAGCCGGGAGACGCTCGCCTGGGCCGACGACTGCGTCCAGGTGGACCTCGGCACCCTGCCGGAGAGCGAGTCGGTCACCATGCTGGCCAGGCTGGCCGGCGCCGCGCGGACCTCCGCCGACCCGGCGGCCACCTCCCGCCTGGTACGGCTCTGCGACGGCCTGCCGCTGGCCCTGCGCATCGCCGGAGCCCGCCTGGCCGGCCGTCCCGCGTGGAGCGTCGCCGACCTGGCGGACCGGCTCGACGACGAGCAGCGCCGCCTGTCCGAGCTGGAGACCGGCGACCTCGGCGTGCGCGCCGGCCTGGCCGCGAGCTGGGAGTCCCTGCGCGACAGCGACCACCCGACCGAGCGCGCGGCGGCCCGCGCCCTCGGCGTGCTCGGCCTGCTCCGGGTGCCGACGGTGACCGGCGAGGTGGTGGGCGCCCTGCTGGACACCACCACGGCCGCCGCCGACCGCGCGCTGGACCGGCTCGCCGACGCCCATCTGCTGGACTGCGCGCGTCCCGGCCGCTACCGGATGCACGACCTGGTCAGGCTCTTCGCCGCCGAGGTCGCGCCCGCCGACCGGCGCGCCCCGCTCATCAGGGCGCTGGGCCTGTACGCCGCCACGGCGCGTACGGCCGCGACGCTGCTCGACGAGCACCGCGTCCAGCCGCGGGGCCCCGGCGTCGATGCCGCCCCGCTCCCCCTGCGCGACGCGGCGGCCGCGCACGCCTGGCTGACCAGGGAGGAGCCCAATCTGGTGGCCGCCGCCGCGCAGGCCATGGCCGACCCCGACGACACGATCGCGGGGCTCGGGGTGGCGCTCGCCTTCGGCCTCATGTGGTACCAGCAGGGCGCCTACCGGGCCTTGGACCTGGTCTCCCTCAACGAGCAGGCGCTGCTGGTCGGCGAGCGCCTCGGCGACCAGCGGATCATGCTGCTCGCGCACAGCCACGCGGGCTACGGCCAGTACCTGCGCGGGCGGCTGGACGACGCGCTGCGCCACGACCACCAGCATCTGGCGCTGGCCAGGCGGCTGGGCGACCGGTTCGAGGAGCAGCGGGCGCACGGGGTCATGGCGATCAAGCACGCCAAGCGGGACCACTACGCGGAGGCGCTGCGCGGCGGGCGGGCGCAGCTCGCGATCGCCAGGGAGATCGGCACGGGCGTGGGCGAGCGCTACGCGCTGTTCGTGATCGGCATGGCCCAGCAGGGCCTGGGCCGTCTCGACGAGGCGATGGCGTCCCTGCGCGAGGGACTGGACCTGGCGCTGGCGGTGGGCGACAGCACACACGAGGCGATCATCCGCGGCATGCTCGGCGAGGTGCATCTGGACCTAGGCTGCCCCCGCCTGGCCCTGGAGCAGCTCCGGCCCGGCCTCGACCTGGCCCGCTCGCGCAACGCCAGGCTGGTGGAGGCGCGCTGCCTGCTCAACCTGACCAGGGCGCACCGCCTGCTCGGCGACCGGGCCGAGTCGCTGGGCTACCTCGGCCAGATGGCGGCGCTGGCGGACGAGCTCGGCAGCGACTACTGGCACCAGCGGCTGGAGAAGGAGCGGGCGCAGGCGCTGTGATCAGGTGGATCTGAGGGCCAGGAAGAAGTCCACCCGGTCGGCCATCGTGGACAGGTTCCTGCCGGTCAGCTCCTCCACCCTGCGCACCCGGTAGCGGACGGTGTTGACGTGCACGTGCAGCCGCTCCGCGCAGGCGTTCCACGATCCGGCGCAGTCCAGGAAGACGCCCAGCGTGCGGACGAGCTCGGACTGGTGCCGGGCGTCGTAGCGGAGCAGCGGCGCGAGCAGCCGGTCGGCGAACGACCTGCGCACGTCCCCCGGCACCGTGGCCAGCAGCAGCGCGTGCGTGTAGATCTCGTCGCTGGTCACCACCGCGCCGCCGCGCGCCTCGGCGAGCCGGCGGGCGTGCCCGGCCTCCTCGACGCCACCCCTGATCGCGGCCGCCCCGGTGAGCGCGCCGGACACCCCGACCGAGACCACGGTGTCGCGCAGCTCCCCGAGCACCTCGGCGCCCGCCCGCAGCCGCGCGGCCAGCTCGTCGGCCGTCCCGGTCAGCGGCACCAGCGCCACCGCGCCGTCCGCTCCCGGCGCCGCCACCACGCTCCGGCCGAGCAGTTCCTCCACCACCTGCCCGCCGAGCACGGCGGGTTCGGGGCCCGAGGCCGTCGCGCTCACCACGGCGTACCGCCGCGTGGGCGCCAGCCCGCAGGTGCGCAGCCCGGCGGTCAGCTCGGCCGGGTCGGTCTCCCCCGAGCAGGCGGCGGCGACGAGCTGCCCGGCGAGCCGGCGCTCGACCCGCCGCCCCTCCTCCGTGCGCGCCCGCTCCAGCGCGACGCAGGCGGCCAGCTCGAAGCCGACGTCGGCCCGCCCGGTCAGGTCCCCGTCGCACACCAGGGCCCAGCCCGCCGCCCGGTGCCCCCTGCCCACCGCGAAGATCGTCTGCTCCCCCGCCAGGTACGGCAGGCGCGGCGCGGCCAGGTAGGCCCGCGCCACCCGTACCGGATCGGGTGTGGTGCCGACGACGACCTCGCCTGTGGAGGAGACGACCGCGCCGGTCACGCCCAGTTCGGTGGCGGTCAGGGCGAACAGCGCGGCCAGGTCGGTGCCCTCGGCCACGGCGGCGACGACCCGGCGCTGGCGGCCGAGCGCCTCGCGCGCGTCGCCGCTGAGGCGGGGCGCGACCAACTGGCCGATCCGGCCGAACGGGACCCTGGTCGGCACCTCCAGCAGCGGCAGGTCCGCCGCGGCGCACGCGGCCACCAGGTCCTCCGGCACGTGGCCGAGCCAGGCCTGGCCGGCGCCGAGGGCGGCGGCTCCGGCGGCGCGCAGGGCCGCGACGAAGCGGGCGGAGTCGTCCGGGCCCTGGTGCCAGATCAGCCCGGTGAGGACGAGTTCGCCGCCGCCGAGGTAGCGGGCGGGGTCGGGCAGGTCCGTGACGAGCACCGAGCCGAACTCGGTGTCCGCCGGTCCGCACAGCAGGCGGAGGCCGAGTTCTTCGACGGCGAGCAGGTCGCTGATGCGCACTTGGAGGAATATACAAGGCGGGCGCGGGCGCGCCGGAGGGGGTTTCCCCGGCCCGTCATAGCCTCCACCCGACCTGGGGTGCTGTACTCGAAGGATGACGCAGACGGCCGGTGTGACCAGGCAGGGCGTCGGCGAGGGCGCGGTGCGCCCCGACGCCGCCCTGAAGGTGACGGGCGAGTTCGCCTTCGCCTCCGACCTGTGGCTCGACGGCATGGTGTGGGGGGTGACGCTGCGTAGCCCGCACGCCTCGGCCTGGATCCGGTCCGTCGACGTCGGCCCGGCGCTGGCGGTGCCGGGCGTGCTGGCCGTGCTCACCCACGAGGACGTGCCCGGTGAGAAGTTCTACGGCCTGGAGCACCGGGACCAGCCGGTGCTGGCCATCGACCAGGTCCGCTACCAGGGGGAGCCGGTGGCGCTGGTGGCCGCCGAGCACCCGGAGACGGCCCGCAGGGCGGCCGCGGCGATCGTCGTCGACTACGAGATGCGCGAGGCGGTGACCGACCCGCGGGCGGCCATGGAGCCGGGCAGCCCGATCGTCCAAGGGACGGGCAACGTGCTGCGCCGCCAGCCGGTCCGCGTCGGCGACACCTTCACCGCCGACGTGGTCGTCACCGGCGAGTACGCGGTCGGCATGCAGGACCAGGCGTTCCTCGGCCCCGAGTCGGGGCTCGCCGTGCCCGCCGAGGACGGCGGCGTCGACCTGTACATCGCCACCCAGTGGCTGCACGTCGACCGCGACCAGCTCGCCCCCTGCCTGGGCCTGCCCCAGGAGAAGGTACGGCTGACGCTGGCCGGCGTCGGCGGCGCGTTCGGCGCCCGCGAGGACCTGTCCATGCAGGTGCACGCCTGCCTGCTGGCGCTCAGGACCGGGCGGCCGGTGAAGATGTCCTACGGGCGCGAGGAGTCGTTCTTCGGGCACGTGCACCGGCACCCGGCCACGATGCGCTACGAGCACGGCGCCACCCGCGACGGCCGCCTCGTCTACGTCAGGGCCGAGATCGTGCTGGACGGCGGCGCCTACTGCTCCTCCTCTCCCGCCGTCGTCGGCAACGCCGCGTCGCTGGGCGTGGGGCCGTACGAGGTGCCGAACGTGGACGTCGTGGCGGTCGGCGTCTACACCAACAATCCGCCCTGCGGCGCGATGCGCGGCTTCGGCGCGGTGCAGGCCTGCTACGCCTACGAGTCGCAGATGGACCGGCTGGCCGAGGCGTGCGGCCTCGACCCGGTGGAGATCAGGGTGCGCAACGCGGTCTCCCAGGGCTCGAAGCTGGCCACCGGGCAGGTGATCGACTCCCCCGCGCCGCTGGCGGACATGCTGCGCGAGCTCGCCGCCATGCCGCTGCCCGCACCGCCCGAGGACGACCTGCGCGCCCGCCCCGGCGGCGTCTCGCAGACCACGCACGGCGAGGGGGTACGGCGCGGCGTCGGGTACGGCGTCGGCATCAAGAACATCTGCTTCTCCGAGGGCTTCGACGACTACTCGACCGCCAGGGTGCGCGCCGAGCTGGTCAACGGCGAGCCGCACGTCACCGTGCACACCGCCGCGGCCGAGGTGGGCCAGGGCCTGGTGACGATCCAGGCGCAGATCGCCCGCACCGAGCTGGGCGTCGACCACGTCACCGTGGCCACGGCGGACACCACGGTCGGCTCGGCGGGCTCCTCCTCGGCCTCCCGGCAGTCGTACGTGACCGGCGGCGCGGTCAAGGCGGCCTGCGAGGCCGTACGGGCGCGGTTCGAGGGGTTGCCGGCGCGGGAGGCGCTGGACAAGCTCGGGCCGATCGAGGAGACGCGGGAGTTCCGGCACCGGCCGACGTACCCGCTGGACCCGGTGACCGGGCAGGGCGACTCGCACACCCAGCTCGCCCTGTGCGTGCACCGCGCGGTGGTGGACGTGGACGTGGAGCTCGGGCTGGTGAAGGTGGTGGAGCTGGCGGCGGTGCAGGACGTGGGCCGGATCCTGAACCCGGTGGCGCTGGAGGGGCAGATCCACGGCGGTTCGGCGCAGGGGCTGGGGCTGGCGCTGATGGAGGAGATCCAGATGCGGGACGGGCTGGTGCTGAATCCGTCGTTCACCGACTACCTCATCCCCACGATCCTGGACATGCCGCCGATGCGCCTGTCGATCCTGGAGAACCCCGACCCGGCCGCGCCGTACGGGTTGCGGGGCGCGGGTGAGCCGTCGACGCTGTCGTCGACGCCCGCGGTCGCGGCGGCGGTGCGGGACGCGACCGGGCTGGCGCTGTCGCGGGTGCCGATCCGGCCGCAGGACATCGCCCTTCGCTAGATTTGAGGCCTTCGACTACATCGGGAGGGCAGGCGACCATGACCTCAGCATGGGAAGAGGCCAAGGCGGAGTTCGAGCGCTTCGACGCCGACAACGACGGGCTGATCACCGCCGACGAGATCCGGGAGGCGAGCAAGGCGCTCGGTCAGACCATCTCCGACGCGGAGGTGGAGAACGCGATCAAGGTGGCGGACCGCGACGGCGACGGCCGGATCGCACTGGAGGAGTTCATCCAGCTCGTCGGCGGCGGGCGGCACGGGCGGCGGTAACGGCTGTGGCGAGCGGGTAGTACACAGTCATCCCCCATGATCGACCGAGGGGGATGACTGTGCTCGACAGGTTCTTCGAGCTGACCGCGCGGGGCAGCACGCCCGCGCGGGAGGTACGGGGCGGCATCACCACCTTCATGGCGATGGCGTACATCATCCTGCTGAACCCGATCATCCTGGCCGGGGCGAAGGACGTGACGGGGGCCAGGCTCGACATCGGGCAGCTCACCACCGCCACCGCGCTGGCCGCCGCGGTGTGCACGCTGCTGATGGCGTTCGTCGGCAACGCCCCTTTCGGGCTGGCGGCGGGGCTCGGCCTCAACGCGGTGGTGGCCTACCAGGCGGCGCCGTTCATGACGTGGGCGCAGGCGATGGGCCTGGTGGTCCTCGAAGGCGCGGTCATCATCGTGCTGGCCGTCTCCGGTGTACGGCGGCTGATCATGGATTCCATCCCGCTCGGGCTCAAGCACGCGATCGGGGTGGGCATCGGCATGTTCATCGCGCTGATCGGGCTGGTCGACGCCGGGTTCGTGGCGCGCGGCACGGGGACGCCCGTGCAGCTCGGCGCGACCGGGCACCTGGCCGGCTGGCCGGTCGGGGTGTTCTGCTTCGGGCTGCTGCTGATGATCGTGCTGTTCGTGCGCAGGACGCCGGGCGCGATCCTGATCAGCATCGCGGTGACCGCGGTGGTCGCGGTGGCGGTGAACGCGCTGGCCGTCATCGATCCGAAGGAGTGGGGTGTGGTGGTGCCGACCATGCCCACCGCGCTGGTCGCGGCCCCGGACTTCGAGCTGGTCGGGCAGTTCGACCTGTTCGGCGGGTTCGGCAGGGCGGGCGTGGTGACCGCGAGCGTGGTGCTGTTCACCCTGGTGCTGTCGGGGTTCTTCGACGCGATGGGCACCATCATCGGGGTCAGCGACGAGGCCGGGCTGATCGACGACCAGGGGCGGGTGCCGAGGCTGGGCGCGATCCTGACCGTGGACGGCGTGGCCGGGATGGTCGGCGGGGTGACCAGTTCGTCAGCGAACACGGTGTTCGTGGAGTCGGCGGCGGGCGTCGGCGAGGGGGCGCGGACCGGTCTGGCCAGCGTGGCGACCGGCGCGCTGCTGGCGCTGACGCTGCTGTTCACGCCGCTGGCCGCGGTGGTCCCGGCCGCCGCCGCCGCGCCCGCGCTGGTGCTGGTGGGCGCGCTGATGATGACGCAGAGCCGCAACGTGCCGTGGGAGGACCTGGAACTGGCCGTTCCGGCGTTTCTGACGATCGCGCTGATGCCGTTCACCTACAGCATCACCAACGGCGTGGGCGCGGGTGTGATCGCCTACACGGTGATCAAGGCGGCGCTCGGGAAGTTCGACGAGATCCCGTGGCTGCTGTGGGTGGTGTCGCTGATCTTCGTGGGGTACTTCGGGATCGCCGCGCTGGAGGGCGTGTTCGACTAGCGCACGTCCTGCGGGTCGCAGGCCACCCCGTCCTTGTCCCGGTCGGGGTACCACGCGTACTCGGCGTGCCTGCCCTTGGTGTACGGCCCGCCGTACCCGGCGGTGATGGCCTCCTGGCAGGTCGGGAAGCGCTTGTCGCGGGCGGCCAAGAGGGCGCTCCTGGTGGCGGCGGGCGCGCTGGTGGCGGCGACCGGTTGTGTGCCGGGCGAGGTGGCCGCCGGCTGCGAGGCGGGAGGCGTGGCGGGCTGGGTGGTAGCACCGGGCTGGGTGGTGCCGGGCTGGACGGTGCCCTGCTGCGGCACGCCGGGCTGGGTGGTGCCGGGCTGGGGCAGGCCCGGTGGGGTGGTGGCCGGTAGGGACGCCTCGGGCCGGCCGGGGGTGATCGACGGCTGGGCCGAGGAACCGAGGAGGCGCTGCACCAGCTTGTCGGCCTGCTCCTTGGTGAAGCCCGCGATGCTGAGGCTGTCGCCGTCCATGGCCTGGGTCACGATCGGCGCGGCCAGCACGGTCGCCGCCTGCCCCCGCACCTCCAGGACGGCGATGGCCTGCTGCTCGGTGAGCTGCTCCCGGACGAGGTCGGCGACCTTGTCCCGGACGGCGGAGGGGAAGGCGATGCGCACGGAGTAGGTGGCGCCGCCCCGGTCGGCCAGCGCCTCGACCTCCTGCACCGCGGTCACCTTGATCGCCGTGTCCAGCAGGTAGCAGGTGGTCTGCGCCTCGTCGAGCGCCGCCTGCTTCCCGGGGCAGGGTGCGGCCATGGTCTCGACCACGGGGGCGAAGTGGATGGGGACGGCGAGGGTCCGGGGCGGCCTGCCGCCGAGCAGCGGGCTGTCGGGGTCGCGGGTCATCAGCACCGCGATCGCGCCCAGGATGCCCGCGGTGACCACGACGATCACCAGCGCGACCACCAGGATGACGGTGGTGATCCTGCTCGCCCGGGGGCCTGAGGGGGCCTTCGGGGGCACGGGAGCCGCCTGCTGCGGCTCTGATGGACTTGAGGGCCCAGGCGGCGGTCCGGGGGGCGGTGTGCGCCCCTGCGACGGCTGCTGTTCCATCGGTGAACCCCATCCTGACGTTACTGGCAGGTGAGCTTATCGAGGACCGGAGGAACCGGCTAATTCACCAAATAGTCCCCATCGCGCGAGGAAGAATGGAGTAATCCTTACATGTTGCCGCTAGTTCTCCCGGACCGGCGAAACGAGAGTGGACCTATGAAGGTCGGAGTTCCTCGCGAGGTCAAGAACCACGAGTACCGTGTGGCCCTCACCCCGGCCGGCGCGTACGAGTTGGTCAGGCACGGCCACCAGGTCTTCGTGGAGCGTACGGCGGGCACCGGCTCGGCCATCCCCGACATCGACTTCGCCTCGGCGGGCGCGGTCATCGTCGACGGCCCCGACGAGGTCTGGTCGGAGGGCGAGCTGATCCTGAAGGTGAAGGAGCCGGTGGCCGAGGAGTACCACCGGATGCGCAAGGGGCAGGTGCTCTTCACCTATCTGCACCTGGCCGCCTCCGCGGCGTGCACCAGGGCCATGCTGGAGTCCGGGATCACCGGCATCGCCTACGAGACCGTGCAGGCGCCGAACGGCACGCTGCCGCTGCTGGCCCCCATGTCCGAGGTGGCGGGGCGGCTGGCGCCCCAGGTCGGCGCCTACCACCTGATGCGGCCCGAGGGCGGCAGGGGCGTGCTGATGGGCGGCGTCTCCGGCGTGCGCGCGGCGCGGGTCGTGGTGATCGGCGCCGGGGTGTCGGGCATGAACGCCGCGGCGATCGCGCTCGGCATGCAGGCCGAGGTGCTGCTGCTGGACCGCAACATCGACAAGCTGCGCCAGGCCGACGTCATCTACCAGGGGCACTGCCAGACCCTCGCGTCCAGCACGCTGGAGATCGAACGGGCGGCGCTGGAGGCCGACCTGGTCATCGGCGCGGTGCTGGTGCCGGGCGCGAAGGCGCCCACCCTGGTCACCAACGACCTGGTCAGCCGGATGAAGCCCGGCTCGGTGCTGGTGGACATCTCCATCGACCAGGGCGGCTGCTTCGAGGACTCCCGGCCGACCACGCACGACGCCCCGACCTACCGGGTGCACGACTCGCTGTTCTACTGCGTGGCCAACATGCCGGGCGCGGTACCGCACACCTCGACGTTCGCGCTGACCAACGTCACGCTGCCGTACGCGCTGGCGATCGCCGAGCACGGCTGGCGGCAGGCGCTCCGGCACGACGGCGTGCTCGCTCTCGGCCTGAACACGCACGAGGGGCGCCTGACCAGCGAGCCGGTCGCCGAAGCGCACGGGCTGGACGCGACGCCCCTCTACGAGGTGCTGCTCTAGGAACTCGGCGTGGCCGTCGGGGTCACGGTGGGATCCGGGTGCGGCGCCTCGGACGGCTGCGGCAGCGGCGCCTGGTCCTTCGTGGTGTCGATGCCCTGGGTGCAGGCCGCGCCGAACTCGGGAGTCTCGGAGGCGTTCTGCTTGTACTTCTTGATGTACGCGGGCAGCTTGGGGTCGTCGGCGTTCTGGAAGCTGAGCTGGTGGTTCCAGGAACTGGCGACGATCGGCGAGGACAGGCCCTCCACCGGGCTGAGCAGCATGTAGTCGGCGGAGGCCAGCGTCTTCAGCCGCTCGAGCTGCGGCGCGGGCAGGCCGGGCCGGTAGGTGATCCAGACGGCCCCGTGCTCCATCGAGTGCACCGCGTGCTCGGGGTGCACGGGCTTGTCGTAGATGCCGCAGTTCTGCCAGTAGGGGTGGTGCTCACCGCCGATCGGCGGGCTCTCCTTGTACGTCACCGTCTTGGTGGTGTGCTGGCTGCCCACATAGGCGGCCTTGGACACCGAGTCGAGAGAGGTCGCCGCCGACTCCTTGACCAGGTAGAAGCCGACAGCGCCAACGATCAGGACGATGACGAGACCGCCCACACCCCACATGAGCAGCGCCATCCGGCGCTCCTTGCTCTTCTGCGAGGCGCGCATCTTCGCGAGGTGCTCGCGTCGCGCCTGCGACTTCTCCTTAGTCATCGACCCTCCATCGGCCTGCCAACTTCCGGTCACCCTATGCCCTATGGGCGTATCAGGAGAATAAGGGCGAGAACCGGTAGCTCATGCCACGCGGCTACCCTGGGAGGCGATGGAAACGCCCGTACGCAGACCCTTTCAGATCGCCGCCGCCCTGCTCCTGGCCGCGGCGGCCGTGCTGTTCTTCGTCATCGGCGGGAACGGTACACCGACCGATGCCTCGCCCGAGGCCGGATTCGCCCGGGACATGGCCAAGCACCACGCCCAGGCGGTCGAGATGTCGTTCGTCGTCCGCGACGCCTCCTCGGCGACGGATGTGCGCAGCCTCGGCTACGACATCATCAACACCCAGGCCACCCAGCGCGGAGTCTTCATGGGCTGGCTTCAGCAGTGGGGGCTCGACCAGGCGAGCAGCCGCCCCGACATGGCCTGGATGGCCGGTCACGGGCACGGCGGCACCGCCGAGAAGCCCGCGCCGATGCCGGGCCTCGCCACGTCGCAGGAAATGGCCGCGCTCAAGGCGGCCGAGGGCAAGGACGCCGAGATCCTCTACCTGCAGCTCATGATCCGCCACCACGAGGGCGGCGTGGACATGGCCAAGGGCCTGCTCAAGCTCTCCGAGCGGGACGAGGTGGCCACCATGGCCACGCACATCGTCAACGGCCAGACCGGCGAGATCGCCCTGATGACCGACATGCTGAAACAGCGCGGCGCGCAGCCGTATCCGTCCATCCTAAAGTGAGCGCCTTCGACGCGGTGGTGGTCGGGTCGGGGCCCAATGGGCTCGTCGGCGCGCTGACCCTCGCCGCGGCCGGGCGCAGGGTGCTGCTGCTGGAGGCGCACGAGCGTTTCGGCGGCGGGCTGCGCAGCGAGGAGGCGACTCTGCCGGGCCGGGTGCACGACGTGTGCGCGACCGTGCTGCCGCTCGCGCTGGCCTCACCGGCCTTCCGCTCGCTCGGCGTGGCCGATCTGGTGCGCTTCACGCATCCGGCGGTACCCGCGGCGCATCCGCTGGACGGGCGGGACGCGGTGCTGGTGCACCGGGACGCGGGCCGTACCGCCGAGGAGTTGGGGCGGGACGCGGGGGCCTGGCGGGCGACGGTCGGGGCGGCGGCGGGCGGCGGGTTTCCGCTGGTCGACCTGCTGCTCAAGCCGCTCGGGCCGTGGGCGCCGCCGGGGCCGCGCGTGCTCGCGGACGCGGCCAGGTTCGGCGCGCTGGCCGCGCTTCCGGCCACGGTCGCGGGGCGGCTGTTCAGGACGGCCGGGGCGCGGGCGGCGCTGGCGGGGATGGCCGCGCACTCGACGCTGGACCTGCGCGCCCCGATCACGGCGGGCTACGGGCTGATGCTTGCGTCGCTGGCGCACCTGGTGGGCTGGCCCGTGGTCGAGGGCGGCTCGCAGGTGCTCGCCGACGCGCTGGTGGCCCGGCTGCGGGCGCTCGGCGGGGAGGCGGTGAGCGGCCACCGGGTACGGCGCCTGCGCGACCTCGACGCGGACATCGTGCTGCTCGACGTCATGCCCGGCCAGTTCGCCGCGATGGCCGAGCTGCCTCCGGGATACCGCCGGGCGCTCGCCCGGCACCGGCACGGGCCCGGGGTGTTCAAGGTCGACTGGGCGCTCGACGGGCCGGTGCCGTGGCGCGATCCCCGGGTGGCGTCGGCGGGGACCGTGCATCTGGGCGGCACCATGGAGGAGATCGCGCTGAGCGAGGCCGAGGTGGCGCGGGGGCGGCACTCCCCCAGGCCGTTCGTGCTGGTCGTGCAGCCCTACGCGGCCGACGCCACCCGGGGCGGGCACACGCTCTACGCCTACTGCCATGTCCCGAACGGTTCGACGCGGGACATGACCGGCGCGATCGAGGCGCAGATCGAGCGGTTCGCGCCGGGGTTCCGGGATCGGGTGCTGGCCAGGCGCGCCGTGGACTCGGCCGGGCTGGCGGCGCACGACGTGAACCTGGTGGGCGGGGACATCAACGGCGGGCTGGGCAGTCTCGGGCAGTTCGTGAGGCGGCCGGTGTGGTCGCGGGCGCCGTGGCGTACCCCGCTGCCCGGGGTGTTCCTGTGCTCGTCGGCGACTCCGCCGGGCGGCGGCGTGCACGGCATGGGCGGCTGGCAGGCGGCCCGCCTGGCCCTCGGCGGGAATGTGGCCGGGCCGCCGTCCGGTCCCTAAGCGGCTCCGGCAGGCCGGGCCCGCTCTCCGAAACGGCGACGCCGCGCCGCGGGCCGAGTGGCCCGGGGCGCGGCGTCGTGGGGTCAAGCCTTCAGCCGCTGTGCGCCATCTCCTCGGCCACCGCCGCCGCGAAGGCGTCGACGTCGGCTTCGGTGGTGTCGAAGGCGCACATCCAGCGCACCTCGCCGGTGGCCTCGTTCCAGGTGTAGAAGCGGAAGCGCTTCTGCAGGCGCTCGGTGACGTCCTTGGGCAGGACGGCGAAGACGGCGTTGGCCTCGACCGCCCTGGGCACCTGAACGCCCGGGATCTCCCTGACCGCCTCGGCCAGCCGCTGCCCCATGGCGTTGGCCTGGCGGGCGTTGCGCAGCCACAGGTCGCCCGAGAGCAGCGCCTCGAACTGCACCGAGACGAACCGCATCTTGGACGAGAGCTGCATGAACGTCTTGCGGATGTAGTCGACGCCGGTCGCCGCCTCGGGGTTGAGGACGACGATCGCCTCGCCGTACAGCAGGCCGATCTTCGTGCCGCCGAAGGAGAGCACGTCGACACCCGCGTCGGTGGTCAGCGCGCGCAGCGGCACGTCCAGCGCGGCGGCGGCGTTGGTAAGCCGTGAGCCGTCGAGGTGGACGAGCAGGCCCAGCTCGTGGGCGTGGTCGCAGATCGCGGTGATCTCCTGGGGGGTGTACACGGTGCCGAGCTCGGTGGTGTTGGAGATCGAGACCACCTTGGGCTGGGCGCGGTGCACGTCGCCGAAGCCCCACGCCTGGCGGTCGATCAGCTCGGGGGTGAGCTTGCCGTCGGGGGTGGGGACGGTCAGCAGCTTGATGCCGCCGGCCACCTCGGGGGCGCCGCCCTCGTCGGTGTGGATGTGCGCGCTCTCCGCGCAGATCACCGCCTCCCAGTGGGCGGTCATCGAGCGCAGCGACACCACGTTGGCGGCGGTGCCGTTGAACACCGGCCACGCCTGGGCGCGCTCGCCGAAGTGCCGCCGGAAGACGTCCTGCAGGGCTTCGGTGTAGACGTCGTCGCCGTAGGAGATCTGGTGGCCGCCGTTGGCCGCGGCGATGGCCGCCAGGATCTCCGGATGCACTCCGGCGTAGTTGTCGCTGGCGAAGCCCTTCAGGGCGGGGTCGTGCAGGGGAATCACTGCGTCAGGTCCAATCGACGGCCGTTGATCTGCTCGGCGGGCTGCTCGTAGAGGCCGGCCACCACCTCTGCCAGGGTATGCACGTCGGTGAACCCGGCGAAACGGGCATCCGGCTTGGCGGCCCGCATCGCGTCGTTCACCAGCGCCTTGACCACCAGGATGGCGGCGGCGCTCTGGGTGTCCTTGAGCGCGTCGGCGAGCGACAGCGTCCAGGCCTCCGAGGCCGCCTTGGCCGCGGCGTAGGCGGCGCCGCCCGCGGTCGGGTGCTCGGCGGCCTTGGCCGACACGATCACGAAGCGGCCGTTCTCGCTCTTGCGCAGCAGCGGCTCGAAGGCCAGCGAGACGTACTGGAGGGTGCGGATGAGCAGGTTGTGCAGGAGGTCCCAGTCCGCCAGGTCGGTCTCGGCGAAGGTCTTGCCGCCGCGCCAGCCGCCGACCAGGTGCACCACGCCGTCAACGCGGCCGTAATCCCGGTCGATGGCGGCGGCGAGGTTCTGTACGGCATCGCGATCGAGGAGGTCGATCTCTTCCTTGTCCACCCCGAGCACGGTGTGCCCGTTCTTGGCGAAATAGTCGCCGATCGCCTGGCCGGTCGGTCCGGCCGCACCCGTGATAAGAATGATCATGCCCGGATCCCCCTAGTCGATTCGACCACTTCCGTGAGCTTACGACGCAGTGCCTCGTAGAACATGCTCAGGGGGAACTCATCGGACAGCACCGCGTCCACCTTGGCCTTCTGCTCCTCCGGCAGCGCCGCGACGCCCTTGCTCCAGGTCGAGGCCGGGTTCGGCTGCACGTAGGCGGTGACCAACTCGTAGGCGGCCAGCCAGTGGGCGAGCTTGGACCGGTCGATGCTGTCCCGGTACAGCTTCTCCACCTCGGCGCGCAGGTCGGCGACCCCGTCAGCGGCTCTGGTCCAGTCGATGGAGAGCCGGTTGTCGGTCCACCTGACGATGTCGTTGCGGTGCAGGTAGGCGAAGAGCAGCTGCCCGCCGAGCCCGTCGTAGTTGCGCACCCGGTCACCGGTGATCGGGAACCGGAACAGCCGGTCGAACAGGATCGCGATCTGCACGTACCGCGCGTGCGGCACCCCTTCCGCCTCCAGCCGCACGGCCTCGCCGAACGCGGTCAGGTCGCAGCGCAGCTCCTCCAGCGCGTACAGCCAGTACGGCATGCGCTGCTTGATCATGAAGGGGTCGAACGGCAGGTCGCCGTGGCTGTGCGTGCGGTCGTGGATCAGGTCCCACATCACGAAGGTGTCCTGGGCCAGTTCCTGCGAGGCCAGCAGCCTGGCGGCGTCCGGCGGCAGGTCGAGCTTGAGCGTGTCGGCCGCGGCCTGCGAGACCCGCCTGAACCTGGCGGCCTCCCGGTCGGCGAAGATGCCGCCCCAGGTGAAGCGCTCGGGCGCCTGCCGTACCGCGACGGTCTCGGGGAAGAGCACGGCGGAGTGGGTGTCGTAGCCGGCGGTGAAGTCCTCGAAGGCGATCGGCACGAACATCGGGTTGTCGTAGCCGCTCGCCTCCAGGCGGGCCAGCCAGTCGGGCCAGATGGTGCGGATCCAGACGGCTTCGATGTTGCGGTTCAGGTTGCCGTTCTGGGTGTACATCGGGAACACCACGAGGTGCTCCAGGCCGTCCTCGCGCTGGGTGTCGGGGTGGAAGAGGTTCAGCGAGTCGAGGAAGTCGGGGACGCCCAGGTCCTGCCCGGCCCACTTGGCCAGGTCGTCGCGGACGGCCTGAAGGTAGGCAGCGTCGTGCGGGAAGTAGGGGGCCAGGGCGGCGACGTGCGCGGAGATCCGGGCGACGAGCTCTTTGGCACGTTCCTTCTCCTGCGGCACCGAGCCGTCCTTGACCTGGAGCGGGCGCAGCTCCTCGACGGTCGCCTTCAGCTCGGCGAACAGCCGCTCCTTGGCTCCGTCGCCTCCGCTGCCGGCCGCGCCGCTCTTCTCGGGCACCCGGGCGGCCCAGGTGACCGCGTTGCCCCAGAGGGCGCGGTGGTCGTAGTCGTCGATGGAGTCGTCGCCGAACAGGTCGGAGTCGGCGAACACGACGACCCGGCCCTTGCCGTACGGCAGGGCGACGGCCAGCGGCGCGCCCGCGGGGTCGGCGGTCGGCGAGGTGCGGAAGAGCACCGTGGCGTCGGCCGTGGGGTCGAGGGTCAGCGCGCCGGCCCGGTAGAAGCAGGCGCGGGAGCCGCCCGCGAGGATGCCGCTGGTGGCGGCGGGGGTGCCGAGGACCCAGGTGGCCACGCCGGCGTGCGAGTCGCGCGCGTCGCGCACGGTGGTGTGCGTCACACCGACGCCGAAGCGGGCCAGCAGGTCGGCCAGGTTGTTGCCGTACTTGTCCTGCTCCTCCTCGGCCAGCACGACCAGGCCGCCGCCTTCGGCGACGTACTCCGCGATGGCGTCGAGCTCGGCTCCGGTGAAGACCGGGCTGCCCTGGCCCGTGGTGCGCTCCCAGCGCTCACCCGACGGGTGCGCGATCACCAGGACGTCCCGCGTGCTCAGCGTCGCGGCGTCCAGAGGGCCATCCAGGTGGGCGCCCACCGTGTGCCCGAGGCCGCGCAGCAGCTCGGCGGCGCGCGCGTAACTGTTGTCGTCGGGATGTGCCGGGTTCATCGACTCGGCGGTCGCACGACTGATGGTCCACGACTCGCTGTGCGCCTCGTCGAACAGCACCTCGGGAAACGCCCTCATGAAATATCTCCTGCCGCAGAGGTCTCTTGACGGAAAATATACACACAAGTCGGGCATGCGCCATATATCCAGCTCGATATCCCGCTCGACGATGATCCCGGGCCGGAGGCGCCGAGTCAGCCCAGCGGGGGAAGGCCGGTCAGCCGGGCGGCTGACGCGGGCGCGGGGAACGCGCCCCTAACGTCCTTGTCGAAGGCTCCCAAAGACCGCGAGGACTCCCATGCTGAGCAATCCCCTCACCTTCCGCCGGATCGCCTCCGGCACGCTGATCATCGTGGCCCCGCTCCTCCAGCTCGCGGCGGTCCTCGTCGACCCGGGCACCTGGGGCGACGACCGGGAGGCCGTCAGCTTCGGCGACAACCCGGCCCTCGCCCAGGCCCAGTCGGCGCTCTACCACTGGAGCTGGCTGCTGATGGCGGTCGCCGCCCTCGGCCTGGCCCACCTGACCCGGCAGCGCGCCGTCCGCCTCGGCCACGTGGCGGGCGCGATGACCGTCGTCGGCTACATCAGCGCCTCCGGCCTGCTGCTGGCCGACCCGGTGGAGTGGTGGCTCGGCAGCCACTACCCGCCCGAGGAGGCCCAGCGCATCCTCGGCGAGATGATGGACCTGCCGGGCGTGATGTACGCCTTCCAGCTTCCGTGGATGTTCTTCAGCATGATCGGGCTGCCGCTGCTGGTGACCGCCGTGTGGCGGGCCGGGTTCGCCGGCTGGTGGGCGCCCGCGGCGGTGGCCGTCGGCTACCTCGGCTCGCTGTTCATTTCGTACGGCCCGCAGATGATCCCCTTCTGGGCCCTCCCCGTGCTCCCGCTCACCTTGATCGGCGTGCGGGTGCTGCGGATGGGCGACGAGGCGTGGGCGGCGCTCTACGCGACCGCGCCCGGCCGTACCACGCCCGACTCGTACGCGAACACGACCGCCTGAGCCCGGTCGCGCAGGTGCAGCTTCATCAGCACGCGGGCCACGTGCGTCTTGACCGTGGCCTCCCCCACGAACAGCTCGCGGGCGATCTCCGCGTTGGTCAGCCCGCGGGCCAGCAGGCGCAGCACCTCCAGCTCGCGCGGCGTCAGCTCGTCGAGCTGCGGCGGCGGCGCCGGGTCGTGGCGCCCGGCGAAGGAGGCGATGACCCGGCTGGTGACCGCCGGGTCGAGCAGCGCGTCGCCGGAGTGCACCACCCTGATCGCCTCGACGAGCTGCTCGGGCGGTGACACCTTGAGCAGGAAGCCGCTGGTGCCGGCGCGCAGCGCGGCGTAGAGGTTCTCGTCGGTGTCGAAGGTGGTGAGCATGACGACCTTCGGCGGATCGGGCTCGTCGAGGATCTGCCTGGCCGCGGCCAGGCCGTCCAGGCGCGGCATGGAGATGTCCATCAGCACCAGGTCGGGACGGGTACGCCTGGTCACGGCCAGTGCCTCGACGCCGTCCCCGGCCTCGCCCACGACCGCCATGCCCGGCTCGCTGTCGACGACCATGCGCAGCCCGACCCTGACCATCGCCTGGTCGTCCGCAATGACGATTCTTATGCCCACAGGCGGAGAGTAGACCGTCGCGGGTGCCTTGCCCATGCCCGGAGTCGCCCGGCCAAGCCGCCCGCAAGTCAACCGCAAGTCAGCTCATCGTCGCCCTGCCCACCAGGCGGCTGAGGGTCTGGCCCTCGCAGCCGTTGCTCGCGCAGAAGTAGAGCATCAGCACGGGCTTGCCCGCCCTGGGCACCACGTAGCCGGTGAAGCTCAGCCGCCCGCCGGTACGGGTGTCGGTGATCGTGCCCTCGAACTTCCGGGCGTCCCTGTCGCCGACCCGGTCGGGCAACGGCTCCTTGGCGATCTCCACCCGGCCCGGCATCATGCCGTCCAGGGCGGCTTTGAGCTGCGCCGCCGTACTGAGGGGGTCGATGGTCTCGGTGAGCTGGACGTACATGCCGGTGGCGGTCTCCGGGTCGCTCTGGATGAGCGGGTTGACCCGCGCCCAGTCGGCGCCGACCCCGGCCACGAACAGCGACTCGAACTCGGGGGCCTTCGGCGAGGCCAGCGCGAACAGGTCGCCGTGGGTGGTCGCGGTCCAGCCCGACGGGTAGTCGAACGCGACGGGCGCGGCGCCGGTGCCGGGATAGCGGGCCCAACCGCCGTCCCCGGTGTTGCCGAGGACCAGCAGCACCACCAGCGTGATCGCCGCGACCGCCGCGACGACGCCCGCCAGCACGAGCGGCAGCTTGGTCCCCCTGGCGGGCTTGGCGGATGTGGCGGGCACGCCGACCTGCGGGCGCGGCTGGGTCTCGGCGGACGGGCCGCTGATCGCGTCGCGCAGGGCGGCGACGAAGACGCCGCAGCTCTCGTAGCGCTGCTCGGGCGACTTGGCCAGCGCCCGCATCATCACCCCGTCGACCTCCAGCGGCAGGTCGGGCCGGAGCGCGGAGACCGGCACCGGCGCCTCGGCCAGGTGCGCCCAGAGCAGCGCGATGTCGTTGTCGCGCTGGAAGGGCAGCCGCCCGGTCAGCGCCTCGTAGACGACGCAGGCCAGGGCGTACTGGTCGCACCTGCCGTCGATGTGCTCCTTGTTGATCTGCTCCGGCGCCATGTACTTCGGGGTGCCGATGAACTGGTCGGTCTGGGTCAGCCCGGAGATCGAGGTGCGGTGCTTGGTGATGCCGAAGTCGGTCAGGTAGACGTGGTCGCCGGCCATCAGGATGTTGGCGGGCTTGACGTCGCGGTGGATGAGGTCGTGGGCGTGCGCGGTGTCCAGCGCCGCCGCCACCTGGGCGAAGATCTGGTTCACCTGGCCCAGGGGCAGCGGCCCTCGGTCGTAGAAGAACCGGCGCAGGTCGAGGCCGTCGACGTAGCGCATGGCGATGAAGAGCACGCCGTCGTCGTCGGAGTTCGCCTCGTAGATCGGGATGATGTTGGGGTGCTCGATGCTGGCGACGGTCCTGGACTCCAGGATGAAACGCTGTCGGAACCGCTCGTCGACGCTCAGGGCCGGGTTGAGGATCTTCAACGCCACCCTGCGGCTCAGTCTCGGATCGAGCGCCAGGTAGACGACGGCCATGCCGCCCTTACCGATGACGTCCTCGATGTAGTACCCGGCGACCTCCTGGCCGATCAGGGATCTCTCGTTCAAGTGCATCACGTCTCGCTGGGGTGGCCGCAGTAGCCACAGAACTTGTGCACGGGCCCCAGTCGCATGCCGCAGGCCGTGCAGTACTTCACCGCGGGCTCCTTGCCGGGGGCGTCAGGGGCGACCAGCACGGGCTGCGGTCCGGTGCCGGGCACCGGCTGCAGCCCCTGCGGGGGCCGCCTGACCACGACGGTCGGGCTGGCCCGGTCGTCGAACGGGGGCGTCGTGGCGACCACGGGCGCCTGCGGGTACGGCGGCCGCGCGGCCTCCTCGGCCGCGGGCTCGGGCGGGGTACGGCGACGCCACAGCAGGAACGCCCCGAGCAGCGCGACGACCAGGATCACGGCCGCCGCCGCGATGAACGGCCACAGCGGTATCCGGGTCCCCGAAGGCGGCGCGACCTTGGCGGTGCCCGCGTCCTCGGACCCCCCGCGCTTGGCCAGCGAGGTCTTGAGATGCTCGGCGGCCACCACGTGCCCCGGGTACAGCTCCAGGACGCGCTGGAAGCCGGCCACGGCCTCGGTGTAGTACTTGCTGTGGAAGCGGGTCAGCGCCGCCTCGAACGCGGCGTCGATCGTCCCCCGGCGCGGGGTGATCTTCGCCTTCTGCAGGGCGGAGCTGATCTCGCGGACGCCGATCATCCTGGCGTCCTTGCCGCCGCCGATGAGCTGGCCGATCACGTGGCCGTCCTTGTCGCCGATCACCGGGCCGCCGAGCAGGCCCTGGTCGATCAGCGCGCCCAGCTTGGGCGGCTCGTCGACCTTCTTCTCCGGGTCGGCGAAGCCGCGTCCCCGGTCGCCGACGCCGCCCTTGCCCAGGTGGCCGATCTCGATCTTGTGCGGGACGTCCGCGGCCGGGCGGCCGAGGAACCCGGCGACGTTGACCGGCGAGCCCTCCTTGTCGGGCACCTTGGCGGCCAGCGGCGCGGTGGGCAGCCCCGCGCTGCCGTCGGCCCTGCCGACCGCCCTGAGGACCGCGGGGGCGTCCGGCCGGCCGGCGTACACCAGTTCGGCCTTGAAGCCCTGCTTGTCGGGCTGGGTGAGGTTGGGGTAGACGGTGATGTCGGTCTTGACGTTGACGATGCAGGTCGCGGTGGACTTCTCCGGCGTGTAGCACAGCTCCAGGTGGTGGTTGAGCTGGTCGTTCTTCAGCTTGTGCCGGGCGAAGTCGGCGGGCAGCCGCACCTTGTGGTGCTCGGCGAAGATCCTGTTGGCGGCGTAGTTGATCATGTTCTGGTCGCTCTTGACGGCGCGGGTCAGCGTGACGATCCCGCCTTCGGGGTTGACCACGAACCCCGTGCCGGCGCCGATCGGCACCTCGTAGCTGCGCTCGACGTGGACCAGCTCGCCGATGTGGTCGAGCAGCGTGATGTCGACCTGCGCCTTGGCCTCGACGCGGACCAGCGCGGGTGTGACCAGATCGGAGATCCCGCTCGGGTGCTCGTGCGCCGAAGCGGGCCTGACGGCCACCAGGGCCAGGGCCGCGACCCCGGCGGCCACGACGATGAGACGCCTCATCACGCCTCCCTACAGAGGATAGGACCAGCGTCCCAACAGCAGCGCGGAAGTCAAGAGATGCCCCCGTAGCCGCTTGTTTCGGAATCTGGCGTGTCGGTGTGGAGTGCACGCTCCGCGGCCGTCCCGCCCCTGGGCACCACGTCGCCCCGGCCCCGCGGCCGTTTGTCCCCCACGCTGGTCCTATCGTCGGAGACGTCCTCGGAGTTACGCGGCGGGGTCAGGTGTGGTGCTGGTACCAGGCGGTGGTGCCCTGCCGTACGGCCGTGTGGACCGCGCGGGCGACGCGTGCGCCCCACTCCGAGCGGGGGCCGCCGAACAGTTCCTCCGCCCCTTCGGCCGGGGCCGCCACGCACACCGCGTCGGACGCGGTGCCGGTGCCGGGGAAGCCCGCCTCCACCAGCGCCTGGGTCTTCGCCTCCGTCACCGTCATCACCGCGTTGACCAGCGCCGCGTCGCTCATCGCCACGGGCACCCGGACGACGATGTTGATCGTGCCGGGCACCGGCAGCCGCATCGGGGCCAGCTCCGGATCGGGGGTGCCCTCGGGGGCGGCGGCCCAGGTGGGGACGCGCAGGCCGACGGTGGCCACCGCCTCGACCCCGCCGTCGGCGGCGCTCGCGTACCGGTCGACGGAGGCGGCGGTCAGCATGCCGACCCCGTCGCCCTCGGGGCCGAGGGAGAGCAGGTGGTCGACCGGGTCCATCCGCGAGTATCCGGCGACGACCTGCGCGTTCAGCACCCAGGAGCGGGTCCCGATGCCGCCGCCGAGCATCGCCGAGGAGATCATCCGCCAGCCGGGACCGAACTCCCACAGCAGCGCCCCCAGCGTGACGCCCTCCTCGACGCGGTACGACAGCTTCACTACGCTCCCCTGACCAGGTGCACGACGGGCCGCCCGCCGGGGCCCGGCTCGATCTTGACATGGGCGCCGAAGTGCGTGCCCACCAGCGTCTCGGTGAGCACCTCGACCGGACGCCCGGAGGCGACGGCCCGGCCCTCGGCGACGAGCAGCAGCGTGTCGGCGTACTGCCCGGCGAGGGTGAGGTCGTGCAGGGTGGTGAGGACGGTCAGGCCGTCGGCGCGCCTGAGCCGGTCGACGAGCTCCAGCACCTGCTGCTGGTGTCCCAGGTCGAGGGCGGTGGTGGGCTCGTCGAGCAGCAGGACGGGCGCCTGCTGGGTGAGCGCGCGGGCGAGCACCACCCGCTGCCGCTCGCCGCCGGACAGGTTGCCGAGCCTGCGCCCGGCGAAGGCGTCCAGGTCGAGCCGGTCCAGGACGGACGCGGTCACATCCCGGTCGTGGCGGCTCTCCCGGCCGAGATAGGGGATGTACGGCGTGCGCCCCAGCAGCGCGTAGTCGAACACGGTCATGTCCGGCGGCAGCGCGGGCGTCTGCGGCGCGTAGGCGACCAGCCTGGCCCGCTCCCGCGGCTTGAGCGCCCCGGCGGAGGACCCGTCGATCAGCACCTCCCCGCGGTGCCCGACCAGCCCCATGACCGCGCGCAGCAGCGTGGACTTGCCCGCCCCGTTGGGCCCGATGACCGCCAGCCAGCCGCCGCGCTCCACCCGCGCGCCGACGCCGGTGAGCACCTCGCGTTCGCCGAGCGTCACCGACAGGTCCCTGGTCTCGATCACATCGACGCCCGTCTGGTCATCCGCAGCACCACGACGAAGAAGGGGGCGCCGACGAAGGCGGTGACGACGCCGATGGGCAGCTCGGCGGGCGCGATGACGACGCGCGCGAGGAGGTCGGCCATGACCAGGAAGGCCGCGCCGCCGAGCAGCGAGAGCGGCAGCACCACGCGGTAGGAGCCGCCGGCGAGGCGGCGCACCACGTGCGGGACGACGATGCCGACGAAGGCGATGAGGCCGCTGACCGCGACCGCGGCGGCGGTGGCCAGGGAGGCGCCGAGCAGCACGACCAGCCTGATCCGCGCCGCGCGTACGCCGAGGCTGGTGGCCTCGTCGTCGCCGACGGACAGCACGTCCAGCATCCGCCCGTGCAGGAGCAGCAGGACGGCGGAGCAGAGCGCGTAGGGGCCGACCATCCAGAGCTGGTCCCACCCGCCGCCCACGTCGCCGAGGATCCAGGAGTAGATGCGCTGCAGCTCCTCGACCTTGAGCTGCTGGACGAACGTCTGGATGGCGGTGAGGAAGGAGGTGACGGCGACCCCGGCGAGCACCAGGGTGGCGGTGCCGCCCGCCCGCCCCGCGGTGTTGCCGAGCGCGTAGGCGAGCAGCACGCCGCCGACGGCCCCGGCGAAGGCCGCCACGGGGACGGACACGGTCTGCACGTCGCCGGGCACGAACACGATCACCATGGTGACCGTGAGCCCGGCGCCGGAGGCGGCGCCGAGCAGGTAGGGATCGGCCAGCGGGTTGCGGAAGACACCCTGGTAGCCCGCCCCGGCGATGGCCAGCAGGCCGCCGACGACGGCGGCGACGAGCACCCGGGGCAGGCGGAGCTGCAGCAGCAGCCCCTGCTCGACGGGCGCCAGGCCGGAGTCGACGTCGACGAAGGGCAGCCAGTCGGCGGCCTCCAGGACGACCTGCCACGGGGAGATGTCGGCGGCGCCGCCGAGCAGCCCGGCGACCATCGCGAGCGCGAGGACCACGAGCCCGCCCACGACCCACAGCGGCCTGGCCCTGGCGGGCCCGGATTCCTTGACGGCGGGCACCGGCACTAGCGGGCGGCGGCCTTCTGCACGGCCTGGCCCACGCTGGTGGCCAGGTCGACGACGCGCGGCCCCCAGCGGGAGGCGACGTCGTCGTCGAGCTCGACCACCTGGCCGTTCTTGATCGCCGACAGGTCCTTCCAGCCGGGCCGCTTGGCCAGCGCGGCGCTGTTCTGCGCGCAGCACTTCACGTCGGCGAGGAAGATCAGGTCGGGGTCGGCCTGGGCGACGAACTCGGCGGACAGCTTGGGGTAGCCGCCGGCCGCGTCCGGCGCCTTGTCGGCGATGTTGACGAGCCCGAACAGTCCGTAGATCTGGCCGATGAAGGTGCTGGACGTGGCCGCGTAGGGCGTGACGTCCAGTTCGTGGTAGTAGGTGAGCTTCTTGTCCTTGGGCGCCTCGGCGGCCAGCTTCTCCAGCGACGCCTTCACGCCTGCGGCGATCTCGTCGGCCTTGGGCTTGTTGCCGGTGGCGGCGCCGAGGTCGGCGATCTCGTCGTAGGCCTCCTCCAGCTTGGTGGCGGCCGGCTCCAGCAGGACGGGCACGTTCAGCTTGCCCAGCTCCGTGACGATCTTGTCGGCGTCGTTGGCCACCACGACGAGGTCGGGCTTCTGGGCGACGATCGCCTCGACGTTCGGCTTGAAGCCCGACAGGTCGGTCTTCGGCGCCTCGGCCGGGTGGTTGGACTGGTCGTCGACGGCGACGACCTGGGGGCCCGCGCCGATCGCGAAGAGCGTCTCGGTGGCGGTGGGCGAGAGCGACACGATGCGCTCGGGCTTCTTGGCGATGGTGACGGGGCCGTTGCCCGCCTCGACCGTGACGGGGAAGCCCGCGGCGGCGGGGGCGGAGCTGGGGACGGGGGCGGGGGCCACGGAGGCGGTGCCGGTGCCGGAGCTCTGACCACAACCGGTCAGGGCGAGCAGGCCGAGCATCGCGCCCGTGAAGGCCGTGCGTACGGGCCTCACGAGGAGTCCTTTCACTGCCGGAACCGAGAGACCCGCGAAATCGCGACGGATCACCCTTTTCCACGAGGGTTGATGACGTCGGCGCAGAGGCAGGCGACCTGGCTTTGACAGTTGCGGGACAGCGCCGGACTCACACCGGACTTCGCTGCGGCACTGCGCGTCGGACAAACGCTATCAAAACGCCGGTCGGCCCACTGTCAAGGGGCTGCCAGCTGATTCTCCGCCTCGGCGATGACGTGCTGCAGGCGCAGGCCGTGGGCGGCGTCGAGCGGGTGACCGCCGCCCTGGCGTACCGTCCTGGCGAACTCCTCCGCCACCACGTCCAGCGGGTCGTGCTCGAAGTGCGGCAGCACCGCGCTGCCCTTCGCGCCGAAGACGGCGAACGTGGCGGGCGGCAGGTCGCCGGTCGCGGCCATGCACAGCGACGCCTCGCTGACCGCGCCGCCCGCGTGCTCCAGCAGCAGGCCGACCCAGCCGAGCGGGTTGCCGTGCGCGCGGACGCCGACCACCTCGCCGAGCGCCGCGTCGAGCAGGTCGACGACGTGCGGCCCCACATCCAGCAGCGCGCCGCGCTCCAGCCGCCACGGCGTCGCGAACGGGCCGCCGCCGAGCAGCGCGCCCGACACGTTCGCCGCGTGCCCGCCGAACGGCTCGATCAGGGCGCACCGGGCCAGGAAGTCACGGGTCTCGGAGGCATAGCGCATCGTCAGCAACATCTGCGACGGCACCCCCGCCTCGGCGATCGCCCCGGCCAGCCGCTTCGCCCCGTCGAGATCGGCGGCCAGCGGCTTCTCCAGCAGCACCGCCTTACCCGCCCTGGCGGCCAGCACTCCGAGCTCGGCCTGCACGGCGGGCGGCACACAGAACGCGACCGCCTCACACGCGTCGAACAGCTCCTCGATCCGCTCGTACACCGGGGCGCCGAGCCGCGCGGCGGCCTCGGGACGCCGCGCCCACACCCCGGCCAGCCGGGTGTACGGCCCCGCGGCCAGCATCGGCGCGTGCGCCATCTCCGCCCACGGCCCCGCCCCGACCAGCCCCACCGCCAAAGGTTCCACGTTCCCGACCCTAGGCCATGCCCTGATCCGCCACCGCACCGGCGGCGCGGGTTGAGTAGGGGCCTACTCATGTGGACGAGGCCGGGGCGGCGGACGCTCCAAGCATGACCAGTCTCGACGCGACTCCCCGCTCGGGAGCCGACACGTTCGTGCGCTACTCGATGATCGCCTGCGCGGTGTTCACCCCGCTCGCCATCGCCGTCACCCTGTTCCTCTCCCCCCACGACGCCACCGCCGAGGGCGCCGCCTACGTCGCCTCCTTCGCCGCGAACCTCGACGCCTACCCGGCGATGGCCTGGATCGGCCTGCTCAGCGCGATCGCCGGAATCCCGGCCACGCTCGCGGTCGGCAGGGTGGCCAGGCGCGGCCGCCCGGTCCTGGGCCTGGTCGGCATGATCCTGGCCTTCTGCATCAGCGTCCCGGTGATGCCCAACAGCGACGACGTGCTGTACGCCGCGCTCAAGAGCGGCCTGGACGTGCCGACCACGGCCAAGCTCTACGACACCCTGTCCAACGGCACGCCGACGGCCGTGCTGGGCTGGATCTTCCTGCTCGGCCTGGCCGGCTTCGTGATCGTCGGCGTGGCAGCACTCCTCGGCAAGACGGCCCCGGTGTGGGCGTCGGTCGCGCTCATCGTGGCGCCCGTCCTGGTGCCCGTCTCCTGGTTCGCCGGGCTCGGCAACGTCCTCGCGGGCGTGGCCTGGCTGGTGATGACCATCGGGATGGGCGGGGTCGCCCTCGGCCTGCTCAACGAGCGCGCCTGACGGCCCCGCGACGCCGTACAGGGCCGGAGGGGTGCCCTGTACGGCTTCGCGCTCAGGGGATCAGCAGGACCTTGCCCGCGGTTCGCCGGTTCTCCAGGGCCTCGTGGGCGTCGGCCGCCCGGCTCAGTGGGAAGGTCTCGTAGGCGGGGGCCAGGGTGCCGGACGCGGCCGCGGTCAGGGACCTGGTCTCGAACTCGCGCATCCCCCCGGCCAGGACTTCAGCGGTGCGAGGGCGTAGGTCGAGGTCACTTCCCTGGCCGCCAGTGCGCCGGGGTCGGGGGTGAAGTCCTGGCGGGAGGCGCTGCCGTACACGATGTGCCGGCCGCCCGTGTCCAGGAGCCCGAAGGCGGCTCGGCCGCGGTCGCCGCCGACCCCGTCGTAGACCACCGTGACGGGGCCGAACCGTTCCTCGACCGGCTTGTCCCAGCCGGGCTGGACGAGCAGCCGCCCGATGCCGCCCGCGGCGGACATCACCAGCACCACGTCACCGGAGGAGATGGGCGCGACCTCCAGGATGCCCATCGTGGTGGTGCCCGTCACGATCATGGTCGCGCGCTCGGCACCGCTCAACGCCGCGCTCGTCAGCGACGCGAGGCCGCCGTGGCCTCCGGGGCCGTGCGGAGCTGATCCGGAACGGCGCCCGCCGGGCCGCCGGGCCCGGCGAAGCCGGATGAGCGCTCAGGTCAAAGCTGCTGTTTCGCCGCCTCCGCCGCGAGCAGGGCCGCGCCGAGCTGTACGGCGACCAGCGTGCGGATCGGGATCGGGGTGGCCGTCGAGTCGGCTTCGGCCTCGGTGAACCAGTCGTCGAAGCGGGCGCCGAGGCGGGCCCGTTCGGCCCGGATGGCGGGGGTCTGGTTGCCCGCGCCGAGCTCGGCGTCCAGCATGCGCAGGTAGGTCCCGCCGTACCGCAGCCGCATGCTGTGCATGATCTGCCGGTTGCCGACCGCCTCGGCCACCGTGGCGGGCCGGTCCGTGCCGGGGAAGGACTCCCACTCGGAGATGAAGTCGTCGTGGGTGTCAAGGAAGTCCTGCAGGGCGCGGCGGAACGGTGAGCGCACGGTCAGGTCGGCCCTGACCGCCGACATGGACTGGGTCAGCTCGGCGATCAGGGCGCGCTGCGCGGCGAGGCTGGCCTGGATCGCCTCGCCGTACTGCTGGCCGGTGGGGGTCTCGTCGGCGACGCGGGGGTCGGCCCAGTAGGGCAGCTCGGTCACCAGGTGCAGGGCGTCGAAGCGGTCGGCGTAGTCGACGCTCCCGCCGCCGATGCCGTAGGCCGCCGCCAGCTCGGCGCCCCTCGGGGTGCGGTAGGCGCCGGGGCCGATCGGGACCGCGCTCGGCACCTCCGGCGGACCCATGTGCAGGGGCAGGCCCTGGGCGGTCGCGAGGGCGGCCAGGCGGGCGGCGAGCGCGGGCTCGTCCTTGCTGAGGTAGTAGAACGCGCCCTGGAGCTCGCCGTTGTGCAGGGAGTAGACGAAGGCGGGCTTGACCTCGTCCATCAGCCGCATCAGCGCCTCGGTCTCCGGCAGCGTGCGGTCGAAGAAGCAGTCCTCGCCGGCCAGCGGGAAGGTCCATTCGACCTGGTCGGCTTCGGCGGGGCGGTAGAAGTGCTCGGAGTAGGCGCGGCGGTCGCTCGGCCGCACGTACCAGCCCTCGTTGAGCCGGGCCCCGTCGGGATCGACGCACGGGATGAGGTGCCAGCGGTAGCCGAAGTCCTCGCGCAGCGAGGCGTCCTCGACGAGCTGGTGCAGCAGGCTGCTGACGGTGAGCGCGCCGATGGGCTCGTTGGGGTGCGGGCCGCCGATGATCACGGCGTCGTGCGGGCCGGAGCCGACGGTCGCCACGCGCAGCGGCTCACCCAGGCGCGAGGTGCCGATGCGGCGCAGCCGTACCAGGCCGGGGTGGGCGGCGGCGAGCTCGTCGAGTTCGGCGTGCATCTGGTCCACGGTGGGGAACGCGGCGTAGTCGGGCACCCGGCTCATGTGCTGGTCGACATCCATTTTCAGCCTCCTAATAATATGGATTATTCTAGTAAATCAGATTATCGTGGCCTGACCAGCAGATGAGGAGAGGGCAAACGCCATGCGGCTGACCAGGGCGGAGAGCAAGGCCGCCAACAAGCGCGCGCTGATCGACGCGGCGCGCGAGGTCGTCGGGAAGGAGGGCTCGCAGGCGAAGCTGGAGGACATCGCCGAGCTGGCCGGACTGACGACGGGCGCGATCTACTCGCTGTTCGGCGGCAAGAACGATCTGATGGTCGCCATGGTCGACGACTACGCCGGCCCGCTCGACCTGCGGCCGGTCCAGGCCATCGATCCCAGCCTGCCGCTGGAGGAGGTGGTGGCCGAGGTCGCTCGCCAGTACCGGCGGATGTCGGCCGACCCCGGGGCCGCCGGACAGCTGCTGTTCGAGACGCGCGTGCTCGACCTCGTGCTCAACGACCCAGACCTGCTGGGCAAGCTCAACGCCTCGGTCAGATCGATCGAGGCCGACTTCGCCGCGCTGTTCACCGGCCGCGAGTACGGCGGGGCACCCGTCACGGGCGAGCAGGCGATGCGCCTGGCCCGCGCGCTCAAAGCCCTGCTGTCCGGGCTCGGGCAGAGCGTCGTGCTCGGCACCCACGACAGCTCCGAGGAGTTCTTCGTCGACCTCGCGCACGCCCTGATCACGCCGAAGGTGCTCGGCCCCGCCTAGATCAGGCCACGGGTTCGGGGGAACACGCGGCCGCATCTCACCCCACCCGAAAGGCACGACCATGTCCAGATCCGGCTTCGGCATCATCGGCGCACCGGTGTTGTTCATCGGCGTCTTCCAGTTGCTGGAGATCATGCTCTCGCCCGCGCTCCCGCTCATCCAGCGGGAACTGGCCGCCTCGCCAGGCGAGCTCGCGTGGATCTTCACCGGAGGGCTGATCAGTTCGGCGATCAGCACCCCGATCGTCGGCAGGCTGGCCGATATCTACGACAAGCGCACGGTGCTGTTCTGCCTGATGGCGATCACCAGCGCCGGGGCGCTCGTCTCCGGCCTGGCGCCCAACGTGGGGGTGCTCATCATCGGCCAGGCCGTCCAGGGTCTGTGGCTCGGGATGCTACCGCTGACGGTCGGGCTGTTCCGCGACACGCTGGAGCCCGACCGGGTGGCCACCGGCAACGGCTTGATGATCGGCGTAGCCGCGCTGGCCAGCGCCCTCGGCCTGGTCCTGGCCGGGCCGCTCACCTCGGCGCTGGGCTTTCGCTGGCTGTTCTTCCTGCCCCTGATCGGCTCGCTCGCCGCCGGGATCTGGGCTTGGTTCGCGGTGCCCGCCACCCCGCGCGCCGCCTCCGGGCGCATCGACTGGGCCGGTGGGCTGCTGCTGGGCGGTGGGCTCGCCCTGCTGATGCTGGGCCTGACCACCTCCTCCACCTGGGGCTGGACCGCCCCCGCGACGCTGGCCCTGTTCGCGGGCGCGCTGCTCGCTCTGGGCCTGTGGGGGGCCGTCGAGCTGCGGGTGCGCGACCCGCTGGTGGACCTTCGGCTGCTGGTCGGTCGTTCGGCGGCGGGGGCGACCACGATCGGCTTCATGCTCGGCTTCACCTCCTTCGGGCTGGTGGTGGCGCTGCCGCTGATGCTGGCCCTGCCCCCCGAGACCGGGTACGGCCTGGGCGCCGACATCCTGCAGATCGGGCTCTACATGTTCCCCCTCGGCGTCGCGGGCACACTCATCGCGCCGCTGGTCGGGCCGATGACCCGGGCGCTCGGACGGCGGGCGGTGCTGGTGCTCGGCACCGCGCTCGTCTCGGTCGGCACCGCGATGCTGGCCTTCTGGCACACCTCGCCCTGGCAGATCGTGGCGGGGGTGACGATCCTGGGGCTGGGCGGGTCCATCGGGCTGACCGCGACGCTGAACGTTGTCGCCGCCGACATGCCCGCCGACCGGGCCGCCGGGGTGAGCGGGGTGGTCTTCGTCGCCAAGAGCGTCGGCGGCAGCTTCGGGGCCCAGTTCGGCGGGCTACTCCTGGCGGCGGGGAACGTCGGGGGAGTCCCGGCTGAGCAGAGCTTCGTCAACACCTACCTCCTCTCGGCCGCCCTCGGCCTGCTCGCCACCGCCGCCGCCTTCGCCATCGGAGCCAAGGCGCCCTCGGCCGAACCGGTCACGACGTCCTCGTGAACACGCCCGCCGTACCCGGACCTGATCGGGCACGGCGGGCCCCAGCCGGCGCACGCACCCGGGCCCGGCGGCGCCCGCTTGATCCGTCGCCGGAGCCGCGCGAGTTTCTGGAGCGGCGTACGGGACGGTGTAGTTGCGGCGCGATCATCGCCTGGATCTGGCAGGGACGCCCACACCTCCTGCGCCGCAGAGCTGACGCGACCGAGCCACATACCTGACCGGCCCAGCATGTCGCCACGGCGGGGAATGCCCGGCGTGCCGCTGCGATAGCCCTATAGGCCATCAGCCCGGTCAGAGCAGGAAGTGCGGCTGGAGTATTAGCACCTGACTTTTCTCGGTCTCGTACTGCTGTCGATCTCTCAGTGCGGCACTTTGTTGCGCAGGCCAATGTCCAGGCATCTACTTTGCGCGTTTCCGACAAATGTGGGCGCTTCATCCCCTGCGAGCATGTCGGGTATGGATGTCGCAGAGAGGTTGTCTGACCTGGTGCACTCGTCGGTGCGGCCGGGGGGTCCCGGGCTCGCGATCGGGGTCTACTCCGACGGAAGGCTGATCCACCACGCCGCTGCCGGAATGGCCAGTGTTGAGTTCGAGGTGCCGATCGACAGCGTGACGCGGTTCGACATCGCGTCGATGAGCAAGCAGTTCACGGCCACGGCAGCCCTGCTGCTGTGCCGCGACGGGCGGCTCTCGCTGGACGACGACATTCGCAAGCACCTGCCGGAGCTCAAGCTGTCCGTGCCGGTGACCGTCGCCCAGTGCCTGCGTCACACCGGTGGCCTGCGGGAGTGGCTGTCCCTGTCCGCGCTGGCCGGCCGGTCGCTGACCCGGATAACGCAAGCCCAGGCGCTGGCCTTCGTCGCCGGGCTGGCCGAGGTCAACTTCGAGCCGGGCACCGACTTCTCCTACTCCAACACCGGCTACATCCTCGTGACGTCCGCCATCGAACGGATCACCGGGCAGTCGTTGCGCGCGTTCACGACCGAGCGCGTGTTCGCCCCGCTGGGTATGACCGACACCCACTTCCGTGACGACAGCCAGGAGCCGCTGGCGAGGTACGCCTACGGCTATGCCGTCTCGGAGCAAGGGGTGCGCCGCGCGGACACCGAGGAGTGCGCCGTCGGCGACGGCATGATCGTGACCAGCGTCGCCGACCTGGGGCCATGGTTCGGCTTCCTCCACGACGGCCGGGTCCTCGGCGCTGACGTACGCGACGCGCTGCTCGAACGGGACGACACGGATGCTCCGTATACCCTCGGCATCTACCACACGACGGTCAGCGGGCAGCCCGCGTTCGGCCATGCGGGCGGCGCGCCTGGCTACCAGTCTCAGCTGCTCCTCCTGCCCGAGCAGGGCAACGGCGTCGCGGTACTGACCAACAACACCTCGATCGACCCCCGCAGGATCGGCTACCAGGCGCTGCGCCTGGCTGCCGGGCTGCCCGATGAGGCCGAGCCCGCCCTCATCGCAGACCAGGCGGCGGCCGAGGCGCTGAGCGGGTTCTGGTGCGACCCGGGCACCGAGACGACGTTCCAGGTCGAGCAGGCGGACGATGGCAGGATCACGCTGACCGGCGGCGGCCACCTCTCAGGCACGTTCGCGCTCACGAGCGACGGGACCTGGCATGATAAGGACAACCGGCTGCACCTGATCGACGGCAAGATCATGGCGGGGTCGATCTACGCCCCGGGACGGGCCCGCGCCTTCCTGCCCTGTGCGGCGCCGGTCGAAGGCGCCAGGCTGCCCGCGGCCGTCTACCTCAGCCCCGAGCTCGGAACCCTGGCCACGATCACCGACGAAGGTGTCCTGGAGCTCGGGCTGCTCCTGGTGGCGCCGATCGAGCCGGCCCCCGACGGCTGCTTCTCCGCCGGCATGGCCACCCTCCGCCCGGACGGCGACGACCTCCTGGTCAGTATCTTCGGCACGTACCGGCTGCGGTACGTCCGCCAGCCCGACGGCACCCGCCCGGTCGGTGTGCCGCCCGGGCTCAACCTCACGAGCTGAGCACGTACGAACTGACTTCGACGCCTTCCTCGCCGAGCTCGTGCTGGACCGCATCGCCCGGCTGCGCCAGGCCAGGCCGACCGGCGGTCAGGTTCTCGGCGGGGCCGAACGCGTGCAGGACGACGGCGGACATGTTCACTCCTTCCGGCTTCCTCCAGCATGCAACCTCAACCGAAGTTCAAGTCGACGGGCTGCGATGATGGTCGCCTATGGACGAGATGATGCTGCTCAGGCATGGCGAGACCGAATGGAGCAGGTCCGGCCGGCACACCGGGCGCACCGACCTGCCGTTGACGGACAACGGCGAGGACCAGGCCAGGGCGCTGGGCCCGCTGGTCAAGGCCAGGACGTTCGACCTGGTGCTGGTCAGCCCGGCGGCCCGAGCCAGGCGGACGGCGGACCTCGCGGGGCTGACCGGCTACGAGCTGGAGCCCGACCTGTGGGAGTGGGACTACGGCGGCTACGAGGGCATCACCACGCCGGCGATCCGCGAGACGCGCCCCGGCTGGTACCTGTGGCGGGACGGTGTGCCCCCGGGCGACGCCGAGCATCCCGGGGAGAGCGCGGCCGAGGTGGCCGCCAGGGCCGACCGGGTGATCGCCAGGGTCAGGCGGGTGGAGGGCGAGGTGGCGCTGGTGGCGCACGGCCACTTCCTGCGCGTGCTGACCGCCCGCTGGCTGGGCCTGCCCCCCACCGACGGCCGCCTGTTCCGCCTGGACACCGGCACCTACTCGCGCCTCGGCTTCGAGCACGCCGAGCCGGTGATCCTGAGCTGGAACGCCCCCGTCTGACCGGCCTGGCCTGTCACCCGGATATCCGGGAACGTGAACGACCCGGCCCCAGAGGCGAATGAGGGGCGGGCCGGGTCTGGGGGCGGCGGCCCGGGAGCCGCCGCCGTTCGTCGCGGGTCTAGTGCACGACGTGCACGCGGAGCGCCCGTCCCGGGGTGACGGTGACCTCCGAGGGCAGCGTGACGGTCAGCGTGGAGCCGGACATCGCCGACCTCACCCCGTGGATCCGACCGCCGCCCACCGTGACCTTGACATGCTTGGGGCTGTCGCCCGCCCGCAGCTCAAGCTCGACCGTCCGCAGCGTGGCGGAGCCGTGCCTGACGGTGAGGGTGTCCTTCTGGGTGGCTCCCGCGCGCTTCTGCTCGAAGGTGCCCCAGGCGTTGCCGGTGGTGAAGAACGAGCGGTGGTCCTCCGGCTTCCAGGTGGGCGCGAACGCCACCTTCCGGGCGGGCCCGTCGAAGGTGAAGCCCTGCAGCGCGGTCAGCAGGGACCAGGACGACAGCGTCCTGCCGTACCACTTGCCGCATTCGTCGTCGCCGAACGGGCTGCCGGTGCCGTCGCCGGTCGTGCACGGGTTCTTGTCGATGTGCTCGGTCCTGGCCCGGCCGTCGTAGCGGTCGGAGATCGCCTTGACCACGCGCAGGCCCTCGTCGAGCAGGCCGCGCTGGAGCATCAGGCCGGCGGCGGAGTACTCGAAGCCGGACATGACCTCGTCGAAGTAGAGCGGGCTGTTGCCCGGCCTCGGGCCCTTCGGCCAGGTGATCATCTGCAGGCCGGCGTCGGTCTCCTCGACGTACTGGCGGAACTGGTGGCTGGTGGTGTAGCCGAGGAAGTGCTCCTTGAAGTTGGACTTGAAGAGGTTCTTGGCGGCCTTGGTCATGTTCGCGGAGTCGTAGATGTCGCCGAGGCCGAGCTGGGTGGACCACCACTGGCCGAGCAGCATGTCGATCTCGACCCCGTCGCCGTAGGAGTGGCCCTGGGCGGAGTACGCCTCCTGGTAGTAGTCGCCGTTGAAGAGCTGCTGCTCCTGCTTGACCCGGCCGGAAGCGTAGATGGCGTCGTAGGCCGTCTTGGCGGCGGTGTCGCCGGACAGCTCGGCCATCTTCGCCGAGGCGTTCACCGCGGCCAGGTACATCGAGCCGAGCCAGGAGCCGTTGCCGGTCTCGCCGCCGTCCAGGGTGGTGTTGTGGATGCCGCTGAGCACGCCGTCCTTGTCCGGGTCGGCCTGGGCGACCGCGTAGTCCATGGTCCGCTTGATCTTGTCCCAGTTGGCGGTCAGCCAGTCCTTGTCCACGGTCTGGTAGGTCCGGTACGCCGACAGGATCACGCCGGTCTGGCCGTCGAGGGTGAAGCTGGAGTCGCTGTCGAAGCGCATCGGGATCTTGCCCTGGGCGTCGGCGTTGTCCAGCCACTGCTGGGTCCAGCGCCGCCCGACCTCAGGCCAGAGCCACGCCTGCCCCTGGGCGTAGTGGAAGACGTGCGTCGGCATGCCGGGGCAGCAGCCCCAGCCCTCGCGGGCGCCGAAGAAGCCGTTCTTGGCCCACCACACGGTCGGGGTGTGCAGCAGCGCGGTGGCCGAGGTGACCCGGTCGAGCACGTACTGCGGGAGGTTGGAGTCGTAGACGGTGTCGTGGTACAGCTTCGTCTCGCCGGTCAGGCGCCTGAGGTTGTCCCGGACGTAGGCGGCCACCGCGTCGGCGTCGGACCACCAGTTCTCGTACTGCCGGCCGCCGCCGCCGTTGTAGTTCTGGGCGTCGGGGAAGTGCCAGTTCAGCACGATCGGGATGGTCCTGGACTCGCCGGGGGCGAGCGTGACGCCGACCGCGAGCGCGCCGTCCACGGTCGTGGAGGCCGCCGGGCTGTCGGCGGTGGCCGGGCCGGTCAGCGCGCCGTCGTCGGCGAGGTCGTCGCGGAGCGAGGCCAGGTCGCTCCAGGAGGCGGTGCCGGTGACGCCGCCGGACAGGGCGGTCAGGTTCATGGTGCCCTTGCCGGGCGCGCCGGTCAGGCGCAGGCTGGTCGCGGTCCGGCCGCGCTCGACGGCGTTGTGGTTGGCGCCGTACCCGTTGACGACCCTGTCGTTGGGTCCGCCGACGGTGTCGTAGCCGTTGAAGCCGACCGCGTTCTGCTGCGCGGCCAGCACCGAGACGGTGGCGGTCTGGGTGCCCGGGTTCTTGACGGTGATGGAGTAGATGGCGGTCGGGATCGCCGAGTCCTTGACGTTCCCGGGGATCATCGGGTTGAGGACCTCCTGGGAGACCTCGACCGGCAGCTCGTCGTCGGTGAACCGGTAGTTCAGCATCGGGTACTCGCCCTGCTGGGTGAGGGACCCCATCGCGTCGAACGCGCCGACCTTGGTGGTCTGCAGCGCCCTGACGACCGGTTGCCCGCCCTCGCGCTGGGCGCGTACCGCGAAGAAGCTGTTGGGCAGCTTGCCCTTGCTGTAGGTGTCGTCGGTGTTGTGCCAGCCGTTGGCGAGCTTGCCCAGGTTGTTGAAGATCCACCAGGTGGGCCGGGCGCCGGTGCCGTCGTGCACGATGCCCGCCGAGCCGAGCGGGCCCACCGGGAAGCGGGTGTCGGTGAGGTTCGGCCCGGCGTAGGTGACCGTCTTCCCCCTGGCGTACAGGTCGGCGTACGGCCTGGCGTAGGCGAGCGCGCGGGCGGACTCGGCGCCGTCGGCGGTGATCGAGGCGATCGCGTAGTAGTAGGCCGTGCCCGGCTCGGCCGTGGCGTCGGTGTAGGTGGTGCCGGAGACCTGGCCGATCCTGGTGTAGCCGGTGTCGAGAGCGGTGGAGCGGTAGACGGCGTAGTCGGCGCCGCCGATCGCCGCGCCCCAGCTCAGGCCGGTGGCGGTCGCGGTGCGGGCGACCTCGACCTCACCGGGCGCGGCGGGCAGGTCGGCGCGGATGTCGTCCACGGTGATGTGGCCCCAGCCGCTCTGGGAGTCGTCCACCACCTTGACGATCGCGCTCTTGCCGACGTGTTCGGACACGTCGAGCAGGCGGCGGGCCATGCCCTCGGCATTGTTGCCGCGCGCCACGGCCAGTTCCCGGCCGCAGCCGTCGGGCGCGCTCTCGTCGTACTCGCAGACCGCGACGTAGGTCCCGGCCCCGGCGCCACCGCCGACCAGCATGGTGACGACCGGCTGGGTGAGGGTGAACGCGCCGGACACCACGACGCCGCGGTAGCCGTCGCTGGGCTTGTCGTCGGGCGTCTCCAGCGTGCTCAGGAACCAGGTGCCCTGCTTGGTGTACGGCTTGCCGTCGTTGTGCTGGACGGCCCGGTCGCTGACGAGCTTGCCGAACGAGCCGGACGCGATCCGCCAGCCGTCAGGCAGCGCGCCGCCCTCGAAGCCTTCGGCGTATCCGGTGACGAGTTGGGCGGCCTGGGCGGGCTGGATGACGGCGGAGAGGGAGAGCAGGCCGCCGACCGCCAGAGCGGTGGCCAGTTTGGGGGGTGTACGCATGACTTGATCAGGCCCCTTACGTGGACTGGAGGGGAAAGGTCACTCGCAGGTGGTCTTGTAGATGAACTTGGCGATGTCGGGCTGCGCCATGTTGTCCTTGGTCAGCACCACGAACGGGGTGGAGATCTTGGCCGTGGTGGACTCGCCCTTCAGCGCGGCCACCGCCTGGTCGACGGCGTCCACGCCCATCTGCAGCGGCTGCTGCACGACGAGCGACTGGACCACGCCGTTGCGCACGTCATCGAGGATCGGGTCGGAGGTGTCGAAGCCGACGATCCGCACCTTGCCGCTCTTCTCGGCGTTCTGCACGCCGGTCGCCACCCCCTCCACCTCCTGGGTGCTGACCGCGAACACGCCGGCGAGGTCGGAGTTGGCGGCGAGCACGGCGCCGAACTTGGAGGTCGCGGTGGCGGGCTGGCTGTCGCTGTACTGCGAGCCCAGGTAGGTGATGCCGGGGTGCTTCTTGATCTCTTCTTCGAAGCCCCGCTGGCGCGCGTCGGTGGTGGAGATGCCGGGCTTGGCGCCCATCACCATGACCTTGCCCTTGTCCCCGATCAGCTCGGCGAGCGTCTTGGCGGCCAGCGCGCCGCCCGCCTGGTTGTCGGAGGCGATCTGGGAGACGGCGAGGCTCTCGTCGGCGGCGACGGAGTCGGCGAAGACCAGTTTGATCCCGGCCGCCTTGGCCTTGCTGAGCGCGGGCACCATGGCCTCGCCCGCCATCGGGGAGATGACGATCGCGTCGGGCTTCTGCGCGATGACGCCGTTCAGGATCGGCGTCTGGCTCTGCGGGCTGTAGTCCTTGCCCCCCTGGGCGTCGAAGACGACGCCCTTCTCCTTGGCCCTGGCCTGCGCTCCGCAGGTCAGAGAGGTGAAGAACGGGTTGCCCGCCATCCCCTGGACATAGGTGATCTTGTACGGCCGGTCGGCGGCGTCAGGGGCCTCGCCTCCGCCGGAACACCCGGTGAGGACGGCCAGCGCCACCACGGGCGCGCACAGGCTGATTTTGCGCATGCTGAACAGAGCTCTTCTCTACGGGGGGTGTGTGCTAGGACTTCTCGCGCGATCGGCGCTTGAACTGGTCGATGTAGACGGCCAGGACGAGGACCACGCCGATCGCGACCTCCTGCCAGAACGTCTGGACCTTGAGGATCACGAAACCGTTCTGCAGGACGGCGGGGATGAACACGCCGATCACGGTCCCGGCGATGGTGGCGACGCCGCCGAACAGGCTGGTGCCACCGAGTACGACGGCCGCGACCGCCTGCAGGTTGTCGGTGGAGTGCCCGGCGATGTTGGCGCTGGCGAACAGGGCCAGGTCGAGGAATCCGGCGACGCCGGCGAGGAGGCCGCCGAGGCCGTACACCTTGATCAGGTGGCGGTCCACGTTGATGCCCGCGCGTCTGGCGGCCTCGGGGCCCGAGCCGACGAACAGGGTGTAGCGGCCGAACCTGGTCTGGGTCAGGACGATCGCGCCCGCGATGGTGACCACCAGGGCGATCACCACGAGCCAGGGCACGACGCCGAACAGCTTGCCGAGGCCGATGCCCTCGTACAGGGCCTTGGGCACGCCGGACAGGTCGTTGCCGCCGGTGACGAGTTGCGCGATGCCGAGCGCGGCGCCCATGGTGCCGAGGGTGGAGATCAGCGCGGGCACCCGGGCCTTGGAGATGAGGAAGCCGTTCAGCGCGCCCCACGCCACGCCGGAGAGCGCGGCGACGGCGAACCCGGCGAGCACCACGCCCACGCCGTCACCGCCGAGCGCGGTCATCGTCTTCAGCGACATGACCGCGGAGAACACCAGGACCGAGCCCACCGACAGGTCGATGCCCGCGGTCGCGATCACGAAGGTCATCCCGACCGACATCACCAGCAGCACCGAGGTGACGGTCAGCATCGTCTGGACGTTGTAGGCGGACAGGAACGCCTGGGGCGCGGCGATCGAGAAGACCACGATCATGACGGCCAGCGAGAGGGACAGGTAGGTGAGCGGTGAGGAGGCCAGCCTGCGGCGTACCGCGTCGCCGCGGCGGGGCTGGGCCGGCGCTGCGATGGTCATACCGTCTCCTCCAGTGTCACGCCGTGGGTGAGCAGCCCGGTCATCGCCGCCACCAGGTCCTCGGCCTTGGCCTCGCCCGCCTGGAAGCGGGCCACCCTGGCGCCGAGGCGGAGCACCTCGATGCGGTCGGAGACCTCCAGCACCTGCGGCATGCTGTGCGTGATCAGGACGACGGCCAGGCCCCGGTCGCGCACCTGGCGGATCAGGTCGAGCACCCGGCGGGTCTGCACGACGCCGAGCGCGGCGGTCGGCTCGTCCATGAAGACCACCCGCTTGGCCCAGGCGACCGCCCGGCAGATGGCCACGCTCTGCCGCTGGCCGCCGGAGAGCGTCGAGACCGGCGCGTCCAGGTCGGCGAGCTTGACGCCCAGCGAGGCGAGTTCCCGTACCGTGCTGTCGCGCATGGCGGCCTTGTCGAGGAAGCCGAGGCGGCCGAGCGGCCCGGCCTTGGTGAGCTCGCGGCCCATGAAGAGGTTGGCGGCGGGGCCGAGCGCGGGGGCGAGCGCCAGGTCCTGGTAGACGGTCTCGATCCCGGCCGCCTGCGCCGCGGTGGGCGAGGCGAACGAGACGGGCTCGCCATCCACCAGCAGGTCGCCGCTGTCCGGGCGGACGGCGCCGGACAGCACCTTGACCAGGGTGCTCTTGCCCGCGCCGTTGTCGCCGATCAGCGAGACGATCTCGCCCGCGTAGGCGGTGAAGTCGGCTCCCCTGAGCGCGTCCACATGGTCGAAGCGTTTGCGGATCCTTCTCGCTTCGAGCAGCGGCTCAGCCATGACGGCCTTCTCCGGGCATGGGTCATCGTCCTTTCGAGCGGGGGGTGTCGTCGGCGCGGCGGACTACGCCGGTGAAGGGGGAGAGGGTCAGCGGGCGCTGAGGACCGAGTCCTCGATGCCCGCGACATGGGCGGCCGCGCGGATGCGGGCGCGGTAGGTGTCGCCGGCGCTGAGCGCTTCGTAGATGGCTTGGTGCTCGGTCAGGGTCAGGTGGAGGTCGCCCTCGTCGGTCATCCCGCACCACGACTGGGGGCGCAGGGTCTTGCCGGAGACCGTCTCCACGATGGTGGAGAGCACGGGGTTGCCGGAGGCCTGGGTGACGATCCGGTGGAAGGCCTCGCCGTTCTCGCGCAGCCGTACCCGGTCGACGGGGTGGGCGGCGGCGAGGTCGGCGGCCTCGGCCAGCAGCCGGGCCAGCTCCGCGAGCCGGTCGGCGGTGATCCGGAGCGCCGCCATGGCGGTCGCCTCGGGTTCGAGCAGCCGGCGGACCTCCAGGAAGTGCCGGACGGTGCTGTCCTGGTGCAGGTCGACGACCATGCTCATGGTGCCGAGCAGCAGTTCGGGGTCGAGGCTGGTGACGTATGTGCCGTCACCTCGCCTGGTGTCCAGGACGCGCATCATGGTGAGCGCGCGCACGGCCTCACGCAGCGAGTTTCTGGACAGGCCGAGCCGGGAGGCCAGCTCCTTCTCGGCCGGCAGCCGATCTCCGGGTTGCAGCTCGCCCGTGATGATCATCTGCCGGATCCTGTCCACGGCATCGTCCGTGAGCGCCACCGGACTCCTCTCTCGTGACCTCCCATCTTGGCGGGCGGTGGCACCGCGGCCACCCTTGATCGTCGAGTTGTTACCTGAGCGAATTGACCCGATGTTTGCGGGTAACAGCACCGTATGGTCGGGAGTGAGTGGTGTCAACAACCCCACAACTAACGCTCATATAACGTCGCTTTTGTGGGTGTTTATCCCGATTTGCGGCTTAGGAGTAGCCGTAGACATCGGGTTAATCGGCCCGCTGGGATGGCGAACGATCCGAGCACTGGGGCCGTGAAAGCCAGGGAGGGGTCAGGCGGCGGCGGGCAAGGGGCCGCGGCCGGTGAGCCATTCCAGGACCTGGCGGTGGCCGCCGGCGGCGTCCTCGAAGCGGCCCCAGCGCCAGTAGCGGGGCTGGTCGCGCATCCCGGTCACCCAGGTGCGGTAGGAGACGCCGCCGCCGGGCGCGGCCGAGCCGATGCCGTAGGTGCGGATCACGACCTTGCCGCCCGGCGCGATGAGCACGTCGTCGGCGATCGGATACAGGGTCAGCTGGTCGAGCGTCATGGATCGATCCTGCTCGGGCGGGGAGGCCGGCCGGTTACGCATCCGGCGCACCGCCGTTAAGCGGATGCGCCGGATGTGAATACGGTGTTACACCAGCAGACCGTCGAACTCCCCGTCCTTCACCCCGAGCATCAGCGCCCGGATCTCGTCGCGCGTGTAGATCAGCGCGGGGCCTTCGGGGAAGCGCGAGTTGCGGACCGCGATCCCTCCGTCGGGGAGCTCCGCGAGCTCCACGCAGTTGCCCTGCGAGTTGCTGTAGCGGCTCTTGCGCCAGGCGACCTCGGCGAGGTCGGTCGCGGGCATGCCGTTGTAGGTGTGCTCCATCTACATCTTTCTGAGAAGACCGTCGATGAGCTCAACAGTGCCTCCCGGCGTGGTGCTCTCCACGCACAGCTGCTCCATGGCCGTGAGGTACGGGTCGACGTCCTCACGCTTGTCCAAGTACAGGGCACCCCAGAGCTGTTCGACGTAGACGACGTCCGACAAGTCGGACTCGGGAAACCGCATGATGCTGAACGCGCCCCCCTCGGCGGCGTGCATGCCGTACCTGAAGGGCATCACCTGAAGGGTGATGTTGGGCAAGCCGGCGACGTGCAGCAGATGCTGAAGCTGCTCGGACATGACCTCTCTCCCGCCGATGGTCCGCTTGAGGGTCGCCTCGTCGATGACCGCCCACAGCCGGGGGCCGTCCTTCTTCGTGAAGCGCTCCTGGCGCTGCATGCGCAGATGCACGCGCCGGTCGATTTCCTCTGGGGTTGCATCAGGGTTGCCGAGCTTGAAGACGGCCCTGGCGTAGCTCGCCGTCTGCAGCAGGCCGGGCACGAACTGCACCTCATAGGTGCGGATCAGGCTCGCGGCCTCCTCCAGCCCCACGTACGTGGCGAACCAGGAGGGCAAAACGGCTCCGTACTTGTGCCACCACCCTGGGGTGTTGGCCTCACGGACCATTTCCAGCAGGGCTCGCCGCTCGGCGTCGTCGATGACGCCGTAGAGCGTGAGCAGGTCTTCCACATCACGTGTCTTGAACCCGACGCGGCCGAGCTCCATCCGGCTGATCTTGGACTCGGACGCCCGGATGTGAAATCCGGCCACTTCGCGGGCGAGTCCCTTGCCCTCACGCAGGCGACGCAGACTGGCGCCGAGCATGATGCGCCGAACGGTTGAGCCTGAACCCGGCGGATCAATGGACACGTGCTGCTCCTTGGTCGTTTCCGTGCCTCACAGTCTGTCACTTCACGGCCGAAAGATCACAGGCCGCGACAAGATCCCCCTTTGCCGCCGATTGACCGATACATGGCAAACCGTAGCGGTTGCACTGTGCTTCTGCACGTGCATTCGCTCTTGCACCTGCACGATAGTTTGTCGCAGAATGATCTCCGTGCAGTCCACCAAACCCCTCGGCCTGTGGACCTCGTTCGACTGGTGGCCCCCGGTCGGCTGGTGGCCCGAGGCGGCGCGTGATCTCCTCCTCCCCGGCCAGGACGCCTGTGGCAGCGCGACGTTCGTGCTCCCACCCTCGACCGCCTCCGTCCACTCCGCGCGCAGCTTCACCGCCGGCACGCTCGACGGCTGGCACCTGGGCGAGCTGACGGAGAACATGGAGCTGATCGTCTCCGAACTGGCGACCAACGCCCTGCGGCACGGCCTGCGGCTGACCGAGCCCTGCGGCAACCCGCCCGTGCACATGTCGCTGGTACGCCGCGGCGCACTGGTCACCTGCGCTTTCACCGATCCCGGCGCCTCGGTCCCGGTGCTGCGCTACCCGGGGCCGCTCGACGTCGGCGGCCTCGGCCTGCACATCGTCGAGTCGATCAGCCTGCGCTGGGGCTGGTCCGCGCTCGCACCTCAAGGCAAGATCGTCTGGGCAGTCCTCTCCTGACGTAGGGCCCTCTGCATTACCGTGGATGGTCATGGCTCACGGCGAGTCCCGCGCGCGACCCCCCATGAGAGTGCTGACAGATGGATGATCACCTGCTCGGCTGGCTGCGAACACTTGACGAAGACAGGCTCGCCCGCGTCCTGGCCAACCGGCCGGACGCCATAGCGGCTCCCTGGCCCCGGCGCCTCAACACGCTGAGCCAGCGCCTCGGCAACGGCTTCGCCGTGATGGAGGCGATGCGGAGCCTTCCGCTGCCCTGCCTGGAGCTCGCCCAGGCGTGCCTGGTCGCCGGGGAGCACACCAGGCCCGCGCGGCTGGCCGCCTTCCTCGGCGTGCCGGAGAGCGAGCTCGGCCCGTGGCTGGACCGCCTCTACGACCACGCGCTGGCCTGGCCCGACGACGAGGGCGGCATCCATCTGGCCGAGGCCGTCGCGCGCTGGTGGGCGGCGCCGCTCGGCCTGGGCGAGCCGCTCACCCACTACCTCAACTCGTGGACGGTCAGCAACGACGCGCTGCGTACCCTGGCCCGCAACCTCGGGCTGCCGCCGCACGGCCACAAGCGGCGCACGATCGCCAGGGTCGCCGAGGTGCTGGCCGACGGCGAGCGACTGGCCGCGCTGCTGCGCGGCGCGCCCGGCGGCACCGACCGGCTGCTGGAGGAGTTCGCCTGGGACGGCCCCGTGCGCGACGTCGACGGCGGCCGCTTCGTCATGCTGGGCACCCCGGAGAAGTGGGCCGCCGACCACGGCCTGCTGTACCGCCCGAGCTGGCACGTCGCCGAGATGCCGCGCGAGGTCGCGCTGTCGCTGCGCGGCGCCGCCTACCATCCGCCGTTCACGCCCGAACCGCCCGAGGTCGCCACGCTGCCGATCGACCCCGAAGAGGTCGACCACCTGATGACGCTGGCCGCCCCGCACGTGGTCGAGCGCTGCGCCGCGCTGCTCGACAACACCGCCAAGACGCCGCTGCCGCTGCTGAAGACCGGCGGCGTCGGGGTGCGCGAGGTGCGCAGGATCGCCAGGGAGACCGGCTGCGACGAGGACGAGACCCGGCTGCTGCTGGAGATCTGCGCCGTGGCCAGGCTCCTGGCCTGGGACGAGCAGGCGGGCGGCATGGTGCCCACCGAGCGCTTCGACCGCTGGCGCCTCGACGAGGGCTCGGCGCGGCTGCGCGTGCTGCTGTCGGCCTGGTGGCGGATGGAACGCTTGTCGCTGCGCAAGGTCGACGGGAAGTACCTCACCGTGCTCGGCGACGACCAGACCGGCGCCGCGCTGGCCCGCGTGCGCCGCGCGGTGATCGCGGCCCTGTCCCACCTCCCCTCCGGTACGGCCTTCGCCGGCCGCGGCGGCCTGGTCCGCAACGTGCACTGGCACGCTCCCCTGCTTGACCAGTCCCTGCTCGCCGACTCCGCCGCCGCGGTCCTGGAGGAGGCCAGACTGCTCGGCCTGCTGGCCAACGACTCGCTCACCGACCTGGGCCGGGCGCTGGCCGGGCTGACCGGGGTCGCGGGCGACGAGAACGACGACATGGTGCCGATGGTCGAGCACGACCCGATGCTGATCGAGGCCTCGACCAGGGCGCTGGCCAGCGTGCGCAGGAGCGCGCTGTTCGGGCCCGACCTGACCGCGGTGGTGACCGGGCCGCCGTCCTCGGAGCTGGCCGCACTGCTCGACCGGGTGGCCGAGCGCGAGTCGCGCGGGGCGGCCTCGGTGTGGCGCTTCACCGTCGAGAGCGTGCGCGGGGCGCTCGACGAGGGCTACGACGCCGACGAGCTGCTGGACGAGCTGGCCCAGGTGGGCACGATCCCGCAGCCGCTCGACTACATGGTGCGCGACGTGGCGCGCCGGCACGGCGAGGTGACGGTGACCACGGTGGCATGCATCGTGCAGGCCACCGATCCGGCGCTGCTGGCCGAGATCGCCGGGCATCGGCGGCTGGCCAGGCTGGGCCTGCGGCTGCTGGCGCCGACCGTGCTGGTCAGCGCGAGCCCGGCGGACCGGACCCTGGCCGCGCTGCGCGAGAACGGCTACGCGCCGGTGCCGATCGCCGACACCGGCGAGATCGCGATCCGCCGTACCCGCGTCGAGGAGCCGCGCAACGGCAAGCTGATCCTGCTGCCGGGCGGGCAGGTGGCCGAGCTGTCGGAGCTGGACCCGCCGCCGCACGCGATCGCCGAGCCGCCGCCCGACCCGCACGAGCACGCCCGCCGCCTGCTCGGCTCGGGCGAGGCCGACGGCGAGCAGAACGGCCGCACCTGGGCGATCATCGGGCGGATGGCGACCAGGCTGCCGACCGCGCAGCAGTCACTGCTCGGCTTCGTCGTCGACCGGGGCGTCCGGGCCGGGATCACGCTCACCGACGGGATCACCGCCACGATCAGCCACGGCGAGCTGCGCGGCGGCGCGCTCGACGCGTGGTGCGAGGAGGCGGGCGACTACCTGGAGTTCCCGCTGGCCGAGATCGTGGAGGTCCGGGGGGCGTACTAGTTCGGCGTCACCTTCCGCAGGTTCGCCACCAGTTCCTCCAGTTGCGCCGCGTAGCCCTGGTAGGTGAAGCGCGTCTCGGCGCGCCACGGGTAGACGTGGCCGGCCTTCACCGCGGGCAGTTTGGCCCAGGTGGGCTTCTTGGCGATGTCGGCCACCGGCATCGACTGCGCCCGGGCGTCCACGAAGATCGCGTCGGCTTCGTACTTGTCGATGTTCTCCCAGCTCAACGACTCGAAGTAGCCACCCTCGTCCACCTTGTCCGGCAGCACGATGTCCAGGCCCCGCGCCTTGAAGTACTTCTGGTCGGGGAACTCGCCCGGGTTGCAGACCCAGAACAGGTCGGGCGAGGCGCCGCAGAACAGCACCTTGCGCGGCGTCTCCTTGACCGCCGCGGCCAGCGCGGCCTGGGCCGTCTCGAACCGCTGCCTGGCCTGGGTGACGAGCGGCGCCGCCCGGTCCGCGCCGAGCGCGACGGCCAGCTCCTCGTAGCGGCGGATCAGCTCGTCGCCCGACTTGCCCTGCTGCTGGACGCCGATCGTGGGCGCGACCTGCTCGATGTCCTTGGCCGACTTGGCCGGGACGTACCAGAGCTCGTCGTTGCGGTACATCCCGGCGACCAGCAGCTCGGGCTGGACGGAGATGTACTTCTCGATGTTGAACTCGTCCCACACGTTGCCGATCGTCTCGACCTTGGTGATGTCGATGTCGCCCGCCTCGGGATCCTTGGTGCCGTCCTTCAGCTTGTGCGGGCCGAACACCGCGATCGGCCGCACTCCGAAGTCCCACAGCGTCGCGGCGGCGCTCACCTGGGCCACCACCCGGGTGGGCCGCGCGGGCAGCTCGACCTTCCTACCGCGGTCGTCGGTGAAGGTCCAAGGGCCGGCGGCGGCCGGGCTCGCGCTCCCCTTAGGCGTGGCCGGCTGCTCGCCTCCGCACGCGGCCAGCGCCAGCATGGCGCCCATGCCGCCCGCCGCGGACAGGAATCCTCTGCGGGATACCGACATAACAGCCCCCTAAGGCTAGGTTCACATCAAGGCGGCCTTAGATTAGCCTTACCTAAACTTGAAGACGAGAGGGGGGCGTGTGCGCCCAGCGACACTGACCGCGGCGCCTCCGAAGGAGAACCCCGCCCGGGTGAAGAGGCCGTCGGGGGTGCTCGCGGCGGGTCTGGTCGTGGCCGTGGGGGCACTCGTGCTGGTCGCCCTGCTGAGCGTCGCCGCCGGGGCGCGCTCGGTGCCGCTGTTCACCGTGATCGACGCCTTCGCCGCCCCCGACGGCTCCAGCGACCACACCGTGATCCGCGAGCTGCGCGTCCCGCGCACCATCCTCGGCATCGCCGTCGGCGCGGCGCTCGGCCTGGCCGGCGCGCTCATGCAGAGCCTCACCCGCAACCCGCTGGCCGACCCCGGGCTGCTCGGCATCAACCAGGGCGCCGCGCTCGGCGCCACCGTCGCGCTCGGCCTGTTCGGCCTCACCGACCCCGCCGTCTACGTCTGGTTCGCCTTCGCCGGCGCCGCCCTGGCCTCGGCGCTGGTCTACGCGCTCGGCTCGGCGGGCCGCACCGGCTCCAGCCCGGTACGGCTGGCGCTGGCCGGCGTCGCCCTCGGCATGGTGTTCACCGCGATCTCGCAGGCCGTCCTGCGCATGGACGCCCAGACGTTCGACCGCATGCGCTTCTGGCTGACCGGCTCGCTCGCCGCCCAGACCTCCGACGTGCTGGTCCACCTCCTCCCCTTCCTCACCGCCGGCCTGGTCCTCGGCCTGCTGCTGGCCAAGCCGCTCAACGCCCTGTCGCTGGGCGACGAGGCGGGCCGGGCGCTGGGCGTGGCGGTCGGCCGAACCAGGGGGCTGACCGCGGTGGCGGTGACCCTGCTGTGCGGGGCCGCGACGGCGGCGGCGGGACCGCTGTGGTTCGTCGGGCTGGCCGTGCCGCACGCCGTACGCGCCGTGGTCGGGCCGGACCAGCGCTGGCTGCTGCCGTACTCCGCGCTGCTGGCGCCCGTGCTGCTGCTGGGCGCCGACATTCTCGGCCGGGTCGTCGCCGCGCCCGGCGAGGTGCAGGTCGGCATCATGTGCGCGGTCGTCGGCGCGCCCGTCTTCATCCTGCTCGCCCGCCGCAGAAGGCTCGCCGCGCTATGACGCTCCCCTCTCCGAAGCTCGCCAGATCCGTGCGCGTGGGTGGCTGGTCGGTCCGGCTGGCGCCGCGCGCCGCCGTCGTCGGGCTGGCGCTCGTCGTGACCGCCGTCGCGGTGAGCCTGGTGGCGATCTCGACCGGCGAGTTCACCGTGCCGGTGCCGGACATCGTGACCGCCCTGGTCGGGCAGGGCACGCCGGTGGCCGAGCTCATCGTGAGCAGGCTGCGCGCCCCGCGCGTGGTGACCGGGCTGCTGGTGGGCGCGGCCTTCGGGCTGAGCGGGGCGATCTTCCAGAGCCTCACCCGCAACCCGCTCGGCAGCCCCGACTTCATCGGCTTCACCGCCGGCGCCTCCACCGGGGGCATCCTGGCCGTGGTCATGGGCGGGTCGGCGGTGTGGATCGCGGGCGGTTCGCTGCTGGGCTGCGTCGCCTGCGCGGCCCTGGTCTACGCGCTCGCCTACCGGCGCGGGGTGCTCGGCTACCGGCTGATCCTGGTCGGCATCGGGCTGAACGCGCTGCTCCTGTCGGTCGACTCCTACCTGCTGACCAGGGCGAACATCAACGACGCCGCGACCGCGGGCGCCTGGCTGACCGGCAGTCTGAGCGGGCGCGGCTGGGACCACGCGCTGCCGGTGGCGGGGGCGCTGGCCGTACTCGTGCCGGTGTGCGCGTTCCTGAGCAGGCCGCTGCGCATGATGGAGATGGGCGACGACGCGGCGCGGGCGGTCGGCATCAACGTCGAGGCGGTGAAGATCGTGGCGATCGCGGCGGGTGTGCTGCTCTGCGGGGTGGCCACGGCGGCCGCCGGGCCGGTGCTGTTCGTCGCGATGGCCGCGCCGCAACTCGCCCGCCGCCTGACCCGGTCGGCCGGGGTGACGCTGGCCGCCTCCGCGCTGACCGGAGCCGTCCTGCTGACCCTCGCCGACCTGGCCGCCCAGCGTCTGCTCGCCCCCACCCAGCTGCCCGTGGGCGTGCTCACCGCCGCGATCGGGGGCACCTACCTCGCCCTCCTGCTCAGGAAGGAACGCCGTTGACCGCGCGTTTGACCGGTACCGACCTCACCCTCGCCTACGACCAGCGCACCGTCGCGACCGGTCTGGACGTGGTGATCCCCGACGGGTCGTTCACGGTGATCATCGGGCCGAACGCGTGCGGCAAGTCCACGCTGCTGCGCGCGCTGGCCCGGATGCTCAAGCCCAGGACCGGCGCGGTGCACCTGGACGGCAGCGTGATCACGTCGCTGCCGTCGAAGGAGGTCGCCCGCCGGCTCGGCCTGCTGCCGCAGAGCTCGATCGTGCCCGACGGGATCACCGTCGCGGACCTGGTGGCCAGGGGGCGCTACCCGCACCAGAAGCTCATGCGGCAGTGGTCGCGGGCCGACGAGGGCGCGGTGGCCGCCGCGATGGCCGCCACCGACGTGACCGACCTGGCCGAGCGGATCGTGGACGAGCTGTCCGGCGGGCAGCGCCAGCGCGTGTGGCTGGCGATGGCGCTGGCCCAGGAGACGCCGATCCTGCTGCTCGACGAGCCCACCACGTTCCTCGACATCAGCCACCAGATCGAGGTGCTCGACCTCTGCGCCGACCTGCACGAGGCGGGCCGGACGATGGTGGCTGTACTGCACGACCTGAACCAGGCCTGCCGCTACGCCACCCACCTGATCGTCATGCACGGGGGCGGCATCGTGGCCGAGGGCGACCCGTCGGAGATCGTCACCCCGGCGCTGGTGGAGAAGGTGTTCGAGCTGCGCTGCGAGATCATCCCGGATCCGCAGACGGGCACCCCACTGATCGTCCCCGAGGCCCGCCGCCGGGTCCTGGCGTGATCGCGTCCAGCAGGAAGGACACGCGTTCCCCGACCGTCGAGCGCGGCAGCGGCACCAGCTCGTAGCCGTAGTCGGCGTAGGTGGCCAGCAGGGCGTCGTAGGTGCGCTCGGCCTCCGCGAAGCTCTGCCTGCGCTCGGTGTCGACGGTGTAGATCTCCGGCCACGGCGGGGCGACGAACACCTGCCGCCGGTAGCGGAACGCTCGCGCGGCGGCGTCCACGTGGGCGGGCACGGGCAGGCCGAGCAGCCTGAGGTAGGCGGCGACATCGGGGACGCCGCGGTCGAAAACGACGGGCCCGTCGTGCGCCCCGGCCGCCCGGTAGGAGCGCAGCTCCCAGCTCAGCATCATCTCCGCGAACAGCTCCCGGTCGGCCCACGGGAGCGCGCGGCCCCCTATCGCCACCTGGTCCTGGATGATGCCCCGCCCGGCCTCGGGCCACGAGGCGTAGCCGCTGGCCGTCAGCCGTTCGATGAGCGTGGTCTTCCCCGCGCCCGGTCCTCCGGTCACGACGGTAAAGCGTTCACTGGACATGCGGCACCGATCTCTTGGGTGGATGAGCGGGTACGGAAGGGAGGTCTGCGGCCGGTCGAGCTGCCTAAGCGGCGGCCATGGCGGGAGGGAGGATCCGCTGGTCAGCAGGCCGTTGCTGGAAGGGCGGGCGCGCCGCCAGGTCGCCGTCACGATCATGGACGGCCGGGTCTGGCTGGCCTGCCGCACGCGGCCGGGCGAGTCACCGACGGCGTGGCGTCCAACCGTATCAAACGCCGCGGGGCCGATCTCGTGGTGCGCGGCTGTGTGAGGGAGGCGTCTTCACGGAATCTGCACGAAGATCCGCTACTGTCCGGCCCGTGTCAGGAGAGTCGAGGAAGTCGCGCCGCTGGGTGAGCGGGCTGGTCTGGGTGCTGGTGGTGCCGTTCGCGGCCTGGGCGGTGCTGAGGGTCACCGGGGTGGATGTGGGCTGGTGGTGGGTCGCGCTGGTGGCGTTCACGCCGTATGTCGCCGCCGCGTCCCTGGTGGTGCTGCTGCTGGCGGGGTTGTCCAGGCGGTGGGCGCCCGCGGTGGTGGCGCTGGCGGCGTCGGTGGCGTTGGCTGCGGCCGTACTCCCCCGGCAGCTCGCGGACGCCGCGCCGCCGGCGGGCGGGCCGTCGCTGCGGGTGCTGGCCGCCAACCTGGCGGTCGGCGCGGCCGACACCGAGGCGCTGCTGCGCCTGGTGGGCGAGCTGAAGCCGGACGTGGTGGCCCTGCAGGAGCTCACGCCCGCGGCGAAGGAGCGGTTGGAGAACGGCGGGCTGCGGAAGGGGCTGCCGCACGTGGTGGACAGGTCGCAGAAGGGTGTGACGGGGTCCGGGATCTACTCCAGGTATCCGCTGACCGAGCAGCCGCTGATCGTGTTCGGCCGGTTCCGGCAGGCCCGCGCGGCGATCAGGGTCACCGGCGGGCCGGTGGTGGAGATCACCTCCGTCCATCCGTGCGCGCCCAGTCACGTGGGCAAGGCGCCGTGCTGGCGGGCGGGCCTGGACGCGCTGCCGCGGGCGGGCGAGCCGCTGCGGGTGCTGGCCGGCGACTTCAACGCCACGCTCGACCACTGGGCGATCCGCGACCTGCTGGACAGCGGGTACCAGGACGCCGCCGACGTGACCGGGCAGGGCTTCACGGCGACCTGGCCGGAGAAGTGGTGGGACGGCCTGCCCGGCGTGGCGATCGACCACGTGCTGGCCGACCGCCGGATCGCGGTGCGGGCCTTCAGCGTGCACGCGCTGCCGGCCAGCGATCATCGGCCGGTGTTCGCCGAGCTCAGGCTGCCGTGACGCGGATCTCGTCGAACCTGGCGGGGAACCCCTTGCCCGCCGGGGCGGCGGCCATCGCCCCGGCCAGCGCGGGCGTCCCCGCCGGGAAGTGGGCCAGCCTGAGCATCGTCTCCGGCTCCCCGCCGTCGAGGCCGTACCGGACGGTCACCGCGTCACCGGCGCGCTCCAGCGCGAACGTGACCCGGTCCGCCCGGCCCCGCGACGGCAGCACCGACCAGTCCGACCAGCCGCGGGTGACGACGGTGCTGAGGTGGAAGGCGCCGTCGACGTACTCCACCCCGGCCTTGATCCAGGTGGCGTCGTCGATCCGGAGCACCGCGCCCGCCTGATCGTACTGCTCGGCGAAATCGCCGGAGAACGTCACGGTCAGGGTGAAATCGCCGCGCTGGACCCGGCCGAACAGGTGCGCGGTGTCGTAGGTGTAGCCATAGTGGGTGCGGCGCCACAGGTCGGTGCCGGGATCGCAGACGAGGCTCAGCCCGTCGTCGGACGTCCACTCGCGGGGCGGGTTGATCCACTGCCAGTCCGACACACCGAACGCCATGATCATGACGGTCATCCTGCCATGGGCGACGACCGGTGGTAAGCGGGCAGATCGCCCCACGGGTCGGTGCCCGGGCGGTCGGTCACATGCACCAGGCCGGCGTGCCGTACGGCTCTGCGTACGGTCGCGTCGGCCGCCTGACCTGGCACCTCGTGCACCAGGTGGCAGAACCGGCCCCTGGCCAGCGAGCGCGCCCAGGCCGGTTCGCGCATCGCCCGGTACGCCGGGAGCGGGCCGTCGAAGGTCACCAGCACATCGGCCAGGGCCGCGTAGCCCGGATCGGGGTAGACGCCGGGGTTGAGGACGATCGTGCCCCGGACGCCGTCGACGATCTCCCGGTAGTGGTCGAGCCGGTCGGCGCAGGCGGCGGCCTGGTCGAGGAAGACGCCGCGCAGGCCGTACCCGTTCCTGAGTCTGCGCAGGTCGGCGCGGACGTCGGCGATCGGGCGCAGGCCGAAGTCGGTGTCGACGTGGCCGAGCACCTCGGTGCCCGCGGCCTGCAGCGCGCCGACGGCCCGCTGGAACGCGGGGCCGTCCGGGGCGACGGCGGCCATCCTGGGTGGGGCCGCCAGGAGCCGCCGCCACGATTCGGGGCGGGTCTCGGGATGGAAGAAGACCGGGATGAACCGCGCGGGCACGTCCACAGGGACCCCTTTTCTGCTCACAGGCGTTCCGCCAGGTGATGGAGGGGTGTGGGAAAGTTATAGCCGACGTGGGGGCCGTCCGGCCGGGGATTGCGGATGCCGAGGATGACCACGGGCGTGGTGTGCGTAAACTTCCCGTGTGGTAGACCCGAAGTTCGAGATCCAGATGCTGCACGACCGCGTGATGATCCGCCTTGAGGTGGAGGCCGAGGAGCGGCGCAGCGGCTCGGGGATCGTCATTCCGGCGACGGTCAAGCTGGCCAACCGGCTCGCCTGGGGCGAGGTGTGCGGCGTCGGGGCGAACGTGCGCGCGGTCAAGGTCGGCGACAAGGTGCTGCTCAACCCCGAGGACCAGTACGAGGTGGAGCTGCACGCCAAGGTCTACCTGGTGATGCGGGAGCGCGACCTGCACGCGGTGGCCACGCCCGAGACCGATCACGGGACCGGCCTCTACCTCTGACTCAGGACAGGTGGAGCAGCTTCATGGTCTCGACGACGATGTCGATGCCCAGGGTCAGCTTCGTCACCGCGTAGATGATCGCGCCGGCGGCGGCGAGGGTCACCAGGAGCACGATGATGCGGATCGTCCAGCCCTGGCGTTTGTACCACTCTGTCCACCGGTGGAGGACGCTCTTGCCGAACTCCAGCACCTTGTGCGCCCAGTGGAACTCCGTCGCGAGCACCGCGAGACCGGCGAACACGACCAGCCATCCGGGGCCGGGGAACGGCACCATGATGAGGCCGCCGATGACCATCACGGCGCCGATCACGCCGATGACGATCTTCAGTGTGAGGGCGCCGGAGCGGGTGGAGCGGACGCCGTCGAGCCAGCCGTGAATGCCGGAACGCCGCGCAGCCTCGTCCTTGAGCTGGTCGGCGTCCCCGGTCTCGGAGTTCTGAATGGGCATCCTCCCAGGATAGGACCGGGCGCGGAGCGGGGAATCGGCCATTTGACTGACACTCTGCCGGGATAAAGTAAAACTTCCCGCTTGAAGTGGCCTTTTGCCAGTAAATCCGGTTAATGTCGTCCATGCCCGAGGTCCTGATTCGTACTGTCACCGGTCACGTCCGCGTCGACGCGCTGGCCGGTGCCGTTCTCCCGCACGAGCACCTGCGCACCGACATGCGCTGGGCGGTCGGCATCGACTCCGACCCGTACCGGTGGCTCGACGAGGAGACCAGCGTCTCCGCCGAGCTGCGCGAAATGCGCCAGAGTGACGACCTCGGCCTGGTCATCGACCTCACCTGCCTGGGGATGGGCCGCGACGCCGCCTCCCTGGCCCGCATCGCCGCCGGCAGCCGCGTTCCCGTCGTCGCCTCGACCGGGCTGTTCGCCGAGCCGTTCACGCACGTCGGCGACGGCGACGTGGACTCGCTGTACCGGACGCTCATGGAGGAGATCACCTCCGGGCTGGACGGGACCGGCGTCCTGCCCGGCGTCATCGGCGAGGTGGGCGCCTGGGGCGCCGAGCCCACACCCGCCGAGGAGCGCTGCCTCGTCGTGGCCGCCCGCGCCTCGGTGTCGTCGCGCCTCCCGGTCGCCACGTACGGCCAGGACGGGCTCGGCCTGCTGGAGATCCTGCTCGGCGAGGGACTGCCCGCCTCGCGGGTCAGCGTCGGGTGCGCGGAGCTCGCGATGGCCAGGAAGATCGCCGAGGCCGGGGCGTACGTGAGCCTCGGGTCGCTGGGACTCGGGGCCTCCTCGGCGGCGCGCGTGGCGCTCGGGCTGATCGAGGAAGGTCACGCGGACCGGTTGCTGCTCAGCACCGGGATCTCCCGGGTGGCCCACCTGCAGCGGTACGACGGAGCGGGCTACTCGCACCTGTTCAGGACCCTGCTGCCCCGGCTGCGGGAGGCGGGGACCCCGGAGGAGACGATCCGCTCGATCACCCACACGAACCCCCTGCGCTGGCTGACCAACGCCTGACCCCGGGCGCGTTTCCCCACCTCACCCCCGCCGCTCGAATGGCCGGTCCGCGAGCGATTCCCCGCGAATGGGAGTACCTTTCGCAGGGATCACACGCAGTCGTTATGCCGGTCGTCAGACAGAAGTGTGATTCAATCCGACATATCGCACTTTGTGGTGGCCGGCGGGGAAGGACCAGTGGGGTGCTGAGTGAACAGAGCGGGCCCGTCGCCGGAGCCGGGGCGCTGCTGGCGATCCTGCGCGACGGGCAGGCGCGGACCAGGGCCGAGCTGGTCCAGCTCACCGGCCTCGCCAGGTCCACCGTGTCGCAACGCCTTGACCTCCTGCTGAACCACCGCTGGATCGTCCCCGCCGACGACGCCATCTCCTCGGGCGGGCGCCCGGCCGTGGCGTTCGCGTTCAACCACGCCGCCCGCGTCGTCCTGTCCGCCGACCTCGGCGCCACCCACGCCAGGGTCGCGGTGATCGACCTCGGCACCACCGTCCTCGCCGAGCGCACCGCCGACCTGCCGATAGAGCGGGGCCCGGTGCCGACGCTCGAATGGCTGGTCGAGACGTTCACCGACCTGCTCGCCGAGACGGGACACGGCCTGGACCAGGTCTGCGGCGTCGGCGTCGGACTGCCGGGCCCGGTCGAGCACGCGTCCGGGCGGCCGATCAACCCGCCGATAATGCCGGGCTGGGACGGCTTCCCCGTCCCCGACTGGCTGGGCGAACGGCTCGGCGCGACCGTGCTGGTCGACAACGACGTGAACATCATGGCGCTGGGCGAGCACTGGGCGGCCAGGCCGGAGGCCGACCAACTGGTGTTCGTCAAGATCGGCACCGGGATCGGCTGCGGCATCATCTCCGACCGGCGGCTGCACCGGGGCGCGCAGGGCGCGGCGGGTGACATCGGGCACGTCCGCGTGTCGTCGGCCGCCGACGTGGTCTGCCGCTGCGGCAACACCGGCTGCCTGGAGGCCGTGGCCGGCGGCGGCGCGGTCGCGGCCAGGCTCACCGAGACCGGGGTGCCCGCCGAGAACAGCCGCGACGTGGTGAACCTGGTCAGGTCGGGCAACACGCAGGCCGTACAACTGATCAGGCAGGCCGGGCGGGAGGTCGGCGACGTGCTGGCCTCCATCGTGAACTTCTTCAACCCGGCCGTGATCGTGATCGGCGGCGACATCGCGGAGGCGGGCGAGCATGTGCTGGCCGGAGTACGCGAGGTGATCTACAGCCGGTCGCTGCCGCTGGCCACCCAGCACCTCGGCATCCGCACCAGCGAGCTGGGCGACCGCGCGGGAGTGATCGGCGCGGCGGTGATGGTGATCGAGCACGTCCTGTCCCCCGGCGCGGTCGACCGGTCCGTCCGCTGACCCTCCGGCCGCTTCCGGAGGCGAACGACTGAAGGGGAAACTGGCTAGAATCGATCTACTGTGACCGATCCGCCGCCCCACCCGATCCGCCGCCTGTGGGACCGCCTGAGCGACCTGCCGGTGGTCTTCATCCTGGTGTGGGCCGGCTGGCTCGCGGTCCCCTGGTCCCTCCACGGCCTGGCCCAGTCCCGCACCGCCACCGCCCCGCCCCACGACCTCCCCGCCAAGCCCCTCACTCCCTCCCTCCTCCCCGCTCCGGCCACCTCCCTTCCCGCCGCGACGCTGGCGGTTCTCGGCGCTCCGCCCTCCACGACGGTCGCCGGAGTCACGGACTCGGACGGGGATGCCGGTGGGCACGCGACGGTGGAGTTCATCGCGCGGGAGCGGGCCAGGATCGCCGGTGAGGTGCACGACGCGGCGGGGCATGGACTGGCGGCCATCGCCATGCAGGCGGGTATCGCCCTGCTGATGCTGGAGGAGAACCCCGCCCAGGCCCGCGAGTCGCTTCAGGCGATCCGCGACACGAGCACCCAGGCCCTGGCCCACCTGCGCACCGCCCTCGACGCCATGGACCCGGCCCGCGCGACCTTCGACGGGGCTGCCGTGGACACCGCGCATCCCACACGAACCGGCGAGGAGGACCTTCCCCGGCTCATCGACGGGATTCGGGCCGCCGGGCTGCGGGTCGACCTGGAGCCCGCGGTGCCGCGCGTGCCCGCGCACCTGCGGGGCACCGTGTACCGGGTGGTGCGCGAGTCGCTGACGAACGTCCTGCGGCACGCGGGTGCGACGCGGGCCCTGGTCAGGGTGGCCAACGATCCGTGCGAGTTCGTGCTGGAGGTCGCCGACAGCGGCCGGGCCGCGGGCGGCGCGTGGAGCCAGGAGGGCGACGGGCCTCAGCGGGCCGGTTCGGGGCGGGGGCTGGTGGGGATGCGAGCCAGGGTGGTGGCGGCGGGCGGCGACTTCCACGCGGGCCCCCGCGAGGAGGGCGGGTTCGAGGTCAGGGCCCGGTTCCCGCGAGGCTGCGCGTGAGCGCCCGGGTACGGGTCGCGATCGCCGACGACCAGGCCGTCGTCCGCATGGGCCTGCGGGCGCTCATCGAGCGTGAAGGGGATCTGGAGTTCGCCGGGGAGGCGGGCGACGGGCTGGGCGCGCTGGCGCTCGTCCGGTCCGCCAAGCCCGACGTGCTGCTGCTCGACATCCGGATGCCGGGCATGGACGGCGTCGAGACCCTGCGGGCGATCGCCGCCGATCCGGAGCTGCGCGGGGCCCGGGTGGTGGTGGTGACCACGTTCGCGGTCGACGAGTACGTCTTCGCCGCGCTCCAGGCGGGAGCCAGCGGTTTCGTGCTCAAGGACAGCGCCCCGGACGAGCTGGTCAACGCGATCAGGGTGGTCGCCGCGGGCGAGGCGCTGCTGTCGCCGTCGATCACCAAGAAGGTCATCGGCAGGTTCGGCGGCCACGATCTGACACCGGTGGCGGGGCTCGACACGCTGACGCCGCGCGAGCGGGAGATGGTCTCCTGGGTGGCGACGGGCCGCTCGAACGCCGAGATCGCCCGGGAGCTGGTGATCAGCCCGGAGACGGTGCGCACGCATGTGAGCCGGGCGATGGTCAAGCTGCACGCCCGCGACCGGGCCCAGCTCGTCGTCTTCGCGGTCCGCGCGGGCCTGACCGTCCCGTAGCGCCTACTTCCGCAGGAAGCCTTCGTAGTTGCGCTGCTGGAGCTGGGACTCGATCTGCTTGACCGTGTCCAGGCCCACCCCGACCATGATCAGGACGGTCGCCCCGCCGAACGGGAAGTTCTGCAGGCTGGACGGGTCGCGCAGGAGGACGAACACGATGGTCGGGATCAGCGAGAGCACGCCCAGGTAGAAGGCGCCGGGGGCGGTGAGCCGGGACAGGATGTAGCGCAGGTACCCGGCGGTGGGCCGCCCCGGCCGGATCCCCGGCACGAACCCGCCGTACCGCTTCATGTTGTCGGCCACCTCGTCGGGATTGAAGGTGATCGACACGTAGAAGTAGGTGAACCCGACGATCAACAGAAAGTACGTCGCCATGTAGACGGGATGGTCGCCGCTGACCAGGTAGGTGGCGATCCAGGACGCGACCGGCCCGGTGCCGCCCGTCAGGGAGGTGGCCAGTTGCGGCAGGTACAGCAGCGAGGAGGTGAAGATGACCGGGATGATGCCCGCCTGGTTGACCTTGAGCGGCAGGTAGGTGGCGGTCCCGCCGTACATGCGCCTGCCGACCATGCGCTTGGCGTACTGCACGGGCACCCGCCGCTGCGCCTGCTCCATGAACACCACGGCCGCGACCAGGAAGACCCCGGCGAACAGCATGACGGCCAGCGCGAACGGCGACAGCACGAAGATGTTGGACAGGTAGGACGGGAACACCGCCACCACCTGGGTGAAGATCAGGATGGACATGCCGTTCCCGATGCCCTTGTCGGTGACGAGCTCGCCCAGCCACATGACGACGGCGGTGCCGGCCACCAGGGTGAGCACCAGGACCAGGACGGTCAGCAGGCTGTCGTCGCGCAGCAGCCGTTCGGCGCAGCCCGGGAAGATCTGCCCGGTGCGGGCCAGCGACACGACGGCGGTGGCGTTGATGACGGCCAGGCCGATGGTCAGGTACCGGGTGTACTGCGTGATCCTGGTCTGCCCGGCCTGCCCTTCCTTCCTGAGCGACTCCAGCCGTGGGACGACCACGGCCAGCAGCTGGATCACGATGCTGGCGGTGATGTACGGCATGACCCCCAGCGCGAACACCGACAGCTTCAGCATCGCTCCCCCGCTGAACAGCTGCACCATGTCGACCAGCCCGCCACTGGCCCCGGCCAGGCAGCGCCGTACCCCCTCGACGTCCACCCCCGGCGACGGCAGGATCTGGCCGAGCCGGAACAGCGCGATGACGCCCAGCGTGAACAGCAGTTTCCTACGGAGTTCCGGCACGCGGAAGGCGCGGACGAGCACGGTCAGCATGCGGCGAGTCTGGCCGGGTTCGCGCGCCCTGCCATCCGCGGGCGAGCGGCTCCGGTGTACGCGGATCCGCGTACCGGCGCGGTAGAAAGGGAGGCAAGCCGGCCGGCTTCGACGGCTATCTGAGGGCGATCAGGGTGGACGAGCTGGTCGACAACCGGCCGGAGGCGCCGCCTGTGGCGGAGCAGCTCAAGGCACTCGGCACTCCTCGCCCCCGGCCTTCGTGATCCCCGTCAGCGCATCCGCGCGCCCTCCCGCAGCCGCCCCGGGTCGATGTCGCGTTCGGGGTGGCGGCGCAGGTACTCCGACTCCAGCTCGTTGGTGCGTGAGGTGTGCGTGGCCAGGGCTTCGTCGGGACCGTGCATGAGCGCCTCGGTCCGCGTGGCGTGCAGATGCCGCAGCTCGCGCAGCAGGTCCTCTTCCGGCAATGCCTTCGGATCGATTCCCATCGTCATGTACAGCCTCTACCCAGCTACGGTGGAACGGTCCCGACTATTTATGTCAGATTTCCTGACTTATGGCCATTGCCGGGACAGCAGCGTGGTCCTACCTTCCGGGTATGGACCTCGAGCTCCGGCACCTCAAGATCGTCCGGGCGGTCGCGGAGTCTGGCAGTGTCACCAAGGCCGCCACCAGGCTGGGAGTCGCGCAGCCCGCGCTGACCGCCCAACTCAAGCGCATCGAGCGCGTGCTCGGCGGCACGCTCTTCGAACGCGACCGCACCGGCGCACGCCCCACCCCGCTCGGCGAGCTGGTGCTCTCCCGAGCCAGGGTGCTGCTTCCCGCCGCCCAGGAACTCCAGGCCGAGGCGAGGCGGTTCGCCAACACCCACGCCTCCGGCTTCCGCATCGGCGCCACCAACGGCCCCATCCTCGGCGGCCTGGTCGACCGGCTGGCCACCGACCGGCCGGTCACCACCTTCACCTCCTGGTCGGCCACCGAGCTGGCCACCATGGCCGCGCACGGCAGGCTCGACTACGTGCTGGTCGGCGCCTGCGGCGACGGCGGGCCCGTGGTGGACACGATCGACTGGGTCACGGTGAGCGCCGACCCCGTCTTCGTGCTGCTCGGCCAGGAGCATCCGCTGGCCGCGGAGAAGGAACTGGACCTGGCCGAGCTGGCCGACGAGCAGTGGGCGGTGACGCCGGGCGACGGCTGCTTCGCCGACTGCTTCGCCGCCGCCTGCGCCCGCGCCGGCTTCACCCCCAGGACCATGTACGAGACCGACGTGGCCACCTGCACCCACCTGGCCAGGGTGGGCCGCGCGGTGGTGCTGTGCCAGGCCACCCACCAGGGCGCCGACGGCCTGGTGATGGTGCCGCTCACCGGCGCGCCGCTGCGCTGGCGCCAGCTCCTCGGCCGCCACCCCAGCGCGCCCGCCGCCCCCTGGGTGGCGGCGTGCGCCAAGGACGCCCACGCGGACGCGGTACGGCGCAGCCCCGTCTACCGCGACTGGCTGGCACGCAACGCCAGCTTCGGCACCGCCCCATAACACCGCGATAGGGGGAAAGTGATAGCTCCCCAATCACTGGGAGTGCCATTACGGTGACGGCACCCCCAGCAACGAGGAGACCCCATGCTTCGCAGCCGAGCGCTGGCCGTGCTCGCGGCCGGCGCGTTAGCACTGACGGCCGCTCCCGCCGTCGCCCAGACCACCACCGCCACCTCGTCGGTCAAGCCGCCCCCCGGCATGGTCGAGGCGATCCAGCGCGACCTCGGCCTCACCAAGGAGCAGGTGCTCAACCGCCTGGTCAGCGAGCAGCGGGCCGGCCGTACCGCCCCGGCGCTCGGCAAGCGGCTCGGCGCGGACTTCGCCGGCGCCTGGGTGACCGGACCCGAGAGCGCCCTGGTCGTCGCCACCGTCGACAGCGCCGACACCGCGGGCATCGCCGCGGCGGGCGCCCAGGCCAAGGTCGTCAAGCATTCGCTCAGCAGCCTCTCGGCCACCAAGGAGGCGCTGGACAAGGCGTCGGCGAGCGCGCCGAAGACCGCCCCCGTCTGGTACGTCGACGTCGTCACCAACAGCGTCGTGGTGCTGTCCTCCGCGCCCGCCGACGCCGAGGCGTGGGTGGCGGCCAGCGGCGTGGACAGGACGGCCGTCAGGGTCGAGCAGTCGGCCGAGCAGCCGGTCGCGCTGTACGACGTGCGCGGCGGCGACGCCTACTACATCGGCAGCGGCAGCCGCTGCTCGGTCGGCTTCTCCGTCACCAAGGCCGGCACCCCCGGCGGCTTCGTCACCGCCGGGCACTGCGGCACCGTCGGCCAGACCACCCGCGGCCACAACCAGGTCGCCCAGGGCGTCTTCCGCGGCTCGTCGTTCCCCGGCAACGACTACGCCTGGGTCGAGGTCAACTCCCAGTGGACGCCGGTGGGCGTGGTGAACGGCTACAGCGCCGGCATCATCCCGGTCGGCGGCTCGACCGTCGCCACGGTCGGCTCGGCCGTCTGCCGCTCCGGGTCCACCACCCAGTGGCACTGCGGCACGATCCAGCAGCTCAACACCAGCGTCACCTACTCCCAGGGCACGATCTACGAGGTCACCAGGACCAACGTGTGCGCCGAGCCCGGCGACTCCGGCGGCTCGTTCATCTCCGGCAGCCAGGCGCAGGGCGTCACCTCGGGCGGGTCGGGCACCTGCTCCTCCGGTGGCACGACCTACTTCCAGCCGGTCAACGAGATCCTCTCCGCCTACGGCCTCACCCTGGTCACCAGCGGCGGCCCGCCGCCCACCGGGTGCGACAACTCCGCCGAGACCTACAGCGGCTCGCTGACCTCGAACCAGAGCCAGTACCAGCCGAACAACTCCTACTACCAGTCGACCGCCTCCGGCACCCACTCCGGCTGCCTCGACGGGCCGAACGGCGCCGACTACGACCTGTACCTGCAGAAGTGGAACGGCTCCTCCTGGGCGGTCGTCGCCAAGGGCGACAGCCCCAACGCGGACGAGACGCTCAGCTACAGCGGCACCGCGGGCTTCTACCGCTACCGCGTGCACGCCTACAGCGGCTCGGGCACCTACACCCTCGGGGTGACCCGCCCGTAGCGCGGCACGGCGCCGCCGTCCCCGCGGGCGGCGGCGCTTCGCCGTACCCGGAATATCGCCCGCGACCAGCCGGTTGTCGCCTGGGTGAGCGACGAGATCCGTGGCCTCGCCCGTGGCGAGGCCGAAGTCCCCCTGTCCGTGCTCGACCTGGCCACCGTCAGCGCGGGCGACACGCCCACCCAGGCGCTGAACACCAGCACCGAGCTGGTACGGCGGGCCGAGGCGTGGGGCTACCACCGCTACTGGGTCGCCGAGCACCACGGCATGCCGAGCGTCGCCAGTTCCTCCCCCGCCGTCCTGATCGCCCACCTGGCCGCCTCCTCACGGACGATCAGGGTCGGCTCCGGCGGGGTGATGCTGCCCAACCACGCCCCGCTGATCGTCGCCGAGCAGTTCGGCACCCTGCACGCGCTCCACCCCGGCCGCATCGACCTGGGCCTCGGCCGCGCCCCCGGCACCGACCAGGCGACCGCCCGCGCGCTGCGCCGCGGCGACGCCGACGCCTTCCCCGAGGAGGTCGCCGACCTGACCCGCTTCATGGACGGCTCCTTCCCCGACGACCACCCGTACGCCCGCATCCAGGCCATTCCGCGCGGCGCCGACCGCCCGCCGGTGTGGCTGCTCGGGTCCAGCGGGTTCAGCGCCCAGCTCGCCGCTCTGCTCGGGCTGCCGTTCGCGTTCGCGCACCACTTCAGCGCCGCCCACACCGAGCCCGCCCTGGAGCTGTACCGCACCACGTTCCGGCCCTCGCCGTGGCTGGACAAGCCGTACGCCATGATCGGCGTCAGCGCCGTCGCCGCCGACACCGGCGCCGAGGCGCTGCGCCTGGCCAGGACGCTCGCCCTCGCCATGCTCCGGCTGCGCAGCGGCCGGCCCGGCCCCGTGCCCTCCCCGGAGGAGGCCGAGAACCACCCCTACTCCGGCTACGAGAGCGCGTTCGTCGAGGACTGGCTCTCCAACGTGGTGATCGGCGACGGCCCCGCCGTCCGCGCCGGCCTGACCGCCCTGCGCGACCGCACCCAGGCCGACGAACTGATGATCACCACCGGCGTGTACGGCGGCGCCAACCGCATCCGCTCCTACGAGCTGATCGCCAAGGCCTTTGCCCTGACCCCCTGACCCTCGCATCCCGGGGTTTCCTCAGGGGCGATCACCGATGAAGCCGGGTGGCGCTTCGGGGCAAGGTGGGGCCATGAACCCGCCCTCGCGCCTCGCCGCGCTCTCCTATACCGCGGCCCCCGCCGCCTTCCTCGGCGGCTGGCTGCTCATGCGGCCCATCGGCGGCGACGCCGTGCCGGGCCCGTGGTGGACCGCGGCGCACGCCGTGTGGCTGCTGGCCTTCCTGATGTTCGGCGTCCTGGTCGTCGAACTGTGGCGGCGGACGGGCCGGGGCGGCAAGACCGGTGTCGCCGCCGGTGTGGCGGCCGGGCTCGCGCTGCTGAGCGTCGCCGCGAACCTCACCCAGCTGGGCATCGATCTGGTCGCCGGTCTCACCTCGGCGGACGGACAGGCGATGCACGCGCTGTTCGACCGGGTTCAGGGGTATCCGGGGGTGGAGGTCGCGGCCGTGGGCGCGCAGTTGTTCCTGCCCGCGCTGCTCGCCCTGGCCGTGATCATGGCGGTGCGGGGGCGGGCCGCCCCGCTGAGCGCGGCCGTGGTCGGGGTCGGCGGGGTGGTGCTGGCCGTGGCCACACTGGCCGTCGGCAGGAACTCGCCGCTGGTGGCGGCCGGCATCTCCCTCATGTGGCTGGGCACCCTGCTACTCGGCAGAGACGACGACCGCGCCCTGAGCGCCGCCCCCTCCCGGCCCTAGCTGTACTGCCCTGAGAGGTTAGGTACACGGCTGGCCGGCGGGCTTCGCCGTCGGCGCCCAGCGCCGCCTCGCGTCCGCGCATGTGCACGCGAGGCGGCGCTGGGCGCCTCGCGTGCACATGCGCGCGGAGCCGTTAGTTAGTACTTCGTTAGGTTGGTTCTGGTGATGTTCTGGCCGGGCACCACCGGCCTGATCCGCGGGCCGGTGCGGGGGATGCTTCGCGCAGCGGGCCTTGGCGTTGGCGACGAACACGGCCTCCTCGGCCCTCCACCGCTCGTCCTCGGCCAGGTGCCGCGCGGCCACCTCAGGACAGAGCAGCCCCAACGTCTCGTCCGTCAGGTACGGCATGCCGGTCTCGGCCAGGACCCGGTCCATCGTCCTCTCGTTGCCGCGCACGCTCATCGCGCACAGCCTCCTGCCGAAGGCCGTCAGCGCGGTGTCCGGCAGGTCTGCGGACCGCGAGGAGGACAACGTGACGCGGGCGGCGCAGAGGAAGGCGGCCTGGCGGTCCTGCTCGACGGGCGGATACCCCTCGTCGGGGAACCTGGTCACCTTTCCGGCCGCCGTGTCGCCGGTGTGCAGGGCGAGCATCAGGAGGGCGGCGTCAGCCGTACGGAAGACCAAAGTATGCGGGGAGGGATGCCGTACCAGCACCGCGACGAGGATAAGCAGCCCGGGGACGAGGTCCAGGACGCTCCGGAGGGCGTTCCCGCCGAAGAACGGCGTCCAGGCCGACTCGCAGGCCTGATCCGCCGCCAGGTCCACCGCCGTGAGCGCCCGCGGTGGAGCGCCCGCCGGACCCGCCAGCAGGCCGCCCTGCATGGCCGTGCACGACGCGGTCCCCGCAAGCAGCCCGGCGGCGAGGCCGCTGGCGAACAGGACGGCCGGCTGCACGCTCAGCGGGCGAGCGCCAGGTCGTCCAGCTCACCCCGAGCGCCGCCGGCCACCCCGCCGCCCTCCCTCAGCGCGGCAGCCCCCTGCGCATGAGCAACGCATTCGGCCACGACGTACACCGGGGCGGGCACCGGGGCGAGCACTGGGGCGGGCGCCGCCAGGGTGAGATCGACGTACGGCATGAACCCGGGGCAGGATGCCTCGACCATGAACGCGAAGCCTTCGGTGTGGGCAACATCCCCTCCTTGCCGTGCTCCTTGACCAGGCTGGCCGTGCGCGCGGTGGTGCGGCTGAGGAGGTAGAGGACCACAGTCCAGACGAAGGCCGTCCCCCATAAGACCAGCCGCAATATAGGGCGAAACCTTATATGTCGTACTCCCAGCCCGGCTGCCAGTTGAAGGGAGCATCCATCAACTCCTCCAGCACCCTGCCCTCCAACAGGCACTGCAGAGCCCACCGGTTGGCCGAATGCGCCACCACCAGCACCGTCGCCCCCTGGTGCCTCGCCCGCACATCCCGCAGAAACGCCGCCGTCTCCACCACAACCTGCCGGTAGCTCTGCCCGCCCCCCGGCCACGGCACCTCGATGTACTCCCGCCGCAACGGCACCAACTCCGCCACCGGCCTGCCGTTGTACACCCCGTAGTCACACTCCCGCAGCCTCCGGTCCCACACCACCTCCCGCCCCGGAAACGCCACCTCCACCGTCTGCGCGGCCCGCCGCAGATCCGACGAGTAGACGACCTCCACCTCCCGCCGCCGCACACCCAACTTCGCCGCCTCCACCAGCCCCGCGGCCGACAACTCCCCCGGCAGCCAACCGGTGGCGATGCCCGCCTCGTTGTCGGTCGTGATCGAGTGCGCCTCGTAGATCAGCTTCACCACCATGAGACAGACCGTACGCGCTGAGAGAACCCACCAGCGAGGCTTCCGATCTATGCTGGCAAGGGTTCACAGATGTGGGAGACTGCAGATTTGCAAGGGGCGGTAGCTCAGCCGGTCAGAGCATCGGACTCATAATCCGTGGGTCGTGGGTTCAAGTCCCACCCGCCCTACTCTCCAACACCGCGTTCGACCTGGGGTTTCTCAGTTCTCGCCAGCCTTCGATCTCGTTGTTGATCATGGTTGGTTGCTCGGTGGTTGCTCTTGTGTACGGATCGCGTATCGCGGTAGATCATTTAAGCGGCCACCGTCAGCTCAGATCCCAGAGACATCCATCAGAAGATCAAGCAAGCAGGCCTGCTCAGCGTCGCCGGTCAGCGGTGCTCTAATGCGCGGTCAAGCCTTGCCCAAGTCGGCTCGTCTTGCCCACCAGGCCGTTCGTGACCAGCAGACAAAAGATCCGCTGCCTCTCGCGGCGATCCGCTCGGCCGTTCACAGCGCAGGCTAGGAATCGATCGGCTGAGGCTACCTGTGCGATAGCCGCCCAGGGCAAAGACGCAGGCCCGCCGAAGGATCGGCGGGCCTGCCTGGGTTCGGTGGGTCAGGTGGTGCTCTCCCCGGTTTGGGTCGGCAGGGTGATCAGCCGAGCTGTCCGGGCACCCCCGGCTGCGGTGTTGACAAGGGCGGCGGTGGATTCGGCGGCGGCGCGGGCGACCTCGGGGTAGACGCTGGTGTAGGTGTCGCGGGTGAAGGTGGACGACACGTGGCCGAGGGTCTCCTGCACGATCTTCAGATCGACGCCGGCGGCCAGCATCAGCGAGGCGGCCCCGTGGCGGAGGTCGTGGAGCCGCACCGGCGGCAACCCCACCTCGAAGGCCAGCAGGTAGAACTGGTCGCTGACCTGCTGCGGCTGCAGCGGCCGGCCGATCTCATCGGTGAAGGCGAACCCGCTCTCCGTCCAGGCCCCGCCCGCGGCCAGCCGCTCGGCGGCCTGCCGCTTGCGGTGCGCGCGCAGGGCGGTGACGGTATCGGCGTCCAGGGCGATGGTGCGGTCGCTGGCCTCGGTCTTCGGCCTGCCCTGCACCGGCTCCCAGCCCAGCTGGGTGATCTGCCAATGCACCCCGGCCGTCCCGGCGACCAGGTCGACGTCCTTCCAGCGCAGCCCGACCGCCTCACCCCGGCGCAGCCCGCGCAGAGCGATCAGCCGATACAGCGCGAACAGCCGGTGGGCGGCCGCCCGGGCGAGGAAGGCGAACGTGTGCGCGGGCGTCCAGACCATCACCGGCGACGGCCGCGGCGTGGACGCATACACGTTGATCATGCTGGCGCGGCTGAGGCGGGCCCCGCGCCGCTGCTGCTCGGCGGCCAGCCGCTCGTGCAGTTCGCGGTTCCAGTCGGCGACCCGCTCGTCGGTCCATACCAGCGCCTTGGGGCGTTCGGCGTCCGGGAGTTCGACGACCGCGGCCGGGTTGAAGTCGATCAGCCGGTCCTGCTTGATCGCGATGTTCAGCGCGTGGCGGAGGGTGGCGCGGATGCGGTGCATGGTGGCCGGGCCGACCGGCCGCCGGTACCGCACCTTCGCCCGCTGCTCCGAGTCGCCGCTGGCGCGGGCGGAGGTGATGACGTCGTTGAACTCCTCGATCGCATCGAACATCCCCGCCACATCAGACACCCGAAGCCGGTCCATCCGGATGTCGCCCAGATACGGGGTGAAGTACAGGCGGATGTGCGCCTCGTACGAGCGGCGCGTGGTGGCATCGATCTTCCGCTTACGGCGCAGAAACTCTTGCATCCATTCGGCGACCGTGACGGTCGGGTTGAGGTCCTGGCGAGTGCGGACCTTGCGCCGCACCTCTTCCACCGGCGGCAGCGCCTTGGTGTCCTTGAGCGTGGACAGCATCAGCTCGGTGACCTTCCGCTGGACGTGCGGATCCTCATCCAGCGCCAGCAGCGCGCGGGCGTGCTCCAGCTCCGCCTCGACCTCCTCCAGCGTGGCAAAGCCCCGACGGCGCAGCGGGTTACGCCGCCGCCCGTCCGCGTGCGCGGGCAGCTCCAGCTGGTAGGCCCACCGGCCATGGGTACTGCTCCACCACTCCCCGCCGCCACCCGGGCGGCGCAGCTTCGGACAGGCCTTGCCCAGTTTCCTGCCGGTCGCCTCGTCCCGGCAAGAACACGTCTTGAAGGTGGTTCCGTTCATCTGCGCTCTCTCGCCTTTCCTCGTTGGCTGCTGCCGCGTCGTCGCTGCTCGACGACACGCACCCCACGACCGGCTGGGCACGGCACCGTCCATGCAATACGCCCATGCACGACCCGACCGGCGGCCTACCGGCCCAGCGCGTAGGGGCGCGGTCAGCCGCCAGGCGGCCCACAGATGGGTTGCCGTGCCCATGGCCTGACGGCACCCCTGTCGGGCCGCACACGCCTGTGGGCGGCCCGTAGCGGAACACCCACGCGGCCACCGGCTGGCCGGGGCGGTGATATCGACACCCACCTTCACCGCCCGCGTCAAGCAATATCCGCTGGTCACATCCCCGGGCCACGCCCAGGCTCCGCCCGGGCGCACCGTCGTCATGGCTTCACGGAAGGAGGCCGGCCTCACGCAGATGGCCATCCGCTGAATGCATGACGGCTTCCCCGCCGTCGCGACGGCAGAAAGCATGAAGGTTCGGCGAAGCGGCTGGAATGTACGGTCACCATCCTGCGTCCCGATCTGGCGGGCGAACTCATCCCTGTCACTTATCTAAATACCGACCCGAAGGGCCTAGTTAGGACAGCGCGATAGGTCAGCCTTTGGTCAAACCGACATCGGAATCCGCTCCCAGCAGCCCGAGCAACCAACGGCCACACGCGATTTCGAATCCATGACATTCATGGACAAATCGCCGCGATCGTTCTATGCGTGAATGCCCGAATTCAAGATACCTGCGCTAACACTTTCTGAACCCGCGCAACAGCACACGACATTCTCCGGCATGCGAAAACAGAGCTCCGGACTTTTAATCCGTAGGTTCCGGGTTCGAGCCCCGGGCGCCCTACCACCTCATATCCCTTCCGACCTGGGCTTTCTCGATTTTCGACTCTCTTCTGAGAGGCGAAGATGGCCGAGTCGGTGCTCGGAAAGTGCTCTTCGGCACGGGTTCGGCATGACGGCGGCCTAGCATGCGGGCGGCTGTGGGCCACCCGAACCCGGAAGGCAAAGTCAGACCCGCCAGAAGCCCATCGGAAGAGTGCCGCCAACGGGACTGGCGGGCGGTCCGTACCCGGTTCTCCTCCCGGCTCGTCCAAGCACGCTCAAAGTCGCTGGCGACCGAGGCGGCGGCCTATTTCATCCTTCTTGCCCGTTCTGTCGCCTCTGTCATCCGGCAGGTCTGCGGGCGAGCGGCAGAGGGGCGCTGTGCGCCGTTTCGCGACCGGCGACTCATGCGCGGCCCGGCCCGGTAGGTAAAGACAGACCCATCCGAAGCCCATCAGAAGAGTCGCGCGAATGTGACTGGCGGGCAGGCTGCTCCCTGCTTGATCGCAGGCCCGCCCAAGTGCCGATAGAGCCGCTTCGGTCGAGGTGGGCCCTTCATAGTGGCTGCCGTTCTGATCTCCTCTACGGAAGAGAAGCTCAATGATCGTTCGTCTTACCCTGCTCGGAAGTACCGTCCTGGCCCTGCTCGCCACGCCGGCGGCGGCTGCCGTGCCTGCCTCCGGCTGGAGCTTTGAGACCGTCGATGGAAGCGTTCACGTCTCGGCCGATCGCAAGCACATCACTGTGTGTGATGAGAAGGACGACGGCACCAGCGTCAACGCCGAGTACGCCACTTCCATACTCGGCACCTACAAGGTGTCCGACGGCAACGGCCCCCGATCCGGGTGCGGGACCGACAGCACACTCATCTTCCGCATCGACGTCTTCAAGATGTGCATCACCGAGGGTCCCTTCCGGAACTGCCACAGGTCCGTCTGGATCAAGTAACAGTGAGCCATTGTCTGTAACGATCAGGAACGGTGCGTAGTCGTCATCAACCCTCGACGCCCCTGGCCCTCGGGCGGCAGGAAAGCGTAAAGCCCCTGATAGAAGTGGTCTTGTCTAGCCTCGATCTTTCTCGATCTTGATCTGGTCGGCTGAGGGGTTCGGCTGGAGGTCGTTTCCTCGCTGTGGTCAGCGTGGATGCCCGGCTGTCGCGCCGGGTGGGCGGGGTTCCACGGGCCCGCGGGGTGCCCTTTCTGCTCGTGGGGACGGGTTGGTGACGGTCAGGGTGGTGTTGGCAGCGCGTGCAGGCGTGCCAGGGCGGTGATGATCTGGCTGGCCCAGGGCCATCGCGTTGGGATGCGGAGATGCAGGTGGCGGCCTCCGTGCACCAGTCGGCCGGCGACGGTGAGCAGGCGGAGTCGTAGGCGTTTGGGTTCGTAGCGGCGGGCGTCGGTGCCGTGCAGGGCGAGCATCTGCATCCAGGCGGTGAGTTCGCAGGCCAGGGTGACGATCTCGAGCCAGATCTGGTTCTGGGTGAAGTCGTGCAGGGGCAGGTTGCGCAGGCCGGTGTCCTTGGCGGTGCGGATGCGGTCTTCTGCGCGGGCGCGGCGGCGGTGGCGTAGTTCGAGGTCGGCGAGCTGGCCGCCGGGGGTGCCGGTGACGAAGCAGGTGAAGCGGTGTCCGTCGAGGTCGGTGAAGCGCAGCTGGGCGCCGGGGTGTGGGCGTTCCTTGCGGGCGATGACCCGCATGCCCTTGGGCCAGCCGGTCAGCTCCAGCAGGCCGGTGAGTTCGGCGACCCAGGCGCCGGGCCGTACCTGGCGGTCGGCGTCGTAGGCGGGGGTCCAGGCGGTGGCGGGGAGTTTGAGGATCGCCTGGCCGATGTCATCGGTGATGGTGAAGCCGATGGAGTACTTCAGCCATCGTCCAGGGCGGGTCAGCCAGGCGAGGAACTCCCGGGTGCCGCCGCCGGAGTCGGTGCGGATGAGCACGTTGCGCCGCTGGGCGCGGGGTAGCTGGGCCAGGGCGAGCCGGGTGGCCTCGATGTGGTCGGCGGCGGTGTTGGACCCGGCGTTGCCCGCCCGCAACATCAAAGCCAGCGGTTCTCCACCGCTGCCGGGGCCGTGGTCGGCGAAGGCGGTCATCGGGTGGAATCCGTAGCTTTTCTTCCAGGTCGGTGCCGCGTGCTGCTTGTCGGAGTGGGAGATCACGATGGTGGCGTCGAGGTCCACGATGAGCGGCTGGCCGTCGGCTCCTGGGGCGTGCGGCCCGGCCAGGTGCCAGGCGCGTTGGCGGGCGGTGGCCCGGGCGGCGCGGATCGCCGTCAGCGCGCGGGCCGGGTCGGCGGCGAGCCGGTCGATCAGGCGCGAGACCGTCGGGTCGGAGGCTACCGGGCCGTACAGTTCGGATTGGGAGCGCAGCATGGCGATGTCGGCCAGGCAGTCCCCGCCCAGTGCCAGGGTGAGGGCCAGATCGGTGACGATCTTTGCGGGGTCGTGGATAGCGCGGCTGGGCCGCCACCGCTCCAGCCGCTGCGACAGGGCCTTGTCCAGCCCGGTGACGCGCAGCGTCTGCACCAGCAGCAGGCCGCCGGCGTGTGAGACCAGTCCACGGCCATCGGCAGACACAGAGATCTTGCGGCGAGAAGCGGTAGAGTTCACTTGGAAAGTGCCTTCTGATCCGGGGTGGACGGGGCCTTAGACAAGTCCGATCATCCCAGCTCAAGGGCACTTTTCTTATATGAACGATCAGGCCGACTCAAATTCGCCGTGAAAGCCGCAGGCTAGTACGGCAGCCGCCATTTGCTGGATGACCAGGCCAGATTCGCAGCAGGTCGATGTGATCCTGTGATCGGAATCCGATCCAACGAGAACAGCCG